>PLUB01000096.1 GCA_003164755.1 Methanosarcina sp. | reverse complement strand
ATATCCACGTAACCGACAAGGATAATCAGCTATTAGGTGTGATTGATGTAAAGGAGCTTCTTCAGGCGGATAATCAGGCACTTTTGAAGGATATCATGAATAAGAATGTCATAACCCTGGATAAAGAGAGTAGTATTGGAGAAGCCACGAAGATGTTCTCTAGATATGGCTTCAGATCACTTCCTGTGACGGATAATGACAATAAAATAGTTGGAGTAGTCAGTCAACGAGATATCGTGAGGCTAACACTCCACTTCTCGGAATGAAAGATGATTTTGTTATAAATTACTCCAATTAATCACTGAAGATTTACAGCAATTGATATAAATTATTTAAATTCGATTTCAGAGTTAATTATTTTTCGAAAATTAATATAACCGTTTTGACCATCCCTAAGTGATTTACGTTGCCTGTAGATTTGGGTGATTGAGTTATGGTTCGAGAACAATATATAAGGCAGTTGAATGTACTCAAGGAATCAGTAATTTCATTTGGAAAGATGGTTGAACTTATCTTCTGCGATTCGATAGATGCATTTATAGATCTGGATATCAAGGTCGCTAAAAGAGTGCTTATCCTTGCGGCAAAAATGGATAAATATGAGGAAGGAATTGAGGTTTCTATTTCGGATCTGCTTGCACTTCAACAGCCTATAGCCAGCGATCTTCGGCTTGTTATATCTGCTCTCAAGATTTCAGCAGAGCTCAAGAGGATTAGTGAACTATCGATTAATATTGCTAAAATTCCTGGAAAAATCGAAGGTGAGTATGTAAGATCTCTTATGGCTATTGAAAAAATGTCAGACATTGCAACATCTATGCTTGAGAATTCCCTGAAGGCTTTTGAGAATCAAGACACTGAACTCGCAAAAGCGACGGCAGCTAGAGATGATGATGTAGACAAGCTCTTTTACGTAATCTGGGTTGAATTAATAGAAATGATGGCAAAAGATACGAGCATCATTTCCAAAACCACATATTTACTTTTTCTGATTCGGTATATTGAAAAAATTGCCGATCACTGCTGTAATATTTGTGAGAGTGTAGTTTATCTTACTACAGCTGAGCGGGTCCAACTAAACGGAATCTATTTTGAGACTATTTGATGCATAGTTTTTGTGATAAAATCTATGAATTTCATAAATGCCTTCAGTAATAAAGAAAACATTGGTGGTCTATTACTCATGGAACTTATAGAGCATATGGAGCTCATGGAACATCTGGAACTAATTAGCCAAAACTCCCATCGTAAATAGAAAAACAAGAAAAAAATAGTTATATAGATCTGGTAGTGTATCTTCCCAATGAAAAACAGGGATTGCTCACTCTGTTAGCAGAACGAGTTAAACCGTTTGGGAAAAATAATTTTTAAAGTAACGGGTTGATTATCCTACTAACTACTAACACAATTTTATATTGTTGTTAATTTCATGTTGATAGTTGTAGTCTCCATGTATAATTTAAAAGGGTTGGTCACCTAATTTCCAGGGCAATAATGACATTCCTTATGGTTAATCGATATTGTCCTATTTCTATTTTGAGTCTTCCGTAGTACTTATTATTTTGTCCTTAGTTAAAATTGATGGAAAGTTAATAGTTTTACTGACAAATATTCTGTTTCTTATTTCCCCATTGATGCAGAAGTTTTAATGTAAAACCTACCTATGTCCTTAACGTAAACTCTCCATTAAAATTTTATTCACTAGTACTTACATTCATAAACTGAAAAGTATAGAAAAATGCATACATATTTAATTTTCAGTAAACCATTTCAACCAACTATTAATTATGGTGTCATTTTTACTATTTAATTAGTCCACAATCTATATCGTCGTCGAAACAACTATTTTTTTTACCAAGCTTCCTCGCTAGGACAAGCTTCGGAAGGTATGCTGTGGCCTCGTTCCAGTAGCATCCATAAGGTCCGCAGACTACCTCACTATCCCCGCTATCGCCATAGGGGGCGGGGGGTAATATCCAAACGGTCCTACCACTGGTGATCCAACAGAACTAGTATTTAAGTTCTGTGCGCTCGCTGACACAGTTATCAATGGCACTACTAAAAAGATTAAAATCAGAATGCCAAGTATTGTTTTCATTCTGTCAAATTTTTGTTTCTCCATATTTGTATACACTCCAAACTTGTTTTCACTTTGCATTATTTTATAAGGCTGTTATTTTTCCATTTACTCCCAATCGGCAAATCACTGGTAAACATTTTTATACGTATAGGTAGTCTAGTTTGAAAAAATAAATGGGTACAAATAGGTGGATAATCATAACTCACGTTCCAAGGAATTCAATGACTAACTACCTATAAATTGGAATATATTTAGTTAATATCTTATAATATATAATGAATAATAACTTCTGAACTAAAGTAAATTGAATTAATCGTTGACTTATTTTAGGATAAGTAATCTAAATTTTAAGTCTAATAACACAAAATATGAGAAAATTAAAGAAAAATATTAAATATGAAGCTGTTATACATTTATATGTCTATCTAAAAGATATCGAAAAACGAAAAAATCTGAAATCATTAATCAAATATGTGGTAGTTGAATTCCTTATCTATAAGTGCAGGCAGGTGTAAGTTTCAGATTTCTAAAACAAAATACCAAGAGTTATGGAAGGGTTTTATCACTCCGTCCTTCCAATCTACTCTTTTTCAAAGTGGTGCAATATCAAGCCCATTCTCTTATTATATATCCGATATTTGTGCATGCAGCAAATCCATACACTAAATCAAGTAATTGAGCCATTTAAACCCATAAATTCACATATCCATTCTTAAAAAATTCAAATTTGGATCATGATAATCCAAAATGCACTAGATTTTTTAGTTTTTAGTCGCTTTCTTTCCAATGAAATACAAAAGACTGCCACTAACTATTATACCGATTACTGCAGACAGAACATATCCTGCAGAAGATACGAGCTTCGAATCCTGGAAAGAAGGGCCATTGGGGATGTTATATATCCTTCATTGGTGCATGCCATAAGTCAGAGAGCTCTTCCAACCCATGTGGCACATACCCAATCCTATCTTTAAGCTCATCTGGTGCCCATCGCCATATGCAGTGCCTGATGCAATCAGACCTATAGGCGCAATAATTATCAGTAATACCAGACCAATCGCTAAGTTTCTGTCAACTTATCCATATTTTCACCTCAGGCTATGACTTCCCGTTTGATTTTGTTCATCTCGACTTTCGATTTCTCTCCATAAAATACAGATGTATCTGTTCTCTGGATATAGGCAAAAATAATTGCGGTAATCACTGCCTCAAGAATGCTGAATGCTAAAGCGTGTTCAAGTACCATGGCAGGAACAGTTACGCTCAAAGGATATGGCATATAAAGTGGGACTCCTTCAGCCGTGTGCTCCAAAATTGGCTGTATCCCCAATTCAAAGCCAGCACACAACGCTGCTAAGGTCAGAGAAAGCCAGCCAGCAATAGCTGCAGCAATAATTCTTGCAGAGGATGTAATCGCTGAATTTCCACTAATCAACTTATAAGTGTAATAAGCAACAAAGGATACTACAACTCCCATATTGAAGCAGTTAGTGGCTATGGCTGTTATTCCACCATCACCAAAAATCATTGCTTGCAATACTAAAGTTACAGATATAGCTATAATTGCTGCCCATGGACCTATGATTATGGCAATAATTCCAGCTCCCACGGCATGGCCTGAGCTGCCACCTGGAACAGGTATATTGAACATCATTATTACAAACGAAAACGCAGCTGATAGTGCTAGCAATGGTACCTGTTTGGACCTGAGCTCCGTGGTCAACTTCTGTCCTGCATAATACCATATCGGGATCATGATGATCCAAAACGCAATATATGTATGCGGCCCTAAATATCCATCTGGAATGTGCATTTTTTCTCTTCCTCCAACTCATTTCCTATAGTTCTAAGCTGAGATATTTATTCTGACTGGGTATTAGTTCAACTTTGTAAATGATAGAATGTTCTTATAAATCCAGATTGTTGAGTATCACAGATGTCTAAATTTATATTACTTTTTTGGATGAATTTTAATTTTATTCATAAGTAACGATTTATTCCCATCTTATATAGGTCCAAGAGAAGCATTATATTTTGAGTCAATATCTGATAATAAATAGTATATTTTTTAACTTTAATGGCATAAAATGCTATTAAATTAAAGAAAAGTCTTAAATACAGGTAAATCCTACAGCCGTATGATAATTTAAATAAACTCCGATCTCAACAAATTGTTCTATAGCCGGATTAAGATTGTATCAAGCCTAATAAGAAAGGAATGAATTGAATGTTGAAACAAAAACTTAGTAGACCAAAAAAGATACTGATCATTTTGCTGACAGTACTTTTTGTATTATCGGCGACAACAGTTGCAGCTAGTGCACACGGTGGTGGTCGTGGTGGCTGGGGTTGGGGAGGTTATCCCTACTGGGGTTATTATGGTACTGGATGTGTTATGGGTGAACGGTAATTGGAGTTGTCCATCATACATAGGAATGCCATACACGATGCAAGCTTCAGCACCTGCAGCTCCAGCAAAAGATCCAGATCCAAGCCCAAATCTTGCAGGAGCTACATTTTCATAAACAGCATCAATAAATTTTTCAGTTAACGAATTTAAGCTATGTCAATAATATTTTATTCAGTCATCATACAGAATTTCGGTAGAGCAAAGCACGAAAATTAGAAAAAACGAACCCATTGAAAATGGTGAAATGATTGTTGACATGAGATCTATGATAGATTAGTCCATGATTAGATTAGTTAGCAGTCAGCAATCTATATCGTTGCCGAAACAATTATTAATTTATACTCATCATCATCGACCATAATAGCCCATGTATATTCTATCTTGCCAGTTTTTGATACAAAAAGTATGTATTAATTATGATTAAAATTCGATAAAATAATAACTAGATATTTCTAAAAATGTTTTTATATGTTTGTAAGGGATCCGAATAATAGAATGACTCTTATAATAATGTATCCACAAAGTACAAAACTTATGGTGTATACTGCAGCTGTTAACGTGTCAGGTTTTTCATCGGATGTATTATTTTTTACCATTTGTTCATATTTTGATTAGGAATTACATATGCCTTGCTATATCTATAGCTTGATGTGGGATCACAAAAGCTTTTCTAGGCCTCCAGATACATGATATTATAAGTTTTTTAGCTTAGTATCAAGATAACATTATAGGAAGCGTTATCTTCAGTGAAGATCGTGATACAGGTGAATTAATTGGATGTGTTACAAAAATTACCTAAGTTCCCATGGTTTTCTGCTCAGCAGTGAATCTTTTTCAAAATTCTTCCGTATATGTCACTTGGAAAATACTAATTTTTTTGGATTTGTTCGTTCCTTTGCAACTTTTTCTCCCTTTGAATATCGAAATCTCTCTCAAAACTATTTTTTGCATGAGTAATTACGTTCTCACCTGAGAGATTGGGAAATTCTTAACCGCCTTCGATATAGTCTAACAAGGGACAGCTTAGTAAATCCTACTGATATCACTCTCATTGGGATTTACTAAGCTGACGCTACAACATTTTTTTTGTACTTATGCACGCTCTGCATCCAGAGATTCTCTCTGGGATGATATGTTAAGCATATTAGCAGGAATCATCACCTGGTAATCAAACACGTTTTGTAAATCTGTTGGCTT
>PLUB01000010.1 GCA_003164755.1 Methanosarcina sp. | reverse complement strand
TAGCAAAGAAGCAGCAGAAAATTACCTATGGAACAGGGTCGAAGTTGACACTTATCTATCCACTGGGGCTGAAGATTCAGTGATTTTAAGCTTTGTTCTATAAACATGAATGGTTTAATGGATATTGATTTTTTGATGTGCACTAGAAGTGTTCATTATAGTTAACACATTATTAGAGTGCATGCTAATGCTAAAAAATTGAAAAAAAGAGGTATTTTATTCGCAATTTCTGTATTTTACTAATTTTCACTTCTAGATAAACAATACCTCAATACATTCTTACTACTATTCATGATGATTAGTCAGCGATCGATATAGTTGCTGAAAAAACTTTTATTTTTACCAAGCTTCTTCAGCTAAGACAATCTTTGGAAGGTATGCTGTAGCCTCATTCCAGTAACATCCATAAGGTCCGCAGACGACCTCGCTATCCCCACTATCACCATAGGGGGCAGGGGGGTAATATCCGAAAGGTCCTCCCCAGCCACCGCCGCCATAGCCACCGTGACCAAAACCGCCGTGATCATGACCACCGTAACCATGATCTCCAGAACCAGAAGCTGCGCTCGCTGCCACAGCTGTCAATGGCACTACTACAAAGACTAGCAAGAGAATGCTAAGTGTTTTTTTCATTCTGTTTAATTTTTGTTTCCCCATATTTGTATCCACTCCTAACTTATTTGCAATTTATATAACTTTTTAAGGTAATTGGTTTTTCAATTTACTTCTAATCGGCAAGTGCATCGATACACAACATATAAATATATATTCAGGCAATATAATTTAAATAAAAATTTACATATATTTGCTAATATTCAACTATTTGCCGACTTACATGAATTTAAATTGAGTTATATGGCTATTCTCAGTCATATTTTATAAAATCTAGTGAAATATCACTAAGAAACATTAAATAGGAACTATTTTTATGGAAATCGGGTCAGTAATACAAATCTTAAGTCCTATATTCTAAAATATAGCAACTATTCAGCACAACTAAATGGGTTGATTGATATTTATTTTAATCCAATATATCTCTTTGATTACTAACTGATGGGAAACCAAAAACTGATCAATAGTCTATGGTTAAACAAAATAAGTTCACTGAAATCTGCTCATTGAATCTTGTTAAAAAGGATTGCGATATGATTTTATCTAAACTGAAAAGTTACAATGTTTGAATAATTCTTCAAAAACAGCAGCAATAATGTGGTACTGTTTTAAAACATCTTCGGAAACTTGAATTAAAAATATATATGAAAGTTGAATTTGCGCATCCAAGGAAAAATTATATATAGTATAGTACTAAACATAGGTTGCCTATTTCCGGCAGTCAAAGGAAGCAGGTTAAGGAGCAAGAAACAATATGAGACAAATAGCAATCTATGGAAAGGGTGGTATCGGAAAATCAACTACCACACAAAACCTGACTGCAGCCCTTTCAACTATGGGAAATAAAATTCTTCTTGTAGGATGCGACCCGAAAGCAGACTCTACCAGAATGCTTCTTGGAGGCCTGAATCAGAAGACTGTACTTGACACTCTGAGAAATGAGGGAGATGAGGGAGTACATCTTGAAACTGTTGTACAGCCAGGTTTTGGGAGCATTAAATGTGTAGAGTCTGGTGGTCCTGAACCAGGAGTAGGATGTGCAGGTAGAGGGATCATTACTGCTATCGGGCTGCTTGAAAACCTGGGAGCATACACTGAAGACCTCGATTATGTATTCTACGACGTTCTTGGTGATGTCGTGTGTGGGGGCTTTGCTATGCCAATCCGCGAAGGTAAAGCCAAAGAAATTTATATTGTAGCAAGTGGAGAACTAATGGCTATCTATGCAGCAAATAACATCTGTAAAGGGCTTGCTAAATTTGCCAAAGGGGGAGCCCGCCTAGGAGGCATCATTTGCAACAGCAGAAATGTGTATGGGGAGCGTGAACTTCTTGAAGCATTCGCAAAGAAACTGGGAAGTCATCTGATCCACTTCGTACCTAGGGACAATATTGTACAGAGGGCAGAGATCAACAGAAAGACCGTAATAGATTTCGATCGCGAGTCCAACCAAGCCAAGGAATACCTCACCCTTGCCAATAATATCCAGAAAAATACCAATCTTGTTGTCCCAACTCCACTTCCTATGGAAGAGTTAGAATCCATGATGGTGGAATTTGGAATTGTTGAGTTATAATTGATGAGATGCAGAGGAGATCAAAATGCAAATGATACGGGCAATAATCAGGCCAGGCATGGAGTCTAAAGTTATCGAAAATCTTGAAAAAAAGGGTTGCATTTCTCTGACCAAGATGGAAGTCTTTGGAAGAGGGAAGCAAAAGGGGATTCATATAGCAGACATCCACTACGATGAACTGCAGAAGATCATGCTCATGATGGTGGTCGAGGACGAACACAAGGACAAAGTTATACAGGCTATAATGGAATCAGCAAGGACCGGTAAATATGGAGACGGAAGGATCTTCGTAAATCCAATTGAAGAAGCCTACACCATAAGGAGTGGAAAACCCGGACTTTAAAGCCATATTTTCGGAGGGTAATCCCATGAAAGAAATCGAAATTAATAAAGTCCAGAAAACTAAAGAAGCTCTCCTTGAATGTGGCTTTCCCTCTTTTACCATAAATAGGGTAATGAGCCAAAGGAAGCAAAAAGTACTATGCTTTGAGTTTGACCCACCCCTGCCAGATCCTAAGAAAGAAGAATATGAAAACTGCATCCGCTTCATCCCAAAAAAAATCTTTAACATCGTAGTAGATGAAGCAAGCGTAAACGAAGTGATTCAAAAAATAATTGAAGTAAACTATGCCGAGGAATGGAAAGCTCGGGCTTTAAAGCCAGATTTTCGGAGGCTAATCCCATGAAAGAGATTACAGCAATAATCAGAATGAACAAAGTCCAAAAAACTAAAGAAGCTCTCCTTGAATGTGGCTTTCCCTCGTTTACCGTAAATAGGGTAATGGGTCATGGGAAGCAAAGAGGACTATGCTTTGAGTTTGATCCGCCCCTGCCAGATCCTAAAAAAGAAAAAGCTGAGAACTGTATCCGTTTCATTCCGAAAAGGATGTTGACCATCATAGTGGATGAAGCAAGCGTAAGTGAAGTGGTTAAAAAAATACTTGAAGTAAACCAGACAGGGCATGTAGGAGACGGAAAAATTTTCGTGTCAAAAATTAGTGAAGCGCTCCGCATCCGGACTGGGGAAAGTGGAGAAATGACCGTTACTAAGGAGTTGATGTAAATGGGAGCTGAAATCGGTCAGAGAATTGAGGATAAACAGCAGCTTATAGATAACATGCTGAAAGTGCTCCCGGAAAAAGCTGCAAAGAACCGGAGAAAGCATATAGTTGTCAGGGACTGCTCTACTGAACAGCATATTGAGGCTGATGAGAAGGTTATTCCAGGAATCCTCACAAACCGTGGCTGCGCCTTTGCTGGTTCCAAGGGAGTAGTCTTCGGGCCGATAAAAGATATGGTTCACCTTGTTCATGGCCCTATTGGCTGCGCATACTTCACTTGGGGAACCAGGCGAAACCTTGCAAAGGCAGAAGAAGGTGAAGATAATTTTCTCAACTATTGCGTATGTACAGATATGAAAGAAACTGATATCGTTTTCGGCGGTGAGAAAAAACTGAAGAAAGCCATTGATGAGGTTGTGAAGATATTCAATCCCGGAGCCATAAGTATCTCTGCAACCTGTCCTGTAGGACTAATAGGTGACGATATCGAATCTGTTGCTCGGGAAGCTGAAAAACAGTATGGAATCAAGGTTATTCCTTCTCATTGTGAAGGGTACAGAGGAGTAAGCCAGTCGGCAGGGCACCACATTGCTAGCAATTCTCTGATGGAACATCTGATAGGAACCGAGGAACTTGAAAATCCTACTCCCTTTGACATCAATATATTCGGAGAATACAATATCGGGGGAGACCTATGGGAAATCAAGCCAATTCTGGAAAAAATAGGTTACAGGATAGTCTCGACTTTCACAGGAGACGGGTCATTCCATAAACTTGCAAAAGCCCATAAAGCAAAGCTCAGCATCCTGCTCTGCCACCGTTCCATCAACTACACGAATCGAATGATGGAAGAAAAATACGGGGTCCCCTGGTTGAAGGTAAACTATGTGGGCACCAAAGGTACAACTAAATCTCTTCGGAAAATGGCAGAATTCTTTGATGACCCGGAACTCACTAGAAAAACTGAAGAAATCATTGCCGAAGAAAAAGCAAAATACCAGGCTGATATTGAAAAATACAGGAAAAAACTTCAGGGCAAATCTGTCTTTATCTATGCAGGAGGTTCAAGAAGCCATCACTACGTGAACCTCTTCGAAGAACTCGGCATGAAAATTGTTGTTGCAGGATACCAATTCGCCCATAGGGATGATTACGAAGGTCGACACGTCATTCCAGGGATGAAGCAAGGAGCTTTGGGTTCCATCCTTGAGGATATACATTATGAAAGGGATGAAAATATTGAACCTGCGGTCAGTAAGGAGAGGATTGAAGAGCTGAAACAGAAAATTGGGCTTATGGACTATGAAGGTCTTTTCCCTGAAATAAAGGATGGAACAATCGTAGTTGACGATCTCAATCATCACGAGACCGAAGCTCTTGTAAAGGCCCTCAAACCTGCCCTCTTCTGTTCAGGGATCAAGGACAAGTATTGGGCCCAGAAGCTCGGAATCCCATCACGACAGATTCACTCTTATGATTACAGCGGACGGTATACAGGCTTTTCCGGGGTTTTGAATTTCGCAAGAGATATTGACATGGCTCTGCACAGCCCAACCTGGAAGTTTATACGCCCGCCTTGGAAAGCTGGAGTAGTAGATTAAGGAGGGAATAAATGTTAGACTACACCTCATGTGAAGAAGTAACCAGAGAAGCGGTAACCATTAACCCTGCAAAGATCTGCCAGCCTATCGGCGCAGTCTATGCTGCCCTTGGAGTCCACAACTGTATGCCACACAGTCATGGGTCCCAAGGTTGCCTTTCTTATCTGCGCATGTGCCTCAGTAGGCATTACCGTGAAAATGCAATGGGCACTACCAGCAGCTTTTCAGAAGGGACCGCTGTTTTCGGAGGCGCAGCAAATCTCAAGGAAGCGCTTGAAAACCTGACTACAATCTACAGGCCCGAAGTGATCGCTATTCACACCACCTGTGTGGCAGAAACTATAGGAGACGATGTGAATACGATCGTAGAAGATGTCCGAATGGAAGAACTCGTAGATCCTTCTATCAAAATCTGTGCAGCTTCTACTCCCAGTTACGTGGGAACTCATGTTACTGGCTATGATAATATGGTAAAGTCTTTCGTGACAACCTTTGCCAAAAAAAGCAAACCAAATGGAAAACTCAATATCATTCCTGGCTTTGTGGAACCTGGAGACATTAGGGAAATAAAACGCATACTTTCGATAATGAAAATCTCCAGCATCGTCTTCCCAGATACTACCGACGTCTTTGATGCCCCACTCACTGGAGAATCTTCAATGTATCCAAGAGGTGGTACTCCTATCGGGGATATCGAAGATTCTGCAAATTCCTTCGGGACGATCGCTCTCTGTAGGATGGCAGGAGGCTCTGCAGCAAAGATTCTTGAAAGTCGCTATAATGTCCCTGCAAAAATAGGGCTTATTCCAATAGGAATCAGAAACACTGATCGTTTCATCATGAACGCAGCAAAGCTTGCCAATGTTGCGATTCCTCCCAGACTTGAGGATGAGCGCGGTAGGCTGGTAGACATGATGACTGATGCCCATCCACATTACCACGCAAAAAAGGTTGCCATTTACGGGGATCCGGATATCATTGCAGGTCTCACAAGCCTTGTAATGGAAATGGGTATGGAACCCAGTGTAGTGCTCACTGGTACTCAGAGTTCGGAGTTTGAAAAAGAAATGGAAGATCTTATAGGCTCTGAATACCCGGAAGCAGACGTTATTTCGGGAGGGGACCTCTTCACGCTTCACCAGATTGTTAAGAGGAACCCTGTGGATCTCCTTATCGGCAATACATATGGAAAATTCATAGCAAGGGCAGAGGATTTACCACTGATAAGGGTAGGCTTCCCAATCATGGATAGGGCAAATCTTCACTATTTCCCGATCATGGGATATGTAGGCGCTGCAAGATTGGTGGAACGCATAGGAAACACCCTACTTGATAGAAAAGACAGAGATGCACCTGACTGGTTGCTAGAAACTATTCAGTAAAGAACGTGATTCAAAATGAAAATTCATGATACAGTTCCATAAGATAATTAAGAATCTAAAGTCGCGAAATTAAAACCGAGAATAAACTGAGAAGCAAGAAAACTGAAAAACCAGATAATTATCGCTGCAAATCTGAAAACAGATGCAGAGGGTAGTGAAAGATATGACCGAGAAAACCGGAATAGTAGATACTCTAGAGGAAAGGCAACCATACATTGCCAGAAAGCAGGAAAAAGGACAGATAATCCCCCTTGCCTGCGACAATAATTCCCTTGCAGGGGCTATTAGCCAGAGGGCATGTGTATATTCGGGAGCCAGGGTTGTCTTAAATCCAATAACCGATGCCATACATCTTGTTCACGGCCCAATTGGTTGTGCAGGTTATACCTGGGATATAAGGGGTGCAAAGTCCAGTGGGGTAGAGACAAACCGCAGCAGTTTCAGTACAGATATGAAAGAGCTCGATGTTATATTCGGAGGCGAGAATAAACTATCAAATGCAATTGATGAACTTGTGGGGCTCTACACTCCCCCGATTATTTTAGTTTATTCAACATGCATTGTGGGAGTTATAGGGGACGACATTGAAGCCGTATGCAAAATAGCAAGCATGAAGCATAATATTCCGGTAATCCCTGTAAAGTCAGAAGGGTTCAAAGGCAATAAGTCCGATGGGTACAAAGCTGCCTGTGACGCCTTGAAGCAGTTAATCACAAGACCTCCGAAAGAGAATGCTGCAGAAAATAAACCTGAAATAAGCAATGAAATCATGAAACCAAGGATCAATATCCTCGGAGACTTCAATGTGGCTGGGGACGTATGGCTCATAAAACCCCTATTTGAGCAAATGGGAATTGAGGTCATAGTCTCCTTAACTGGGGATTCAACTGTCAAATCTATATCACGAGCATCTGAAGCCGACCTTAACCTCGTGCAGTGCAGTGGGTCCATGACTTATCTTGCAAAATGGATGCAGAAAGAGTATGGAATTCCATATTTCACCGTGAGCTTCTTTGGAATTGAAGATATTTCAATAGCTCTGCGAAAGACTGCGGAATACTTTGGCTCAGAAGATATTAAAGAGAAAGCAGAAAAAATTCTGAAAACCGAAACAAACCGCATAATGCCTGAAATTTCCAGGGTTCGGGAGAGGGTCAAAGGGAAAAAGGCTGCCATTTACATGGGAGGGCCTGCCAAAGCGCTAACGCTTATCAAAGGATTTTCCGAACTTGGCATGGATGTTGTCATCATCGGGACTCAGACTGGGCAAAAGGAAGATTATGAGCAGATAAGCTATTCAGTTAGGAATGGGACGGTTATTGTGGACGATGCAAACCCCTTAGAGCTTGCCGAACTGCTCGTTAAACAAAAAGCCGACCTGATGGTTGCGGGCGTAAAGGAGAGGTTTATAGCATACAAGCTAGGTGTTGCTTTCTGCGACTTTAACCACGATAGGGTAGTGAAGTTCGAAGGCTTTGATGGCTTTGTGAATTTTGCGCGAGAAGTAGACGCCTCCATTAACAGCCCTGTCTGGAAATCTATAAGACAGCGGGTCTTGAAACCTGAAACAATGAGCTCAGGAAAAGAAGCAGTAAAGGGAAAGATTTCCGGAGAGCCACACGCAAAAGAGTATAAAATCATGGATGTGGAACCAGAGTTATTGTCTCTTAATATAGATGTAGCAGCCGAAAATCAAATATCTGGAGAGGCATCAAGATGACTAAAAGGAGCTATACAACCGTAAACCCCTGTATCATGTGCCAGCCTATGGGAAGTGCCCTTGCTTTCAAGGGGATTGAAAGCACGATGGTTCTTTATCACGGTTCTCAGGGTTGCAGCACTTACATGCGCCTGCACCTTGCCCACCATTTCAGAGAACCTGTGGACATTGCATCGAGTTCCTTAAGCGAAAAGGGAGCAGTATACGGAGGCAGGGAAAACCTGAAAAAAGGGTTAAGAAACGTAATCAACAGGTATCAACCGAAGGTAATTGGCGTTGCTACTACATGTCTTGCCGAAACCATCGGGGATGACGTACCTGCGATAATCCGAGAATTCAAAGAAGAGGAGGAGATTGGAGATGATCCTAAAAAAGATCTTATAATCATTCCAGTTTCCACTCCCAGCTATGGGGAGAGCCACGTAAGTGGGTACATAAAGACCTTAGAAGCAGTTGTTAGAAAATTTGCAGAAAAACAAGGAAAAGATAGAGCCATAAAGATTCCAAACGGAAAAATTAATCTAATCACTGTTGAAAGTCTCTCTCCTGCAGATGTGCGGGAGATCAAAGAGATCCTTGAGGTTATTGCAGAAATTTACATCTTCCTGCCTGACATTTCAGAAACCTTTGACGCCCCTTTGAGAGATGATTTCCCTAAAATTGCTCCTGGAGGTACTCTACTTACTGAAATTGAGGATATGCCTAATAGTCTGGCAAGTTTGGGCTTGGGTATAGTCAGCAAGAACTTGGCACTGGAATTTCTGGAAGGAAACTATAGTGTACCAGGACACAGTGTTCCAATACCAATAGGGCTTTCAAACACGGATAATTTCTTTACGGAACTAGTTAGCATTCTCAACTGCCCTATTCCTGAAAAGTACCAGAAAGAAAGAGGAAGGCTCCTAGATGCCATGGTGGATGTACACAAGTATCTTTATGGTGTAAAAGCAGCAGTTTATGGAGACCCTGACATGGTATTTAGCCTCACGACATTCATGTTGGAAATTGGGATGTATCCAGTACTAGTAGCCACCGGAAGCAAAAGTCGGGACTTTGGAATGAAAATCAGGCAAATATTCAAAGAGATAAGGCCAGAACTTGAACCTGTGGTTCTGGATGGGATTGATTTTGATAGTCTGAATGACGCGGTCAGCGACTGTAGCCCAGATATCTTGATCGGAAACTCAAATGGGCGATACATTGCCAAAGTCCGAGATATTCCTCTGGTGAGGGTTGGCCTGCCAATTCACGATAGGGTGGGTGCACAGCGTATTCTGACTGTCGGATACCGTGGAGCACTGGAACTGTTGGACAGGATCACGAATGCCATTCTTGAAGCAACTGATACTTTCACCTCACCTGTACAGGCAAAACCAGCAACATATACCAGTAAGGTAACTGAGGAGGAATGTATTGAGGGAATAAAATGAATTAAAGAACGGAAAAAACTGAACTTTTTAGTCCTTGCAGTGGTTTTCTGCCTGGGTGTGGTTGCTTTCTTCGCGACATCCCACGAAGTGGAAGAGCTCCGTAAAAATACAGGAAAGGCCATAAAATTTTTAGAAATTATTACTGAATCTGGGAACTGAAAAAGGATTTAATGGGAACATTTTAATTGGTCATGAGTCGACATCAACTCTCAAATAAAATATCTGCTATAAAATCTTTCTTTGTGGTTATTTTCGGGATTATAATTGTTTATCTCCTGGCAAAAGGAGAGTTCACAAAAAGTGGCTAACAGATGTTTTCTTGACCCTACTCCAGGTATTGCCCACGATGGTAACAGGATATCTTCTTATACGTCTTCTCAGAAATTTCGCTTCACATTTATTATATTTTTAATATGACTGTTGTCATGTCCAAGGGGTTTGCGTAATAGGGAGCGCTTACGACAATAATATCCACAAAAGGAGCATAATAAGGAATGTTTTCCACTTCAATTCCTCCTATTGCAATCTCAAGTTTGGGATTTAATTGCTTAAGTTCTGGCCCGATCTTTCGCAATTCTGCTGGGGATAGATGGTCAAGAAGCATTATGTCTGCAGCTTTTACATATCTGAGAGCCTCTTCCCTCGAGCGTGGTTCTATTTCTATTTTCTTCATAGCCCGAAGTTTTTTTAGCTCTCCGACTACTTCTAGATGATTCTGGCTGATTTGAATGGAATCGCTAAGAGAGTTCCTGTGAATATCTCCTCCTCCAGCACGGACGGCTTTGAGCTCAAAAAGTCTAGCTCCTGGATGGGTCTTTCTGGTTGCTGCAATAATAATGTCAGGATTCTCTTTTTTGCCTGCACTCACAAGTGAGGCGGTTTTTTCAGCAATTGCACACATCAAAGAAAGAAAAGTCTGGGAGACTCTCCAAAGCCTGAAAAGGAGTTTCAAGTTGCCTTCAGCCTCTAAAATTGTGTCTCCGGATTTGAACTTCTTACCGTCTTCCAGGTAATTCAAAATTTTTATTCCTTTTTTTCTATAATGTTCAGCCAGTTCATCTGCACAGGCACAAACTCCGGTCTCTCTAGAAACAATCTTTAATGTACCTTTTCCTTTTATTCCCAACAATTCTACACTTTCATCTTCATAAGGACAATCTTCGTGAAAATACAGTTCAAATAGATCTATCATAATATGTCTCCTGAGCTCATTACCGCAAATTCAACTTTTAGGCTCTCTGCTGTTTTGTATGGATAATTTATAGTCCTTTTCCAAATGTGGATGTACATGCAAAATATCGATATCCTTTATTGTAGGATATCATATTCAAGCTTGAAATTAATCTTTTTGGTGTGGTCACTTTTCAGCTAGAAAATTATTTTCAATCCATACAAAACAGCTAAAAATTGGGTAAAGACCAGGTTTAGTGATTGTCCCTGTCCAAATAAAAATTGTGAGTATTATCGACTTCCTGGTCGAGGTAATGTTCTTGAAAATTGAATTAATCCGAGCTATGGATAAAAGATTAGAAAATACGTCTGCCATGGTCATAACAAAGTATTCTGTAACCATACAGATATTTTCTATTACAACTTTCGTAAAAACGAATATTCATTATTGAGTTGGACCCTAAAATCTGTGAAAGGTTGAGCATAGAGGCTATTGCTGATGTACTAAATATACTATCATCTACCTGTACGTAGATGATTAAATCATTCGGCCGATAAATGTGATAAGGTAAAATGAGAATTTGATGACCAACTTGGATATACCCAAGATAGAAATGGATGAGTTATGTATAATAGTCAAAAAAATGATACCATGAATGAAAGATTATGACGATTATGGACCATGTATATTGGTCGCTTTTGCACCGGATTGTAGGTTAACTATTACCTTTGTTCTAGGACCAAGAAAACAATATATTGCAGACAAATTAATGAGTGATCCATGATAACGAATTGATGCTATCTCATTATCTGCATGATCTAGTTTTTGGTTCCCAGTTGCAGGTAAGTTTAGAAAACAAGTACATTTGAACAGAGTACATTCTACTTGAAAATATCAACCAGCTAATCGAGCATAACTTAAGTCATTGAAAACATCAATCATATCATTGGGAATAATCAATATTTCCATTCGCAACATGATGTATTATTTTTGGAGTTAAAAACAATAGAATGCTACTACTTTACTCATTTCCAATTTTACCAGGCATGAATCACTTGCATGCAGCTTAAGGGAATCAACAAATTGTGCAGGTATTTCTGCATTCAAAATTTTATTATGTTTGACAAGCTTAAGTACAATTCGTTTTTTTGGTCCTTTATTAATTATACTTTTGATTGATGCTAAATACAGGTTTT
This sequence comes from Methanosarcina sp., assembly GCA_003164755.1. GTDB lineage: Archaea > Halobacteriota > Methanosarcinia > Methanosarcinales > Methanosarcinaceae > Methanosarcina. Next base: position 111,852 of record PLUB01000010.1, on the reverse strand, counting down.
CATTCTGATCCTCAAAACCGGATTCAGGAGGAATAATAGTTATGTTTTCAGGATGGATCCCCCAGCAAACTTCGTCCCTGACCCTAAAATTAAGATACTTTACCGTTATTTGCATGCTTCCACTCTCCAAGATTGTGCTTTTAGATTCTTCATCACGCTCCTTAACATAAGCATCATCAAAAATATTTGACAAACCAAATATCTCTGCAACATGCCGGTTTCGGGGACTGTAAACTATTTCTTCTTGGGTTCCGAACTGCTGGGCCTTTCCTCCATGTAATACAAGAATTTTGGAGGCCAGTAGGAAAGCTTCTTCAAGGTTGTGAGTTATGAACAACAAAGGTATTCTAATCTTATTTTGTAAAGTTTTTATTTTTTTTGCAAGTTTGGTTCTTATTTCAGTATCAAGTGCAGAAAAGGGTTCATCCAGAAGTAGAATCTCTGGTTTGGGAGCAAGAGCTCTTGCCAGAGCAACTCTCTGTTTCTGTCCACCTGAAAGTTGTGAAGGGTAACGGGTTTCTAATTCCTCGATATGGAGAAGGTCCAGCACTTCCATAAACCTTGTTTCTCTGTTTTCTTTTTTCCAATTTTTGAGGCCACATTCTATGTTTTTTCTAACGTTCATGTGGGGAAAAAGTGTATCGTTTTGGAAAACATAGCCAAGGTTGCGCTTCTGTATAGAAAGGTTAATTTTTTTGTTTTTGTCGTAATAAACGTTACTTCCAACAGCTATTATTCCATTATCAGGCTCCATGATTCCCGAAATGCATTTGAACAATGTGGTCTTTCCTGATCCTGAAGGACCAAAAAGTACAACAAGCTCGTTTTCCATTTCAAAGTTGATATCTAACATAAAAGCTTTCTGAGTACTTTTTTTTCCATCGATTTCAGCTTTGTTATACCATTTTTTAATGTCAACTTTAACTCCCAAGTTCTCATGCCTCTATTTTTCCTACGAATCTTCCGGTTAGAGCAATAGCCAGTAGGGACATAAGAATTAGGATCAATACAAGTACCCTAGCAAGTTCGTCATTTCCCGACTGAAAAGCGTTGTATATTGAAATTGACATTGTATTTGTTTTTCCCTGGATATTTCCTGCCAGCATAAGGGTTGCTCCAAATTCTCCAATAGACCTCGCAAAACTGAGTACCAGTCCTGCTAATATACCTCTTTTTGCAAGAGGCAATGTTATTGCTAGTGCAGTCTCGATCTCACTTCTTCCAAGGATATAGGCTGCATACTCAAGTTCCTTATCCACTGCTTCAATGGCCGCCTGTGTGGTTCTTACCATAAGGGGAAGAGAAACCGTATAAGCTGCAATAACCGCAGCCTGCCAGGTAAACATGATTCCTGTTCCCAGAACGTTGTAAATCATGTGTCCAATAAATCCGTTTTTCCCCATAAGAAGGATCAAAAGATAGCCAATTACTGTAGGTGGAAGGACTAGAGGAAGTGTTATCAATACCTCTGCAAGCTTTTTCCCCCGGAAATCACGTCTTGCAAATATGTAAGCTATGATTACGCCACTACACAATACTAGAAGGGATGATACGATTGCTATCCAAAATGTAAAATATAATGGAAACCATATCTGATCTAACATAGAAATCAAATTTGATTATGTTACTTTGGCTTTATAGAAATCTTCTGAAATGAAGAATCATCATTAAATTGAACTAGATAGCCTGATATATATTTATTTACTCATTTTTAGCCTCATACGCTGATTTTGATAGGTTTTCTACGAGTCATAACTTGCTATAATTGTGAATCCAAAACTCTTCTAGTATTCCTTGCTTTTATTGGATAACTTATTGGGGTACTAACATAATATACTGGAAATGATTTATATAGTGTTGGAGCACGGTCTTTGCATTGGTCCATGAGAGTATTAAATTCTCTTTAATAAGACACTAATTACTAATATTTTGGAAGCAAAAAAATATTTGTCTTGGAGCTTTAAATTTATTCGGTTAAGGAAATTGTTGTCATTAAAATGACTACTGCAATAATCTATTCGACTTGATCTACATTTATATGTTTACAGAAAACGCAGCAAAAGTAATCAGTTTCTCACCGATTGTATCTTGATCGAATGCAACGTAAGTTCAACTACGTGAGTCCCAATTAGTAGTCTTTTAGTGACACGTCTGGGAAATTTAATAAACGGTCCTAGTATATAATTCTCTGGTGCGATGAAAAGGATAGAAATAAACCGATTAATCTATAGCTATCATAACATTTGAGGCCTTGATTACCGCATATGCTTCGCTTCCTTCTTTTAGATTCAGGTTTTCAGCTGATGTTTTTGTTATGATAGAAATTATTTCTGTTCCACCAGATAGTTCGATTACAATTTCCGAATTGACCATTCCAGATACAACTTTTTTAACCTTGCCTTTCAAGACATTGCGTGCACTTAATTTCATTATTTGTTACCTCATTTAAGTATTATTAATATTAATTACTCACTATCGTTATGAATAAATTAATATATATGTATTTGTATTCGACTAAATAATTTATTGATTCGGTTCTAAAATGAATATTGAATTCTTCGAATAAAAAGCTCAAATAAATGAAAGTCTTTTTTCCCTTATTCTTTTTTAAACCTTGGCTCCATTATTGTTTTGGACAGGAAATTTGCCTAATTTTAATTTCCCAAGCCGCCTAAAAACTAATCGGTAAATTGCCATGATCGCTCAAATGTGATTTAATCACGGATGTTAAATTTGTTTTTTAGGCAATTCCACTACCAAATGAATTAGTAATTTTAATTGGCAGAAAAAGTAACCCGTAGACATTCTGCAGCTATATATCAATTTAGAATTTGTTGCCTATTTGGCTACTATTATTTTTGGATAAAATCCCCTTTTTTCAGGCTATAGTGCCTGAAACTCAAAATAATTTCGGTATCGTATTTGATTTTCTGTAAAATCATAAATCTCAATAATTTGTTGAGTAGCGAAATCTAGCATCGTGAGAGCCCAACACATACAGTATATAAAAATTTGACCTCGAATTTTCAGCAAATTCACGACAATACCAGGTTTCTCCCCACTCCTTTTTCGCAATAATTTAAAGAAGATACTCTAATTAGCAGAATATTAATTCAAAAATTCATTAAATAAGAAAAACAGCACACGAAAATCCATTCCATCCAGGATGTTAAATTTGAAACTATTAAAACTATCGCTCAATGGATCGAAAAAAAAGGGCACTCTTTATCAAGTACACATTTAAACGTAGATGATTTCTTTCCTAGTCTGGATAACTTCGACCCTCTTATAATTATGGGTGGACAGATGAATATTTACGAGTATGAAAAATACCCATGGCTGAGAGACGAAAAAAAGTTTATCGAATAAACTACTTGTAGGAAAAGCAGTGCTCTAGTTCGGTCTTGGAGCTCAGCTTGTCACTGATGTCCTGAAAGCTGAGATCTTTAAAACAATTATATGGAAATTGGATGGTTTCCAGTGTTTACCCTCAAACAAGACAGCTCTAAAGTTTCCTTTTTGGAAAATATTCCTGAAAAATTTACTGCTTTTCACTGGCATGGAGACACTTTTAATTTGTCTGGAGATGCAAAGAGAATTTTTTTAAATGAAGCCTGTAAAAATCAGGGGTTTATTTATAATGATAGAGTGATTTGGCTCCAATTTCATCTGGAAATGAGCAACGAAACAATCTGAAACGTGATTGAAAATTGCAGTTATGAACTAATAGATGGAAAATATATCCAGATCGAAAACTTTTAATTTACTTGAAAAGAAATGCTAAGTAAAGACACAATTCTTGCTGATTCAGGGTTATTAATGTCCAAATTACTAGACAATTTAGAAAGCCTAATTGGATCTTAAAAAGATCCTCAGTATTTTTGGTTTTCTAAAAATAATTTAATACAAATTATTTCTACAATCTTTTTGTTTCTATTACCCACTTCCTGTTATATACTATTAGTTTAAGTTTTACTTCTTCTACTTGATGACGGAACTTTCTTGCCCGAGTACTCTAAAAAATTTATTTTTGCTATGGAAAATGTTATCTTCGCTATACTTCTTTTAATTGTATCTCATATGTTTAAATACCCTTTTAATATATATATTAGCAAAATAACATTTTGGAGTGTGTACTTGAATCATTAATAAAGCTGAAAACGCAGACGAATAAATTATGGTCGTTTGGAAATTTGGAACTTAAGCAATTTTTTGAATTGAGTGGAATATTTATAATCGCTCATCTAAGCAGATAAATATTCTATTTTTAGGGCTTATGATATCGTTTTTATAACTTTCTTCCTTTTATCTCTTGAATTATGCGTTATCAATGGTTACTTTACAAAACAAATATAAAAAACTATATATTAAATAAAGTAGGTAATAGGTACTGTGTTCCCTAATAACAGATTCTGATCTCAAAATCATTAAGTATGTACCCGTTGAAGAACTGTAGCAAGATCTGATCTTATAAATTAATTTCATTGGCATATCAAATTAAAATGAACATTCTCATAACACTTTCTGACTGGGTGGAATAAATAATTGCCGGATTGGCAGAAGCTTGGTATTTTCTCTAAGAAAAATATTTTTGGCAGAGAAAAGTAAACGTGGATCACTGCTGATGATATGTATTATGAGAGCTCTTAAGAAAACTGATCATGATGTTTGTGGAAGATGAAGTCGTCAACGAAGAAATAAAAAACATTTTCAGATATACAAAGTGGTGAATTATGGACGCAGAAGTGAGATCCTAATAGACCCATTGCAGAGAAAAGGCACCTGGTTATTATATACTACAAAATCTATATAATATAATAGCTGTTGAATATAAATGCAAAACCTAAATTAATATGGATAAAAATTATGAAAAAAAAATTGCTTATTCTGTCAGCATTATTCAGTTTATTCCTTGCAATAGGATGTGTTGGTAATAAAAGTGAATCGCCAAATACAACAGACACTCCAGTTACAGCTACAACTTCAGCTATAGCTGTACCTGAAGCTATAACAGTTTCTGGAGCTGCCAGCCTTACGGAAGCTTTCACGAACATTGCTTCAAAGTTTGAAAAGGAGAATCCTGGAACGAAAGTAAATCTCAACTTTGGAAGTTCAGGCAACTTACGCATGCAAGTAGAAGGAGGTGCACCTGTCGATGTTTTTGCCTCAGCTGATGAGAATCAAATAAATATACTTAGCAATAAATCATTTATTATAAACAGTTCACGAAAAGATTTTGCTCATAATTCACTTGTGCTTATTGTCCCTAAAAGCAGTACTCTTAATATAACGAACATAACAGATCTAGCTAACCCTAATGTTCAAAAAATAAGCATTGGAAACCCTGGTACTGTCCCCGTAGGTGACTATTCGCTCCTTGCACTAACTGAGGCTGGTTTGTGGAGTCAGCTAAAAAATAAAGCTGTACTTGCTGAAGATGTCAAACAAGTACTTGTATACGTGGAAAGAGGAGATGTGGATGCAGGTTTTGTATATCTAACCGATGCAAAGACCGCACAACCTGGGACTATAAAAATAGTCACAAGTGTACCTGTTAGCACCTCTATAAGCTATCCGATAGCTGTAGTTTCTTCTTCTACGCACAAAGAAAAAGCTCAGAAGTTCATTGATTTAGTGACCGGGAAAGACGGACAAGACATACTTAATACATATGGTTTTGTTCTTCAATCTTGATAAAATATGAGACTTACGCATCTGAGAAGCAAAATTCAGCATAGCAAGCTTCAGAGTTTAAATTAAAATTTAGTTAGTTAAAGATTTTATGCTCATGATTCTCGGTTCAGTTGCGGAAGTCTTAACTCTTTTTATCACAAGATTTTGAACTCGAGTTATAGTTCGGATTAAAAAGGAGATGAAATAACTGAAAGTGGCGGTCGTTTAAGTGATGGCAAGGTTATCAATAAGCATTTTGAAAATGCATCTCACTTTTTGATATTTGGGGTAATGGGGGTGAAATACAATTCATAGAAGTTAGAGAGACTACACCTTTATGTGACTCGGAAGATTACGGAAATAAAGATGATGTCTCTTGTGGATAATTTATTTGATTAAAGACTGTGAAGCTGTGCTCTGTGCCAGAATCGGAAGCAAACCAAGAGATGAATTAAGAAAAAATAGAATCAACCTAATAGAGGCTCCATATTTAATTCATGAAGCTTTAAAAAGTATTTAACTTATTAAATTTAATCGAAAAGCAGTATTATACACATTTATTTATATAAAGCTAAATAATTTATTGAGTAGAGAAATCTAGCATCGGAAGAATCCAACCACATACAGTACATACAAATTTGACTTGAGTTTGCAGCTAATTCACGATATTACTAGCTTTTAGCAAGCTATTTTTCCCAATAGTTTAAAGTTGATACCATAATTAGTAGAATATTAATTCAAAAATATATTAAATGGAATGAACAACACATGAAAATCCATTACATCCAACATGTCAAATTTGAAACTCTTGGAACTATCGCTCAATGGATCGAAAAAAAAGGACACTCTTTATTGAGTACACATTTATACGCAGATGAGAGTTTTCCCAGTATGGATAACTTTGATCTTCTCATAATTATGGGTGGACCGATGAATATTTACGAGTATGAAAAATATCCATGGCTGATAGAAGAAAAACAGTTTATCGAAAAAACTATCTATGCAGGAAAAGCAGTACTCGGGATCTGCCTGGGGGCTCAGCTTGTTGCTGATGTCTTAAAAGCTGAGGTATTTAAAAACAATTATGCGGAAATTGGATGGTTTCCAGTGTTTACCCTCAAACAAGACAGCTCTAAACTTTCCTTTTTGGAAAATATTCCTGAAAAATTTACTGCTTTTCACTGGCATGGAGACACTTTTAATTTGCCTGGAGATGCAAAGAGAATTTTTTTAAGTGAAGCCTGTAAAAATCAGGGGTTTATTTATAATGATAGAGTGATTGGGCTCCAATTTCATCTGGAAATGAGCAACGAAACAATTGAAAACGCGATTGAAAATTGCAGTGATGAACTGGTAGATGGAAAATATATCCAGAACGAAAAAGGAATGCTAAGTAAATATACACTTCTTGCTGACTCAAGGCTATTAATGTTCAAATTACTAGATAATTTAGAAAAAATGATTGAATCTTAAAGAAATACTCAGTATTTGGGTATGGAGATTATATTTAATAAAAATTATTTTCAAATATACAAAGTGGTAAATTCGATAAAATGTAGAGGAAAGGTGTTCTTTGATGGATCAAGTTCGCTATACTCAGAGAAATTGCACAGATCGGAAAAAAATCGAAACGTTTCTTTTGCGGGTAAGAACCGGAGTGCTTGGAATGACAAGTGATATTTTCTCATACGCTATTCCGGTGAATTATGTATGGTACAACGGTTCTGTTTACTTTCATGGCATGGGTTCGGGTAAAAAGGAAAATATTCTTTCCCAGAATCCGTTCGTTTGTTTCACGATATATGAGGAACATGGTACTGTGATCGATCCAGTGCCTTGCCACGCAGATACGGCATACATGAGCGTAATGCTTTTTGGAAAGGCTGAAAAGGTGACTGATCCCGAAGAGGCTAGCGTGACTCTCCAAAAATTGGTTGAGAAATATTTACCAAAGTATTACAGTAATCCTTTAACTGGCACTTTGATTGAAAAATATCGCTCTTCACTTGATGGGAATGCGGTTTCGGTTTTTAGGATAACGCCACAGGAAATGACAGCTAAAGAAAACTCAGTGGAATCTGGCAAACTGTTGAACATATAAACGCGGTAACCGTATGCTGTAGTTACATGAAAAAATGCGTTTTAAAAATTTTCATCCAACGTGCCTTTTTATTGCATACTTGACATCAGCAACAACTGGGTAATGAAAGCTGTTCTAGGTTTGCTGGCAGGACTGTTTGAACATGCACTAGTGATGACTGTTGGATGAAATACGATAGAAGACAAAAGGTATTTTCCATGATCGATAAACATAATGTATATGGAAAGTCTAAAATGAAAGAACGAGTTTTTAATCACTGTTATGTGTTCTGTCTTAAAACACAGTTTTTATCAATTAACCAGCGAATAGTTTTGGCTTTCAATAAATTGCTTTTATTAAACCATGAATATCGGTAGTGGTCTTTAAATCATGAAGTATTCCTTTCGGCCTTGAACTCCGGTCTTGTAAAACAGGCATATTCATCAAATATATGCAGACAAACACCATAGCTCATATATACATCCGTTTTTCGGCTTAATATAAATATAGCTCCAACGATAATTGCTAAAAGCAAAGGTTTAAGACCGTCTAATCAATTTTCCGCATTCAAGGTCCTAAATTAGACATTATAACATCAGCAGTAACATTCGTCACAAGTATTATAGCAATCCTTAGTGACAAAATAATCGATTCTGAAAGAGCACTCTGAAATTTTGTATTCCGCATCCGACTTTTCACTTTTTCGTTTGCCGAAGCAAACACATCCGCCGAAAAAACTGATTTTCATTGGTACAACTGCAAGCTTGTAGTCAAAATAGTAGCTTCTCTTAAATGACGGTTCATGGACTATTTCTTTACCGTCACGACAAAATACTGTTATCTTCACCATGGAAGTTATAAGAGATTTCACGCTTCCATTTTCTGAGAAAACAAGAGAATTGCTTTCACCGTCAATGCCGAGAGCGTCAGGGTCAAAAGCAAGTACCTTGCCTATTGGCGTATTAACGTTCAAAGCGCTATAAGGCTCAACTGATTTCATTTTCCCATCCGGGTACAGGCAGAACCCAATGCGTGTCTGAATTTTTCCTGCATGCGTTTTGATAAGAATTGTATCTTTGGGCCATAGTGTAATACTTTTAAATTCTCCGGTTTCATATAGTGTTATGTTTATAACCCTACCTTTTAAGACATCGAAAGGTAGGTTGATCTGTAATTCCGGAGAAATATTATATTCATCCTCTTCCGTCCAAAAAGCGTTGATGCTCCCAAACACAGGAAAAATACGTTTTACTGTTCCGCTTTCATAAAAAGTAATCATTTCCGCTGGAAGGCTTCCAAGGCTTGTATTTACACTTAGAGGATCCTGCAAAATCATACTTGCAATGTTCCCATTTTCATAAAAGGTCATAGATTTCATGAGCTTTTTCCTTTTTCCATCATCCTCGTATTGCGGGATAAAGATGCCGCAAGGAATGCTTATAGCATTTTTTTGTTTTAGAATGCAGCGTTTGAGTATTCCGTTTTCATGGTATTCTGCGGAAGCGATGCCCTTTAAAACACCATAATTTGTACTTGCTGTTTCCAAATAATCGCCGCCTTTCACAGAGTTTGCAGATGTACTATTTTAACGGTCTTTTCATTCGGCAATGAATTCACAGTTTCATGTTCAAACCCTAAGACTCTTAAATCTTTAGTAAACCACTTTGGAATATGACTGCAAATGACATCCAGACGGTTGAATTCTCCATTTTTCAGATAGGGTAACAGAATTCTTTTTGAAGTTAGTTGCGGATTCTTTGAAAGGATTTTTTCAATATTAAGACAAAAATCACCTTTATTAGTACCAGGTTCCAAAAATTGCATGATATCGAATTTGCTGGGTTTATCTTGCTGCTCCGCAATTATCTCAAGCATTTCTTTTTTGACTGAATCAAGAGCATCAAACCCATTTTTTTTCACAAGGAATATTTCAAAGCCTGCGACTTCAAAAATGCCGAACGCGATTCCTGGTATTTCACTTGCAATCACTATTTTTACATTATCAAGCTGCTTTATGGTATCCGCTACAGCCATGCGTACCGCAGCAATATTTTTCGCATTGCAAACTTTATTTTCAAAACGGTTCAGGATTTTCCATCCCTCATCGTTTTCTTCATATGTTACAATGAATCCCGGTTCAAATATTGAACTCGTTTTTTGGTCATTGCTTTCTACAACTGAAATTTTCAAGATACCTCCTCCTTTCGTGTTGCAATTCACGAAGATTTCAGGCGGCGATTAAAATATTTTCGCCATTGGAACTATCTATTCTATTTTCATGAGCTGCGTGGGATTTATTTCACAGTCATAAGAATATATTATTGAGGCAGCGAGAATAGATCCACTGCTTACATCCGGGTATGCCAGAGAAAATTTGATTTGCGTCTTTTTCGGAGGGATTTTGCCAGAATGTGATTCCAATCAGGAACTGGCAGAATCTAATCAAATTCCAGCTAAGTCTTACAACATTTGATTTCTCAGAATCCTCATTTATTGAATATTCCTTACCATATATTCAGTAACCATTCCTTATTCCTCTTGTACTCCATGTCGGTGAACAGCGTGTTCGCCATCTGTTCCGCTAGCCACCTAGCTCCCGCATATCCGACAACAGGATGGCGGTACAGTCCTGCACGGTCGAAGGTGGGAAAACCTACGCGTACCAATGGGATATTGTTGTCGATGGCTGTGCATCGTCCCTTGGAATGGCCCAAGATGAGATCGAGTTCCACTTCCTTGTTCTTAATCCGGCTTTCCAGTTCCCATAGATCTGCATTCATAATGATCTGCATGTCGAAATCGACTTTTTCCTTAAATGCCTTGATACGTGGATCATTTTGATATGCCTGATTATCGTCGCCGAGAAGAAGAATCAATGGCTTCATCTCCAGATCGAGACAAAATTCAGCCAGACCAATAACAAGATCTGGGTTTCCATAGATAGCAACTCTCTTGTCGGCGAAAAACATGTGAGTCAGATCTGTCAGCGCATCGATGGCAATTCCTCTTTCGCGAACTAGTGATTCTGGAATTGGTTTTCCAGTCATTTTTTTTACATTCTGTAGGAAGGTATCCGTGTTGCGGATGCCAATAGGAGTGGGCCCTATTATCGCCGGAACGTTGAATTTTTTCCCCAGAAATTCGGCGGCTTTTCCACCTTCGTATTTGTTCAGGGCAATTGTTCCCAGTGCATCCGCTGTTCCGATCAACTCTTCGACCGTAGTGCTGCCATGAGAGACTCTGCTTTTGTCTGGCATCAGAGGGGAATCGAAGCTTTCGATTTCGAAAAGGACGGTCGCATCCACATTCATTTCCGACAGAAGGTGTTTGAGCGCTGTTACATCTCCTGGATTTACCCACCCAGTAATCAGGTTGAGTTTTCCGTTGGGTTTATCTTTCTTCACAAACGCACTTACTAGATCCTGCACTGCGACATCGTATCCACTTACCATACTTCCCTTAAAACTAGGTGCATGGATCGGAATAAGATAGACTTCCCTATCGGCATGATTTTTCTGTCAAAAGTCCCTTTTTGAGCTTTCTTATGAGGCCATCAATATCATCACCGATGATTTCCGTTGAGCATGTTGTGATGATTGGCACGACTTTCACATGCGGATACCGCATTAAAAGCACATCTACCGCTTCTTCGACACGTTTTAGAGCACCGAACACTGCCCCATCCTCGTGCACAGAGGAAGACGCAATTTCGAAGCTATCTTTGAAATGTTGTGCGAACAACATGCGGACGAACATAACGCAGCCCTGTCCTCCATAAACTATTGCGATACAATCTTTGATTCCTATGCTGGCGTACTGCGCTCCACAAGGCTGACATGTTAATATTGGATTGATAACGCCGTCACGCTCTCGTTGTTTTATTTCACAAGACATAATTTCCCCTTCTTCAATAAAGTGGGTTACTAAGTTCTTTATTCAGTGACCCCGTAATTGTCAAGTAGTCTATACGATCTTTGAGTCCCTTCATGAGCAGTTTGATATCCTTTTTTTCCATCATGGCCAGCCATGGATACGTACTTTTGAAACCCTTAGCTAGAAGCACAGCATCTACCCAATAGCATCTGTAAGTTGGAGTTTCGAGTTCGACGGGTTCCTCACACAATATCTGCATAGTTTTTGTAAGGATCCCCTCATTCTGTTTCTCTCTGTCCCAGGCACGGGAATGAAACTGCCACAGACACCATTTCATAATATAATCTACAAGTTGCTCGATCTTGTCTTTCATAAGATCTTCCATTATGTTCCCCCTTGCACCACGCCTATAATATATTCTTTTTCTTGCTTTTGTGAGCTTGAATATATCTTTCCACGTAATTTTGAAACAATATCATATTCACCTGTATACGGTTGTTCCGAGCTTGGAGTTGTCTCATCCTCAATTATATCCACATCAGAAATCATTCGTCGCGTCAAAAATCCTTTATCTGTAGGTCTCTCATCCTTGCTGATATCCAGGCCGGAAAGCTGATGGATCGGCGAATAGATAGCATTGTATATATCACGTGCAAGCCTGACCCATCCTTCAAATCCTTTATAAGGCCCGTTGTGATATGCGTGTATATTCATATATGGTATCCGAGCCTTTTTTACCACCTCTCCTGGCCGAACACCAGTGAGGATAATATCTGGCTTCAACATCTCCATGGCTTCGAGTCCCTCAAGCTCGTTAGGATCATCAATAGCAAGCGCACCTTCGCTGCATCTGGCAACACCTTTTTCGAAGTCTCCCTGATGACCGAATTTTGAATACACTGAGACTACTTTGACTCCAATTTCTTCCTCAATTACATGCGCCCAGTGCCAGAGTTTGGAGCCTCCAGGCCAGAGACAAACTTTTTTCCCTTTCAAGCGTTTCTCGTACCAGTTGAGTTCCGGTCTCCATCTGGCAGTTTCTTCATCTATAATGGCTTTTGCTTCTTTTTCGAGTCCAAAGAACATAGCAACCTTCATGAGCGACACTGACAAAGGCTCGAAGCCAAAACCATCGATGTCAAGACGTGGAATCCCATATCTTTTTTTGAGTTCGTTGCAGATGTACTCGGCGGAACGTGCACATTCAAGTACGTTTAGTTGTGCGCGGTGCATACCTCTGAGATCATCGTAGGATCCATTACCTGTAAAAGTGGAAAGAATCTGAATGCCCATTCTCTGGAAATAGTCCAACATGATTTCCGCATCGCCCTGGATGTTATAATCACCGACGTAGTTGATGACATATTTGCTTGTAACTTCGGGTTCAAACGTTCCGACCTTTTGATCTATCCAAGCGATGTTTATTTTGTGATGCCCTCCTGACTGACTTGGGCCTCCGAACCCTGGTGCATTGCAGACAAAGATATCTACATCTGGCATTTCTTCCATCACTTTCTTCGCGACTGCATTCATATCGTCCCCGATAAGCGCTGAAGCACATGTTTGGTAGATGCTCATCCTTTTGATATCAGGAAATGCCTTGAAACAATCAATAATGTTCTGCTTGAGCAGTTTTTCAGCGCCGAACACGACATGCTTTTCCTTCATATCCGTCGCCCAAGCATATTTAAGCTGGAAGTTGTCATTATCGCTGATATAGCGTTTGGTATGCCAGGTATCATAGGTGCATCCTACTGGTCCATGACATAGATGAATGACATCTTTCATGGGTGCACCTATAACGTGCTTTGCTCCAAGAAAGCGCAGCCGCATTCCGAAATTGTCCCCGGAATTGTATTGAGGTATCCGAGAGGTAGGCACGACGTCAAATCCTCGCCTGGCCCTTTTATAACAGCATGCATAGCCCTTTCGGGAATACACTCGCTACATTTAAATGTGTGATATGGCATGGATTCATTCCCCTTGTTCTTTTTCCATTACAGAACAGCGCTGTCTCCCTGTTCATCTGTCCGTACTCGAATGGCATTATCAATCGGGCAGATGAAAATCCTCCCATCGCCTATCTCGCCGGTTTGGTTAACTTTGATAATTGTTTCAACAATTGTATCAACATCTTCATTACGGACAATTATGGACAGAAGGCGTTTGGGAATATATTCCATATATTTCATTCCAGCCATTAGTTCTTGAGTCAAAACATCCGGACGAATATGATATCGAGTTCGGTTGCAATACCCCGTTGCTTACCTCGTCCAAGTACTGAAGTTGCAGTTACACTCGGGACACTAAGTTTATCAAGGGCTTCCTTTGTAGGCACATTTTTTTTTGGACGGATGATTGCAATTATTTCTTTCATAATTGTACCCTCTTAAAGACCCGCAGCTCCGGTTCGTATCGTGATCGCATTGTCAACGGGAGTTACAAATATTTTACCGTCTCCGTAATTACCTGTGTATGCTTTACATTTGATAAGTTTAACAACTTCTTCAACAGACTGATCTTCTACAACTAGTATAATCATGGTTTTAGAAAGTTCATCATAGTGTGTCGTTCCTACTGTGATCCCCTTCTGTTTCCCACGGCCAAATACATTTATTTTTGTTAGTGATGAAAAACCAGCCTCTGCAAGCTTTTCAGTAACTTCATCAGTGATTTCAGGGCGTAATATAGCTCTGATAATTTTCATATGATGCCTCCTTTTTTCGCCAAACAAAATTTATAATACGAAACTTCATTCGGCGTAAACGACGTTTTGTGTGTACAATGAAATTTCAAATTACATCTTCAATCCAGTCAGAATGTACCATGACACTAATCATTTTCATTCGGCATGCCGAATGAAATTAATCCATAAGACCATATCTTGCTATCATTGTCTCCAGCTGGTCCATGCTTAATGGTTTTGGGATCACGAACATATCATTCTCAAGAATTTTCTTGGCAAGTGCTCCATATTCATGCGCTTGATTGCATTCCGGGTAGAACTCAACTACCGTTTTTTTATTGAACTCCGCTTTTTGAACAATGTTGTCTCGTGGCACAAAATATAGCAGTTGTGTTCCGAGCGCGGAAGCAAATTCTTCTATCATTTCCATCTCATTATCGACTTTGCGGCTATTACAAATAATTCCTCCCAATCTGACACCACTTTGTTCGGCATACTTAAGCAAACCGCGACAGATATTGTTTGCTGCATAAGTTGCCATCATCTCTCCAGAAGCAACTATGTACACCTCCTGAGCTTTTCCTTCGCGAATCGGCATTGCAAAACCACCACAGACGACGTCACCTAAGACGTCGAAGTGGACAAAATCCAAATCCTCAGAATACGCTCCCAAATCCTCCATGAGATTAATCGCGGTAATAACTCCTCTACCAGCACAACCAACACCGGACTCTGGACCACCTGATTCGACGCATTTGATTCCTCCAAAACCTGTATTAACTACATTCTCAGTTGTTACGGCCTCTTCCCCAAGTTCCCTGAGCGTGTCCATTATTGTGGTCTGGGGGACCCCGCCAAGTACTAAGCGAGTGCAGTCCGCTTTGGGGTCGCAACCATGAATAAAAACCTTTTTTCCATGAAAATATGCCATAGCAGCTGCAGTATTTTGTTGAGTGGTGGACTTCCCAATACCACCTTTACCATAAAAAGCTAATTTTCTTGTCATTGGTATGATTCATTTATTTTATTATAGAGTTTATCCGAAAATTCATATTTATTTCTTTAAATCTCATAATTCTTTTGAACACCCTATTGGAACAATCAATCTAGATTCTGAACAGAAATCGTGATATTTGTCTTCCGTTGCTCACTTATTTTTATGGTCCCCTATATGGTTTGTGTCTGCTTGATATGTTTATTTCAAAATAATTAGTAATAAATTATAGGGACGACAGTAACTTATTTCCGATCTATTATTATATATAGTTTCTGATAGCATGATTCCATCAATTCTTTGATTGACAGCGTACTATTTGCAGAGACAATCGGAAAACAATTACAAAGAACAAAATCAATAATTCTATTATTCCTGGAAAAAGTACTTTATTTGTCTCGTATTGAATTCATGATTCAAACCTGACTTTGACAGTTTAATAAAAGTAATTGCTCTTTTTTAAGTCCCAAATTTCGAATACCAAAACTAAAATCGATATCTATCCAACTTTTTATTGAGGAATATTTTGTTTAATTATAGTGAAATAAGTGCAATTATCATAATTTCTCACTCAACCAAAGACGCATGGATATTTCTTATTGGTAATTAGTCAGCGTAAATAAATGGGTCGAATCTCTGAGTCCTTGATTAAATTGGGAAACAAATGTACCTTCGATTGTTGAAAATCTGTAATAATGGTTTTAAGGTCACGATTTTCAATAACTAAAGGCTACGACCAGTATAATATTGATCAAAAAATTATAAAACTAGTTTATGGAAAAATTATTTATTAGATAAACAGGTAATAGGTTTCTGTATACTTTAATTATCTATATAAACTACATCAAAGGAAACATATCACGTACGAACTACAATAATAGGATCTCCATAAAAAAGTAAGCAATATAGGAGAAATACCACTATTCAATTTTCGATTGATTTTGTTTTGACAACAGTAAGCTTGTTATCTCCATGATACTGAAAATCATGGGAGATTCAGTATCATGTATGCAACAAAAATCTAAACCCCGAAAATAAGAAGGAGCGTGAATTGAGTCTGCCAAATTAAGGTTCTTTGAATAATGATTTATAAAATCAGCAGTGGATATGATTTATTGAAAACCGCAAGCAAGAATATATATTGACATTGTATTCAAATAATGTGGAGTACTCGCTTTTTCGAAGTTGATCAATAACGTACAGACGTGCCCTAAAATGGGGTATAAAATGGAATACGAATTCGAAGAAGTTGAGATAGATGACATAGAATTCAGAAAAGAAATATGAGAGGAATAAAATAGAAAGAGTGAAAGACTGCGTATTTAGAAATTGAACCCGGGTCTTATCCGTAAGTTTTTAATCAGATCTCAAAAAAGTGGTCACATAGCTATGTGTCAACAAGTTCGAAAGCAAGTCTTATTTTTATAATTTTCAGTAACTGAATCCTAAGACTCATTTTAAGGTTCTATCTTTGGAGCCCTATTTGATGGAATATTTTCTTGTGTTTCTTGTATTCTAATAATATAAATATATTCTTATAACATTTACTTTTCAGGTGAATTATGATGATGAATCTTATTGTAGGCCAAGTCTGGAAGTTCGAAAACGATGTTGATACTAATGTAATTATCCAAGAGAAATCCCTGCGAACCAATGACATGCAGGACTTTATAGTTTATTTGACTAAAGGCATTGACCAAAAATTCACAAAAAAAATGAAGCCGGGGGATATCATTGTTGTACGCACAAATTTTGGTTGTGGCTTTTCAAGGGAACAGGATCCTCTCTCTTTGAAATACGCAGGAGTAGCCTGCGTTATAGCAAAGTCTTTTGCAAGAAACTTCTTTAGAAATGCAATCAATGTCGGACTACCTATTTTGGAAGCTGATGTCGAGTGTAAGGAAGGAGATGAGGTTAAAGTTGATCTTCTCAAAGGTGAAATTATAGTTCTAGATAAAGGTACATTCAAAGGACATAAACTACCGAATTTTCTGCTCGATATACTTACTGATGGTGGACTTGTGCCCCACAGGAAGAAAGTTCGGAGGAAGCAGAAGACAAAACTGATAGATAACGAACTCAAAATTTAATAACTACAGGACTCACGTGGTTGAACTGAGAATTCGAATCTATTGCAGCTATCATTAAACTGGAAGAACAACGAAAAAAATAAGTGGAGAATATAGTAAATAACAATGGTGTTTGACGTTGGGAGGGAATTTTATGGAAGAAAACTCCGGAAAATAAATGGGAAAAGCCCAGTTTTTCTATTCACTGTAGATTTGATGTCGATTCTTAATTGCTATTCTATTCGTTTGTTCTGGTTCAGGAAATACCACGACTGTCCGTTGCGTTGCAGGTCTAGAGAATCCGGGTGTAGGAACCATGATGATAAATAATACTCTGTACTTCGAGGGCAAGACTAAAGTAAATCTGCTATCTCATAAGCGAAAAATCGGATATACTTCAGGAAAATGTACTTTTCCAGCATATGAATGTGAGGCAAAATATCGAATTCGGGATCAAAGGTCTGAGTTCTTGAATAAAGCTAATAGAGTGAACGAGATGCTTAGCCTTGCAGAAATCAAGGAGCTTGAATTTTCATCCCCTTACGAGCTCTCTCAGGTTACCAAAAGCAAAAAATGGCGCTTTCAAGATCTCTTACTTCCAATCCAGATGTTCCGTTCCTAGCCGAGCCTTTATCATCCCTCTGATACCATAATCCGCTTAAAACTGAGAAAAGAACTGTAGTCGATCAAGAAAAAGCTTGGGATTCCTATTATTTTTATTACTCATGACCCTGCAAAAGCCTTTACTATGGCTGAAAAGATGGTGATTTTTGACAATGGCGAGATGCAACAGCTGGGTTTGCCTGAGGATGTGCTTTATCTTCCAAAAACCCATTCTATGGCAGAATTGGTTGTTTCTCCAACCTATTTGAAGACGCTATAGTTAAAGTACACGGGCTGAGAGACGAGTGAACTTTTCTCTGGTCTCTGGAAATCACTTTCTTATATCGGGAAGATGGTAGGGGATAGAGTTAGCTGGAGAATCAGGCCTGAAAACATTGGACTTGTGAACAGCAAAAATATTATCTTTTTGGAGAGAAGATCGAAAAAACCTGCTCGATGGTGTGATAAGGAATATTGTGAATTAGGAACCAGCCATTTAGTATCCATTATATTGAAAGACAGCGGGGCTATCTTAAATGTTGAGGTTACGAATCATGTCTTTAATTCGCTAAAAATAAGTACTGGAGACAAATGCATGGTAAGAATCAGGACTTCAATATGATTGTCTTTTGATTACCTTATAATTTATGCATTTGAGGGTCAAAATCAAGTACAGCAGACAATGTAATTTAAATTTTGGACAATTAGAGGTTTAATGCTATTGATTTCATACCACAAGTGCGTAAGTCCTATAGCTCACAAGGTGATGAGTTTCCTTCTTCGATAGGTAGCAGTAAACACATAGTTTTAATCATGCGTATTTTATGGCCATAGTAGCTGTTATAATTTCAATTGTAAACAGCACTGGCATCACCCAAATCATGATGAAGTACCACAAATTACTGTGAATGTCCCTGATTTTGTTCACATTGAACAGGATTACCAAAATACAGATGATTCCAGACCATGTGAGCATTTGATAGAGTGTCATTTACTATTCTTACTCTCCTGCTTTTTTGAGCCAATTATTTTCAGGATAGATCCATACTAATCCTTTGTTTTGAATTATAACATAGTTTATTCTCTTGTAGCTTTTATCATCCTTGCAACTTCCCACTTAGCATCTCAGTATCCTTTATTTCAGGTAAATAGCCCACAACTTGCTGCGATGATGGAAAATTCCCCAATAACCGTATTAACTAGCTTAATTATACGTTAAGTTACCTCTATACTAAATATAGGTAAAGGAAATACGACATGTAGATCATTATGCCTATAATGTAAGAAAGAAGCACAGTAGGATATATCCCTTTTTTCCAATTTTTCCCATGCCTACATTTATTCAATTTTGCATTATGTTTAGTGGATAGTTATCTCAAATTGACGATAAATCAGTTTTTTAAGTTTTAAAAGTGTTAATTTTTACTGTGAGTACTACAAAAAGGTATGAGAGGTAACCCAGGAAAGTTATTGAAAATAAAACTTATAGTTATCTTCATTGTCTATAAAATAATGTTATTGTATAATTATAAAATTTTAAATTTTACAAAGGAATATTACACTCGCTTCAATAACTTGGTTTTGAAACTAAATTCTGGATCAGCTCATAAATAATTTACGCTGGCTGAGCAATGGATGTTTACAGTGCAATGAGATGCTTATGATGTTTAAAGAAAGCGAAATAGTATGCGGATATAAAATATTAGAGTGTCTTGGTAAAGGAGGATTTAGCCAGATCTACAAGGCCACTGATCCGGATGGTGAGCCTGTTATACTTAAATTCCCAGATATTTCTTTAATTAGCGACCCGGCTACATACGAGCGATTCCGGCGAGAATTCGTTATTGGACAAAAGTTGAATCATCCTGCAATTCCTAGAGCTATCAACCTTGTGGAAAGCTCTGATGGTTTATTTCTTGTTTTAAACTATATCGAAGGTAAATCACTTCGTTCCTTCATCAACGACAATGCTCCATTGCCTCTTAACGAAGCACTCTTGATAGCCGACCAACTTGTTGAGGCAGTCGATTATCTTCATGCTCATGGAGTTTGTCATCGTGATTTGAAACCAGAGAATATCATTATCGGACCGAATGGTAGACTCCATATTATTGACTTTGGCAGTTCTCTACTTGAAGGTAGCCGGCGTGTGACATGGAGATTTGGTTCAGATACCTTTGGAACACCTGATTATATGGCACCTGAGCAAATACAGGGGAAACGTGGAGATGTGCGTACTGATGTTTACGCACTTGGAATTATTTTATATGAGCTGCTAACTGGAACGGTGCCATTTCATGGAGACAATGCCCTTTCTGTAATGAACCAACATCTAACGGCAATTCCTAACCCGCCTCGTAAGCTTCAACCATCCATTCCTCTTGAAATTGAAGCTATAATACTTAAGTCAATACGCCGGAATCCTGATGAGAGATATCAGTTTGCTAGTGAACTTCTGAATGATTTGAAGCATTTTTCAGATATCGACTTATCGCAATTCCCAAAGGATCCAGAACTACTATCAACTAGTGTATTAACTGATAGTCATATATGGGTAGGAACTATCCTGCTTTCCATTGCATTTTTGGTATTGATATCATTAATTTTATTACTTGCATATATTATGCAGCACTATTAAAGTAAAGTCACATATTGATCGGTTGTCAACCATATAATTGTTAACGTTTCTTAATGATTTTTTAATTGGACAAATAACTATGTTTTTGTGTACTAAAGAGGGGAGGATCAAGCTATACTAAAATTTTGAACAAAAAA
Source organism: Methanosarcina sp. (assembly GCA_003164755.1). Classification (GTDB taxonomy): domain Archaea; phylum Halobacteriota; class Methanosarcinia; order Methanosarcinales; family Methanosarcinaceae; genus Methanosarcina. Next base: position 91,099 of record PLUB01000010.1, on the reverse strand, counting down.
CATGAATAAGTCATTAAGTATACTTTGAAAATAACATTAATCGAATAACAGAGGCCTATATATGCTTAAAAAAAGTAAAAGCCTTTATATATATGACTTTTTCATCTCAAACTTATTTTCAAACCTAACCCTTTCTTCCCTGTTACCTTTTCGATAGGCAGGACGAACATCTTCCCCTCATTTAACTATCCTCCTAGTAGCTTTGATAATTAAGATTCTCGTATCTGCATCCGATCTTTACCACCATCTCGAGCATGATTTTCATTAAAGTATCAACTTCTACTTTTGTTCCTTTGTGTTTGAGGAGGATTCCTTTCTGTTTTTCTCTTCCAGTTCTCTCAATAATGCTCATGGGAATGAAACATCCCTACTAAAAGGGTTATTTGTATTATCCATACTCTCCACTCATATTATATCTGTATCATCTTAATAAAATAATTCCCACCAGATCTAATCTTTCAGATGTACTAATCAACCTCATCTTCAGTTATAAATTTTAGAATAGATTAGTAGGTTGTGATATCTCTAATCATTTTGCAAATCCAGTTATTTTTTTCGCAGAAAATGAGGTTGTAACTGCCACATTTATCTAAAAAGAACGAACTTATGAGGTTTATCATATTGACTCTTCAAATTAGATCCAAAAATAGGCATTATAGAACATTTAGATAAACCCTAATTTTTGGCTTGTTGTTTATAAAGTCTATATATGAAATTTGTTGAAAATGGAAGTTTATCTAAATCCTCTAAAGATGATTCTAGACCATGCAAACATTTGATAGGGTGTCATTTACTATTCTCTTTCTTGTTTTTTTGCGACAATTATTTTCAGGGTAGGTTCCTCCTGATCCTTACTCTTAATTATAATATAGTGCTTTTTTTCTCTGTGTCTTTAATCATCCTGACAATGTCTAGCTTTGTTTCTTCATAACTTTTATTTGAGGTGAATAGCTTGCACTTGTTGCGAGACGGGAAAATGTCCCCAAGTTTTTATCAACTAACTTAAATATATTTTAAGCTACTTTTGTATTATTAAATGAAAATACGGCGTAAAATCATTATGCCTATAAAATAAGATATCACATGTTTTTTGTATGAAACAGAGGGAATTTGTTTTAAATACAAATGATAAAATCACTTAATTCATATTCATCTCCTTTGAAACTGGTAAAAGGTATTCCTGTAGTAAGCATATGGTAGTGTTTTTGGGTTTGCACCGTTTTTTTCCTTGTTTTTGAAGTTTAGTGAAGGCTGATTTTCTTCAATTTCTTTAATGACTCCAAAATTGAATCTTTTGTTCAATTCTTCAATTTGCTCAAAATCTAATCTTTAACTTGATTTTTGCATTAATGAGTTTACTTCTTCATTCCCATTGAAAGTTCATCAGATATTCCTGGATTTACACAAATGTATCATTTATTTGTCGATTTGCCTGTGTTATCCATCAAAGGGTGAGATGAATTTTTAAATTATCGCCTTCTTTATTTGAATGCTAATTCGCTCAACTGAGCGTTTGATGAGAATGGTCACGCCTAAGAGGAAATTATGGCAATAGGTCGTCATGAAGCAGATGGAAGACCACTGGCTGAAGACTTGCTCTTCATTGCTCGCCGTGATGAAAAAAAGGCGCATGAAGGAAAGTTGACAGTTTACTTGGGCTATTCCGCAGGTGTTGGGAAGACATACTCAATGCTTCAAGATGCACTTCAGCGGCTACGGGAAGGAAAAGATGTTGTAATCGGCTATATTGAGATTCATGATCGGCCTGAGACGAATGTACTAGTAAGTAATTTTGAGGTTATTCCAACAGTTTCTATCGAACATCATGGTCTCTCTCTGAAAGATATGGATCTCGATGCAATTATCCGACGTCACCCTCAAATAGTCCTGGTAGATGAGTTAGCTCATACCAACCCATCCGGCAGTAGACATGTGAAGCGATACCAAGATGTCGAAGAGATACTGCAAGCAGGAATATCAGTTTATACGACCGTCAATATCCAGCATGTTGAGAGCCAGAACGATGCCGTTGCCCAAATAATTGAAATCCGAGTTTCTGAAATTGTACCTGATGCTTTCTTTTCCAATGCCGATGAAATTCGGTTAATCGATATCACTCCAGAAGAGCTAAATAATCGCCTCAAAGCTGGGAAAGTCTATGTAATAAATATGGCTGAAGCTGCTGTACAGAGTTTTTTCAGAACAGGAAATCTCCTTGCACTAAGGCAACTTGCACTGCGATATATGGCAGTGTATACTGACCATATGATGATCGATTATATGAGAAGCCGTGCTATCCAGGGTCCATGGCCTGCAGTAGAAAGGCTTCTTGTCTGCATTCGTCCCGGGCCAACTGCTGAAGCCATGGTCAGGGCAGCATACAAGCTTGTAACCAGATTCGATGCTGATTTTATTGTACTTTCAGTAGATATCGACAATGATAGGGCTTTATCTTCTATGGAACGTGTATGGCTCAATCAAGCTCTAGAAACATGTCGACGGCTGGGTGGACGGATAGTTCGTTACCGAGGAAATGATATAGCTGATGAAATTATACGTTATGCTCGGCGGAGCAATGTCAACATGATTATGCTTGGAAAACCCCATGGCATAGATGTGCTCTTTTCTCCGGTGTACAGGATCATAAGGGATTCGCATGGTATTGATATCCACCTTTATGAACCCAAAGTGAACGACTTGCATATACCTCTTCAGCGACAAATTCCACTATTTTTTACAGTGGAATATACAATTAGCCTCATTCTAATTATAGCAGTAGTGAGCGTCAATTTTCTTCTTAAGGATTATATAGGACCTACGAACTTACTGATTATTCAGCTCTTGCCAGTTCTTGTATCTGCATTTTTTTTCAGACGCAGAGTAGCTATGTTTACAGCATTTGTGAGTATTTTACTTTTTGATTTTTTCTTTGTCAAACCTTACTACTCAATTGGTATTGACGACTTGGAATACTTCATCGCTTTTGTAGGATATGTCGCTATTGCTCTTATAATCAGCAGCCTTGCAACTCGACTGCATCATCTTCTGCCTCAGATCTGGAAAAGCGAAGCTCAAGTGGAAGCAACATCAGGCCTTTCCCGTGAACTTGTGGAAGCAAAAACACGGCAAGAAGTTTTTAAAATTCTCTCCGATCAAATGCATAACTTTGCACCAGGTGCCTTTGCAATACTCACATCCAGCTCCGCAGGGCTTCAAATCGAAGAAGGTGATACTGACTACCCGCTCAAAGATAAAGAGAGTAACATCGCTCAATGGGCTTATGATAATTGTCAGGCAGCTGGATACGGAACAGATAATCTTCCTGCAGAGAGGGTACTATATTCCGCTAAAAACTCACAGAATGATATTAGGCCTCATGGCATTTGCCTTTGAACAACCTGAGATAGTTCTAACTCCAGAGAATAAAGAGATATTTGAAACAATGGCATTTCTTGGGGCTCTTGCACTTGAACGCGTATAATGAATATAGAACTGTAAAGAGTTGAAATGAAAAATCAATGTACAAGCTAAATTTTTCTTAGAGTATATGATAAATTTAATTAGTGAATACAAAGACTGCTGCTGTCACAGTGATCCCTATAATACATCAAGGAAAATCATGAGCATCGGAACTTTTTTCCCCAAAATATTGATTATATTTCCCAAAATGTACACATGTTTTTTATAGTATAGCCATGCAAGTAGTAATTTACATGGCCGTACTCATATTTTGGCATATCTGACATAAGGAGTTTTTCTCTCATATCTTAAATCAACTTAATGTGGGATGAAATCCTTATTTAAAATAATTTTTATAATTAGTACATGGTTAGAAAGTGAGATTACATCAGGTTTCGTTTTTATGGTCCTGGTATCTGGTTATATACAAAACTGGCGAGTTTGCTCACTTTTTGTCTATCTCTGGGTTAATATCATATCTTAAATCGGATGGGGATTAGTTTGAAAGCGATAGTAGTATATCTAAGTACTTCAGGGAATACAAAATCTATGGCCGAGGCTATAGCTAGTGGAATAGAATCAAGGAATATAGATGTAAAGGCTGTTAGCTTTTATGAAGTAAAGCCCGAAGATCTTAATGACGCAGAAGCAATTGCAATTGGTTCATCGACTTTTTACTACAGAATGCTGCCTCCCATGGAAAAATTCCTAAATGATACTCTTACTTCCTCAGATCCAAAAGGTAAAATAGGAGCTGCTTTTGGATCTTATGGATGGAGTGGAGAAGCACCTATAATGATAGCCGAAAAGATGCGAGAGATGGGTATGAATGTGATAGATCCGGTACTTCGGATTCTTCACAAGCCCACAGATAAGGATATTGAGGAGTGCAAAAGACTTGGGATTGATATCGCAGAAAAACTAAAGCACAGAAAAACAAAAGTATAACCATAGAAAACAGAACGTTAATTTGTATCTTCGAACATAAATATTACAAATATTCACTCTATAAACAATTCACTTTAATTTGGCATGAAAGTACGTGAGAAACTGTTTACTCACGTACTCTTAAAATTCCCTCTTTCTAGAATTGCGATTAGTCTACTAATATTTTTATGCATATATCAACTGAAAATGTTTCTGTCTCAACAATCGTCCTTTGTTGAATTTCTCCCTTTTGACATCTTGTTCTCTCCTTGTACACCTAGTCATCTGTAATCAGGGGCTGTATAATTGTGACAATTTTCCTTGCTATAGCAATAATTGCTTTTGCATGTCCAATTAATTTCTTCTTCCGTTTAAAAAAATTCTTTTAATTTGTTATTTTTCTTTATTGCTGCTGTCTGAGTAATATGCGTTAGAATTCACTTTGCTATCATTGATACTCTCTTGTGATTCTCCAGTTGTAAAATTTATTTGCAGATCAGTATACTGTTCAACTCCAAGCCATAAAGCAAGATTATCTCCATAATAGAAATTCTTGAAACTGTCTATTTCAGCAATTCGAGTTCCTACACTAATTATCCAATTTCTGGAAGCGACATTAAAACTTCCATCTCGATTTATGCTTCACTAATCATAGTTGAAAATTTCTATCTCTAAAGTTTTGATTTCATCTTAAGGTGTATTATAAAATCCAGGCAATTTAATTCTAACTTAAAATTCTAATTTTTTTTCACTAATTTTGGGTGTCACTTATTTTTTATTCGACAGGCACAACATTAAATAATATAATATTTACCATTCTCGTGGCTAAAACCAATGTGGTATACAAGAGAGTTCTCTTCGAGAATTCATTCAAAAACTATAGAGGATTTCGATAAACTCTTATGCATTTGGACATTGGATGGTTTAAGTATCTGAACAAGAAATTTTATTTATAAAAAATCGTACTGATTTTGCTCTTAAAAGTGAATATGTAATTATTTAATCAGTTGGAGACAAACTTGTTTAAATCGATTCTTTATTGATTGAAAGTCTTTAATACCATTTTTAAATTAATATCTTTTAACAAAATAGTTTCGGAAGAAAAATTTGGAACTGACGTAATAATTGTGTTTAAAGTGTTTTTTTGCAGCAATGGTATTATCTTTCAAATTTTGAACTTGAAAAACAATGTTTCGATTGATTTTTTTTCAGTGAATTTCATGGTTTTCCTAAGTACATATTAGGTAGTACTCCAGTCTGATTATTCAAAAAGTGAATTAGTGATAATTGCAAATAAAAATAAATATGGAAACAGTTGGAAAGCCAATTTGATTCCTTGGTTTTGAAAATCAAAAAGGGCATAATTCAGACAGCGACTTTTACCCATTCGGATCCTGGGCAGCAAAAGTGGGTAAACCTAGAGAAAAACAAGCAAATATAAGGTGAATCAGATACAAAATCTAAACCAAAAAGGGCGTTGAGTCACACATTATACATAACAGTTGTAATATAATTAATTGGAATTGTGAGTTTATCTGAAGATTCAAAACAACAACTACATCACTTCATAATTAGAATGCGGATTTGTCAGAAAAATGAACTCTCTTACATAGACAGGATACTTTGGAGCAAATCAAAAAGTTCTTGATACACCAATGAAAAGATCCACAAAAAAAACATTATCTGGGAATGCATGATGTAATTAAAAGACAAGAGGATCAGCTCAAAAAAAACTACAAGTAAATTAGTTTATTCGGTAACTAAAAAGATATTCCAAGCAGGGAAAGTTCTTGTCACTATTGTTCAAAGAATGAATCTAAAGATTTTGTGTACGGCTTTTTGTTATAATCTTTATCAGTTGATGACATTGAAAATAAAAGGAATATTTTGAGAATCGCAGAAACTGTCTTTAAAATAAAAAAATGATAAATCAGAAAAGAAAAAAATCGGGTCAAATACAGAAATTAGTAAGACAAATTTGGACATGATTATAGTGGAAAAAAATTAGAGATAGATACGAATCTTCTGTAGTAATTCGGAAATATATATAATTGAAACTGTTGTGGATAAGAAACGCTCTGTCCGACAAAAGAGACGATTTTCAGGTTTTTAATTGTCGATTTGAGATTGAGATTTATGGGAAATTTAGCTCTTCGGTTGTCCTCGATTCTTTGTTTGATTTTATTCCAAAATGTACTTAGTACTATTTTTCGGTATTTTTGTTTTATTCCATCGAGGTTAGTTGAGCAGATCTACTCAGTGCATGAAAAGCAAACATTTGTTACGATGGAAACTTTAATCATGAAAATATCAAACACTTGATGAAGATGACCTAGATTTTGAATGGACTAAAAATCAAGATTCAGCCCTTTAATTTGATGTCTGAATTTTTCATGCAACATTATACTGTGTTAATTTTACTCTATGAAGTTATAATATGTCATATAAAAAATTGGAAATAATAATAAAGCTTTGACTGGCTTTTATACTGCATAAATTTTTATCTATAAATCTAAATTCAGCATAAAGTGGCAGAATAATACCATTAGGCTTTAATACCTTCATTGATAAGTACTTGATGTCTTTTTAGTTATTTTTGGATGTAAATTACACATACAATTATTACAGATTCGGAGGACATACCAACAAATGAGCAGCGGAATGTGCCCGGTATGCGGGCTTCCAAAAGAACTTTGCATATGCGAAGAGGTTGCAAAAGAGCAACAGAGAATAACAGTAAAAATAAATAGAAGAAGATACGGGAAAGAAGTTACCGTTGTGGAAGGCTTTGATGCCAGTGAAATTGATCTACATGAACTGTCTACTTATCTGAAATCAAAGTTTGCATGCGGCGGCACAGTAAAAGGAAATACTGTGGAACTTCAAGGAAACCACCTGACCCGTATGAAAGAAGTCCTCATGGAAAAGGGTTTCTCTGCTGAACAAATTAAAAATTAAACTTTGACAGTCTTTATGAGAAAAGAGGCATGAGAAATGAATATAACATTTCCAGCTTTTAAATTATATCTATTCTTGCTAGTTTTTCGGTAGCATGCATTTTCTATATAATACATCAAGGGAGACCTAATTTCTACTTGAAAATTAAAAGCAAAGGCACATGTATGGTAAACTTTAATTTATTCTCTAGATTTGCTGCTTATGAAATCAATTTGTAAAATTTAGTATAGAATCTCTTACCTGAAATCCGGGTTAGCTTACGAGAACAATGATTTTTCTAGCATGAAGTCTACATTGCAAGATTTGGCGGATATTCTGAAACGCTTAAGAGTTTCAGTATCTCAAAAGTTAGTGAGAAACTTGAAGTGAAGTTGACTTTTATGAGGATTTACAGAAAGAAATTTGAAAGTTTGCTTTGGTACTTTTAAGCAGAAGCCTATCTCCAGGAAAGGTAAAAAGCATGTTCTGTATTTGTAGCTTTATTCAAAAATCTGGTCTGCTATACAGGGGACTTCCTTAAGTTAAAGCTTGCATTCATATGTGAGGACATGGATTCAAAGTGAATGAAACGCTGTGCATTAAATGTAAAGGAAAAGGAATTTGTGGGCGTCCTCGTTGTCCAATTCTTGAAAAATATAGGTCCTTACAATCGATTGCTCCTGCGATCTCAGGCTGTTCTGTTTTTGGAGCATCTCCTCCTTCTCTTTTTGTTGGTAGCTATGGCTATCCTAGGATTACAGCAGGCCCAATAATTTCCCCCTTGACAACGGAAAACGAAGCCTTATTCCTGGAAGATCCTTCAGCCTGGGCAAACATGCAAATTGAAGATATAATCTTCATGCGTTCCAGTATGGTTAGGGCAAATACAAATTTCCATATAAAAGACGCACGCAGCAAAGAAAACCCCCTTCTTGTAAAAGCTCAGGAACTCGCTCTTTCTAGAAAACCAGTGGATACTGAAGCCTGGTTTTACAAAATTCCAAAGCAAGAACTAAATTTTGATACCATTCTAATGCCTATGGGTCCATCCGGACTTGTAAAAAATTTTGAGCTTGCAGAAAACCCGAAAGTTCCACGAAAAGTAGATTACCTAGTCTATGATACTGATTCCCTGGCAAAAGACGCTATTACTGAACTTCTAAAAAATGATGTTAAAACAGAACACATCACACGCCTTTTTTCAATCGGCTTGTTGGGGAAAGAACGAAAAATAGTACCTACTCGCTGGTCAATAACAGCCGTGGATGATATGGCCGGAAAGGAACTTTTAGGTCATATAAAGGACTTTTCCTTAATTTCCGATATTTTGCTTTTCAGTGAGACTTATTTCGGGAACAGCTTTGAAGTCCTCATTCTTCCACGAACTTATTCTTTTGAACTTATTGAGATCTGGCTCCCAAATACAATTTGGTCTGGAGAATCAATTTGGATTGGTGAAGACAGTGAAGGGCCCAGTGGAAAAAAAGGATATTCTCTTCTGGCAGGAGGTTATTATGCCACAAGGTTGGCTGTACTTGAATATCTTACTGAAATCCGAAAACAGGCCTCTGTTTTCGTGCTAAGGGAAATAACTCCTCATTACTGGGCACCTTTTGGGGTGTGGGTAGTCCGGGAAGGCGTGAGAAAGGCTCTTAAAAATTCCCCTCAAAAATTTGATTCTCTCACATCAGCCGTTTCAGACCTTGCAGCCAGGGTGAGCACACCTAAAGCAGAATGGCTGAAGAAAGCTATCATGCTTTCAGATTCCCGTTTTCAAACTACATTGGATTTTTTTTAATGTATATTTAATTTTATTGGGATAATTATGGTGGGAATAAATATTTTTCTGACTCTCTCTATTTTTTTTGTTTATTCCTTTGCGAAAAGATCGACAAATTCGAATTTTGTTACATTAAACAACCCCTTATCTCCAAGTTTAAGTTCAGGAATTACCAGAAGCGACATAAATGTAAGAGTCATAAGGGGAGACTTCAGTGAGGTTCCAAGTTTCTGAGTTTCTTCATTAAGCAGCTGGTACCGAGAATTTACCTCTTCCCCACTCCGAATGCTCATAAGACCTGCAACCTCTAGTGGAAGATCAAGTAGATCTTCTGCAGTTCCCACAACTATTCCCCCTTTATTTTCCACCAGCTTATTGACAGCTTCAACTATATCTTTGTCAGTGGCACCAACTGCAATAATGTTGTGACTATCATGGGCGATGCTGCTTGCAATAGCGCCTTTTTTCAGGCCTATGTTCTTTATGAAACCAATTTGAACAGGACCATTTCTATACCTGCTTAGGACAACTAATTTCAAAATATCCCTGCCAGGATCTGAAACCAGATTGCCGTTTTCTACTTTTGCCAAGGCTAGTTCTTGGCCTGTGACAAGTTCCCCATCCTGGGCAACTATCACCCTGATATTTCTCATCTGCTCCCTTGTATTATCTGCAGGCGGCAGAGATATTTTTATATCTTGAATTGAGATTTCATTCCTGTTGAAAACATTTTTGGCAAAAATTTTTTCCATCGGGAAAAGAACCTTTCCATCATCATAAACACAATTTCCATCAATGAAAGTACTCAGCACATTAAATGATTTTAGATCGTCTACGATAATGAAATCTGCAGGGTCTCCCTTGCGCAAAAGCCCGACATTGAGGCCATAGTGCTCCACAGGATTGATCACTGCTGCTTGAATCAGATTATAAATATCAAGTCCCTTTTCATATCCGCGTCGGATTAGCCTATCGATATGTCCTTCATGTATCAGAGTATTGGGATGAGAATCGTCGGTGCAAAGCATAACGGATTCTGGATATTCATATATCAAACGATAAAGTGTTTCAAAGTTTCTGGCTGAACTTCCCTCTCGAATCTGTACCTTCATCCCAAGATTTATTTTATCAACTGCTTCTTCATAAGTAAGGCATTCATGGTCTGTGGAAATTCCTGAGCCCACGTATTTCTGTAGGTCTGTACCTCTCAAACCAGGCGCATGACCATCTATAACTTTGCCGTATTTTTTGGCTGATTCCATTTTCGCCATTATTTCAGGAGATTCCGAGACCACGCCTGGAAAATTCATCACCTCGGATAGGTAGTATAGATCAGCCCTTGCCAACAAACGGTCCAAAGATATTGCATCCAGTACTGCTCCAGCTGATTCGAATGGTGTGGCCGGCACACAAGAGGGTACCCCCCAAAAAATCTTCATAGGGGCTTTTCTGGAATCCTCTAGTATGTAATCAATGCCCTCTCCCCCATCACGTTTGCTATCTCATGAGGGTCGCTAACCTCTGCAACTGTACCTCTTGCAACAGCCATTCTGGCAAAAACCGAAGGCATGGTCATAGAACTTTCTATATGCACATGGGCATCTACAAGACCTGGAAGGATATACTGCTCATTATCATGCTCCTTCTCTCCCACATGAATAATCTTCCCGTTTTCAACGGCAATCTCACCTTTGAACTGCTTCTTGGAAATAGAATCAACAATGATTCCCTGGTATGTTTTCATGCTGATTCATTGCAACCTCAAATGTATAAAAGATTTCCAAAAAGCTGATGTTAAAAAGTTATTGATATTTTGAAAGTTGTGGAAGAATGTATAAAAGAGTGAAACAAGGAATCTGATTTGAAAATAAATCAAATCTGAAATTTCAGGATTAAATAATTAATACAACTTATACAATCGTTCCTTTAATGTCTCCCAAAGCTCGATGGCAGTTCTGGATAGATCGTGGAGGTACATTTACTGATATCGTAGCCTGCAGCCCTGACTGAAATCTAATCACACACAAGCTTCTTTCTGAAGATACCAGCCACTATAAAGATGCAGCCATGCATGGAATTCGTTATATTCTGGGGCTGCCCAAAGATGTACCTCTGCCTTCGGAACTAATAGAGGCCATCAAAATGGGGACAACAGTAGGTACCAATGCTCTCCTTGAACGGAAAGGAGAGCGTACTTTTCTTGTTATAAACCAGGGTTTTGGGGATGCTTTGAGAATAGGGTACCAGAATCGCCCAGGTATTTTTGCTCAGAAAATCGAACTCCCAGACCAGTTGTATGAAAGGGTTATCATGGTATCAGGAAGATTAGGAGCAGATGGAAAAGAGTTTGTGCCCCTAAATCTTGAAGATGCAGAAAAAGTGCTTTATTTGGCCTTCAAAGCTGGAATTCGATCAGTTGCCATTGTCCTGATGCATGCATATAAATATCCTAAACATGAACTTAGTCTTGGAAGACTTGCTAGAGAAATCGGTTTTACACAAGTATCCCTTTCCCATCAGGTAAGCCCGTTGATAAAACTCGTGATCCGAGGGGAAACGACTGTTGTTGATGCATATCTATCTCCGGTTCTCCGAAGGTACGTTGATATGGTTCAGAGAACTCTGGATGAAGGGGCAGAAGAAATAGAAGGGGAACAGGAAGACGAAGGGCAAGTAGAACGAGGAAAAAAACTAAAAGAACGACAGGAGGACAGAGAAACAAGAACGCCCAGGCTCATGTTCATGCAGTCCAGTGGAGGGCTTATCGATGCAGAGGCTTTTCAGGGCAAGAACTGTATCCTTTCCGAGCCAGCGGGTGGAATTGTGGGGGCGGTTGCGACATCTCTCGTGGCAGGGGTACAAAAAATCATTACTTTCGATATGGGAGGGACATCTACAGATGTAGCTCAGTACAGCGGGGAGTATGAGCGCAGTCTTGAACCGAGATTGCAGGTGTACGATTGAGATCTCCGATGATGCGCATCCATACTATTGCAGCAGGTGGAGGTTCCATACTTCATTACGAAGAAGGCAGGTTCTAAGGTAGGTCCGGAATCTGCAGGTTCGGATCCTGGCCCTGCATGTTATCGAAAAGGTGGACCCCTTACAGTTACCGACTGCAACGTCATGCTCGGAAAATTGCAGTCCGAATTTTTCCCAAGGCTGTTCGGGCTCAATGCAGATCAATCTCTTGATTCCGAACTTGTGCTCAGAAAATTCTCAGAGCTTGCAAAAGAGGTTTCAATCGAGAGTGGTTTTCTGACTCCTGAGCAGGTAGCAGAGGGCTTTCTTTCAGTCGCAGTCGAGAATATGGCAAATGCCATTAAGAAAGTCTCAGTCCAGCAGGGGTACAATATAAATGAATATACCCTTTGCTGTTTTGGAGGAGCTGCTGCACAGCATGCCTGTAGGGTTGCAGACAGTCTTGGGATTAAAAGTATTTTCATTCATCCGTTTGCAGGCGTTCTGTCAGCATACGGCATGGACTTGCAGATCAGCGGCTGATAAAAGAGCGATACATAGGGGTTGAACTATCGGACAGGCTGATAGAGGAACTGAAAATCGTATTTTTAGAGCTTAAAAAGGAAGGGTGCTTCTCGATGCTGGATCAGGGAGTGCAGAAGAACCGCATTATTGTGCTCTTCAAAGTACATATGCGCTATGCAGGTTCAGACACTCAATTACTTGTGGATTTTGCGGATAAGGACACTCTCAGGAAAGGTTTTGAGGAAACTCACAAGAATCACTTTGGGTTTGTAATGGAGAACAAAACCATTGTGTTGTTGAGGCTGTTTCCGTAGAGGTCGTAGGGATTACGGAAAGAGTTTCTGCCCCTGTGCTGGAAACTGAAACAAATCATGCTTTCTTACCTGTGTCTACAGTTCAAATGTATAGTTATGGGGAGTTTCATGAGACTTTTATTCTCAAGAGGGATGAGTTGAAACCAGGGGCTTGTATAAATGGACCTGCAGTTCTAATCGAGAAAAATACGACCATTATTATTGAATCCGGTTGGGAAGGAAAGATCACTGAACATAACTATCTTCTCCTGAACCGTAGAATTTCGCTCCTAACCCATAAAATCATAGGGAAGGATGTGGATCTTGTAATGCTCGAGATTTTCAATAATAGGTTTATGTTAGTTGCCGAGCAAATGGGGTATACTTTGCAGAATACTGCTCATTCGGTAAATATAACAGAGAGACTGGACTTTTCCTGCGCTATTTTTGACAGGCATGGAAACTTGGTAGCAAACGCCCCCCACATTCCTGTGCATTTGGGGTCTATGGGAGAATGCGTAAAAGCCCTTATCAGGAGACAATTTAACGAAATGCAAGCAGGAGATGTATACTTGATTAACTCCCCGTATAACGGAGGAACTCATCTTCCTGATATCACAGTCGTTACCCCGATGTTTTGCAGCTCTGAAGATATTTTTTTTACCTGGCTTCCAGAGGTCATCCTGCAGATGTAGGAGGGATCAGTCCTGGATCCATGCAGTCTGGCAGCAGGACTATTGAAGAAGAAGGTGTGCTGAATGAGGGCATGAAGATAGTCAAACAAGGTAGTTTATGTGAAGAAAGGTTGAAAGCATGGTTGAATTCGGGAAAATACCCGGCAAGAAATCCTGACCAGAACATTGCTGATATTAGTGCACAGATAGCTGCAAATGAGAAAGGCCTTCAGGAACTTCGCAAGATGGTCGAGGGTTTTTTCATTGAAACTGTTAAAGCTTATATGGGTAATGTGCAAGATAATGCTGAAGAAGCCGTCAGAAGAGTTATTGACAGGCTTACAGTTGAAGAATTCACTTATTTGTTCGATGATGGAAATGCAATTAAAGTTAAGATCACAATTGACCGCAATAACCGTGATGCTAAAATCGATTTTATGGGTACCTCCTCTCAGCTCTCAAATAATTTTAATGCTCCTGCATTTGTTTGCATAGCTGCTGTTCTCTACGTTTTCAGGACATTTGTAAAAAGTGATATACATTTGAATGCAGGTTGTTTAAGGCCACTTGAGATCGTTATACCAGTTTGCTCCCTGCTCAGCCCCTAACCTCCTGCAGCAGTTGTCGCAGGCAATGTTGAAACTGCACAGTACATTGTTGACGCTCTTTTTGGAGCTCTTGGCACGCTTGCGGCTTCTCCGGGTACGATGAACAATTTTATTTTCGGAAACGCTGATTTCCAGTATTATGAAACCATATGTGGAGGCGCAGGCGCAGGTCCTGGCTTTTCAGGAACAGATGCTGTTCATACTCATATGACCAACTCAAGAATTACAGACCCTGAGGTTCTTGAAGCAAGATTCCCAGTTTTGCTTGAGGAATTTTCCATTCGACAAGGAAGCGGAGGAAATGGTAAATTCAGGGGTGGAAACGGAGTTGTTCGAAAGTTCCGATTCTTGAAGGATATGAATGCTGCTATCATCTCGAGCCATCGGAAGATTCCTCCGTTCGGGCTCAAAGGCGGAATGCCTGGAAAATGTGGAAAGGATATGCTTATCAGAAGAGACGGCAGAGTTATAGAAGTTGAAGGACAGGTTGAACTCAAGCTGAAGAACGGATATATTTTTGTAATCGAAACCCCAGGTGGTGGAGGTTATGGCAGACATGTACATCACAACCATGAAAAGAATAAATCTTCTATGTAGCGAATTAGCTTCGTAGTATCATGTTGAGGATAAATAGCTAACGCAACTATTCCAGAGGTTTATTTAACACCTCAATTGGATCAACGGGTTAATTTCGCCAATCACGGCTTACAAAATGTATGCCCATCCATCTCCCAGTTGCAAGTTTTTTTATATCTAATATCCTTAGATGCCCCCCATTTAATTAGTTGACCTTTTAAAGCTTTCTAATTTATCAGTTTTCTTAGCGTTCATTTGGTTCCCATTCACCAGGTGAAGTGGCCTGTCGCAAGCATACCTTATAGGCACAAATACTAGGCCAATAGATCAGTTTCGTATCATTTTATCCCCATTCCTCATTTCAGATTGTGCTTCTCTTCATCATTTTGTTCATCTCCTCTTTAGATTTCTCTCCATACACTACTGATGTATCTGTTCTCTGGATATAGGCAAAAATAATTGCGGTAATCAGTGCCTCTAGAATGCCAAATACCAAAGCGTGTTCAAGTACCATGGAAGGAATCGTTACACTCAAGGGATATGGCATATAAAGTGGGACTCCTTCAGCCGTGTGCTCCAAAATTGGCTGTATTCCTAATTCAAAGCCCGCACAAAAAGATGCCATGGTCAGAGAAATCCAGCCAGCAATGGCCGCAGCAATAACTCTCGTAGATGATGTAATAGCTGAATTTCCGCTGATAAACTTATAAGCATAGTAAGCGACAAAGGGTACTATAACTCCCATATTGAAGCAGTTAGTGGCTACGGCTATTATTCCACCATCACCAAAAATCATTGCTTGCAATACCAAAGTTACAGATATAGCTATAATTGCTGCCCAGGGGCCTATAATTATGGCGATAATTCCACCGCCTATGGCATAGCCTGAGCTACCTCCTGGAATAGGGACATTGAACATCATTATTACAAATGAGAATGCAGCTGATAGCGCCAGCAGAGGAACCTGTCTGGACTTGAGCTATGTGGTAAGTTTCTGTCCTGCATAATACCATATCGGAATCATGATAATCCAAAATGCGATAAATGTACATGGTCCTAAGTATCCATCTGGAATGTGCATTTTTTCTCTCTTCCTCTAACTCATTTCTTGTAGTTCTAAACTGAAAATCGTTATTTTGATTGAGTAATTTATCACGACATTGAAAAATTCTTATCATGAAAAAAATAATATCACTCTTAAGATGAGTTTTTTGAGAGTATTTCTCGGAGACGATTAAGCTTCTTAAAATATTATTATAATGTTATCCTTGATTATTTCTAAAGAATTTAATACTCACGTACTTGAGAAACAAAATCAAATGAATTGACTTTGTGGTTTAAACGTTGCTTTTAGACAATTAAATATTCAATCCGATTGATTTTTCAGTTCAGCTGCATGAATCCTAGAATGTTCTTATAAGTCTAGATTGCCAAGTATTACATGTACATAAATTTATATTACTTTATTGGATGAATTTTAATTTTATTCATAATTAAAGCTTTATTACCATCTTGTATAGGTCCAAGAGATGCATTCTATTTGGAGTTAAAATATGAATTCTAATGATAATTTGGTCCCTGAATAAGAAAATGAAAGTTTTAAAGATCTTGGGCAAAGTAATTCTCATAAAGATAGGGTAGTAATGAAAGCTTAAATGAAGAGTAGCCGAAAATACACATTTGGGTCAATCGAAATAAATATAATAGTCATTCTTCTTGATCGCCAGATATTGTCAGGTGAATTCTCCGTAGAAACATTCTAATTAAAGCATGTCACAGCTGAATTAACTTCAAAGATAGGTAGTATTGCGAATTTGCTGTAAATTCGAAGTCAGATTTTTGTTTTACTGAATGTAATTAAGTTCTTCTGCTATTGAACATTTTTTACTCAATAACTTATTGATGCTTGTGATTTAACAGAAAATTAAGCAGGCTCTGTAAATTCCTCTTGTTTGTCCTTGTTTAGAGGTAGTCGTAGTCTATGTTTTCTAGGAACAGATTATTCAGGTCAAATTTGTTGATTCTATAAAATGTCAAAAAAATATTAGCATTTTTCAGGAAAAATGTGATAAAATGTTTAATTGAGTCGATCTTCAGCAGATGTTCTCAAGATAATAATATTTTTCTTGCGACTTTTAGGAGATTTGTTCAAAAATTTGCAATTATTATCTCAACTGAAGATTCAGGAAATAGAAGTTAGAATATTTTGATGAAGGCATAAGATCAAAGTGTAATCTATTTTCAAAAACAAAGTTTGAATAATAGGTAGTTTCCAAAAAAAACAATAGAATGAAAAATTGTGATAATTGGTAGGAAATCTGCGAAAAGTCAGATTGAGCAGGGGTAATAATTTTTCGTGCTCTTCTCTGGTGCTGAAATTTCCTACCTACCTACTTTTACAGGTGAGGAATATCCAACACCTCAGGGTCAAGTAATAAATTTAGGAGGCTTTTTTGCTTTTGTGTCTGTTCACGTAGACATATGTATGTATGATAAACTTGTATTTAATATTTTTTGCAATTTTTGTTATATTTAATATTACTGTATATAAAATTTATAATACTTCTCGTGAAGAAAGAAGTCATTTAATGGCAGATATTGTAAATTTTCATCCCAAAGGATGCAAGAGATAATGACTGCTTTAGATGTCAAGTAAAATCTCCGCTTTTTCTGTTTCCATGATTATTTCAAAACTGGGTTGAAGGTTGAATAATTCCTCTCAAAACGAATAGAACAAAAAATCCTTTAATTGTTTATTCATGCACTTATTTCAAGGTAATAGATAGATTCCACTATGAAAAGAAAGCTCTCTTTGTAGTTACTGGGATAATATTGGCGCTGTGGATGATGGTACAACTTCCGATGCGGTTAAAAACTATGTTGAAAATCAGAAAAACTAGGAAGAAAAAGAAACATATGAACAAATTAAAATTATTAATTTGGAATACTTTTTAAATATATCCAGAGCTGTGGCGCTAATATACCTAGTTACTTGTAGCTGTATAGACACCGTAACTTTGGTTGTTACATAATTGAATGAACTTATCACAAATATAACAATTGCTCTCCTCTCCAACCTGCTGATATAGTAATCTCCTAGGAAGGACATTTATCTCTTTGGGAGTTAAAAACTAAAATTTTGGAAAGGGCTTGGTATTGTGTTTGCTCCTAAATGGAGTAGATTAAGAGAAGAAGTATGAAACTCCTTCCATAATACTTGATATTTTGTTTTCTAAAATCTGAAACAATCCCCAAATTTCTTCATATATATAAATGGTATATAAATTACTCATGAAAATCAAAGGTTTATCGAAACCCTCTTGAGCAAATTTCTTTAAGTTTATTCCAGTAGAATACCCAATAGTTTGCTGAGGGATGCGCAACCACAACTTCAATCAAAAAATGTTAACAGATGCACATGATTGAAAATAAATTATAAATCGAATACCTGTCCGTCATATCCAAGGGGTAAAAATACGGATTCAATATGATGAGGACGAAAGAGGTGACTGAGATGAGTCAAAACTACTCTTCTTGCATTAATTTTCTTTGCAAGTGCCATAGCCTCTTCTGAGTTCATATGTTTTTTGATATGGATATGTGGTGGAACTATCGCATTGGCAATAAGAAGGTTAGGATCCTTCATCAACTCTATACTGACGTTGGGTATTTCTGGACTTGTATCTCCTGTAATCACTACTTTTGTATCCCCTTCACGAATTATGATCCCTGTAGGGACCTCCATAGGGGGGTGATCTACCTTAATGAGAGTAAACTGCAGTCCAAATAGCTCGAATGGCTTACAGAGATTTACATAATGATATTTAGGCTTAAGGAACGAGACATACTGATTTATGTAGTTGATAGTCTCGGGAATCCCATAAACATCAACTTTATTTTGAATTCTGTAGAACTCTCCGAATCCAGAGTAATGGTCATAATGTCCGTGGGTCCAGATCACTCCATCTATGGAGGAAAGATTTTGCATGAGAAACTGTTGCCTGAGATCCGGGCTGGTGTCGATAAGAATTCGACCTATCTTTGATTCCACAAGAATAGAAAATCTGAGGCGTTGGCTTTTTCCACCTCTCTGAGCATCTTCGCATGCTGGACAGTTGCATCCTATTTTCGGGGTTCCGACAGCATCACCAGTTCCAAGAAGTGTTAGCTTCATGATTATTTTTTCCTCTCATATTTTTCGAATTTGAGATCAGTCCTTTCATTAAATGACCCAACTGCTTCCAGCAAATCTTGTTGGGTGAGTACTTTGCGTTCTTCCAGAAGAGCGCTCAGGACCGCTTCCCTGATTACCATTCGCATGTCAGAACCTGAGTAGCCATCTGTCAATTCCGCAATTTCTCTGGTATCAAAATCTCCTTCGATATGTCTGGTTACGATATCTAGGATGTTTTTACGCATTTCGATGTCAGGAAGAGGAAAATGAACTATTTCGTCAAAACGCCTCCATGCCGCACCGTCAAGCATCTGAGGATGGTTTGTTGCGGCAATCAAGAGCACCCCATGCTCCACAAGGCTGATTTCATCGATAGCCTTTAGGAGGGTATTGACTGCTCGCTTGATGGCAGCATTTTCGTCCGAATTCCTAGCTTTTGCAACGAAATCCAGCTCATCTATGAAGAGAATGCAGGGATTCAATTTCTTTGCAAGCAAAAAGACTCTGTCAATGTTTTTTGCAGTTTCTCCAAGATACTGGTCTGTTATCATAGAGAGTTTGACCTCAACAAAGGGGATTGATAGTTGTTCTGAAAGCGCGCGGGCAACGGAGGTTTTTCCGGTTCCTGGTGGTCCTACGAAAAGAATTTTCCCTATATCATGTAAGCCGATTTCCCGAAGGTATTCTCTGTGTTCTATGGCTTTTTTGATTTTTTTAACTTCATCCTCCTGTTCTTCGGTGAGCACAAGGTCTCGTATTTTTTGTTTTATATCTTCTGGAGCGATAATTATCACTAGTTTGAGCATTTCTTCACTTTTTTCTTCCTTCCTGATCTCTGCGATGAGGGATTCTATCCATTCCCTATCAACTTCTTTAGGCCTTATTTTTGCCTTTGTAAGTGCATAGTTTGCAGCTTGAACCTTTTTCACTTCTCCGTAGTAATAGGCCAGAACAGGATTATTTTCAATTCTTTCCTGTGCACTCTCCTGCTTTTCAAACCATTCCACAGCAATTTCGAAAGCGCTCAGGCGAAGTTCAAAATGAGACTTGTCAATAACTATGAAAGGAACGTTTCTTACACTTGTTTCTATTTCCTTAGTTCCGTACAGTTTTTCAATCCGTGTAAATGTAGCTGTAATAGGTTTGGGAACTGTTTTCTCTGCACTGTTCCAGTAATTTTTTCTAATGTTTTTCGGAAGATCATTTACATCCAATTCTGGATAACGATTATATATCTCCGCGGTCAGAAGCAGTTCTACGATATCTAGTTTGGTGCCTGACATATTTTTTTACCCGTGCGTGCTTAAATCATCCACTATCAAGTGTTGTGCACTCAAATGCGGTAAGTTCTTAAATCTTTGTTTAAGTTGCTGAACCTTATAATTGACTTTCTTCAAAGATAAAATTTACGAAGCTGCCGACATAAATAAAAGTAGAATATCAATTGAATACATTATTTTTGAATCTCGTTATTTCTGAAATCATTTATACAAATCAGAGATATATCTATAAATTATTGTAATTATCCAAGGCATAGTTAGCTTCGCTCCCTGGAATGCCGCTAGAATCCCGTCTATAACCGGCAAAATGTTCTTTCTGTTTGTAGAAATGTAGGCTCAATTTCTGCAGAAAGCTATAGTTTTTGTGTGATTTTTAAAATTCCTTATATTTTGTTTGCTGTAATTTCATCATTCTGATGTTTCTCTCAGTCTGGTTATTTTGAAATGGAACTCACAGGTCTTTAAGGAACCACATTATCTTTTATTTGTGTTGTACAAGCTTATTAAGTAGATTGTTTGCTTTTGTTTGTGGATTTGAACCGTATTTTTCCTTGTTTTTGAAGATTTGAAGAAAGCTGATTTCCTTCAATTCCTTCTTGACTATAGAATCGAACCTTTCTGTCAACGTTTTAATTTGCTAAAAATTCAGCTCTTGAATTTGCTCTTTACACTCATTAGTATATTTTTTTATTTCTGGGTATTATTTCCCATATTTATTTATTGGAAAGATTCAAGTTGCAATGGGTTCCATTAGTACCAATGATACTCATCTCCCTATACAAATAGTAACTGCAGGAGATAGTAAAGACATGACAATAAGCTTAACTAAAACAAACTTAGAAAGTAATATATCTATCTTAGATTCTATTGAAGTTCATCCTATAAAATATGCAAGTGAAGTAGTTTTTGGCAAATACTTGCACTACAATACTTTAGATTATGGTAAATATAACGTTTTCTATAGATACTACGAATTTGACGTAGGAGTATTACAAATTATCATTTTCGGAAGATATCTTATATTTATTTGATCATCAAAATATAATCCATTTACCTACAACGGAAAAAACATTCATTCGTTTTTATTTGACAAAAACAGGCTAATAAGATACATAATATACTTTTCATGATGCACATATTTCACTGAGAGCCGGTCCGTTTTTCTGGGTTCTTTGGAAAAATTTTCATATTCAACGTACAGTTATTTTGAATTAAATTTTGAATGTGGATTGCTTGTTTATGCACAGTTTTTTTATGGAAAAAATTATGCATTTTTTAGGTTTAATCAAAAATAATAAGGCTATTTTTGTCTAAATTTGAGAGAAATACATATATTTTACTAAAATAACTGAATAATGAAGTATTAGAATTTTGCTGTCAGATTAAGTTAAGGCTTCATCCTGGATCACAGGAAACAAGCATGAAGTAACAGAATAGTAATCAAACCAGAAAATTGGGATACAGAGTAGTATATTTTACAGAAAATTATACATGCTGCAATAATGTGACATCAACCGAAAGTTTTACAGAACCAAAGTTATGGATATCTAATAAAAACCTTTTTGGGTAAAATGAAAATAATTTATATATAATTCCGCACTTAATTTGCTAGAATTATTAGTGATGCTGTAGCGCTAATTAGCATTTCAATTTTTATACCATACAATTGGTCAAAAATTCTACCAGATTTTATAAGTGACGTAGTTAGTTAACTTATAAGTGCTGATGTTTCTTTATTTCTATGATTTTAAGTTTGTAAGTAGGTGTTAGTAAATAATATAGATAAGAATTCGATCAGCATCCTACTTTTTTAGTAAAAGAAAAAAAATATAGAATGAATATAAATATAAAGTAATCCTATACATTAAAGGTAATAAATACGTTAAGAAATTGGTATAACTTACGTTCTCATCTGCTATTACCTAGCAGCAATCTATCCCGAAAAAAATTACCAATCCAATACTCACAAAAATTTACTCAATGGAATGAAGAGATAAAATCAAAAAATATAACTAGTGGTTCCAATANNCGAACTTCAATAAGTTTTAAGATGAGAACGTAACTACTCGTACGAAAAAACTGGTAAATAAAAGTTGACGTGCAGAAGCACCCACATCCTATATTTCTTGCTTTAAACTGTTTTTCCTTAGATTCATGCTTAAATAGATTCTTTTTATTCTCTAAAACAGTACCTATTTATCATTTTAGTCAAAATTAATTCTCAAATAAATAACATTTTTAGGTGCAATTTGACAACTAAATTCCAAATTTAATTCGAGTTATTTAATACAAATCCCAAATAATGCCGAATTAAATCGATTAATTTGCATAAAAAGGTTGACCTTGGCGAGAAATCATCAAATAAATTACTATGGCCTACAAATTCACGTAAACCGTCATTGTCTATGTAATAGTTTCTACAACAAAAGAGAGTAGAGAAACTTCAAGACTTATGATTCGTTAAAATGATTTCTGTCCAGCTAAAGTTGCAAATTTGAGAAGAAGTTCAAAAGTAAACGGCATCATTTTTGAGATTAGGGTATGTAATATTAAATGGGGGAAACAAAAGAATTAATCTCAGATGCCGAATAATCTAATGTTACTTATTATTATATAAATAGATGTTGGTAAAGATAAATTATTGTATTTTTCAAGAAGCACTGTAAATAAATGCACACGATGAATAATACAGTATTTAAATAGATTCATTTCTTATGCTCAAATCTTTAGGTTGACTTTTCCGGCAGCAGTGATTTGTTCGTAACACATAATTTCCAGATGAGAATGTAAGAGATCGTAAGAGCTTACATATGATCAGGTGAAAACACAATCTCATGAAGGATAAAAATAAATAAAAATTAAGAAATTATTTAACCTATAAATTGGATTTATTAATTTGTTTAGATAAAATTCCTTTCGCTGTCCAAGCTATTGAATCCTGCGTTGCACCTGCGATACTAAGTAAGATCAAAAAAGATCCAAACAACGTTGAGAAATAATATTTACTTAGGACTATTAAGAATATTTTATAGTCCATTTAGGAAAATAGACTGTGAAGTTTTTAAGATGATGGATCTTAAATTAAGGTTCAAGATATTAGTGTTGACTCTCATGATATTCCATATTATGGGCCTAGAGTCATTCATGCATGGGGGGATTAAAAACCGAATAATGACACCTTTTTGGATATTCGTTCTGCACCTTAGATAATAGGGAAATCAAAGCTAACACTTGGTGTTATTAACATAAATGAGTTAAGCAAAGAATATTCAATCCTCATTAAGTACTTATTTGAAAGGATTGAACTGATGGGAGTAAAAATGAGAGCCATATACAAGGATAGATACTTTTTTAACAGGTAAGTTCTCTTAAAATGGATAGGGACAATTTGGAATTTGTAATTGAAGCTAAATCCAACAAAGGATTAAATGAAATTCTTGAAAAGCACAGAAAGGATAAAGGAAAAATAAGACTAATGTTTTTGAATCTAAGTTTATGGAAAGGGAATCAATTTTAATATAATGGCAATGGTTGATCAGGACAAAGAATACATCTAATTTGTAACAAATAAAACAGTGGGATATTAAATTTTCAAGAGGTAATTACAAAAAAATAGAATTAAGATGTATCGATAAAGTTTTTTTCTTGTTAACTATTGAGAAAAATAGTGAACTAATCAGAACAGTCATTCAGAGCTACAGAAAATCGGAACCTCTGGGAGATGATAACTTTATTTAGCAGAAGAAGTCCTCATCTAGTCTATCTCTTCAGGGAAATTATACCCTATTTTCGGGGAAAGCTTCTGACAAATCCAAATATCTTAGTTTCCAGAGAGTGGTTGCTAGTTCTATAAATGACTTGATTAGCTCCATGAAGGTCAGTACTTCTCGGAAAGGATTTGATTTGTTAGACTAACTCTGGAATAATACAGCATTATCAAAACTTTTAGGACATAATGTCTTTTATATTTAATTATAATTCCGAAGATCTCTCTATCCAAGGGAATCTACCTAAAGAGGACCATTATATGTCAAGAGAAAAGCTCTATTCAGGGAAAGCAAAAACTATCTATAAGACGGATAATCCTGACATCCTTATTGCTGAATTCCGAAACAGCCTAACCGCTTTTAACGGAGAAAAAAAAGGGGAGACGGAGAAAAAAGGTTACTATAATGCTCATATCTCAAAAAAGCTATTTGAGATGCTCGAATCAGAGGGAATTAAGACTCATTATATTGAGATGATTTTCGATATTGATATGCTTATAAAAAAAGTAGAAATCATAAAAATCGAAGTCATTGTCAGGAACATTGCTGCAGGTTCAATTACTAAAAAGTATCCCTTGAAAGAAGGCACTATTTTCAAATTGCCTGTGATCGTTTTTGATTTAAAAAGTGATGAATACGGAGATCCTATGTTGAATGATGATATTGCTCTTGCACTTGGGTTAGCAACAAGAGAAGAACTCGCAATTCTCCGAAAACTCGCTCTTAGGATCAACGAATTACTTTTGGCCTACCTGGATGAAAGAGGTATTATTCTCCCTGATTTCAAGCTTGAGTTTGGAAGAAAGGATGGAGAAATCCTCCTTGCAGATGAGATTTCCTGTGATACCTGTCGGTTCTGGGATACGAAGACTGGGCAGTCCATGGATAAAGATGTCTTCAGGTTTAATAAAGGTGATATTTCAAAAGTTTATGAAGAAGTTGCCAGGCGAATA
Organism: Methanosarcina sp.; assembly: GCA_003164755.1. GTDB lineage: Archaea > Halobacteriota > Methanosarcinia > Methanosarcinales > Methanosarcinaceae > Methanosarcina. The sequence goes on along the minus strand of PLUB01000010.1, from coordinate 66,185 downwards.
GTGCCTGAAATATTTGAATGAATTTAATGATATTTGAAAGCTTTAACAAGCCAGATTAAGGCTTTAGAGATCCTATTTCGGAATGTCTTAAAACTCAAACTGTTCCTATAATTAGATAAAGGGCAATGTTAACTTTAAATTTGGATGGGATATTATTCTCAAATTCTGGTAGAATCGACATTATGCAGATGTGTACAAATGTATAATTTGTATGTCTATTTTGCAAACTATTATTCATTAAAGTTAGGGGGATTTTTAGAAACCTTTTATTTTGACTAATTATTCATGTACTGTCTATAAGTATATGGTGAAATTTAGTGGTACCGAAATCCTCTTAGATTGATTTTTAAGTTACTGTCATATTGAGAAAATAGATGCCAGATTTGTGTGCATCTGTGAGAACTAGAATCTCACTTAACTGACTTGTAATATATTTTGTCCTCATATCCTATTAATTGGAATGCTGGATCCTTATCATTTCCACTTTTTTTTAAAATATTCTCACTCATTTGCTGAACGATTTGTCGATACTATTCAGTTTTTTTAATTCTTTTATGGATCATAGAAGTATAGATCAAGGTTATATTGGATTTTTGAGATCTTTCATAATCTTTACTCAAACGGCGATAGGACTCAGACATCAAAACTCTACTAATCATCGATGATGGTACTTAAAAATCTTTTACATCATCGCTGAACCTAACGATTTCCAACACCGAATCACAAATCACTCTGATCTAATCGACCAGTTGACCTGTATAACAAGAGCCAGCTCAAATAGCTACAGTCTGGAAAATTACTTCTTATTTTTCTGGCTTATCAAGATATTGGGCAAGTGATGTGAGAGCCTGTTCTTTTCGATACTCTGATTGAATCTCGCTTGCAAGATTAAGGGCTTTCTCAATAATTTCTTTTTGTCTGGATTCATCCACATATGGAATAAGTAATGAAAGAGCTTGTGGTCTCATATCTTTATCTTTAATATTGAAAGCTAACTCAAGGGCTTGTTCTATAATTCCCTTTTCTCTTTGCCCAGTAAGATATGGAATAAGCAAAGAAAAAGACTCTAATCGTTGATATTCAGATACAATTCCGGATGCCAGCTCAATTGCTTTTTCCATAATTGCTTTATTTTTTGATCCGTAAAGATGCGGAACAAGCGAAGAAAGAATCTGGAACTTTACATCTCCAGATTGAATTTGGGAAGAGAATTCAAAAATATGTTCAATAAGTTCTTCTTTATCCGGACCTCTCATATGTCGTGTAAGCGAAGAAAGTACCCGGGCTCTGTCGTTTTCATCTTGGATATAGGAAGCAGAATAAAAGGTTTTTTGTATAAGTTCTACCTTTTTTTTTCCCTCCAGAATCGGGATAATTAGGGAGAGTGTCTGGGCTCTTAAATATCCAGATTGAATCTTGCAGGCAAAATCAATGGCTTTTTCAACAAACTCTTCTTTAAAGGGGTCCTTTAGCTGAGAGACACGTGAGTAAAAAACCTGTGACCTATTAGCCTCATTTTGGTTTTTAAAATTGATTTCTGCAATTTTTGCCATTCTTATTCCAATGGCACTATCTTCGGTTATAATTCTCTGGTCAAGTTGAATGTGTTTATAATGTTGTTGCAGTTTTCCGGAATAGGCATCATTTTTGGTTGTAACTATATTGTCAGAGGTCACGTTTTCAGTTTTCAGGATTTCGAACCGCTTTAAACCCTGAATAGCATTTTTTTGTTCGATGAATTCCTCAAGAAACTTATTTAACCCACTTTCTGCAGATGTACCCAATAATGCCATATTTAGTCAACTCTAAATGTAACACAACATTATTCTATATAAGGTAAGTATGTTATGTTAATTATGCTTGATAAGCTCATTATGTATGATATTGTAAGGCAATCATTAGTTCCTGCGACAATAAACTAGCAATGAGATTTCAGGCTCTATTATTGGCTAAAAAAATGGTTATGAGTTCAGCTAAAGTTGCAGAAGATTTCCCAGTTTAAAGCTTAACGGTTTATTGTTGGATAAAGCGTTCTGAATAAAAAAGGTTTATTCAGCTTTAAATATGAACATGGTCGAGTAGTAAGGCTTTTTTTTACAGTAAAATATTTTTTTTGAGCTAAAAAACTCATTTCCAGAGCCAATATCAGCAGATGATGGTTATTATCATGGTTGGCAAGCAAAAGATACAATTCAATTTGTTAAAGGGGAATTTTAAATATCTTATTCCAAATCAAGAATGAGATTAATTATTAAATATTTAGGGTTTAGGTAAATAACTTTAAATCTGGATCAAAAAGGAGAAATAAGGCACTTAAGAACTAATTTATAGTTGAATTTCAAAAAAAGATTACTGGACTCTAATAATCTATTCATTACTCATGATGAGAGTAATATTTTGTGTGAATCTAGATAAATCAAGATGTAGGCCAATCAAAAGCTCAAAAAAATTAAATTTACAAGTGGTTCAAAGGCCAAAATCATTATTTGATTTTAAGGGAGATCTCGGAGCAAAGATATTTCTTCTACTGGATTGAGCTACATGGTATGAATCAATAAAAAATAGAAATTTTATATGGGCTAAGAGTCGCTATCCTCAACTACCAACATCTGTTTATTCTTGCCTCAATTTTAACTACTCATAGTTATCAAAATTTAAATGATATGTTACCTACTCCTATTAGATATTACAGCACCAAACTTATCTTCCAAATTCCTCAAGTTACGCTTAAGATATCAAGTATTTAGCTAAATAGAATAAGGGTGCTTTGAACAAATTTTTGGAAACCTCGTGCGTGATTCGAAAACGCGACCTATTGATTACAAATCACTCGATCTATCGGGCTAAGCCTAAGCTACGTGATTTTACATTAACAGACCTGTAGAGTTAAGTGTTCAGAGCCTATTTTCTTTTATTGATTATAAATACAGTAAATTTAGAGAGCCATATATATATTGTTTCTTTTTGAGTCTTGCACAGCACTTTTGATTTCTTCTATTTGTTTATTTTTTGATAATACCCCACGTATCATTTATGGATCACATACCCTATGCTAGAGTCCTAAATTAATTGGATTTTCAAAAAAGAAGGACTTTTTGACCGATGTTTGGTAAATGGGTCGTGGCTTGAATGACTAAGAAATAAATGTAGTAGGGAGCTTGATTATGATAGGGGCCATAACAGAAAACAGCATAGTTTCCATGAAATGTTTGGCCGTAGCGATTTGTTTGATAATTTTTCGTTAACGGTAGCTTTTTTATGTGGGTTGGTTAGCATATTCCAGTATCATTTGATACTTTGATTGAACAACTTGAATTCATTTTGGGATTTATTTGTCAAATCGTGCGTATAATTGTTATTTATTTGAGAATTAATCTTAACGAAAACGGCAAATAGGTACTGTTTTAGAGAATAAAAAGAATATATTTAAGCATGAATCCAAGGAAAAACAGTTTAAAGCAAGAAATATAGGATGTGGGTGCTTCTGCACGTCAACTTTTATTTACCAGTTTTTTCGCACGAGTAGTTACGTTCTCATCTTAAAACTTATTGAAGTTCGGAAATGCACAATCCAACATAGAAAGGATTTGGTATTGGAACCACTAGTTATATTTTTTGATTTTATCTCTTCATTCCATTGAGTAAATTTTTGTGAGTATTGGATTGGTAATTTTTTTCGGGATAGATTGCTGCTAGGTAATAGCAGATGAGAACGTAAGTTATACTAATTTCTTAACGTATTTATTACCTTTAATGTATAGGATTATTTTTATATTTATATTCATTCTATATTTTTTTTCTTTTACCAAAAAAATATGTTGATCTAATTCTTATCTATTTTATTTACTAGCACCCTAACTTACAAACTTAAAATCATAGAGACACACATACACAACTTTAATACTTTTGATCATTTGTTTCAAAATTTCCCTATCATCTATTTAGGTTTCTCCATTATCTAATTTAAATAATCTCTATCTGCCTAACTTGATTGCTCAAAGAATTAATGATATAATTTGCTGAATCAATCAGTAGCTGACCGTTCGTTGGCGAAATTATCTCACTATCGATATGATCTATCGACATATCTTAAAAATAATGAAATTATTTTAACTCCTTGCTTTTTGATTAATCGTAGAAGTTCTATCCCCATTGGAAGGGAAGCCATGTACTATACTCCGATTCATGGTAGAATTCGTGTTTTTCTGGGCATCGGATTACATTAATATAAACAGTCTTTGATGCTGTGGTGTAGTTTGCAGTATCACTTGGTACGAAAGTAACATGCAATGGTTGATGCTGATTTTCACTTGATACCGTGCCTACGTTTTGGTCATAGTAGTAAGTTCCAGGTACTCCAGAGCCTTCTGTTATAGTTGAACTTGTAGCAATTGCATCTAACTGATCAAAGTTAGATGGAATGCTCTTACATATTTCGGCAGGTTACTCCATGTAATTGTAGGAGTAGCCGGATTTACAATGATTGAAGCAGTTATTGTTCCACCTTAAACATAGTTAAGATCATTTGTGTGAAAGTAGCAGTTAAGATATACGTACCTGCACCCCATACAGTTCTTGTCGTTACTGGAGTTTCCGATTCTGTAGTATATGCAAAGGTTCCAGGCACCATATTTCCATTAAATGTAGCAGTTGCGTCTAGTTGGATGCTGCTCAATGCTGTTCCATAGGTTATGTTAGCAGGTCTACTCCAGGTAATTGTAGGTATTGTCTTCAGGACTGGAATTACAAAAGGACCCATTTCTACAGGCACACTGAATTCAACAGTTTTTGTAGTTGTGTTAATTACAGAGACATTATTGTCGCCTAGATTAGCAATGTATACCTTTTCCCATCCGGGGTGACTGCAATTCCATAAGGACCGTATAATCCATTTACTGTGGCTGCAACATTGTTTGTTGATGTGTTAATTACAGAGATATTGTAGCTGTAGCCGTTACTCCATATGCTTTTCTTCCATCTGGGCTGACTGCAGTTCTCCAAGGTCACGTTCCTACAGTTATCTATGGGATTGTAGCGTTAATAGCGTTTGTTGCTGTGTAAATTATAGAGACATTGTGTTGTAAGCGTTTGTTACATATACCTTTTTTCCATCAGGGGTGACAGCAACTCCTTCAGGATTGATTCCTACATCCACAGTAGCTGTAACTTTATTGGTTGTTGTGTTAATTACAGAAACCGTGTTGTTGCCTAAGTTCACCACATATCCCTTTGTTCCATCAGGGGAGAATGCAATTTCAAAAGGATAGTTTAATCCAGTCACATTAGTTGTAATATTGTTTGTGGCAGTATCAATTACAGAGACATTGTGGCCGTAGTAGTTTGTGATATCTGCAAATGGCGCAGAGCCTGCGGTATTCAACAGCATTAAAAACATAGCTGCTGAAACTAAGGTTATCTAATACAACTTTTGTTTATTAACCATTGATTTCATCAGGCGTTAAAAAAACTAGTATCACTAACTAAACTAGTAAAAAATGATTATTATGTCAATCAGTAGGTAATTAAGTAACGTTGTATATATATAGTCGTATATTCCTATAAAAACTTGTTTACATAATACAGACGTAAAAGTTAAATTTAAAAGAGTATCGTAAAAAAGCAGTTAATTATTGCAGCTATTTTGATAAAATATATATGTCCTTTCCTAAATTTGACTAAAAATAACCTATAATTTAAGCTGAAACTGAGAAAATGCAAATTTATATCATAAAAATTGTGTATGAATCCTGATAAAAATCTAATAAAATAGTGACTATATATTTCTAAATAAAACAGAGAAACAAGAAATAGAGCAGTGTTACAAATTTGCTGTAACTTCAAAGTTAATTTTTTTGTATAATGTATGTTTTAAATATATACAAATTTCAATTTATTAAAGAAAATAGTAAAAGGGATACTTGAATGGAAGAAAATTCACAAATTGTAATTACAATTAGCCGCCAGCTAGGAAGTGGGGGAGCGTATATAGGGCAGCAACTGGCAAAAAAATTGAATATTTCTTATTTGGATCACGAAATCATTAGACTGGCTGCTAAAAAGCTCTCAGTATTAGAAGATGAGTTGGAAGCACATGATGAAAGAATACTCTCTTTTTGGGAATCCTTTTTTCAATCAAAAGGATATATTGGTCCAGATATTTATATACCGCCACATATTCTTGTTCCAACAGACAGGGAGCTTTTTGAAGCCGAAGCCGAAATAATAAAACGAATTGCTAATGATCGTTCAGCGGTAATTATAGGAAGATGTGGCTCTTATATCTTGCGTGCCTGCCCGAATCATACCAGCATATTTTTACATGCGGATATTGAGTTCCGTAAGAGACGTATTGAAAAGTTATATAATGTTTTGCAGGAAGTTTCCAATAAAAGGATTGCGGAAAGCGATAGTGAAAGATCTCGTTATCACTATAAGCTTACTGGAAAGGAATGGACTGATGCAAGGCAGTATGGTCTTTCAATAGATACAAGTAAAACGGGAGTAGATAATGGTGTGCAGCTTATTTTGCAATACCTTGAATTAGTTTGATAGATATATCAATTCTGTTTTTAGTGTCTCAAAAAAAGAGACTTTTTATTATTTTTTGGTCTTCTTCTTTTTGATAGTGTACTAGAAGTCTGTAAAATCACTAGCTTCAAAAAACTTATTTTATAGAAAACTCGATAAACTGCTAAAATACAAAGAATAGCTACGTTTGATTATTCACTTTTTGAAATACGAGATTTCAGAGAATAAAAATGAGACAATTGAGATAATCATAAAGGACAGCGATGAAATTAGAAAACAAATTTTAGCGAATTTTGATCGGTGTTGATAAGTTAATAGATGTTACCAAAATCGCAACCAAGGTTTCTTTGCTCCTCGAGCTTTAATTACCTTCTGATTAATGAGAGTCTGGACCTGCATCATATAATTGTCAAACATTTTTTGAGATCCTCTTTATCCTGACTGGTTTTTTTTCAAGTTCTCTTTTTAATGTTTCGTTATGAGCTTGTAGTTTTTCTGATTTTGTACGGGGATGTGCAAGTTCTTCAAACATTGATTGCTTAGTATCAGATTACGGAGTAGTTTTTAAGTCTTTTTTATTCTCTGAGACTAGTTCAAGACCTTGAATTATGGCTTCTGTCTTACGTACTTAATTCACAAAACAAAGTATAAGAAACATTGCTATTTAAGTTTGCATTTTAAACAATTAAAGGTTTAATACTATTGATTTCACAGTTTAACTGCGTAAATCCTAACACAGATTAGTATATATCATGCTAAACCATTAAATAGTTGGTGTAATGACAAATTTAAAAACATTATCTAAGGAAATATTTCATCAAATATTATCATTTTGTCATTTATGTAATTACTTGATGAAATATAATCTGACAACCCTAATTACTGGTTTTTGCAATTAAAAAAAAGTTTGTTATATACCAAAATTTTAATTACATTTGTTGCATAATGTAGAATCGCATGTCTGCAAATAGTAAAGTTTTATTTATTAGAAAAATATTTCTTCTTCAAAAACTAAAACTGGATGATTCAGTTATCAAATACTGTTAACCAATGCACTTGCCAGTTGGAAGTAAATTGAAAAATCAACTGCCTTAAAAAATAATGCAAAATTAAAACAAGTTAGGAGTGTATACAAATATGGAGAAACAAAAATATGATAGAATAAAAGCCAGAAAATTTGTCAGTCAAATTGTTGACTTTCCAGTAATTTCAACAAAGGATAAAATAATAAGTACTGCTGAAGACTCAAAAACTAAATAGGGCAATAATGAGATTCCTTAAGGTAATAAATAGTGCCCGATTTCTTTTTTAGTCTTCCGCATTTGGATTCAAAGCTTAAATTAATTCTACTGATCTTCAAAAAGTACCAATTTACCCATTTTCGTCAAAATTAAGTCTCAAATAAATACCAATTTTTGATATAAACTGACGAATAAATCCCAAAATTAATTCTATTTAATCAGTAATAATACCAATGAATACCGAATAAAATAGATTAATTAGCATAAAAAGGCTGTAATTATCGAAAAATCATCAGATAAATTGCTATTGCCAACAAATCCACAGAAACAGTCATTGTCTTGCAATAACCTCTATCACAAGTTAAGCATGGTTACCAAAACTCCTTAGCCCGCATGATCAATTTTATGATGGCTAGCATATTTTTCTAATTGCAATCGAATGAGGACTTACCTTGAGCCTATTAGTGTCCTAGTATTTGGTTATATTTATGAGCATAGGGTTTAGGATACCGACATCTTAATTCACGTGCCTGAGAACATAGCTAGATATATTTATATTCCGCCCCTGAAAATAAAAGTGAAATCAATCTATGTTTTTGTTATCAGAAACCGTAACCATACCGTCACCAGCTACATACGATAAAACAAATATTCATAACTCAGAAAGATATTGAATGATATATTCTACTTGCTGTCTTGGAAAGTCACAGAATAAATATATATTTATTATTTTACTGAAGAAATATTAATTAATTTTCAATTCAAAATTAACGAAAGCTGTAAACAATATAGGTATTTATGGCAGTTTGGTATAAACCAAACGACTACTAGGGTGGTTACAATACTGTATAGGGTGATGGCTACAAATAGGCTATTTAACTAAGAATGCATAGGTTTTATCATTCAAAAACTGTGTATGAATCCTGATAAAAATCTAATAAAATAATGACTGTATATTTTTAAATAAAACAGAGAAGCAAGAAAAAGAGCAGTGTTACAAATTTGCTGTAACTTCAAAGTTAAGTTTTTTGTATAATGTATGTTTTAAATATATAAACTTTTCAAATTATTAAAAAAAATAGCAAAAGGGATACTTGAATGAAAGAAAATCAAGCTAGTTTTACTGCGATTGGTGCGGCCTATTTGCGTGCTTATCACGCCATACATTCTACCGATAAAATTTTTGACGATTTTCTGGCCTATGATTTGATACCTGAAGAAAACAGAGCACTAATTGAACAACATTTGATTGAACATTATTTGAGTGAAGAATCAAATAATTCTAAGCATGCCACATTACTCTCCGATCAGATTACTACATCGATGCACTTTACGAAAGCAATTAATATTGTTATCAGTCGTGCTCGATACACGGAAGATACCTTAGAGGAAGCTGTCAGACAAGGAGTGAAGCAGTATGTAATTCTTGGGGCAGGAATGGATATATTTGCGTTTCGGCGCCCGGAAATGTTGGAAAAGTTGGAAGTATTTGAGGTTGGATCACCCAGCCACACAAAAATTTAAGCTTCAGCGCCTTGCTGGGTTGGAATGGGAACATCCAGCAAAATTACACTTCATTCCTATAGATTTCACAAAGAAAAGCCTGATGACAGCACTAACTCGCTCATCATCTTATGATCCAAATGTTAAAAGCTTCTTTAGCTGGCTTGGTGTCACACCTTACTTGACCCAAAATGAGGTGTGTGCAACACTACGATCCATCGCTGAGGTTACCCCTGCTAACAGCACTATCGTTTTTGATTATTTAGATACCGATGCATTTATCCCTGAGAAATCGTCTCCACAAATGCAAGAGCAATTTAAGTATTTAAGTAAAATAGATGAACCATTAAAAAGCAGCGGCTTCAATCCGTCAAACTTGGCCGAAGAACTCGCAAGTTTGGGATTTAGTCTCCAAGAGACTTTGAGCCCAACAGACATTGAAGAACATTATTTCAAAGGACGCATGGATGGATATCACACAGATGAGCATGAGCACTTTGCATGTGCAGTTATCGAATAATCGTAATTATTCAGTCTAGGGAAAACAACAATAAAATATTGGTTGTATAGTTAGTGAGATAATCAACAGGTGCTTTAAAGCTTATTTCGTTCTGTTATTTTCTATTTACGATGGTTGTTTAAGCTAATTAGTTCCAAGTGTTCGATGAGCTCCATATGCTCTATTAGTTCCATAGTTCCAGGAATCATAGATCAGTTACCTTTTCTTATTTCAAATGGAACTTAGGAAACTAAGAGCTTTTGATACAAAGAACTCTGCATCAATGAAACAATAAACGCAGAACTATGTTAACATAACAATCGACTCAGCATCCTGCTTTTTTGCTGTGGAAAAAAGACTCAAGAGTCAATTGAATTTTACAGAACTTTCAGTACATTATCATAACAAAATGAAAATTAAAATAATATTCAAATTACAAATCTGATTTATTGTATTAGATAAATTACTTTATTGTTCAAAACTTTTGAATTATGTGGATCAATTCCAATTACTTTGTCATAGGCTTTTATTGCTTCATCGTACTTACCTAATTTGCTTAGATCAAGTCCTTTATTATTCCAAACTTTTGAATCCTGCGGATTAATTCCAGTTGCTTTGTAATATGGTTTTATTGTTTCATCAGATTTATTCAAGTTAGAAAGAAAGTTTCTATTATTGTTCCAAGCATCTGAATCCTGTGGGTTAATTTCAATTGCTTTATCATATGCTTTTATTGCTTCATCAGACTTGTGTAAATAATCTAGAGAAAGTCCTTTTTTGTTGACTAATTTTTTAAACTCTTTTAATGTAATACGGTTTTCTTTATATAGTTCAGGTTCATTGCCTCTATGTGATTGTTTTGATATGATTACTTTTCTTTTATGCGTGTTAAAGGATTAAGGCAGGAATTAAGAACAAGAGAGGATTGGAACCATGAGCACAGGTAATATACAGGATACGTCGGTGGATTTCGAGAAAAAGCTTCGTGGATACCTTTTTGGCACTGCCTGTGCGGATGCACTTGGGCGACCAGTGGAACACCTGACTCTTGAACAAATACAAAAGAAGTATGGAGTAAAGGGAATTCTTGAAGTGGAACCTTCTGCTTCCTGGACTGATGATAACCAATTGATGCTTGTAATTGCAAGAAGCCTGCTTCGGGGAGCAGAATGTGAAATTTCCGAGCTTATGGAATATATTGCACAGGAACTTGTGCTCTGGCTGGACGAGCATGACCTAGGAGCAGGATCGACTTCAAGAGGCGCAGCCCTGAGGTTAAAGGATGGGATTCACTGGAGCAAATCAGGAATCAAATCCAAAACATGTGGGAGTCTGATGAGAGTTGGAATTATAGGTTTTATCTACAGAAATGATCCTGAAAAACTGATTAAAGCTGCTCTGTTTTCCGGAAGAATTACTCACTCACATACAGTTTTAGACGCTGCATCCATTGCAGGAGCATATGCAGTAAAACTGGCTCTTGATGGAATAAATCACGAGGAAATGTTTGAATCTCTTCATGGCGTAACTGAAGGAATTTCTCAGGAATTTACTGATGCTCTGAAAAATTCATATCAAATAGCTTATTCTGGGTTGGGAGATGAAGAAGCTTTGAAAAAAATTGGGCAGGGATGGTATGCAAATGAAACCTTTGCCCTTGCATACTTCTGCATTTTGCGTTATCCAAAAGACTATAAAAAAGCAGTGCAAACAGGCGTGAATATCACAGGTGATTCTGATTCAGTAGGAAGCGTTGCAGGAGGAATTATTGGAGCAAAGCTGGGTATTGAAGAAGTTCCTGCTTCCTGGACTGAGGCTCTTAAGGAAAAAGAAAAACTTGAGGAAATGGTCAGACCTTTGCTTGAAAAATACTTTCAGATTTCAGATAATAAAATGAGGTCTTGAAATGGATTTTCCAGAAAAAGGGGTTTACTGTCTTATATTTGAAAACCAGGATTGTAAATTTGAAGTAGGGAAAAAAGGTGAGTTCTCGTTCACTTCAGGCTTTCATATATACGTTGGTTCAGCCTTTGGGTCGGGAGATCTGAAAAGAGTAAAAAGGCACATTAACTTTTTTGGGAACAAAGACCGAAATCCCAGCTGGCATGTAGATTATCTCCACCTAAATCCTTCTTTCAAGCTGGTTTCGACAGTTTATGCCATTACCTCTACAAGACTTGAATGCGCACTTGCCAGCAGGATAGAAGGAGAATACGTTTCCGGTTTTGGATGTACGGATTGTACCTGCAATTCTCACCTTTTTTACAGAAGAAAAAGCTCTATTGGTAAGATCACTGAAATTTTTGAAAATCTTGGGCTTTCGCCTATTATGATTGAATTATGAAACTTCTGTTTCTTTTCTTTGACATCAACAGGAAAGCTTAAGGTAAAACAGGATTTATTCTACGTTATCAGAAATAAGGCTTTTTGATTAGAGGACATCGAATGGAGCATTTTTCTTTTATTGCCTTCATGCCTGACAGACCAGGAGCATTGCACAGGGCAGCCGAGATAATAAGCCGGTACGAAGGAAATCTTAATATAATTCAATATGACCGCAGGATCGACAGACATACTGTTTTTTTTGAAGTGACTGCCGTTCCACAGGTTTATGGCAAAATCCGTGAGGAACTGGAAAAAATAGGTTATCTCCAGACTTCCCTCCAGCCTGTAGCTTTTCTAAAATTCTATGTATATCTCCCGAACTGTTCTGGCGCCTTATTCGATTTCCTTAATTATATTACTTCATCGGGGGCAAATATCACTTTTCTTGATTTTGATGATCGGGGACAGCATCCTGAAAGACTTGTTGTAGGTCTTAATATCGAAAATACCAGCCTAATCGATTCCCTTCTAAACCAGCTCAAATCACGGTACAGGCTAGAGATTATCGAGTACGACACAACCGGTGAGAAACTTGATGAACGGTATTTTATCTCAAGCTGGCTCAAAAACTTAAATCTTTTATTGAAAGTGCTGAAGATGCATTTCTGATGAGGTTTTTGCACGATATTAACCATATTGCACAGGAACTTTCAAACCTTCGGAAAGATCCTGTTGAGGTCTTTGAAAACATCCTGAAAATAGGGGACTGCCTGGACCGGACTTCGGGGGAAAACTTTTATGCTGATGTGCAGCGAATACTAATTAAAAATGACGTCGAACTATTTTGTTTTCAGCTTCCATGCGGGGGAAATATCTACCTTTTCGATACCCCTTCCGAAAGGATCTATGATTGATACAGGTTATGGCGTCTATTACCAGGACGTTGTGACTATGCTCCAGCACTATAGGCTTGGGGATTTAAGCCGGCTCAAAAGGATTTACATTACCCATGCTGATGCAGATCACTGTGGAGCCGCAGGCTTTTTTTCTGCTCCTTCTTATCTTAATCATGAAACTCTTTTGATTACACAGGAAACAAGCAGAGCATACGGATCCTGCAATCAGGGATGTATTCTTGAAGAAGTCTATACGAAAATAATCAATATTTTTTCCAAGTTTACTCCGCCTTCGAATGTAGTGCTTTTTCCTGAAATCTCAGCATCTGATGAAAACATTGAAAAACGAGGGGCCTTCTCTATAATTGCTCGGTTTCACATAGGAGATTTGAACTTTGAAGCTCTTGCAGGATTGGGAGGGCATATGCATGGGGAAGTTTTCTATCTTTGCCCTGAAGAGGGGTTGATTTTCCCTGAGGATGCTGTCATCAATTTTAAAAGTTTGAGCTCTGATAGGACGGAATATAATTTGCTCGTTGATTACCTTATGACCTCTGTAAATGTTGACAGTAAGCTTGCTCGGGAAGAGCGAAATGCCCTTCATTCCCTGATCTCCGAAATCGATGAAAGGCTCACAGGAAAGGGTGAAAAATGCTTGATCTGCTGTGGGCATGGCTCGGTATCTGTACTTGAAGATGGAAAACTCATCGAATACACAGAGCCAGAGAGATACACTGCAAAGCAAAGAAATATTTCTATCTCTCAAGAAGATTTTTGCGAAGAGAACTGAGGTGAACTACTACTCCCTGCCTTCTGATGAAGGCTAGGAAGGAGCTTCATGGTTCATCCCTTAAACTTTTGTTCACAAGTCCCCAATCATTTCCCCACGTTCCATAGGTGTCATATAACTATTAGATTTTGATCTTGAAGAGAGAATTTATTGATATTGGTTACTGCGTTTATATCTCTATCATGCTTTGTCTTGCAATCGGTACATATCCATTCTCTATCTTTCAAGGTTAGATTCGAATTATGGAATCCACAAACATTATAAAGTTTAGAAGATTGTTTAAACTGTCCTATTCGAAGAATAGTTTTTCTTAACCATTTGGCCTTATATTCCAACTTTGTTACAAAACTATTCCAAGCAGAATCTCCTATAACCTGTGCTAAACACTGATTCTTTTGCATCCCTTTAACATTCAAAGTTTCCAGCGCAATAGCTTGGTTCTCGCTAATTATTTTAAATGAAGTTTTATGCTGGAAATCGTTTCTTTGCTTGCTTATTTTTTCATGGAATTTAGACAGATGTAGTCTTGCTTTATCCAGATTTTTCGAACCCTTAACTTTTCTACTTACTCTTCTTTGTAGAACTTTCAGCCTAATAAGTGAGTTTTGCAGGTATTTTGAGTTCTCAACTTTTTCTCCGGTAGAAAGGAATACAAAGTCTTTGATACGACATCAATGCCTATTGAATAAGGATTAAAACAGTATGAAGAAGCTGCAAAAAAGTACCGTACTTCTACAAAGCCATCTGATAGTAAGGAAGATTATACTTAACGAGAAAAGGAGGTTCAAAAGGTCCTGCAAGAGTTAGATGCTGCAGTAAAAGTTATACAGAGATCTAATCCAGAGTTCTACAGGAAATTGATGTCTCAGATATCTTGTCAATAGCAGACAAAGAAACAGTGCTGATGACATTTTCCATCACTGATAAATGTAGTATAGTAGTTAGTGGATCAAACGGCATACAATCAGTGGACATACCTGGCTTCAAAACAGAGGAATTAAACCGTCTACTTTTCGAGCCCGATGAGCGAGGATTTATAACAGGTGGCTGGGTAGGTGATTATCAGAGCTACCTTAATGCTTCCAGCATTTATCGTCAGGTCTATAATACTTATAATATTATTGAGCAGAATAAGGTTACATTCGAAATAGAGAATCAGCTTCTTGAAGAATATAAAAATCGTGAATATTACTTCCAAGCTTGGCAAAAGACTTTAAACAATGTCTTATTCAACATTGATATCAAGCTTCTCTATCCACTCCTGGAAAAGCTTCCAGGTCAAATTAAAAGATTAATTATTTTACCATCTGGCGGTCTATTTTTATTACCTTTGCATGTGGTCCCTCTGTCTGACGGCCAGCCTCTCTGCCAAAGATACTGTGTAAGCTATGCTCCTTCCATTCAGCTGCTTAGGGAAATGCAGAATAAAGCTGAGATCATTGAAGGAAAAGGTTTCTATGCAGTCATAAATCATGGGGAAGATCCTGCTCTAGTCTTTTCAGGATGCGAAGGCCAAACTATATCCAAATTATTCAGTTTTTCCCAAATGGATATTGGTGAATTTGGTACCAAAGCTACAGTCTTAGACAAGATACCTAAATGGACATATCTCCACTTCTCTTGCCACGGTAGGTATAACTGGATCGATCCACCACATTCTGGATTGTACTTGTTTGGAGGACGACTCCTGAGCCTGGCAGATCTCCAGAATAACGTAGTGGATATGTCTTTAGCATGGTTAGTTACTCTTTCTGCCTGTGAGATAGGTATTACAGATGTTATGATAGGCAGTGCCGATGAGTTCGTTGGATTACCTGCAGGTTTTATGCTTGCGGGTGTTCCATGGGTAATAAGCAGTCTCTGGTCAGTTTTGGATATCTCTACAACCATACTTATGCAGCGTTTCTACTCAAATCATGTTGTCTCAGCGGAATAGATATTCCCTTGGCATTGCAGGAAGCTAAACTCTGGGTAAGATATCTTACTTATAGCCAAGTGGCGGGTTATATAGAAAAATGCTACTGTTCGAGAGAATGGAAAGGCGAGAGCAAGGAGTTCATAGAACAGTATAGGGAACGCTATCTCGAAATGGCCAAAAAATCTCACGAAGAGAAGCCTTTCCATCATCCATTTTATTGGGCAGCTTTCACAGTTAATGGGGCATGAAATTAGTGTTTGATTTGATCATGTGAATATTTTGGAATTCGATTTTTTTGTTTTCTTGACGTATTTGCACCACATAGTAATATAACAGATTAAAGCATCTAATAATTGATATATCAGACCTACTTGATTATTCCATATTTTTATTACCAGAATATCTACCAAAGCCTCTTCTCTCCTGGTGCTCCGATTACTTTCTGATTTATTGAGGTCATCATTAGCCTTCCAAGCAGAAAAGGTAATTAGCCTGAAAAAAGCGAGTTTGTTTAAAATCAAATTAGTCGGCGTTTATTTATTACTCTTAAGCTTGTAAGTTAGGATAATAGTGCAACAAATTGTAATATAAAGGTGACATTGAAAATAAACTTATGCTTTTACTTTAAAAACCTATGCATAAATGTAATAATAATAAATTATTTTTTGTTAACGTTAAACCGACAAGAATTAACGAAACTTATTATAGATATTAATATATTTAGGTGGTGTTATGAGCAAGGATCGAATTATGATGTTCGATGTGCTGCGGATTGTAGCAATAATGATGGTCGTCTTAAGCCATGTAGGCTGGTTTTATGGTGTAGCGCAGCAGTCCTTTGGAATACCCGAAATGTACGCTATAGGTTTATATGAAAGCATTGGAGGGTGGGGGGTATTTATATTTATTCTGATAAGTGGAGCTGCTTTAGAATATACATATGGAACTAAAATCCATAGCCCAGTAAATAATTTTGATGTGAACGGCTTTATGAAAAAAAGGCTTATCAGGATTTATCCGGTGTATCTATTTACTGTTTTACTTGCAGTGGTATTCGGTGATGGAATACTTTCAAATTTAAAATTGTCGGAACTCGTAATGACAATCACCGGATTTTATCCAGCCTTCACACTAGCTGGTGTTCCCACAACTACATGGAGTGGCACTATTGATGGAATAGGGTGGTTCATAGGGACCATAGTATGTCTTTACTTTATGTATCCCTGTTTATCAAAATTTTTGAAAGAGAATGGTATATCAGGTCTCTTCACAATATTTTTAGTTGCCATGTTCGTTAGAATAGCCATACCTCCAGGATTCGGAGGGAGGAGTTGGTATTGGTTCCCATTGTCCAGAATGTTAGAATTTTCGTTAGGGATTTATATTGTTCAGAATGGATATTATATTAAAACCATAAACGATTCAATCCTGATAAAATTTTGTAGCGACTTATGTTTTCCAATATTTCTTGTGCATTATTTTCTGCAGGAAATCATGTGGAAAATTCCAGACACGTATAATCTGAATATAATTACATATGTATTCGTTACTATGATCGTTGCATATATCGTTTATTTCATGGATCCACATCTCAAATCGATAATTGAAAAATACATTTAACAGGTTACTTTAAAGCAACAAGGTGGATCAAAGATGGGAATTAGTTTTGTAAAAGGTTTTAACTATTCATTTTAAGCATAATTTGGATTAAATTAAATCACTTTTGTATCAAAACCCATCTTTTTGCTTCAGCTAACACTTTATGAATTGATATTAACAGTAGCTTGAAATCATTATTTAATTAGGACTATTAAGAATATTTCAATAGTCCCATGTGAACTTTGTTATGTGATAATTGTTATGAAGGATATCCCACTTTAAAAATACACACCTTAACAACCGAAAAACGATTTCAAATAATAAAATTAATGTAAATTTATATATTATTAAAAATAAAATGTCATATAAGATAAGAGCCAAAAATTTATAGCGGTATCTTTTAGTATTCTTCGAAGCGCTGAAGAACGTCTAAAGGTGACTTAGATTCTTATTAAGGGATATGATAGACAGAATTACAAAAAAATGATATTAGACTAAAGATCGGAGAACTATATCAGTGAATAGACTTAATCTCAGCCCCTACATTTCTTATTGCCTTTTATCAATGTAGCTTCTTTTAACCAATTATATTCTTTTTAGCTTCTTTGCTGTCTTTTAACTTCCAAAAAATTCAGGAAATTTAGCCTTTGTTCCCATCTCATATACTTAGTAAATTTTCAATATGTTAGTGGCCGCAATGATTATGATTTGCGCGCAACATCTTCTTTTGCATTCAAAGAAACGAAACCGTTCTTGGATTGATATTTCTAGATACTAGCTATCTTCTCTATATTTTATCACCTTCTTTTTGTGTTATACCTAATTAGATATAATTATTACAAAAATATGTCTAAAGTGGCTTATGATGCTGATTCAATAGGTAATCATATATTAATAAAGACGCCTAAATATACATACTTATCTGTTCTATAAATCGCATACCCACTCAAAACAATGATTTGACAGTTATTTGATTCAATAATATTTTTATATTGATGTAGTTGTAATTTGAATTATTTCACCAATAAAAATAATTAAAATTATCACCAATCATCAGCTTTAGAAAACAATCTCCTTATCCGAGCTACACAATAACTGTATTACTTTTCAACACCCTTTAACTAGCTGTAATCTTAAAGTAAGTGAACCAAAAATGGACTCGGGATATTTTATTAGTTCAAATAACTATAAAATGTCTTGATTGCAGCATTTCTGGGCAAGCTATATCAAATTTAAAAGACAACAGACTACTAACCAAAGTTTATAATGTTATAAGGCGAATATTGTTTTGTCGAACAGACAAACAAATCCTCATACAGTAAATTAGATACTGTTGGTGTGTGCATCATCAACAGTATTTCTCAAACCAATTCATTATGATTTTTGATTTTCATAATAGTTCATTTGCTTAAAGATTGGACCCGTACCCATAGTATTGCAAATAAACATTAGTTGGATTTTCTTTTACTAAAAATACCTTTAACAATCCTAGGTTTAATTTCCGTTGGTTACATCTTTTGGTACTAATTGGTTTTTTACTATTAATGACAGCTGTAGCAGTAAGTACTGGGAATGGCGAAATCTGCATCAAAGACCGATTTTGGGACTTTTTAAGACATTTTTGTGGCTCAGATAGATAAAATCCTAAGGAACTGCACGTAAAAATCATCCCAATAGGCTGAGAATGAGCCTTTATTTAGATAACAGAAATTAAGATTGGCAATTGGCCTGTGAGCCAACATCACCTTTCAAGTACGTATATTCTTAGCTTCGTCGATAGAAAAATTACACACAAGCGTAATCACCATGTATTGACATCTCAAATGCAGTGCCGATGGATAGCTGTTATGCTTAATAATTATGCAAAGTAAGCGCAGCATATCAAAAAGATACTGCCTGTAGGAAAAAGATTGAGTTATGAAAATTGAGACCCCATTAACTCTGCAATTTTTGCCTCAACCAATTTGCAAACCTTTGCTTCTATTATTGAAGATATGTCCAGCTTTGGGCTTTCGGCTCCTGTTTGGATATTTGCTTTTGACATGCCATTGCAAATAATTCCGTTTGCCTTTAAAATAGCATCATCAACATCACGACCTGATAAATGAACATATACACTTGGCATACCTGAACCTTGTCCCCATCCAAAGTAATCATTCATTTGAGCCTCTGTCAAGTAGTTAGCCATATAGGTACATCGAGAATGACGAAAAAGATGTGGGTGAATCCTTATGTTAATCCCTGATTTCTTTGCTAAACGTTTTAATTTCATTCTTATAGCATCATAATATAAAGGGTTTAATGAACCCTCTTCGGTATCTAGAGTTACCCATAAACGTGCCTTGTGGTTATATTTCTCAGGATGTACTTCCAGCCAGTCTTTCAGATACTCTACACTCCAAACAGTCCTTACTCGCCTATATCCAGTCTTTCCTTTGACATTAACAATTGTGCCATATTCGTCAAATTTGATGTGCTTAATGCTTAGTATACCGATTTCTCCAATTCTCGCTCCTATATCCCATAAGAGAGCTATAATGGCTTTATCCCTAATGCTATAAGCATTCTCGATTAAGTTCAAAACGTCTGGCTCTGTAGGCATCTCTTCAGGCAATTTCGGATTCCTTTTTTTCATCGTCGTTTTTATCCATTTAGTAAGTTCCGGCGTCTCTTCCTTACAATGCCATTGTAGAATTTTTTCAGGGAAATTTTATAGTCATGCTTAACCCATTCACTTCTATCGGATCTTCCAAGGTTAGAAATAAACATATAGAGATCCTTTTTTTCAACTTTATCAAAATCAAGCTGAGTTTGTATAGCAATACTTTTTAGTATCGAGATATATTTAAAAACTCGATGTTTACTCAATCCTTCGGAAAAACAGCAATCTACAAAGTCAAAAATTAGCTTTTTATTCATGTCAGAAATTTGGGCGTCTTTTAATGACTCTAGACGCTTTTCAACACTCAAATTATGATAAAGGCCTATTCCCATGCAAACAAACTCCTGGAAATAGGCTCCGAACAGGTAACAGTAGAAGCCTCGTGCGTGATTCGAACACGCGACCTAGTGATTACAAGTCACTCGCTCTACCGGGCTGAGCCAACGAGGCAAGTTACAACTGACTGCAGACTTATCTAAATACAATACTCACAGATAAACTTTATGACAGTTTTCTCTTTCTGAAGTAAAGGTTGATGTTTTAGCTCTCACCCTTCTCTTTGCTTTTGCCTTTCTCTATAAATTATGCACATCATTCTTATGGTATTCTTTATCTATACATTGTTTAGGATGTGGCAGAAAATCGCAAAATACGGGCGCAAGTTAGTTGAACATAAGCTTGTCGAATCAAATTTCGGAAACATCAGTCTCAGAGCTGTAGATAAAATGCTTATTACCAGGACTGGGGCTGCGCTTGATGAGATCAAAGGAAATAAGGTCGTTGAGGTAGATATTCAGAATACTTCGTCTTTGGATATTATTGCATCATCTGAATCCGTTGTCCATAGAGAGATTTATCGTCAGACCCCAGCTCTTGCAATCATTCACGCTCACTGTGAATATGCTGTTGTAGAATCTCTGCTTGAGGGCCCTGCAGGGATAATTCTGCCTTTAGACAGCGAAGGGCAGTACTTCCTAGGAGATATTCCTATCGTCGAAGGTGGAATAGGTAGCTGCAAGCTTGCAGATAATCTTGCAAATGCACTTTCTAGACGTAGAGGTGCTATCGTGTATGGTCATGGAACTTTTGCAATTGGGCAAACTCTTAGAGATGCTTATATAGTAACAACACAGCTTGAGCATTCATGCAAAATTAAATATTTATATGAGCTTGCATCTTCGGAAAGGAAATAAGTAAAATTATCTATATTGATTATGTGGACAATCATGCACACAGCTTAAGTATAAATCATGATTCTTTTTAAAATTTTATGGGATAGACAAACTTTTTCATCATTTACTGCATTCTACGATTGCAATACATCAAGAACCCAGAAAAGAATAACAAGTCTCATAACTATGCAAAAACAGATAAAATACAGAATAATATCAATAAGCAGATCTAACCGGGTATGTGATATGAGACTGGTTACCTGGTTTTGGATAGTTTTCTATCGCTGATATATAATTAAAGGAAGAATCTCAAATACTATGGCTTTGAATACCCTGAGACCTTTTGCCTCAAAAGTTATTGAACCACTTGCAGATTTTTTTATCAGATATGAGGTCTCACCTGATGCAGTTTCCATAGCTTCCCTTATATGTGCTTTTTTTGCAGGAATCAGTTTTTACTATTCTTCTGCATCGAAGGAACTTATTTTGCTGGCAGGCATCATGGTAATATTTAACTCAATTTTTGATGCCCTTGATGGAGTAATTGCACGAAAATCCAACAGGGCAACCATAAGGGGTGATTTTTTGGATCACGTTATAGACCGTTATTCAGATGTCTTCATTATATGCAGCATATTTTTTGCAGGTTATGTAAACTGGGAGATCGGGGTTGCAGCAATTGTAGGCGTGCTCCTTACTAGCTATCTTGGTATTCAGTCTCAAGCCCTCAATCTCGGAAGATATTATGGAGGACTTATGGGTAGGGCAGATCGTCTTGTAGTTGTAATGCTTGCTGCTTTCGCTAATTCTATCTACTTGGATTCAATTGCAGGATTTTCCATCCTGGGTTGGGCTGTTGTCCTGATTGCTATAACCAGTCATATTACTGCGATCCAGAGAATTCTATATATATGGAACAGGCTGAAGTAGTTAACTTTTTGAGTGTTTTTTGGATTAATTCAAATGGATTTTTTTTGAGCCTGGAAACTGTCACTGTGGCAGATAAGTTGATGTAAGACAAAATCCAATAGTGAACTATGCAGTCTCAACAAAAACAGTATGAATACCTGGAACACACTGCAGATGTGAAATTCCTGGCTTATGGAAAAACCCTGGAAGAAGTATTTGAAAATGCTGCTCTTGCTATGTTCAATGTTATGATAGATACCGGAAAGATTTCAGGAGGGCTGATAAAAAATGTTTATTTGAAATCACCAGATCTGGAGTCTCTAATTGTGGACTGGCTTTCTGAGCATCTATACATCTTTGAAGTTGATGAAATTGTTTTTAGTAAGTTTCATGTTGACAGAATAACAGAAGAGGACGGTGAATATTCGATCACATCCTGGGCATCAGGAGAAAAATTTTATCCAAAGAGCCATCCATTTGAAACCGAAATCAAGGCTGTTACCTACAACCAGTTAAAAGTAGAGAGGATCAAAGATGGCTGGAATGTTCAAGTCGTTTTAGATATTTAGGGGAGCAAGAAATTTAGATTCCTAGTTACATATAGCTGTTATTTTCCATTTAATCTTCTGGTGTTATATATATCTTTATTTATGTAACTTATTATCCCAGTCTGCACTATAAAATCTCAAGTTTAATTCTCTAATCCTAAACTGATTTAATCATGTTCCGACCGAACTTCGTTTACCAAGCTGGATATCATTCTCCGATATTTCAAAATGGATTTTTCCTTGTAGCATGTATCTTAATCAAATTTCCATAGCAATTTACAGAACTTTGGGAGTTGGAGGGTAATTATAACCTCACAGTAAAAATTAATACTTCAAAAACTTAAAAAAATAGATTTATCGTCAAGTCCATACATCTCCCGCTAATCATAAATGGAAGTATAAAGAAGGGAAAGCACGGTAAATATAGGAAGAAGAGTAAATCTTCTCATGTATTTCTTTTCGTCCCGCCTTCCTGTGGTTATGTACTCGTAGATGATTTAAATTTGAATGGTTATATCATAAACTGTATTTCTATTTTTAGGAATTGGAATTAATTTATGAGTTTACTATAATAGTTCCAGAGTTTATATATATTAAGAGTAAAGTAGCAGAGAGTATTAATTATGGCAGGAAATGAAAATATAGATACTGAGGAATTAGCTACAGAAACTGTACGATCAGATGTTAAAAGCATTTTTCGGAAGTTTTCTGAAAACATCTGGGATATCCCTATAGGCCATATTCCAAACATGAAAGTTCCAGGTCGCTTATTTGTGTCCAAACATTTGCTTGAAGACATTGAAACTGGGACTATCGATCAGATTGCAAATGTGGCCACTCTCCCTGGCATTCAAAAGTATTCAATGGCAATGCCTGATGCCCACCTTGGGTATGGTTTTGTTATCGGGGGTGTTGCGGCATTTGATTCAGAGGAAGGAGTTATCAGCCCTGGTGGTGTGGGCTTTGATATTAACTGTGGTGTAAGGCTTATTCGCACCAACCTTCAGAAGGAAGACGTAGTTCCATGTGTAAAGAATTTAATCGATGAGTTGTTTTATAATGTGCCTTCAGGTGTCGGTTGCAAAGGTAAGTTCAAGGCTTCTGACAAGGAATTGGATGATGCTTTTCTTCACGGTGCAAAGTGGGCTGTAGAATCCGGCTATGGCGTAGAAGCTGATGTTGAACATTGTGAGGCAAATGGCTATATTGAAGGAGCCTGCCCTTCCATGGTTAGCACGAAGGCTAGAAAGAGGGGAAAACCTCAATTGGGAACTCTTGGAAGTGGGAACCATTTTCTTGAAATTCAGTATGTGGATGAGATTTACGACAGAGAAATAGCATCAGCTTTCGGGCTTGAAGAAGGACAGATCACGGTTATGATCCACTGTGGATCGCGTGGTCTGGGGCACCAGATATGCACAGATCATCTCAAGGAACTCTATCAGGCTGTAAGGAATTATGGGATCAATATCCCAGATAAACAGCTTGTCTGTGCTCCTGCTCAGTCTAGAGAGGCGCAAAACTACTTTAAATCCATGCTCTGTGCTGCAAATTACGCATGGGCAAATCGTCAGATGATCACCCACTGGACAAGAGAATCTTTTGAAAAAATATTTCGGAGAGATGCCGATGATCTGGGAATGGATCTCCTTTATGACGTTGCTCACAATGTGGCAAAGCTTGAAGAGCATATAGTGGCTGGTAAGAAAAAAGAGGTATACGTCCACAGAAAAGGGGCAACAAGAGCATTTCCTCCCGGGAATCCGGAAGTTCCGATCTTATATAGAGATGTAGGTCAGCCGGTCCTGATCCCTGGTAGTATGGGTACTCCTTCTTTTATACTATGTGGCGCAAAAGATTCTATGGACATTTCTTTCGGCAGTTGCTGCCATGGAGCTGGTAGGATAATGAGCAGGATGCATGCAAAAAAAGAATTATGCGGGCAGAAAGTAAAGGAAAACCTTGAAGCTCAAGGTATTACAGTGAGAGCAACTCATCCTTCTGTAATTGCAGAAGAAGCTCCAAATGTATACAAGTCCAGCATCGATGTAGTAAATGTCGTTCATGAGCTCGGAATTGCTCATAAGGTCGCAAGAGTTCTTCCTCTCGGGGTTGCGAAAGGTTAGACGCTAAAAAATTCGAGATGAATACTAAATCAGTATTGGGTGAAAGCTTTGATCTGCAGGAGAATTTTTTTAAGCCTAATTTTTCTTCCAATTTTTGGCATATGATCATGTAAGCTGTTTTCATTTTTCTCAGTATATCATGTATCTTCTTGTTCTTCCATGATATATGAGTTTGGAATGTAAAGCTTAGAATTCGTATTAAATCTAAATTCGATCATGCTTGAGTACGAAGAAGTCTCAAAAGACGTGCCGTTTTCCCGAAATATATTCGAAAAATATTCAACAAGGTTACGGATAAACTTTTCATTTTTGAAGTCATGGAAGATCGTCACGGACTCTCTCTCAGGTTCAAGGCAAATTTCTATATTTTTTA
Organism: Methanosarcina sp.; assembly: GCA_003164755.1. Taxonomy (GTDB): domain Archaea; phylum Halobacteriota; class Methanosarcinia; order Methanosarcinales; family Methanosarcinaceae; genus Methanosarcina. The sequence continues at coordinate 41,096 of PLUB01000010.1, read as the reverse complement.
CAAGTTGAGTTGCTAGGTACATCCTTTTAAATTGAATCAACAAATCAGGAAGAGTCATATCACTTACTGACTGTTTGCACATGCGTTCAAGAATTTTTGTCGGGTTTGGGATATCTCCAGTTGCAAAAACTTCTAATTGACTCCTGTGTAGAGTCACTAGATTATATTTTTCACAATTATAAGTATACATAACCTGGGTCCAAAAATCTGTATTTTCATCAAGTTCCTTACATATAATGTCAAGGTATCCAAAATGTTTTCGGATCCCTGGCATAGTCTCGTTAGGAGATATAGATGAATTTTTTTTGAAAGAAATCTGGGTCGAGTTTGCTCTCCTGAATATATTCTCAACATCAAGTTGTTTCCACCTGGCTAAAAAGTGAGCCACAAGCTGAGCAAAAAAATCACGACTATTTACTGTAGCATTGGAAAAAATTACTAGCGCAGATTCTGGGTTATGAATATCCTCACATTTTATCGAAGTCCTGATTGCCCATTGGTAACTTCTAAAAATCCTATTCAGGTACTCTTCAAGCTGTTTCATATCTTGAATTTCGAATGGGTTAATTAGCTCATTAACAAGCTCTTCACTCATAAGTCGCCCTTTTATGTATTTGAACAGGCATTCTAGTATAGTTTTATTTATGACGACATTTTCTCCATTCTGTATTGTATCATTTAATTCTTCTCTTGCAGGATTTTCCTTTAGAAATTTGATTGCTTCGTCGATACTTTTGTGATATGTCAGAGCTGTATCAGCGACTTCAATAGTATCCCTGACTGCCGCGCTCAGGTTTCCATCATTGGTATCCAGAAGGGGCTGTAATTTTTTAAGGTACTTATCATCGAGGGATATATTTTTTCTGATCAGCACATTTTCACCCTACAAGATCCGATTTTCTGGTCCTTTATACTACGATTCATTATTAATGCTAAAAAATTCGGATTTACTCATGCTCCCATTCTAAAATTTAGAAAATTTCTTTTTTATCAAGAAAAGTTTTCCAAAATCTAGGAACTTCACTTATTGCTTTAATATAGCATGTTTTGATAAGCTTTTATTTTCACAACTAGCTTGTATACCATTTATAAGCATACTACGAAATATGGAAGTTTATTTAAATCCTCTTTATAATATTGGTAAGTACTACTAAATATTAAATCTTTCTATTTAGTGTTATTTTTTGGTAATTTATTGATAAATCTCATCCCAAAATATATTATATTCATACTATTCGGCGTACAATAAATTAATTGGTCGGCATTCTTGGGTTTTTGCTATATCGTTCATCACATTCTTAGACATAAACGGCATCTTATTAGTAGTAATTACAATAAATATTTAAGTTATTTCATATGTAATTAGATCCTCCCAAAATAAATCATGGGAATTAAGTATTTATCGTAATTCTCTATAGTCAACAAATTTTTTATTAGTTTTTTGATTCTATTTTATATATTGTTCTCTGCTATTTGATCTTTATTTTTTTCAATTTTTGATCGAGTTTTTTATGTCGAATTTGATATATTGCATGGTAATGGAAAAAATATTAAATATTGTATGAAAAATCGAATAACTACAATGCTGAGATGGAACAAAAAAATGTATCTTTCTCTATTTCGTTTAGTTATAATGTGGGAAATATACCTCAGATATAATTTTTATAAATTTTAAAGGCTTTAAATTGATTTTTGATGAAAAGATTGGATTTTATATCCAATGTACATTGTATTGTTCAACTAAGAATAAAATGGGTCTAAAGGTACTTAATCTTTTTATTCAAATTGAACTTTTTTATTATCAAGTTAAAAAGTGACAAATAATCAAGAATAGATAATACTGATTCACAACTCTGTATATATATATGCTAAAACAGTGTACAATCTGTACTAAAAACTTTAAAATGTGTCAAGGACTGGCATAACCTGAAGGATCATTTAATTGGTTCACTTTTGTCCTTACAGTTTGTCTAATCTATGATTATATTCTAATCTCAATAAATAGTTAGACATTTTTAAAAACTGTAACTTCGTGAGTAAATATCTATAGTTTCGGTTTGAATCTTGGGAGTAAGTCTAAAAATGCTATCAGATTCTTACAATTTTTAAAGAACTCACGAACTTCAAGGTAATGACAGCCCAAAAGAGCGAGTTTGGGAGTGAATTCATAAGTGTCTGGCAATTCGTATCGAAGTTCTTACCTAGCCAGACACTTTCCTCCTAATAGGGGAAAGTTATTTTGTGAATAAGCTTTTAAAATGAACTCATCAAGGAAATTAAAACTTGTTTTCTTGAATCTTGTAATTTAAATAACTAATCGAGTTTTGTAGTGCTTCTATAGTGTGGAGGGTTATGAATCCCTCTCTTTTAGGTCGGAGGGTACATGTACTCTCAAATCTTTCTGTTTCCATAGAACCTTAAATCATCGTTTCTTTGAAAATGAGTTTATTTTTGGCACCCTGGTCAGATATAGTGTCGCCACCTCTTACTTGGATATGATAAGCATTTGATTAATACTTTTATCTATAGTTATAGTCAGATAACTCGTCCTATACAATGGATTTGGTACCTAAGTATCATACATATATTCTACTCCCTTTTTGCAGATGTGCAGAAGAATACCATCTATTTTCTCAGTATGGCAGTAGCTTAAAAATGAATCTAACTTTCACTGATTAATAGTGTGCAAATAGTCAAAAAAACTCTACATTGGTGTACCTCCTCAGAATATAGGGTTCTACAATAACCAGATTAAAATGGATTATATGTCTTTTTTCATTTTACTCTTCTCATAGATCCTGTGAAAAATAGGAATGACGTTTCAATAGAGATTATGTAATTTTAGCCCTTAAAAATTGGGATCATGCCCGTGAGTAATTGACAACATTTGGGAAAAAAATAATACATCTACCGTTTTTGGAAATTTGGTTAGAAATTTGCAATTATTCTCTCAACTGAAGCTCCTGGGAATAGAATTTTAGGAACTTTCAATGAAGATAAAGATCGAAAGTGTAAGATATTTTCAAAAACAACTTTTGAATAAGCAGGAAGTTTCAGAAAAAAACAATCGTAAAACATATTATAAAAATTGGAAGGATAGCTGTAGAAAGTAAAATTCTAAAAAATAATTGGGACTTAAGCACTTGAAGTCCAGAATCAAATACAATATTTTTTATGGTCAAGTTTAATTTTAAGACAATTAAATATTTAATGCTATTAATTTTGCAGTTCAACCGCTTGAGTTCCTATATATATTTTCAAAATAAGATATCTACTGTTATCTTTTTTGCTTAAGAGTAGTCATCTTTAATCGATAATTATATGTCTATTTATTATACTTATCAAAGTAATAAACTCGCCTTCGTTCAAATGAATATGCTTAGTCCAATATATATACACAAATGAAACTAGTTTCAAATTCTTTTATCTTATTTTGTTGGTTCTACCGTAGGTATCTATTACTGAAGACCTAAATTTGTCGACCTAGCTCTATAAATTTGGCTAATTTTCTGTCAAAAGTAAAATTAAATCATAGTACATTTCTATTTGTGGGTTAAATTATTGAAAATCGTAAACATACAATTTATTTTCAAAGTTGTTCGAATATATCTTATGTGACAGTTTTTTCAATTTGATCACCAACTCACTGACACGATTTATTTCCCTCTCAGTTATTGTTGTCCAGCATAATTTGATATCGAATTAACACTTCTTTCTTATATCTCATATTCTGGCTTCAATATTATCCATGTCATGTTGGAAAAGCCATAACGATTAAATTCATGGATGTGTGTACATTGTATAAAAACTCAGATTTAGGATCACAACAAATGAAATCAATTTTATAACAGGCAAAGGATCCTGAGCTGCTTTCACATATTAAAAAGGTAGTCTATGGCCATGTTTTTCTTAATTCTGGAGCACTAATCGAATGTAGATGCTCAATATTACAATGAAGGTTTTCTATATCTGGAAGTAGAGTGTATATATGTGACTTGCGGAATACTCAGTTGCATTTCTGACTCATTTCAGATACTTGCCTGAGCTGCCGTCAAAAACAATGGGTTGCAGACCAGGATCTTTGGGAACACGACCAAAAGGATTCCGGACGGACTTTTTGGCATAACTGTTTTCTGAACTATCTCAACCCTGAAAAGACAAAATATTTTCCAAATTCCATTCTTGTTATCTGGACACTGGAAAACTCCATCATGAAGATGTTCTTTCAAATCCTTCTGGCGCAGGAGATAAAGTGTATTTCTGAAAGCTTGTGGACATCGAAGTCCATGTTCGGAAGAAAAAGTAGATTCATTGCTGTGAAAATTGCGATGAAATGTTCATTCAGAATAATAATCAGCTGCTGTGCAGCGCATTCAAGAATAGCATTGAGATGTAAGCAAAATGAAAGAAGATAAACGATTGCTATTTTTTCCGGAAAAAAGATAGACAGCTGATCTATAAGCTCAAAAAATGCATTGCTGCGGGATCTGCGTACGGGAATGTTCCAAAGGTAACCTTTCAGTAGGATCCGTGGGAACTATAGTAAGAGGGTTGCACGGCATGGATTTTTTGGAAATAATGGTTGAAGACTGACTTATCTGTGGAATTTGTGCGAGAGTTTGTCCCACTGGTGCTCTCGAGTTGAGGCAAGAAGGAAAAACCCTCAATGATGTCTATACTTCGAAGCCATGAAACAGATGATGTCGAATGAAAACTGTATCCACTACGGACGTTGTGAGATATCTGCCCAAGAGCATGTATTGAGGTGATTCGGGATATTTCAAAGGACGGAAGCCTGAAGCTATTGGATAAACCCTCATTGATTCGGTGTGCTGCGCTCACTGTGGCTGATGTGCTGCATTGTGCCCAATGAATGCAATTTCCGTGGAAAAGTCCTTTGAAGGAGACTTAATTTGAGCTGATAATGTATGTTAGACGTGCTTTTCTTGTGTAAAAGTCTGTCCCCCCTGCTCTTTATAACAAAAAGGCCATATATGGGAAAGAGTCGAAAAGATCACTCACCGCTCAGATGCTTGTATTTACAACGAAGCCTTCGAAGTCGCCTGCCCTTGCACGTCATTGATGTCAGAAGAACTGCAATTCGGTTGGCTGTATAGATAAAAGGTTCCCTAGATAAAAAGATACTCGAAGTTCCTGTTCCGAAGGCTCTTCTTTGCACTTGTCTGGAAAAGGATGAAATTGCATGCTTAAGCTGGGGAAACTGTGTAATCGTTTGTCCGGTAAATTCTCTCAATAACATTGAACTTGCTGCAGAGTATTTGAATGACATGGACGTAAAATCCCTTATTGAGGTTAAGAACGGGAGAATTTCGATCTTAAATCAGGACTTATGTGGAGCAGATGGAGCATGTGCCCTTATCTGCACAGTTAATGCTATCAAGCTCGCGAAAAGAAAGGTTAAATGAATGACAAGAACAACTGCAATCAAGAATGGATACATCCTTGATCTCTTCAACGAAATAAAAGGGAAAATCATGTATATATTTATTAAGTACAGAATAGCTGTAAAAGCTCTTCATATACCTAATTAAAAATGGCAATTGTTATTAATTCCTTGGGTACGATGGTCATGCTGGGATAGTCGACTCTCATTCCCACATTACAGGTGTAAAGGTTAAACTGGCAGAATAATGCTTCTTGAGGCTCACTATAAATAGCATTATCCAGAAGACTTCACTAGCCTCCATAATGTTCATGTTCGGGTTACTTCATCTCCTCTGTCTATAAACAGGGGTAAGATTGCATAGTAATGGGTTAAGCATCCGTTTTTGAAGCTCAAATCCATTCTCTTGAAATTAGCTCTACCTATGAAGAGATCTTTCAACTCCACGTCTTGATATAGGAAGTACCTGATGATTGGGAACAACTTTTTTATTATTTGCTACTTCTGGAAGGTAACATAGAATTAGCTGCTTTTTATGTGACGTGGATGATGAGGACTCACAAGGTTTAATAGGACAAAGTGTAAAACCACTGGGTCTTAGGCCAGTGAATGTAAGCTTCAACTTCAACCCTGGCTCAGTATGTTATTCTTGGCTGCTTCTCTGCTAATGTTGCCGATAAAAGATACGAAGTATCCATCAATCCATAGTGGATTTCTTTCCAATAGTATTTTTTTCCAATCCTCTTTTTGAGTTTTCCATACTTAATTGTTGTCTCTTGTTTCAGTTTTAAAATGATCGCAAGAATGCTGACTTTTGGCTCGCTCTTAACGAGTAGATGGATGTGATCTTTTTCCGTTTCCATTTCTAGTATTTCAGAATCTTCCTCCTTTTCAATAATTTTAATATTTTGAAAATCATCAAACCTACCATAAGCCTTTTATTTTCTCAACAAAATCTCCCGAGTTTTTACACCCCTGTTTCTGAGGGTCTATCCCCGAAGACTTCATAGAACTTCTAGTAGGAACGATTATAACCTTAGGATTAACAAATCTGTCCTAGAAAAAACAGACGACCTTGATAAATAAGGATGGTCTTTAACCCGTGACGAATTAGCCAATGTGTATGTATACCTTGAAATTTAAATTTATTGAGAAAAGAACGAAACAATAAAAAAAAGGGGAATCATGTATGAGAAGTACTGTTTACAAGAAGATAATGATTGCAACCGACGGCTCGGAACTAGTACGAAAAGCAGTTGATTCTGCAATTGAAATTGCAAAGCTAAGCGAAGCACAGATGTATGCTATACATGTGATTGTACAGGGGGGCTATTCGATAACTCCATATATAAACGCAGAATGGGAAAAAGCAATGAAAGAACACCTCTGGCAAGAAGGTCAGGAAGCAACAGCTTATGTCGAAAACGTTGGTCGAGCCTCAAATGTTGAGGTCAAATCAATTATTCTAGAAGGAAGCCCTGCGGTTGAGATTATTGACTTTGCAGAAAAAAACGATATTGATCTTATCGTTATGGGTTCACACGGAAAATCCGCAATTAAGAGATTCCTTATCGGAAGCGTAGCAGAAAAAGTGGTCAAACACTCAAAAATAGCAGTTCTTGTTGTAAGGAAAGAAACTACTGAAAATGTATTGTTAAATCTCGTACAAGTATTATGAAACTAGAGGTTGTGAAACTGGAGGTTGTAGATTATGGTTGATTTCAGTGCCTCTTTATTTCCCGCATTAATAGTTGTATTTTTAATACTCTCTCAATCTATTAAAATGGTTAATGAATATGAGAGGGTAGTTATTTTCAGGCTAGGTCGTCTTAGTGGAGTAAAAGGACCTGGCATTTTCCTGATTATCCAACGTGTCGATAAAGTTATTAAACTAGACATTTGAGTTGTTACAGTTGATATTCCTTAACAGGCAGTAATCATGCGGGACAACGTTACGGTTGATGTCGATGCCGTTGTTTATTACAAGGTAGTTGAGCCGGGAGCCGCTATAACTCAAGTTGAGAATTATAAGTTCGCAACATATGCCCTTTCACAGGCAACACTTAGGGACGTGCTAGGTCAGATGGAACTTGATGGGCTGCTTTCGGAGAGAGAAAGTATCAACACGCGAATTCAGGAACTTCTAGACGCGTACACCGACCCTTGGGGAATTATGGTTACAGGGGTTACAATTAGGGATGTATCCTTGCCAGATACAATGAAAAGAGCAATTGCCAAACAAGCTGAAGCCGAGAGAGAAAAGCTTTCAAGAATAATCCTTGCAGAAGGAGAATCTCAAGCTGGCCAGAAGATGTCGGAAGCAGCAGCTTTCTATCAGGGGGTACCTACAGCGATCAAACTGAGGGAATTGCAGACTCTTGCTGAGATTGCTAGGGAAAAGAATCTGATAGTGGTTACTCAGTCTCAAGCTCTTGAAACCGGAAACATAGCAGCCTTATCTCAGGCTATTTCTAGAAAGAAAGAGCAATAAAGTTGAAAGAGTATGAAGGAAAGCAACGATCAAGAAAGGACCGACAAACATGCTTATGGGAAGGGTTATATGTTCATTCTTTGTTTTATTCTTATGCTCCATTCTTATAGTCATCTCTGCTCATGTTGCTGGGGCAGGATCTGACAATAAGGTGCTTGTGCTTAAAATTTCAGGAGCCATCACCCCCGCTTCAGATGATGTCATAGCTAATGCAATAGCGAAAGCTGAAAATGAAGGCTTTGAAGCTCTTGTAATTAGCCTTGACACACCTGGGGGAGGGCTGGAAGAAACACAGGCAATTATAAAGAGAATTAGGAACACAACAGTTCCTGTTATTGGATATGTACCTGAGGGTGGAAAAGCTTGGTCAGCTGGTACTTTTATTCTGATGGGAACTGATATTGCTGCAATGGCTCCTTTCACTGTGATGGGTTCAGCGCAGCCAGTGCAGATATCAGTAGAGGGGACAAAACCTATAGAAGACGGAAAGATAATCAATGCCCTTATCAAATATTCGGTTACAACCGCCAGTAAACACGTAAGAAATGAGACCTTTGCAGAAGAAGTTATAACCAAAAACAAAAATCTTGACGGTCAAGAAGCACTAAAAGCAGGTGTAATAGAATATGTAGCTCCCTCTATCTCTGATTTGCTGACCCAGATCAACGGGAAGGTTGTGAAAGGAAAGATTCTCAGAACTGAAAGCGTCAGCATCGAAAATTATGAACCTTCTCTTTCTCTTGCTTTCTTGGAGCTAATCTCAAACCCAATTCTGTCTTCTCTTCTCCTAATTATTGGGCTTTATGGGATCATCTTTGGGATTTCAAGTCTTGGATCAGGGGCAGAAGTTTTTGGGATCATTGCGATAGTGCTTGGGCTGATAGGTACAGGTTTTAATATCAATGTGGGTGCACTCTTCCTCATAATTATAGGGGTAGGGCTTCTGGCCTTGGAAATTAAGATTCCAGGCTTCGGAATTATCGGGTTTGCCGGTTTCATCAGCCTTATAATAGGAAGTGTACTCTTTGTACCTATCGGAGATGAAAACATCTATACTCCCGAATTCAGGAGGCTTATGATTTTGACAGTTATTGTCCCTACAATTGTCTTCGGGATTTTCCTCGTCTTCGCAATTTAAAAGTAACCGAGATCCGAAAGAAAAACCAGTTATAGGAACAATCGTCGGTGATACAGCCCGAACAATAGATCCTCTGGAACCAGGAAAGTCAGGGTTTTTTCGGTATAATGGAGAATACTGGCAAGCTGGATCTGAGGAAGAAATAGGAGTTAAAGAAAAAGTTGAAATAATTGGAAAAGAAAAGGAAGTACTTCTAGTAAAGATAAAAACCTAATACTTTCTTTATTTTAGTCAAGTACCCCATAGCTTGCTGCGGGATGAAACTTTGGGAACTTATAGAGCCACAGAGAAAATGGAGTGAATATAACTTTCTTGCTGTAGGGTGAGCCAGTGGTGTCACTTCAGTAAAAGAAAGTGACTCTGAAAAAATAAAATGGAAGCTCGGAAATAGGAATCATGGAATGTATAAATCCTCTATAAACCCACAATAGGTTGAATTTTAATCCAGAAACTCGACATTAATAATCCAATTAAATGTATTTTGCGTTGGTTTGAACTTGGAAAGCGAAAAAATAAAAATTGCGATAGCAAATATGTTAAAAAGATTGGACATCGCCTATGTAGATGATGACACATATCAACGGCTAGTCAATATCGCTTTACAGTATGACTATATTGAAAGTGAACTTTTGGAACAACTGATTGAAGCTGAACTTATTATACTGCTAGATAGGCGTAGTTTTTGAAACTGTTTTTTATTTTATTTTCTCTATTCTTTTATAGAATTTTTGTGTAAAAACATTTGTGTTTTCAATGTCCATATTTACAACTATCTTTTTTCCAGGTGCCAAAAAATATAAATCTGCAGTCCTTTAAATCCTCGACTATGCCTTTAAAAGAAGGTTCTTATAAGCCCTATTCCGAAGTTGTAATCGGCAGTATAATCTACGGTACAATAGGGGTTTTCCTAGATAAAGTTCAGGATATGTCCATTGAGTCCATACTTTTCTCAAGGTTTTTTTTTGGCTTCGGCATGATTTTTATTTATCTGCTGTTAAGTAGAGGGCTGAGACAGCTTAGACTTAGGAAAAATAGAAGATACCTAATGCTTCTAGCTCTTCTGAATTCAATTACAAGCATATGCTACTTCTCGTCTATCAAATATAGTGGGATTTCAGTTGCAGTTCTTCTGCTTTATACAGCTCCAGTATATGTTAATCTGCTTGCTCCCACGATCCTTGGGGAACAAAATAGTAGAAAAAGCCTTTTGCCCCTTCTTCTTGCAGCCGCAGGGGTGTTACTTATTGCTCATCCGGGGGGATTTCTGATGAGCGTGGATACAGGGTCAAATTTTCAGAAAGGCCTTATTTTTGGCCTAGTGTCAGGGCTGTCATTAGGTATAACTATAATCACGGTCCGTTACTTAAGACATGATTACAAAGGGATAACTCAGACATTCTGGATGACTGGGATAAGTCTTCTCATTATGCCTCCTCCTGCACTTTTCACCCCTCTTCCCCTTTTCTTTAAAAACATTAATATTCTAATGATGTTAGGGTTCACTATTACATTTGCTGCCATTGTTTATCTTAGAGGAATCTCAGAAATCAGGGCACAAACAAGTAGCATTCTTGCTCTTTTAGAACCAGTATCCGGAATCTTCTTTGATATTACTATTCTAAAAAATCCAGTCTACATCTCAACCCTTCGGGTTGCGGTTTAATCCTCACAGCAGCTTATGTTGTCAGCAGAAGGGATCTGAGTAAATGGATGACATGTTTGATAGTTACTCTAAATTCTCTATTAATATATCAAAGATCTGTCTCCATCATGTAATTTTTTTTAATAGTAATAATCTTCATAAAACAATTGAATAAATGGTATAATTCGTAATAGAAGGACAGTTTGGTTATAATTAATTTTAGGTTTAAAATAGAGTAGTATCATCGTAGCAGTAAACTATATTATTGATTTGGGAAAACAATGATCTAATGAACGAAAGAAGAGTACAAAGAGGACCTGTGCAACCTGTATATAGGCATAGTTCTATCAAACATTGGAGGAAGCTCCAGTCATGATAGGAATTAATTCCACGGTCTTGTTTCTTTGTTTAGCATAGATTTTGGATTCAATGTTGGACATCGTATAATCTTTTGGAGATTATAGAACCAAGTTTCGGTATTGTGTTGCTCATAGGGTACAATGATTTCCTGGCTGCTAAATTAGGCCTACATTTAAGAAGAACATTTGGTTTAGCTATGCTTATTTCTATAGTTCCGATTTATGGTGTTACTGGGGCAAGTGCTTTAGCTGCATTTCCTGTTTCAGAAGTAACAACAGCTGCGGTAACTATCCCATTTATAATAGTGCCAACAGCTTTTGCATACCAAGAAGAGATTAAAGAATTACGTAGGTGTGGAAAAAAAAGTTTAATAAAATTGAGGTTGTATATGCCAGGAAAGCTATAACTACCACCGAATATAATGCAACATTGTTTTATGTGATATACGTATATTAGTTTGATTATGAGCTTGGATATGTTTATTATGAATGATATTACTAATGCAACTATTAGTTCCTACAACAAAAACGAGTAGATTAGACGTCAAGATTTTTTGTATTTTTGCTCTAAATCTTGCAAAACAATAAAATTTTAATTTCAATGAAATTAATTCCATCTGTATTTGGTTAAGATACAATCTATAAGAAGTGTGTCATTTTGGCTTTTTTTCTGGAAACATATAAATGCAAATCAAGACAAATAGTTTATTGTAGTAGTCATTTTAGTGTTAATAGATTCCTTAACCAAATACAAATGGGGATGACAGTGACAGGGGAAAAATATCGCTGTGAAAGGGAAGAGGAGACAAAAGACTATTTGGAATCACTGCTTGAAGAAAAGTCCCTAAATCAGATTCGTTCGGATTATCGGTGCAGTTTGGGTAACGAATATAGCAGAAGATATATGAAATGATGCTATGATACTATGATACTATGATACTATGATACTTTCTTTTTATCTTTTTCGTTCTCTTTTCCCTTTTATCTCAGTTAACTTTATCTACAGTTTTTGTAATTATCCATCTTGGAAAAAACAACATCATCAGTCCTCTTATTTGAAATTAATCGGGAAAGAAATCTAGCTCTTTGCGCTCGATTAATATATATAGCCTCAAAAATATCTTCAAAAAAATAACAAAATATTTTAGTGGTGAATATGCATAATTTCTACTTTAGGATTCAACAATATTGAATTCTCTAGTGTTAATTACAAAAAATAGAATTAAGATGTATAAACGAAGTTTTTTTTATTGTGAATTATTGAGGGTAAATTGTAAAAGAATAAGAATATTCATTCGGGACTACAGAAAATCGGAATTCCCGATCTTGGATAAAATCTTATATAGGTATAAGTCATAAAAGCTTAAGGGTTGTTTATTTATCCAGGGTGCTTTTATGAAATATATTTACCAGGACTCTACGGAACTGTCTGTACAGCGGGATTTCATTGAGGATCTGAAAACATTTTTAGATATTACTTCCAGGGTAATTCCTCTGGAAAATTCCATAATAGAAATTAAGTGCAAACATAAAGAAGCTCTCTATGAATTGAAAAGCAGAATACATGGAATGAATAATTTTGAAGAGAAACTTAACGTATTGATTAAGGGATTAGTGAACGAAGTAGATATTGATGACATTGTACCCTGCGCCAATGCAATACTCCAAATCTGCAGTGAAAATCTTTGGAAAAAAAGGGAAGTGCTCGAAGCAGAGTGCAGAAAAATAGAAAATGGAACTGCTCATGAATATAGAGAATTTGAAAGCAGAATCCTGGAGGTTCTCAACAGATTTTTAATCTCAGGAATCTACGGAGCTGAGAAGAGGTTTAAGCTTTCTAGTGGTGTAAATGGTGTTTCAGGAAAAATGGAAGGTTATGTATCAGGTCTTCAGTACTGCTATACACTCGGATTCGCAGAAGATTCACTGACAATAGATAAACTTATTGGAAATTTGAGCTTACCAGGCTGGATACGTTCAGGTATCCTTCGAAAAGAAGAAAAAATAAAAATGCTAGATCTTTCCGAGTTCATTGTAAGTTTCCTGGAATATGACAGCCAGAAAAATATCTGCCTAATCCTTGAAAACAAAAAAGCAAATCGAAAATTCAGGATTGAGGGTAGCGAATTAAAATATTTTGTATATGATGCTAATAAGGAAATTACCACCGACAAAGAACTAGGGGTCTTTGTTGACATGAAAAATTTAGCAAAAATCCCGGAAAAAGTCCGGGCTTATCTCAGGACAAATATCCGCACTTATATTCTTTCAAAAGTTTTGCTTGACGAGGAAGATGCAGTTTCAACCAATCAAATATTTGACTGTCTAAAAGTAATTGCTGAGCAGTATGGTGTAATATTTCAAGAATGTCTAGCAAAAGGAAACAATAGAGATGAGATAACCATCAAAATGGAAGAAACTGATGGGAAAAGGGCAGAAAAGTATATATCTAGGGCAGAGATTTACGCCCAACTCGCAGAGGTCGGAAGTGAAGGTGTAGAGATTGCCGGAATACTTGGGGTAGATAGCAGAGCTCACATAAAAGATAGAAAATACCTGATTGTCTAAATATTTATTTTTCTTTTAATAATTCACTCTAAGGGAATTACATATTACAAACGGCTTTTTTATAGGACAAAGGGTAAAATCACTAGGTCTTCAGCCCAGTGAATGTAAGCTTCAACTTCATCCCTGGTTCAGTATGTAATTTTCTGCTGCTTCTTTGCTAACAATGCCGATAGAATATGCAAAATGTCTATCATTCCAAATGTATGTTCTCTCCAATAGTATTTTTTTCGAATACTCGGTTTGAGTTTTTCATAGCTTAATTGTTGTCTCTTGTTTCAATTTTCGAATAATTGCAAGAGTGCTGACTTTTGGCTTGTTCTTAACGAGTAAATGGATGTGATCTTTGTTCGTTTCCATTTCCAGTATTTAAAATTTGCCTCCTTTTCAATGTCATAAATTATCTGTTTGAGTTCTTAGTCAATCGTTTATAGTATCTTTTTTGATACTTGCACACAAAGATAATGTGGTACATTATCCAAAATTTAATACGGTTCTTATGTTTATACACTATATTTAACAAAAAATAATTATATTGCTAAATTATTTTAAGTATATTATGACGAAAGCATTCAAGTTTAGGCTATATCCAACAATTGATCAATCTAACCTACTTAAACAAAATATTGATATTTATAATTTTGTCTATAATTGGGCGCCTGATCAGAAAATAAAAACATAGGGGCAAATCATGAAATCAATTTTTAGGTTTGACCTAAACAAACTAATTCCAAATCTAAAAAAGCAAAATCCATGGTTAGGTGAAGTCAATTCCCAATCATTTCAGGGTAGGATTAAACATGTAGAATCTGCATTCACGAGGTTTTTTAGAGAAAGAATGGTTTTCCTGAATTCAGATAAAAGAAGAACCCAATTCAGTCATTCCAGAGACTATAACACTACAATGTGGATTTTGAAAATAATACTGTTAAGCTTCCTAAGATTGGAGAAATCAAAGCAGTTATTCACAAAACATTTGAATGGAAATTAAAAACCGCTACTATTTCGAAGTCTTGCAAAGGAAAATACTATTTCAGTATCTTAGTGGAAAATGGAAAAGAACTTTCAGTTAAACAAGTATTTTCTGAATCTACGACTATTGGTGTAGATGTTGGGATAAGAGATTTTACTGTTATTTCAACTGGATAAAAGTTTGAAACTCCTAAGTACTTGAAAAACTCTTTGAAGAGACTTAAAGTACTCCAAAAAGGAATTAGTCAAAAACAGAACGGTTCTAAAAACAGAGGAAAAGCCAAACAAAAACTTTATATACTTCATGAAAAAATAACAAATCAGAGAAATAATTTCCAACACAAATTTTCTTTTAAACTTGTTAGCGAAAACCAAACAATAGCTGTTGAAACTCTGAATGTTAAAGGCATGATTCATAATCACCATTTATCATAGTTTATAGGTGGTTCGGCGTGGAGTAGTATTGTAACAAAATTAGCATATAAATCAGAATGGTCAGAAAAAACCATTCTTAGGATAGGTAAATTTGAACCGGCATCTAAGATCTGTCATGTATTGAATACTCTCACTCTGATCTAACACTAAAAGGATAGAGAATGAAAGTTTTCTGTTTGCAAGACAAAACATGATAGAGCCGTTAAGGCTGCAATTAACATCAAAAAGTTCTCTCTCATTGATCAAAATCTAATTGGAATCTGAACCCGTGGAATATGGGAAATGTGCTTAGGGACTTGTTCTCAAAAGAGAAAGAACTGAATCAAGAAGACACTTCATCTTCAGTTGAGTGGTAGTTCACAGGTTCATTCTACTTTTTGCATGGGAAGCTATGAATTCTCTCATCACTTTTGCTCCCAACATTGCAGTTTGCCCTGAATCATATTCTGGGGCAATTTCTACAATATCCAAACCCATTGTAAAAGGAGCAAGAGTTCTTACTGCAGTTCTGATATCCCTGGCATTCATCCCGAAAGGTTCAGGGGTACCCAGGCCGGGAGCGTAAGCCGGGTCTATGGCATCCATATCAAGGGATAAATAGAGATGTTTGCAGTCAAGCCATTCAATAGCTTTTTTGAGTACTTCTACCACACCTATGTATTCTACATCATCGGCTGTATAATACTTCAGGTTATTTTCCCTTGCAAAAATCCACTCTTCTTCCGGGCCGCTTCTGATTCCTATAAAGACTATATTTTCCGTGATCTGATTAAGAATATTTCTAGACACGCAAGCATGGTTGTGCTTGAATCCCCTATACTCTTCTCTCAGGTCGAAATGGGCATCAAGAATAAGGACTCCAAAATCCTCTCCTGCGAATTCGGAACATGCTTTTACCATAGCAAAGGTAAGGGAATGCTCCCCTCCAAGCATAATGGGAAGTTTTCCATCTCTCAGGATGTTCTTTGTGGCTTCATAAAGGTTTTGCAAAGTCTCATTAACCGAGGCTGAAGTTTCCAGGTTTCCTGCATCATAAATAGGAAGGTCCACAAGATCGATGTCGAAAGTTGGGTTATAGCTCTCAAAATTTGCAGAGACTTGCCGTATGGCGTCCGGAGCCCAGCGGCTGCCTGCCCGAAAGGAGGAGGTATTGTCAAAAGGCACGCCGAAGATAACATAATATGCAGATTTATAGTCTGCAAGAGCATCTACAAAGGAATTAGGTAAAAACATACTATAACCTGATATAAAAAATGATTTGCTTAAAAAATTGGCTCAGATATTAACCTGAGTCTTCATCTGATTCGAAAATTTATGATCGTATATCGAGTTTGATCTTGCCAAGAGCCGTAATATATGAAATCTCTTCGCCCTCTTTGATTTTATCCTTGTACTCATCAGGAATTATAATTTCAAAAGTTGAAAAATCCCCCATGTCCATGAGCTGGGCGATGTTACCGGTAATTGAGATAATCTGCGCATTCTTTCTTTCCACAATCGGTACGTAAATTTTGTTTGAAACTGAACCTATATAGGATCGTTTCTGGCCGTCAAAGAGACCAATAGCTTCGATCCTGGCTTTTGCAGATCCATGTTTCCCGGGTTTGGACTTCGAAATGCTCTTTATGGTACAAGCTTCGTCGTCGATTATTGCATATTTCCCTTCTTTAAGATCCTTTACTTCTACCTGCTGTTTCATAGCGATTCTCCCATATATCTAAAATATGTCTCTAAATAAGGCTCCATAAATATCTGTAAACGTCATACCGGATTTGCTGAAAAAACTTTCCCAGGATTTAGTCCTATGAAGTAGTACAAGAAGGCTTTTCTAATTTTTAATCCTGTCTCTTTTTCATCTTATGGTGTGCTAACTTCTCGTATAGATGAACTGAATTTGTTCTTGACTTGGGTTCCTGTAGAATTAATCTGCAGGTAGACAAGTAATACGGTTAATTATCCTTGACTATATAACGCTTGTGCGAAATTTTGCTTTTTTAGACTAACTATCTGAACAAAATAGACTAGGTGTTCAAAAATCTCTCAATGATTTTTAATTTAATCTGGATCTCCAAAATTTACTATTGAGATATTTTGTATTATTTAATGGGTTTTTGATTGATTTCAGCCAATTTCCAATGAAACTAATGATGGATTTTATGATGCTAAGAGGTATCAAAAAATATCATTTCTCTAAATTATTGAATGTTACTTTTTACTGTGAAGATTAAGAGGATTTCGATAAACCTCTAAATTTAGTCATATGCTTATAAATTGCATATAAATTATTCGTGAAAAATAAGAGGTTTATTGAAATCCTCCATAGCCAAAATTTTGTAACCTGAATCCAAAGGATGGAATAACCGGAACAGTTTTAAAGTTCATATCTTAATTACTTCTCCTCATGAATTGCGATATAAAAAGACTTACAAAGGTTCGTATTATCGCGGATTACCAGTTTGGGAAGAATGTTGGGAAAGAACTTTTTCCTGATGGGGTGACATTTCAGTTATCTCGGACTAGAAGAGTAAGGCAGGTATTCTACTCGGGAAACCGCATAGCTACTGCAAGAGCAAGAGACGGTTTTTTTATACTTAGTATTGAAGGAGCTTCCGTTATCCATAGGCTTTTGCCCGGAAATAAACTCAGGGTCGTTATTTCGGAAGAAGCTGTTCCTTTTGTGGAAAGAGGGAAAACCGCTTTTACAAAACATGTGGTTGAACTTGATCCGGAGCTCCGGGCAGGAGAAGAAGTACTTTTGACAGATCAAGCTGACAGACTCCTCGCAACAGGGCAATTACTCCTTTCCCCTGAAGAGATCTTAGCTCTTGACAGCGGGGCAGCTGTGGATGTAAGGGTAGGAGTTGCTTCGGAAAAAAGTAATCCAGCTTCAGAAAACAAAGAGAAGTTCGATAAATCTCTTATTTTTCACGAGTAATTTCTAAGCATATGATGAAATTTAAGGATTTATCAAAATTACTCCAATTTTGAAGAAGTATTGGGTGTATGATAACAAAAACAATTCTTAGTTTAGCATGAAAGTACTGTTTAACCTGCAAGTACTGTCATTTATTTATGCATGTACTTCGAAGAATTTCATGTTAGTTTTCATGCTGAAAATAAATGGTTTTTAATTTTGGATAACATATAGTTAGATATACATTATCATTATTATTTGAATGTTCTTAAGTAAATGGAAAAAATGAATAAGAATATATTATAGACGGTTATTTGTGATAATTATAATCAAAAAAGTAGATCATGTCTTTGAGTTATTGATCAAATTTGAAAAACGAGTATCCTCTAATTTATGGTTAAATGTGGGAATAGTTTTGGTTTTACTGTTTGCAATAACTCATTGACACGACCAAAAAGTAGATAAAGGACATTTCAAAAGACAGTCACAAAATCATATTCTTCTATTCATATATCCTAAAGTCAGGTATAGAAGTGAATCATATAATAGTTCACTCGGAGAGTGAAAAACATTCCAGAGCCAGATCAGATTCTAAAAAACCTCTTGGTTCCAGATAACACCAGAATCGAAGCAAATAGGATTATAGTCGACGGGGACGTTATTGTTGGCAATCACTCAAGCATTAAATATGGCATACGTGGGGATATGGTCATAATGGGAGAAGGAGTTAACGTGTATGGGGATATACTGTCAGGTTCCGATGTCAGAGTTGACATGTGGTCTAAACTGGGGAGCAGTGTAGAGGTCGGCAAAAACGCTTATTTGGGAGAATTCGTAACCATTGACGGAAAACTGATAGTAGAAGGGGACCTAGACATTGGAAAAGAAGTTAAAATCAGAGGGGGATTCGAGGTCAAAGGATGGATCATGGTAAGAAATCCGGTTCCTGTAATTATTTTTATATTTCTTTACATAAGAGAAATGATGCACCTAGGAAAAGGTGAGGAAATAGAGAAAGCCCTAGAAGAACTATTTGAAGATTCAGAAGACTTTCAGGGTATTGAAGGAAAAGAGCTTAGTGAAAAGATAATGATCATTCCTGCCGGCGCAAAAATTTCTCCCGAAGCAATTGAAGTCGCTGGAGAAGTTGTTATCGGTAGTAGCTGCCTTTTAATAGGAGATATAAAAGCACATGCAGTTGAGGCAGGAAAAAATTTGACTCTGAAGGGAAGCGTTTATTCAGAGGAAAATATCAGCATAGGGGAAAGCAGCACTGTTTATGGGAATCTCTCTTCAAAGGGCCAGGTAAATATTGGCAAAAATAGTAGGGTCTTCGGGGGTATAAAAGCCGAATCCGTATTACTGCACGGAAATGCAATGGTAGATGGCACAATAAAGGCCTCTTCAGGAGTATCTTTCTTGCGAGAAGCTGCAGAAAAACCACAAGTTCTTGCAGAAGTTAATGTTTTAGGAAAAGAGATTAAAAATGATATAATTGCGCAGAGCAGAGTCAAACCTCAAATTGAGTTATTAAAAACTCTGGAATTAATCGAGATAAATTCAATCATTAAAACAAGTGCAAGAGGTAACAAAAAATTTGTGCTTGGCAGGGAAGAAACGTCTGCCCGAATTCAGGTATTAAGAAGGACTCGGCTTATTGGAGGAGTAAGAAGATTTAGAAGAAAGCATGAAGCCAGAAAACCCTACGATTAATCTAATTCGTGTTTAATCAGACCTGCCGAAGCCGGTTTTTTCCTACTATGAGTGCTCTATTATCATGGCAATTTAATTATAGAACATAATACTTGTATAGCTTCTAATAACAAGAAGTGTATCCATAGCTTATTTAGATGGAAAATTATTAAATGGTTATGATACTAAAGTGGCTTGTTCCCTGAACTTTTAGATTCTGTCAGTGATCTTTCTACAAATCAGTATTTATTCTCATACCAGATAATTCCATATCTCATTAAACGAAAGTGCAGAGGACATTTTTTTCAGAGGCAACAGTAACATTTTTAGGGAAGCAGGGAATTATGTGAGCTTCAGTGAAGGTTAAATTTAAACTAGCAATCTGCGAGACCTCAGTTACCGTGTTTCAGAACCACTCAATAATGCTTTAAACATATTATTCCATTCAAGTCCATATTTTGAGCTATGGATTACAATATAAGTTCTTGATATATATCTTTGAGTTCATCAATTAAATTTCAAGATCTAAATTATAGAGACTTTCTAATTTATTGTAGGCTTTCCGACATTTATCATTAATTCCACTAGTATTGACTTCAATCAATTAAAAACCCAGAAAATGATACAAAAGCTCAAATTTTGAGATTTAGACTTTAATTTATGGAGGATTTCGATAAACCCCAATTTTGGCTGATTGTTTACAATACCTATATAAGCAATTTATTAAAATCTGAGGTTTATAGAAATTTCTTATGAATTCAGGAGTATTTTGATTAACCTCTGATTTTTATGAGTTATTTATCTCTCATTTATAAGCATAGGTCATAATTTAGGTCTTTTTATCTTTACAAATATCAGGAAGGGAATTCACTTGGCAGAGGATGTTACTGACCCTAAGGGTCTACGGGCAATGTGTAATTTAGTTATGGAAAAAGATTCTAAATACGTGATGCAAACCTATGGGCGCCAGCCCCTTGTACTCTCAAAAGGGAGGGGGGCACTTGTTCAGGACATTAATGGCCAGGAGTATATTGACTGTGTTGCAGGAATTGCAGTAAACAATGTTGGACATTGCCATCCAAAAGTTGTTAGGGCAATACAGGCTCAGGCTGAGAAATTGATTCATGTCTCCAATCTTTATTATACCGAAATCCAGGCTGAACTTGCTGAAGCTTTGGTTTCGGTTACAGGTATGGAACGTGTTTTTTTCTGTAATTCAGGAGCTGAAGCTATGGAAGGCGCAATGAAATTGGCCCGCTTAGTTTCTGGGAAAAGCGCTTTTGTAGCGGCTGAACATTCTTTTCACGGCAGAACAATCGGATCACTCAGCGTAACTCACAAGGATATTTACAGAGATCCATTCATGCCTCCTGTAAGTTCTGAGACTATATTTGTTCCATATTCAGATACTAATGCCATTAGGCAGGCTATTTCAAAAAATACTGCCGCAGTTATCCTTGAGCCTATCCAGGGCGAAGGAGGAGTAAATATACCGAAGCCAGAATACCTCCAGGATGTGAGGGAGATATGTGATGAAACTGGAACCCTTCTTATATTTGACGAAGTGCAGACAGGTTTTGGAAGGACAGGCACCTGGTTTTGTAAAGAGCAATTCGGAGTTGAGCCTGACATCATGAGTCTGGCAAAAGCAATCGGAGGAGGCTTTCCAATGGGTGCCATCACTACCCTGGGAGATATTGGTTTCGGACTCGGACAGCATGCTTCTACCTTCGGAGGTTGCCCTCTCGCCTGTGCAGCAGCCCTTGCTTCTATTGAAGCAATTAAGGAAGATGGCCTAGTTAAGCGTTCGAAGGAAAACGGAACTTATTTTATGGACAAACTGAGGGGCATGGGAAGGAAAGATGTTGTGGAAGTGCGTGGGATGGGACTCATGATAGGAATCGAGATAAAATATCCCTGCAGCAAGTTTGTAGATTTTGCAAGGGAGAAAGGCGTACTCTTAAATTGTATCTCAGACTCAGTGCTCCGTCTGGTTCCTCCGCTAGTAATTACGAAAGAGCAGATTGATACGGTAGTTGATGTACTTGAGCAGGCCTGAATTAATAAAAAAAGAAATATTCGACATTTCAGAGTATGTTCCCGGAAAATCAATCGAAGAGATAGCTTCTGTCTACAGTCTTGATAAAGCCTCGATTATCAAGCTAGGCTCGAATGAAAATCCCCTCGGCCCCTCTCCAAAAGCTGTTCAGGCTCTGATAGACGCAGCCCCTTATGCAAATATTTACCCATCGGCAGATGCTCTGGAATTTAGAGAAGCTCTATCGAAATATACAGTTTTTCCAGTTTCGAACATCGTAGCATCAGGGCCTGGAATGGATGGGCTACTTGATGGACTTTGTAGGCTCATGATCGAAAAAGGAGATGAGGTCATAATTCCTATTCCTACCTTTGCCTATTATGAACTGGCAGCTCGAGCATGCGGAGGAAAACCAGTATTTATAAGGCGAAACCAAAACTTTTCTCTAGACCCTCAGAAAGTTCTGGAAGCCGAGTCTTCCAAGACAAAAATAATTTTCCTTTGTTCCCCTAACAATCCATCAGGTAACCTTCTTCCAGAATCTAGCCTTAGAAAGATACTCAAAAATACCAGGGCCCTTGTGTTCGTTGACGAAGCTTATGTAGAGTTTGCAGACAGGAACATTGTTGGTCTTGTACAGGAGTATGATAATCTTGTTGTGGGTAGAACTTTTTCCAAGGTATTTGGTCTTGCAGGCCTGCGCCTTGGTTATGGAATTCTTCCTGAATGGTTAGCAAAAGAATATATTAAAGCAGCAACTCCATTCTCAGTAAGCTTTCCGGCCTTAAAAGCAGGAATAGCTGCTCTTTTGGATGTCGAACACATAAGAAAGACCATAAAAATTACAAGGGAGGGCAGAGAATATCTAAAAAAAAAAATTCCTTTCAAGGTTTATCCTTCGCAGGCAAATTTCGTACTTGTTGATGTTGCTCCTTTGAAAGCAAAAGCAGTCGCAGAAATCCTAATGAAAAAAGGGATAATCGTACGCCCCTGTGATTCTTTTAGAGATGCCGGAGAAACCTTTATCAGGATAACAGTCGGCACTTCCGAACAAAACAAAAAGGTTGTCAATTCTTTTAAAGCTGTAAAAAAGGAAGTTTAAAAACTTTTACTTTTTCATTAACAAGTGTTTATTTCTTCTAAATTCTTGTTTTCAAACACTTAATTCCTTGATTTCTTCAATTTTCATCAGCGGATAATTGAGTTCTGTGTCAAATTCCATCCCAACTTTCGCCTTTACAGAACCATATTTTACAGTGATTTTTACTCTAAGCATTGGACCCTGAAGTTCAGAATAGCCGAATTTATTTTCCAGTTTGCTTTTCAGTATTTCTCTGTCGATATTTACAGAAATCTCGTTTATATAAGGTTGGACTGAAATGCTTTTCTGAATAGCCTGCTCAAAACTAGAAACGGTGCTTAAATTTATAGGCGATCCTATAAATTGATGGTAGAGTG
Organism: Methanosarcina sp.; assembly: GCA_003164755.1. Classification (GTDB taxonomy): domain Archaea; phylum Halobacteriota; class Methanosarcinia; order Methanosarcinales; family Methanosarcinaceae; genus Methanosarcina. The sequence goes on along the minus strand of PLUB01000010.1, from coordinate 17,988 downwards.
CTCCAAGCTTAATTCCTGCTTCAAAGAGTGCGTTGTCCCTATCAGTTATCTTTTCTCGACTCAAATAAATCTCTCCCTGCTGGAATTTGCAAGTAAACGTGCCAAAATGAATCCGGTTTATTACTTCTCCTCTCTTTCCCCAGCTTCCAGTTTTTTATCTCGATATTCTTTGCTATTAAAATTATTAAGCAAAGGAATCCTGAAAAAGGGAGATAACAGATAAATTAGCATCAGGATAAAGGGCAAAATGGAAAAAATTCGCATATACTCCACCATATTAATAAAATAGAGAAGCATGATGAGCCCGAAAATGGAAGCTATTAAAACTAGGATCTTTATGTTTCTGATCTTCGGATAGCTCACGCTACTTACCATAAGAAGAGAAAGAGCAAGGGTAAGAGCAAGAAGGAAATCTATCCTTACAAAATATTTGTCCAGCAAAAGATAGGTCACCAGCATAACACAACCTGCGGGAATAGGAAGCCCTTCAAATCCGTTTTTCTGGGGAGATACTGATGAATTGAAACGTGCGAGCCTTAGCACACCACACACAGTGTAAAAAGCCGAAAGTACCGCAACAATAGGATCTTCTCCTCCGAATCCTATGTATATCAGAAAAGCAGGGGCAACCCCGAATGAAACTGCATCAGCAAAAGAATCAAGATTTTTCCCAAGTTCTCCTCCTTCGAACCTTCTAGCAATGTAGCCATCAGCTCCATCTGCAACTACCGCAAGCAGGAGCAAGATCAAAGCAAGATCCAACGAGCCATTATGGCTAACTGAAATAGAGCTAATTCCGCAGATAAGGTTCAAAAGAGAGACAAAATCCGGAAGTCTTAACATTTTAAATACGTTCATATTCAAAGTCCCTACCATATTTTATTTTTGCTATAACTGTCTTGCCTGCAAGTACTCTCTCACCTTTTCCTACAATGATGTCGAAATCTTCCGGAATTGTTACGTCGACCCTTGATCCAAAACGAATCATTCCTATGCGTTGTCCCTGCTCGATGACATCATTCACCCTTGAATACGAGACAATCCTGCGGGCAATTGCGCCGGCTATCTGTATAACGCTGACATCTCCATATTTGCTATGGATAATGAACTCATTTCTTTCGTTTCTGTCAGAGTCTTTGCGGTAAGCAGGAAGATATCCACCTTTTTTATAGGTTATTTCCTTGATTTTTCCGGAAATTGGAGCTCTATTTACATGTACATTCTGGAAAAACATGAAAATACAGATTTTTCGGTCTCTGATGTCTATAACTGTACCATCTGCTGGTGAAATCATATAAGTGTCCGAAACTTCCACTTTTCTTTCTGGATCTCTGAAAAAAAGAACCACAAAGAAAGTTAATGCTATTCCTACGTAAACAGCATGATTGATTGAAGAACTGTTCATCACCCTGGAGAGGATTGCAAACAGTGAAGTTACAGATACAGCCGTAAAAATCCAGGGTTCTGAGCCCTTCGCAATCATGACTTCAGTCCTCCCCATGTAGCTTCACGAGGGATCTCAATTCTTCGGAAAGTATGATCCAAAGGCCATCAATCATTTCCAGCAGTTCAGGTAGAATTCGGAGCACTATGTATGAAATTACAAAAAGAGCAATTACTGAACCCACCTTTGCGATGTAATTATGCGCGATTATAAAGCTATTAGCACCAAACCATTGCTCCCCATAGGCCACTACCACAAAAATATCCCTTATAAGATTAAGTACATAAATCACAGGTACGGATACGGCAAAAGCTGTAGCCAGGCGACTAAGGGGAGCTCTAACTGCACCTATAAGCCCCATAAAGAGAGCAATGCTCTCAATTGCTGTACAGGCAAGAATGATCTCTACTGTATGTCCATTAAGGGTTATCATATTCCAGTCTTTCATGTAAGCAGGAATATCAAAATACTGGAGAATCCAGACTACCTGAGAGGTAACTCCTCCTATAATCCAGGTATTTAGGTAGGTGAAATTAGCAAATGGAAAGTAAACTAGAGCTCCTAGTGCACAGGCACTTGTAAGCATCGAAGTCACATTTCGGAAATCAACTATATCCAGAGTTGAAAATTTCGAGTGCAGGATCTCTCCATTATTTAGTAGACGAAGGGGGCCTTCTCTGTACTCGTGAAACATAATAAATGCCACAAATATGCAAAATAAAGTAACAACTATTGACAGGAGTACATTTACATAATCTAAGACCTTGAGGTAATGGAAAGGCTGATAACTCCAATAAATGGAAAATGTACACCATCCTATCCCTCCGACAAGTTTACGAATCCTTAATGTTCTGGGGACGGCGGATGAAGTGACCATTAACCCTACTGCGAGCCAGAGTATATTCTCTATCATTTTTACGCACCTTTTTGGCCAGGATAAAAAGACAAATTATATCTTCTTTTTCCTTATTTTTGATTCCTGAGAAAAATCTCGGGCAATTGAAGTTTCTGGAAAGTACATATGAAATTCTCTAAAATAATTAATAGATTTCCATTAGATACTTCTAATGGTTTGCACTATATGAGACCTTCATACTATTTGATGGGTTTTGATTGATTGCAGTCAATTGCTAGTGGAATTAACGGTGTATTTTTGAGGCCCTAGAATATATCCCAAATTCCTAATATATTCATGTACATAATATTAAAGTAATTCAAAGATTTTGGATTTTACTTTTTCACATAATGGAATTTTACCTCCATAGATATAAAGGGTCAAATGAACATTGTAGATAAGATAACAAATTTCTATTATACAAAAATAGCGTTACAAAAGTATGGTTATTTATATAAAACTGGCGGGATGAAATAAATTATGGAAATAGAGCGAAAGAAATTGTAACTATTCAGAGTATCTTTTATCTTTGCTACCTTGAGCACTGGTGAAATTAACTTCTATAACCGGTAAATTATTCTTTCGGATGTAGTAAATGTAGGCTCTACTTTTGCAGCAAGCTGCAGTTCATTGTATGCTTCTAAAAGTTCCTGACATTTTTTGCTGTAGTTTCATTATTTTGATGCATCTTTATGCCTATTATTTTCAGAACTATCAGTTCCGTAAGGATTCTCATGATCTTGCTTTGTATCGTACAAACTTATCAAGTATATTTTATGTCTTTAATTGTGGGATTGAACGTCGTTTTCCTTGTTTTTGACGGTTTGAATAAGGCTGATTTACTCCCCTTCCTTTAATGCCTACGGAATCGAACCTTTCTTTCAATGCTTTAATTTGCTCTAAATTCAACTCTTGAATTTACTCTTTGTATTCATCAGTGTATTTTGTTTATTTCTGTTAAAAGCTTATTCATATCTTCAGCTAATTGCTGTGTATAATTTTCTTCAATCTCATTAAGTTATTTTAGAATGTGAACATTGCGAGAGAGTTAGCACATTCATAACTGTTGTAGGATTTCCGTTTATCATGAACTGCTATTCCTTTGAACTTCAAAAGAAGTCACATACTTCTATTATTTAAAATTCTCTTTTTGGATGAAAAAGATACCATTGTATTTGTCGTTGGAAGTTAAATGGCCAATGTCCAATTTCTCGATTTTCATCTTTGTTTCATCACAATGGATGACAAGAGGAGTTATTAGCTTATCCATAATCAAGTTTTCAAATTTTTCCAAATTCTGGAAACATTCTTTTTCCGTTCTAATTATGATAGCAGAACCGATTTTCATCCCATAACACCAGTAAAAAAATCCGAAATACTTTCTATAGGGGATAAGCTGGTAGTTTTTACAGTAGATTGCTGAAGCTAAAATATTAGGCCATGCTGATCTAAATATTTCACTGATCTATGAAAAATAGTTTAATTTAATCTTCCATGATCAGGAAAGATCTTCTTCTGAATTCGATGTTCTGTAACAATAAGATTTATGGGTAGAATCTCAAAACGTTGTTTTTTCTACTAAGCTTTTTAACCTCAATCTCCTCAAGAGAGTGTTCGCATTTTTTACAGTAGTTCGAAGAATATTTTCTTAGCCAATCAAAATCATTAACCATGTCATGAGTTATTAGTAGAGTACCACTTTGACCTCCTGGTCTTTTGCAACCTTTTTTGTGAAGATTCTTGGAATTGGGTTTCTCTTTGACAACAAATTAGTAGAAGGAGGTTTGATAATGTTGCGACTGTTTTGATTTAAGTGAAATTTTAATAAGATTAATCTTCCAGTGAGTTTTTTATTGGGATCCGAGTCTCTTGATACAAGCAATAACTTTAGGGTTTGAAGCACACAGATTGAGAATCTATTTATGTTTCGTCAGCAATAAAAACAATTCATTTTGCATTCAATTATCCCTCGTTTCGATGAGAAATTATGGAGTTACCTCCAAAGCTATCTGAATAGTTCCAAAAAGTTTTTAATTTTAATGAACGAGAATCATTTAAGGGCGTTCACTACATAAGGAATCTATTCTGCTTGATAGAAATTATATTAAGAGTGTTAAAGGTTGATACTATTAATTCCGATAGAGTTAATATAATTACAATAAAAGGAACTTTTGAGAACATGCTTAAAAAGATTTGTAAGGATAATTGAAATAGGATGACGAGTTTCTACGTTATACATAATAATAGTAAATTGAGGATTTCTATGTACACCGAGTTTATTCATATGCATATAAGTGGTATATATATGACTCGTTAAAATCAGAGTTTTATCTGAATCCTTAATTATTTAACCTGACGTTTCTGCCGGTAAAGCTGATTCAGAAAGTAATTGTCTGCAGAAAGGATTTCCAAAGGTAAATATAAGGCACTTTATGGTACCTCAAACCCCTAGTTTAACCGTTGATGCCATAATCCTCTTTAAAAATAGGCTTGTCCTTGTAAAGAGGAAAAATCCTCCTTATAAGGGAAACTTTGCTCTTCCTGGGGGTTTCGTCGCAAGAGGGGAAAGTACTGAAAAAGCAATTGTAAGGGAATCTTTTGAAGAAACATTCCTTATTGTAGATATTATAAAACTGGTTGGGGTCTATTCCGATCCTCAACGTGATCCCAGAGGACATATAGTTTCAGTATGTTACCTTACAACGGGTTCAGGAAGGTTGAAATCAGGTTCGGACGCATCTTCTTCCAAACTTTTTGAGCTTGAGTCGATTCCTGAATTGGCTTTTGACCACAATAAAATGATAAATGATGCAAAAAGTGATATCAATGCAGTTCTGTACCAAATGCAAAAGCATGATGTTTCCTAAGGATGGTAATTACCTGTGCAGAAAATGTGGGAACATGATACCCATTGAGAATAATGCACAGAATTTTGTTTCAAAAGCCATGATCGAAGATCGTGAAGTAGTGGTTCTTGAAGGTGAACAGATTTCAGGTTTGCCAACAACAAGTGCAAAATGCCCAGAGTGTGGGAATAACACTGCTTCTTGGTGGCTCAGGCAGCTTAGGTCTGCAGATGAGTCGGAAACCCGTTTCTTCAAGTGTACAAAATGTAAGTTCACATGGAGAGAATACGACTGAAAATCAGATGTTTTTCTACACGATCTTTATAAAGCACATTCTCAGAAAAGTAAATTCTCAGATGTGAGATAAGAGTTATTTTCTGCTTAAGGCAGATCCTAAAGCCTTCTTGTATTCTGACCAAGATTTATATAGTTACCAAGAGTTTGGATTAATGATTTTCCAGATTTCAGATAGCTACCAATCTTTTTTTGGAAGTTTTCCCCTTGGAAAGACCAAAACTTCCAAATCTGTAAAGAAATATATATTGCAAGGGTAATAAAGAGTTGAGATTTAAATTTATTTAGCGGAGAAGAATTATGTTCAAGGCAGCAATTAATGCAGAGCTTCTGAAAGACGCAATTGCCTCACTGGCTGTAATTGTAGATGAGGTTAGATTTAAGATAAAACCGGAAGGCATTTCGGTAAAAGCTGTTGATCCTGCCAACGTTGCAATGGGGATTTTTGAGCTTGGATCATCAGCTTTCGATGAATATAGCGCTGATGAGTGTGAAATAGGAATTGACCTGAACAAGATTACGGATCTGCTAGGAATTACTGATAGGGGCGACACAATTAGGATGGAACTCGAAGAGGAAAATCATAAACTCCTGATTAATGTTGGAGGGCTGTCTTATACCCTTTCTCTTCTCGATCCCTCTACAATTCGTGCAGAACCAAGAGTTCCTCAGCTTGAGTTGCCTGTAAAAGTTGTTCTGAACGGTGCAGATCTCAGGCGTGCGGTGAAAGCCGCAGAAAAAATAAGTGATCATATGCTCATGGGAGTTTCTGGTGATACTTTTTATATGGAAGCAAGAGGTGATACTGACCAAGTTCGCTTGGAGATGGGTAGAGACCAGTTAATTGACTTGAAGGCAGGCGAAGTCTGTTCTCTTTTTTCCCTGGACTATCTGACAGATATAGTCAAACCTACAAACAAAGTCAATGAGGTTACCCTCTCTCTTGGAAAAGATTTTCCTATCCTTATAGATTTTGAAATTGCAAATGGTTCCGGAAAGATTTCTTACTTCCTGGCTCCAAGAATCGAATCGGATTAATAGTATGCAGGCAGATAAATTTGCATATTATCCTTTTATTTCAGAAGCATCTACCCATGTTGAAAGTCTAGGTATTTCTTTGGATAATCTGCTTAATTCACGTGCTTTTCGGACTGCAAGGGTCCGGGGGATTGAAAGAGTAAAAGAGGCTCTTGAAGGGGAAATTAATAAATCTCATTTATATGGGGAAGCTCAGGTTCTCTCTGAGCTTCTTTCATACCCTTTTGCCAGGATGCTGGTTGCATGCGTGAATGATCAACTTTTCACCCGTCGGTATGCTTTGGCAGAAGCTAAAGCTGCTTATAATATTCTCAAAAATGAAAATCCGATTTTTTTGCTTGAGTTCGGAGAAGATTTTAGAATTTCAGTAGAATTCAAAGATACTTATTTCATCATGCATTTTACGGATTATATTCACTTTTCAAACTCCCTTAAAGATCCCGCCTGGAAACTTACAAATCGCACTTTCAGAGCTGGAAAAGTAAGTATTACCAAAGAAGAATTTGCAAGGCTCCTTGAAGAAGCAATCAGAGAGCGGATCGAACACTTCTTACCTATTTCTGAGATCTCTGAAGAAGTTTCTAATTTTTGTGCTCCGTATGTTGCCGAGATAAAGGATCAGTTCGAGATCCAAAAGAATAAATTTTGTGCAACGGATTTTGGGATTGTTGAGCCAGAGTTTTTTCCCCCATGTATTTTACATGCCCTTGCAAACGTAAAGAGGGGGGCGAATCTTGCACATTCGATGCGTTTTGCCATGACATCTTTCCTGCTTAGCATTGGAATGTCAGTGGATGAAATTCTCAATCTTTTCAACATCTCTCCTGATTTTGGAGCAGAAAAAACTCTTTACCAGATAAAGCACATTTCAGGTTCTACAGGATATCACTATAAACCACCTGCCTGCGATACCATGAGGACCTATGGCAATTGCATTGGGAAAGATAGATTATGTGAAAAAATCAAACATCCTCTGAGTTATTACGAAAAGAGGATATATTTGAAAAATAAGGAAACCGAAAATGGAACTGAAATAGAACAAGGTAAGTGACTTTCTATTGTCTAATTAAACTAATTTTTGCAGATGTAACAATCCATTTTCACTCAAATGGGAATTGTTTTGATAATTTTCGCCTTAATGTCTTTGTTTCTTATGTCGACTTCAGTTAAAATTTCTACAAAAAATACTAGATGTCAAAAATGAAGCTCCTGCTATTTTCTTCGTCTCAAATGCTACATTTAAGTGATGTATTGATCGATATTTTTTGTAGAAACTGTATAGTGATTCAATCAGGAATCTCTTACTGGAAGACCGTTGACCAAATCATAGAAAAATTTTTCTCCAAATGTTCGTAAAAAAGTTATCAGATATGAAAAACTTTTGACAGATAATTATATCAAGCGCTGTATTTAGGCTTCAAACATATCTAAATTTTATAAAATATCTTAACGATGAAATCCAAAATTTGGAGAGATAAATTTTCAACTATGCTTATTGGAAACGTAAGGGTTAGATTGAAATTTTCGTGCCTGTGCAGTGTATTGGGAAAATTGTTGCAGCACTTCTAATTGGTGAAATAGGCAATTTCAATGGTTTTTTAGACTATAAGCTTGTTTCATGGCTCATGGTAGTTCCGAATGTATATAAGTCGCTGATAAATTCTCAACTGGATAATTACAAAAAGAGTATCAAAGGCAGTAAGTTGGATTCTAAAACAGATTGCTCAGGCAGCAGCAAGAACAAAACAGCAAGTTAAACTATTTTTTTAACCGGAAGAAGAAATCAATTGAACCAATAAAGTCAAGTATTTACCTAGTAAGTAAAATTGCTACAATAATATGGCATCTCATTATAAATTATAGATCTACAAAGATGAAACAGGTATAAAAAAAGGAGAAATTCAAGAAAGGAAACTTATTGAGACTGAAACCTATTCTGTTGATAAATTTATACTCATTTGTCAGGTAATAGCAACTACAAAAAAAGAGGATTGGAGAAGCATATGAAGAAGGTAGCCTCAAGTACTATCATGATATTATTGAAGGCTTGAGACTTATTGTAGTTTGAACAATAGAAATAAGTATAATCAAATTTATCTTAAAATTATCAAAGTTCGGAAAAGTAAGTACAAATTATCTTGAAGAAGCATTATGACTTTTCATCGTAAAAATTAATAATCAGAGATTTTTATTATCTTTCAGGTTTTTTTATATATTGCAGTCTCAGAACGCAGTAAATAATGATAGCTTTTTGCGATCCTGAAGATATTATAAAGTCTGGGATTAAGCTGTGTGTATACAAATTTTTAGTGTCAACTCTTGAGGGAAAATTGGAAACAAATTAATGTAGTCAATTGGAGCTATAATAAATTGAAAATACTGTATATAGGATAACTATAAATATTAAAACAAATTTGAGATTACAGTATTATAAAATCAAATGAGATGGTTGCAATGACTAAAGGCATGGCATATTCGGTTGCAGAAGGACATCACAATGGTTTAAAACTTAGAATTATTACTCTAACAGCAGCTGTTTTAGTTGCTTTTTTCATACGCATGCTCTCTTATACCTCAGTCACTGCAAACGGAGGTATAACCTTCAGCGGATATGATCAATTTTATCATATGCGACGTATTCTTTATACAGCATACAATTTTCCACATACTCTTAATTTCGATTCTTACCTCAATTATCCTTACGGTTTTGAAATAGGATGGCCGCCTTTTTTTGATCTGTTAGGTGCTCTGCTTGCAAAAATCTTGGGAGGAGGCCAGCCAGATTTGCATATTATCGAATTTGCAGGAGCATTATTACCGGTACTTCTCGGGGTATTGACTATAATTCCACTTTATATAGCAGCTGCTACGATTCTTGACAGAAAAACAGGACTTCTTGCCGCCTTCGTTTTTGCATTTATGCCAGCTCATATATACGCATCCAAGTTTGGAAACGTTAGCCATCATGTAGCAGAAACATTTCTCACAACTGCATCATATGCATTAATCATACTTGCTTTAAAATGGATAAGGGAAGATTCTTTTTCCCTCAGCTCTCTTAAAAATATTTATTCAGAAAAGAAACTGATTAAATCACTGGCTTTTGCAGGAGCATCGGGGATATTCTTAGCGCTGTTTATTTTTACATGGTTGGGGGCCTTGTTTTTTGTAAGCTTGATAGTATTGTATGCAGTTGTACAGACTATTCTCGACCTTAAAGCCGGAAAACGATCTGATGACATTTTCATCTGCTTAGTAACAAGTCTTTTTGCAACACTTTTATTTACTATTCCATTATCATTAGGATATGTACGCTCGGGTCTAGAAATGAGTGCTATGTATCTTTCCTGGTTTCAGGTACTCTATATACTTAGCATGATAGCAGCCACTACTTTTTGTTGGGGCCTTTCCGTATATATCTCAAAAAAAGGCATGGACTGGAAGTATTATCCTGGCACTTTAATACTGGTTTTGTGTACAAGCTTTTGGTTTCTCCGCTTTTTTTCAGCTGGATCTTACGCTTTTGTGATAGAAGGAATAGGTTTTTTCTCGGGAAAAGGTGAATACTTAGGTACTATTTCCGAAGCAATTCCTTTGTTTTTAACTTCAACAGGAAACTTCACTGTTACGCAAGCATTAGGAAATTTCGGACTTTGCTTGCTTGTTGCTCTTGCAGCTTTTTTCCTGCTAGTTCTTGAGTGGAAAGGGGATAAATCAAAACCAGAGAGGGTTTTTTTCCTATTATGGACAATCTTTTCTGCATATATCACATTTTCACAAAGACGTTTTTCATATCAGCTCGCAGTAAATATTGCAATCCTTACTTCATATATACTATGGATTCTGTTTGAATCCCTAAACTTTGAAACTGAAGTAAAAATGGTAATATCTGGACTAAAAAATTGGAAAAAAATCTCACTTGACTCTCAAACCGAAAAAAAAGTAAATGTGAACACAATACCAAGACTCAAAAAAAGGGATTTTTCAGGGTCAAAAAATAAGCAGAGACCTGATTACTTCAAAGTTTTTTCAGCATTGGCGTTGATAGGGCTCGTTTTTATACCCTGCATATGGATAGGAGTTGCTTTTGCAAAAAGTTCAGACTTGGTTGTTCCAGGTCCAGAATGGCAAAAATCGCTCATTTGGCTCAAAAATTCCAGCCCTGAGACTTCTTATTATCTTCAACCTTTCCAAATTCCAGAATATGGAGTACTGAGCTGGTGGGATTATGGTAACTGGATAGTGTACATCTCCAAGAGGCCTGCAATATCGAATAATTTCCAGACCGGTGTTGAGGATTCGGCAGATTTCTTTATGTCTGAGTCTGAACAGGAAGCAAAGGCTGTAATGGACAAACTCAAGGTAAAATATGTGATAACTGATACACCGATGTTAAATGGTAAGTTTGGAGCTATTGCTCATTTCGCAGGAAAGGATTCAAAGGATTATTTTAAGCAAGTTAACCGTACTTCTGTGATTGCTAAAGAGAAACTTTTGAATACTGAGATATTTAAGCTTCACGACCGTAATGGAGCAAATCTTGGAAATCTACGGCTTGTCCACGAAAGCATTGTCCTGAATGTAGCCCATAACAAAAGTAATATTGTAAAAATATTTGAATATGTTCGAGGGGCCAAGATTACAGGTACTTCAACCCCTAACAAACCTGTCAATGTAACACTTTATCTCAAATCAAACGCAGGCAGAGAGTTCAAGTATGAAAATGGAGCAAAGGCAGATATGGACGGTTCATTTGAAATAACTGTACCCTATTCTACAGAAAAAACTGACAGTGGAACCAATGCTATATCAGCTTATAAACTGAGTGCAGAAGGAAATATCACTGGACCAGCAATTTATATAAAAGAAAGTGACGTTTTAAATGGAAACAAAATAAAAATCTAATTTCTATAACTAAATAAAAATTTCCTTTGAGGGTGTTCTAAATTAACTTTTTATGTATATTTATAGTGTAATTTTTTTGGAGAAGTCTCCTATTTTGTTTGTAAGGATATCAGATATGGAGGATCTCGATAAACCCTTAAATCTAGTCATATGCTTATAACAGAAATGTAAATTACTTGTGGAAATCAGAGGTTTATCGAAATGGTCTTCGTTTTTAATTCCCTTATAATTTAAGGAATCTCTCTACTTCCAGAATATTAAATTTTTATAGGCGGTTACAAAAAAATGGAATTAGGATGTATGAATTAAGTTTTTTCGTGTGAATTATTGAGGATAAATGGTAAATTAATCAGGAGTAAAACAAATAAGAGTAGTCATTCGAAGCGATGGATCGTATTCAAGACTGTAGCAAGTCGGAAAGGGGGGTAAAGTATGAAAAAAAAGACCAACAAGGAATTTTTTTTTCTTGTTTGTTTTTCATTGATTGGAGTTAGTTTCCAGAGAAATTAATGTAAATTTTAGTGATTCGCTGGGATATTAAAAGTTTCTGATCTGATGGTATATTCAGGACAATTATCATTTAAAGATATTGATTTTATTATAATTTTAAGTTCGGTTTTTGAGGATGAATATGTACTTTTGTGCAGATGCCTAAACAAAATCGAAAAATAGAAGTTCTTAAGCAAAAATGTGGCTTAAATTATACATAGACCCAAATAAATATGGTTTTGTAAAGATTAGAATAAAATAAGGATAAAGTTCAAACTGGAGTTCGCATTAAAATATCTTAATATTTGCAGTTAAAACTCAGAAGTAAAATAGAAAAGAATGGTAAGGAGATAAATTCTCTTTACCATCAGACAGTTATAGAACTATGTAGCTTGTATTCTGTCTCACATACTTCTTTAGTATCCCTTGCAATGGCAAGTTCTTCATTGGTTGGGATAACAAGAACTCTTACTTTCGAATCTGGTGTGCTAATGTCTATTTCCTGACCTCTTATTTTGTTCTTTTCATCATCAATCTTTATACCCAGGCCTTCAAGACCGGAAAGAATTCTTTGTCTTATAGTTGCGCTGTTTTCTCCAATACCTGCGGTAAAGACCACTGCGTCTGCACCGTTGAGCACGGCTGAATACTCACCTATGAATTTTTTAATCTTGTATGCAAAGACTTCAAGGGCAAGTTCTGCTCTCTGGTTACCATTGGAAGCTGCTTCATCAAGGTCTCTGAAGTCGTTGCTTATTCCAGAGATTCCGAGTACCCCGGATTTTTTATTCATAAGGCTGTCAATTTCTCTGGTTGAAAGCCCTTCTTTCTCCATAATGAATGGAACGACAGCTGGGTCTATGGAACCGCATCTGGTCCCCATTGCGACCCCCTCTAGCGGGGTAAAGCCCATGCTAGTCTCAATGGATTTCCCACCTTTTACAGCGGTAATGCTTGAACCATTTCCGAGATGGCAAGTTATAACTTTAACATCTTTTTCTGATTTCCCAAGCATAGCAGCAGCTCTTCTGGCAACGTACATATGAGATGTACCATGGAAACCATATTTCCTAATTCCATGTTTCTCGTACAAATCATATGGTAGAGCATACATGTAGGCATATGCAGGTAGTGTCATATGGAATGCAGTATCAAATACAGCTACCATTGGTGTGCCGGGCATGATTTCAGCACAGGCAGTTATCCCCATCATGTTTGGAGGGTTGTGGAGAGGAGCTAGTTCAAAGCAATCTTTGATTGCCTGTTCCACACTAGTATCGATTAAAGCAGATGTCGTGAATTGCTCGCCACCGTGCACAACCCTGTGTCCGACTGCGTTTATTTCGGTCATATCTTTGATTACACCGAATTCTGGGTCGGTGAGAGCTTTTACGACCTCTGCGAGTGCTAGCTTGTGAGTGGGTAGATCAGTTTGCTCTTCCAGTTTCTTGCCATCGAATCTTTTCTGGGTAATAATTCCATTATTGACACCTATCCTCTCACAGAGACCTACTGCAAGGGCGGATTCGTTAGCCATATCAATTAATTGATATTTGAGAGACGAGCTCCCAGCATTTATTACAAGTACCTTCATGTATACACACCAGTTCAACTCATTGCTTTTAAGTCACGTTCACAGTTTTTCGGTTAAAATATAATTTATAAAATTTGTAAAGCACTTTCGTTGTGCATTTTCAATTATTTGTCCTGTGCTGCGGCCTGGACACAGGTAATAGCAACGGCCCCTACAATGTCTTCATCGCTGCAGCCTCTGGACAGGTCGTTAATCGGCTTTGCAAGTCCCTGAGTAATTGGGCCATAGGCTTCGGCTTTGGCAAGTCTCTGTGCAATCTTGTATGCGATGTTTCCACTATTTAGGTCAGGGAACATAAATACGTTGGCTTTGCCTGCAACAGGGCTTCCGGGAGCCTTTGAAGCTGCAACGCTAGGAACAATCGCTGCATCAACCTGAAGCTCGCCATCGATTGCGATGTTAGGAGCTAGTTCCTTTGCGCGCTTTGTAGCGGCAATCGTTGCTTCGGTTAGAGGGCTTTTTGCGCTTCCCTTAGTGGAATAGGAAAGCATTGCAACTCTTGGGACGTCCTCAACCAGAAGTTCAAATGTAGCTGCGGAATCGATTGCCATGTGTGCAAGATCTTCCACGGTCGGCATTTCGACCATTCCAGAGTCACAGAAAAGGAATGTGCCATTGGATCCATATTCACAGTCCGGCACAGAAATTATGAAGAAAGCGGATGCAAGAGCTGCCCCTGGTGCTGTTTTCACGATCTGGACAGCAGGTCTAAGGGTGTCTGACGAAGAGTGGATAGCGCCTGATACTACACCATCGACTTCACCGAGTTTGGCCATCATAACAGCAAAGTAAACATAATCACTCATAATTTCAGCTGCACTTTCGAGTGTTACACCTTTATGTTTTCTCAGTTCATAGAAAGCTTTAATGTATTCTTCTCTTCTCTCATAAGTTTTAGGATCTACAAATCTTGCTCCTGAAATGTCCAGATCTCCTGCAAATGCTCTTATCTCGCTCTCATTACCTATAAGGACAATCTTTGCAATACCTCTTTCAAGGATCTTAGCAGTTGCTTGGAGAGTTCTTATATCATTAGTTTCAGGTAAAGCGATTACCTTATTAAGTTTTTTTGCTCTTTCGCTGATCTTGTCTAGGAATTTTGCCAATCAACCAACCTCCTATATAATTCGGATGATTAAATTTACCGGTCTTGATATATAAATTTACGTAAAAATCTCAGAGAAATTTATCTAAAGATGACTATATATCCCTATCTACTAACCTATTATACTTATTTGCAAACATTTATATTCAAAATCAATAAAAGAATATTTTTTTTTTTCATGAAATCTGGTATAGTTTTTATTAACAATAAACTTAGGAAATTTAGATGAATCCAATTTTTTGTTGATTTCTTACAAAGCATATGTAATCAATTTATTGAAATCGGAGGTTTATCAAAATTATCTCAAATATTAATAATAAATTAATATAACAGAATTCCGAAAGGAGTGTGACAATAAAAAAGTATCGTAACTGTTAATCCCCTCTAAAAACAGTTCGAGATGTCTCTTTGATGCAATAGAGACTTCTGATTACTAACTGATGGATAAATAAAAGATATGCTCAATAGCAGAAAGTTGAATCAATAATGAATCCTAGTAAAGATGGCTATGTATTATTTTTCCCGGCTTGATTAGTCAGGAAAAAGGAATCAAATGGGGATCGATGAGTAATTTATATCTTTCCAAAAAACGGATTGATGATAGGATGTTTGTTTGGAGGTTAACATTCCCCCTTAAGAAGATGAGGGTCATAACAGTGCTGCAGTTAAAAAGTATCCTTATAAAAAAAATTTTTAACTAGACTATGAGATAAAAAATAACATTAATAATCGATATGTGTAATTTAATTCCCAAGTATGTTTGAGTTCAGTTTCTCAAATTATTGGCTAATGATTGTGTGTTTCATGTTTGAATTTTTTGGAAGTTATCAATTTTTAACAACTAAAAAAATCAATCGATTTTTTTAGGTAACTGCCAAATTGAGTTAATTTTTATAATTCTCTTTTGCAATTGGGTGCTCCTCCACTCTTTGAACTGTGGAAGCCAAACTATTTCATCAAGTTTATTTTTAACCTCTAATTGTACGATACAGCTAGTGATCACATGCAAAAAGGTTTCTATTTTCACATTTGTGTCTCACTACTATTTTTACTTCCCAAACTCATACGGATATCAAAAATCACGTGGATATTTTACCATTTATTCCTCTTTCGACCAAAATGTGAGGAGGATAGAAAATGGGCAGGATGCGAGTAGGTGAGCATCTTGGTAAAATATCAACTACTACTTTGATAGACTACCTAACATATGGAGGAACAAACTTCAGGAGAAATATTGCTATCAAAATTATATATTTGATGGTTATTTTATATAATGAATGTTTTTCGAAGTTTTATAATAGTATAATATACAGCAAGTTATATTAATATATTTATTTAAACATTTCTATAAAAATTAAATGTTACGGCTGCTGACTAAATTATTTTGGGAAAACTTGGTTTTTGTGGTTCAATTTGGCGAATAAAAGATGTATTTGGAACAAGTTCGCCATTCGGTTGGAAAAAAACAACCGGGCAGTATTATAATTAAACCAGATTTAAAAACAGCATTAAATTGAGCAAAAGTTTAGAAATATACACTGGGGATTGTGAAGAAAACAATCATGAAGAAGATTAAATATTTAATTTGTCTATTTACTCTGTCGGTTGTGTTGAGTTCGGTTGTTCTTGCAGGAGCGAATGCACCACCTACACAGCGAATAATTAACGGCAACGGGCAAAATTGGTATTTGAAAGGTGATAAATCAGATTCCAGCGATAAATACTGGAATAATACAGTTGCACTGGTAGATTCTCAAAATATACTGCACTCAATAAGTGTTAAAGGCACAAACATAATTTATAGTATTGAATTGAAACCCAGTTATGTAAAAATCACATCCATGCAGGCAAATGGGACAGTTATAGCAAACTATGAGCTTATTCCAAAATTAATTTTATTCCCGATCAGTAGAAGTTTTAGAACTATTTTTCGTAATTGGAAACTTTGGTTGTGTTCATGAGTTGTCGAAAATCATAATCATAAGTCAATATCCATTTTTTTCTCCAAGATAGGAAGCCTACTCATTTTTTCCTATTTGATCAATTGCTAAAGGACACTTTCTAATATCAAACTTATCTCTAGCTATGCCTTTAACTTTATGAATTGTCTAAAAATTTTTACTTTCAAATATTGTTTTTAGTTCAATATTTTATTTCTTAATAAATTATAGCGGATCTATCTGAACCAAGTTTATGAAATAACCGCCGCAACCTTCCTTATTAACCTATTTTACCAGTAGTAACTTATTTTGTAGTGACTCCATCTCTTGAAGTTGCTTTCTAATAAAATCTATGAATATATCTACTACATTAAATATAGAGGATTTCGATAAATCTCTAATTTTCACGAATCACATATATACCTATTATGAGTATCTGACGAAAATTAGGGACTGATCAAAATCCTCTCAACTTCTGTTGAACTTTGGTATTCTCTTCTGTCACCATGAGCAAATAAGTTGATCAAAAAAAGTATTTTTTTCGATACGATATTTTCAAGTCTCACGATAAAAATGTATTTTGTTTCGCAAATATATGTTACTACTAATGAAAAATGTAATTCAAAGTCAAATTTTTGTGTGCTTCATGAATTGTTTCTTCTGATATAATATATTTTCACTCTATATTTTTATTAAAATTAATGATTTTACAAAAATTATTCATGCTAAGCTTTTTTGTTTTCACATTTAATTTGCAATTTCAGAGAATTATGGAGTTTTACAAATATAAGCTCACACAGTTGTTTGCTTTGTCGGCAACGTTTGAATTTTCACAATCTTCACATTAAATATATTTTGGCTTTCTTAGAAATTGAGTGATATAATTTCTTCTAATGTAATCTTCAGGTTTGCCTAAAAAAACGGTTTTATTGAGATATCTGAACTCAAAAATGATGCAAAAATGTTTCCAGTAAATTGAAGAAATCAATTCAAGCCTGTTTGTCTCCAACTTACTGAGGATATTTTTATTCTTCTTTAAGAGCAAAATCAATAAGAGTCTTCATGAATAAAAATTATTATTAAGGGATTTAAAAATCCCAATAATCAAATGCATAGAGATTTATCGAAATTCTCTAAGATATTACATGGTCTTTTGTATGAAGTATATTTTAAAATTTCTTCTAAATAATTATAGTATTAACTATTTGAAATATATCTACTTTAAAATTGGAATCGGTAATGTTTTGATTTTGATGCAATCGATACAATGGTGATCATATATATCTTTTCGGGTTCCGTTGCAAAAAATCTAAAAAAAATATGTAAATCTATAAGTAATTAATAAAAATCAAAATATTCAAGGAAAATGTACTAACATTATAAAACTATACCAAACAGTAGATTAATGTATTTGACTTCATTAAGAACAGAGTAACTT
>PLUB01000055.1 GCA_003164755.1 Methanosarcina sp. | reverse complement strand
AGGTTTGAAAATCAACTTTCAAGAGCAGAACTGTATGATATGGCAAAAGTATTTGCTGAACATTTTTTAAATTCATATGCAAATGAGCCTTTGGCAATCATTCTGGATTGTGATGATACAAACAGCAATACCTATGGTGAACAACAGTTAGCTTTATTCAATGACTATTACGGAGAGTACTGTTATATGCCACTACATATTTATGAAGGATTGTCAGGCAAACTAATAACCACAATTTTGAAGCCTGGGAGACGAAGCAAAGGGGTAAATGTATATGGTATTCTGAAGCGAATTATAGCTTTTTTACGTAAGAGTTGGAAGAATACGGTAATAATTGTGCGTGGTGACAGTCATTTTTGCAGTAAAGAACTAATGGATTGGGCTTATGGACAAAGAAAAGTTCATTTTATTAGCGGATTGACTGGAAACAGCTTACTGAATAAACTATCTGAGATAACAATTGAAAGTGCAAAGAAAGAATACATATTATATGGCAAGCCAGTAAAAAAATATCATTCATTTGAATATAAAGCAGGTTCATGGCAATACTCGCAAAGGGTTATTGTAAAAGTAGAAGCAAATGAGAATGGAACAAACATACGTTACATTGTTACCGATTTACGTGATTATAAAACTAAATCCGTATATGAGATGGGTTATTGTGCC
This sequence comes from Methanosarcina sp., assembly GCA_003164755.1. GTDB lineage: Archaea > Halobacteriota > Methanosarcinia > Methanosarcinales > Methanosarcinaceae > Methanosarcina. The sequence goes on along the minus strand of PLUB01000055.1, from coordinate 1,926 downwards.
AGGGGAAGCATGGAATTAAGGATTAAAGATCATAAAACATATTTACGCTCAGACAGGATGTCGTGCAACAGTTTCTGGGCAAACCAAATGCGATTATTTTTGCATTCTGCTGCTTATGTATTGATTCATACTTTACAAAAAGAGATGCTTAAAGGCACAGAATACTATAATGCAACAATGGAAACCATCAAATTGAAAATTATAAAAGTAGCCACACGAGTTACAGAAATGAAAACAAAGGTTAAAGTAGAATACCCTTTTGATTTTCCAGTAAAAGAACTAGTTGGAAAATGTTTTAGGATGTTTGAAATGCTAAGATGTTAGCACTTCCTTTATCCGAATCTTTAAAATACATAATATAAGGCAGATACAGAATAACTCAAGTAAAGTATGTGATCAATTGCTGTTTTTGAGCTAAATGTATGCATTCTAGATAATGTTTTGTATACTTACTCAAGTAATATTTAATTTTTATCCTGAAAGGATGAAAATATTTTTAACCAGAAATAAATTTTACCTCTGAAATAAGAAATTTATTGGTTTGTGAATAATGCAGGTTAAATTCACCAGTGAAAATGAAAGCAAAAAAAAGGAAATTTACAGGGGTTTTTAAAGCCCGGGTAGTTATTGAAGCACTCAAAGAGAGAGAAAGTCTTGCAGAATTGTCCAAACGATTTGAAGTCCATCCTCAACTAATAAGCAACTGGAAAAAGGAATTTTTGGAGAAAGCAGAAGGAGTATTTGAAAAGAAGTCCTCAGAGAATGCAGTTACGGATGATATAGAAAAGCTGTATACTAAGATTGGACAACTAGAGGTGGAGAATGACTTTTTAAAAAAAAACTTAAAGAAGGCTGGACTATGAAAGAACGCAGAGCAACAGTTAAACGGTTAACTACGCTGAGTATTCGTAAGCAATGTGATCTTTTAAGTATCCACCGAAGTGGTATATACTACAAACCATCCCAAGAGAGCCAGGAGAACCTTGAAATAATGCGATTAATAGATGAGCATTATCTAAAATACCCGACAAAAGGAGTTTTACGTACGCAAGACTATCTGATCAGCTTTGGCTATAAAATTAACGATAAGCGGGTAAGACGGTTAATGAGGCTAATGGGTCTAATGGCTATCTATCCAAAAAGGAACCTTAGTAAGCTCGGTAAGGCGAAATATATAAAACCCTATCTTTTAAGGGGATTGAAAATAGAACGCCCCAACCAGTTATGGGCAATTGATATCACTTATATACCTATGGTTAAAGGTTTTCTTTATTTAACTGCTATAATAGACGTTTACAGTCGGTTTGTAGTAGGCTGGGGAATAAGCAACACACTTGATGCAGAAAGCAGCCACAGGGTGTTAAAGGAAGCAATAGCTATATATGGGAAACCAGAGATCATAAATTCAGACCAGGGAAGTCAGTTCACCTGCAAAGAATGGATTGACTACCTGGAATTAATGGATATTAAAATCAGTATGGATGGAAAAGGACGTGCAACTGATAATATCTTTATTGAAAGATTATGGCGTTCGGTAAAATATGATTATGTTTACCTCCATCCAGCAATTGATGGATTAGAGCTTTATAAAGGTTTGAAGGAGTATTTTGACTATTACAACTATCACCAGGCGCATCAGGGAATAGGCAGGCAAATACCGGTGAACCTTTTTAAACGGGTGGCGTAAAGTTATTAAGATGTTAACAAAAGAAAAAAGTAGGCAAAAAAGAAAAGGTGTTAATAACCAGAATAACTCTATCGAGTTATTTCCGGTTATTAACACTAACGATTAACGACATGAATATATTTATAAATAGTTAACTAGTGGTCCTAAGAATGGGGAGTACTAAATAAGATCGGATGCGTTTATTAAGGAATTGTTACAAATGGAATTGCTTGAGCGGGATAAAGATGGAAATAATATTA
>PLUB01000064.1 GCA_003164755.1 Methanosarcina sp. | reverse complement strand
GTCTGAATTTGGTGTTTCTGTTGTTTTGCAATTAGTTCTAGGTATAGGAAAATGGAAAGATTTGTTGGAAATTTATTAAATGCGACTATGATCTCTAAACTTTCATTACAAAAAATTATTTCTCGGTTTTCATTGATACATAGGTTTTATAGCAAAAACAGTGTATTCATGAAAGCTGGATCTTTTTAGAACTTTATAGTCCTAAAAAGAATTAATACTTGGTTTTATAAAGTGCTATTCACTGTAGAAAGTTGATCAATTGATAAGTTGTGAAACCTGTTAAATTAGCTCTTTTAAGGTTAGCTCCTTTCAGATCAGCTTCCATAAGATTAGCTTTTTGAAAGCCTTATATAGATCCAAAAGAAATCGAAACATAATAGCCTAAAGGCTATGCATCGAACTTACAAGGGTAAAATTCCCAATCCAGAAACGAAGCAGGCAAAAAGGTTCGGTAGTAAGAGAAAAAAGATATAAAGTGTTAGGAGGGGTCTTTCTTACTTCTACCCCTACTCCTTTTCAAATTGCCCCTTCTGAAAACATAGGCAATTGAACACTTTGCTTCACAGTTTTATTTTTAAATTCATCTGCTTCATTTCGCACGGATAGCTTTCTCATAGAAACTCGTATCAAAAAGATCTTCTTTTGTCAGAGGTTTCACAGTGTAATTCAACCCATATAGAACATTCGAGAAATCAACAGTTGAATTTTCAATCGGTGCAGGATCTGTAATCAGTTCTCCATCCCATTCTTTTAGAGATGCCTTTATAGTTTCAAGATCCTCTGAAGTCTTATTTGATAAAATCTGAGCAGCTTCATCCTTATGCGCCGTGGTATATTTAGTTGCATCAATATGCGTCTTTACAATCTGCTCCACAATATCTGAATGATCCCGGATAAGTTTTCCGCTTATCAAAAGCACACAGCATATGTGATTAGGTTCCATCTGCCCAGATTGTACGATGGTGCGCCCATTACCTGTCTTTTCTACACTTGTTGGGGAGGGATGAGGTAGGAAGACGGCGTCTACCTTTTTAGCTGAAATGGCGCTGATGGCATCTCCTGCTGCTGCCATTCCAACGATTGTCACATCTTTCTCATAATCAATTCCATTTTCCTTGAGCCATTTTCTCAATAGTGTATCCTGAATTGATCCTGGTGGATAGGTAGCTATTTTAAGCCCCTTTAAGTCTTGAGGACCTGTATACTTATATTCTGGCCTTAGAACAAGACTTGAACCATTAGTATTTACAGGTTCAACAATCTTTGCGTCAAGACCCTGGCTAAGGGCTGTAATAGCAGGGGCTGCCCCAACATAAGCCACGTCCAGATTTCCAGACATCATGGCTTGCATTTCTGGGGGTCCTGTCTGGAATACATACTTTTTGATATCCTTAACTCCATAAGGTGCAAGATCTGCTTTCCACCATCCTTTTTCATCTGCAACCACAAATGCAATATGATGGGTACTTGGCTGATACCCCATTCTCAATTCCGTAATTGCAGATGCTCTTTTACCTCCGCTTCCATTATTGGATACGTTCCCTTTATCGAATACACAGCCGGATACGAAGACAGATGCTACCAGTAATAAAACGAGTATAATACCTAGTTTTTTCAAAGCTTCACCTCACAAATTTTATAACTATTAATAATCCTTATATCTTGAGCATTGCCCATGCAGAATCAACAACATATGATGACATACTTTAAAAAATGTTCAGAAATTTTGAGAATAGCTCTGAAAACATGGTATTGTCGTCTACACGTAGTACTTTTTGAGGTCGCCACATGCAGTTAGTTCAAATTTTGATGCTATCTATATTAGGACTCATGCGATTGAACCGAGAATCAGCATCATCATATCTAAAATTATATAAAAATATGAATTGTAAAACAATTATTTAAATTAAAATTTATATTGCACATGATCTTTGATTTTAAGCGCTTAAGCTTCAAATTAAAAGTATGTAAAGGTATGAAAATCTACATCCTTTTATTCTTATTTTTCTTATTTCTAGCTGCTGCTGCTACCGCTGCCACTGCGGCCGAAGCTATTACTGTTACTGCAACTACTAATAACAAAACCACTAGTATCTCTTTAATTCTTTTTGTCACAGAGACATTGACTCCTGAATTTATTATTTTTTATTCAAGCTGACATAAAGTATATCATATAGTTATATAGTAATTATATTATAAATACAAATTGACATAGAATAGTTAGACAATGATATTCAAAACTATAATTTTGGTTTATTTTGATGTGGCTCAGGAATCTATTAGGCAGTCTACCAAAGTTCTGTAAATGCTGATTGACTCTATACCTTTTCTTTGCTATAAAAAAATAGGATTTTATCTTTTGTACGAATGCATAGGTTTTATAGCAAAATCGATGCATCTATGTAAACACGAAATCCTTTTTTGTAATGGAAGAAAAAGTGAAAAACAGCAGTTATTATGAAACTTTCAGTATACTGTTCTTCAATGAATTAAAAGCATAGAAAATGGTATCAAATATTGAACGGGCTTTCCATCGAAAGTCAGGATCCAGGGGATATAATATCACCCCACATTATTTTTCAATCATCTTTTTTAGGTCTTCCCTCATCCAGAATTTATCAGAGATCTCTTAATTGTGTATGGTTTTACGTGTTGTAATTAGCGAGTTTTACCCTATACAACAATTATTTTATCTTTTAGTTAGGCTCTTGGTCAGTCAACATAAGGAACCCTTAAACTTTAATCATCCGACCTGCAGAATCTATATAATATTCAGACAGCATAGAACTAGACAGATTAAAATGAAAGTGTGTGAGGTTATAAAGCTACTTGAAGCCGATGGTTGGTATTTAGTTACCACAAAAGGAAGCCAGAGACAATATAAACACCCAGCTAAATCAGGCAGAGTAACGATTGCAGGTCATAATGGAGATGACCTGGCTCCAGGCACGTTAAATAGCATAGCAAAGCAAGCGCAATTGAAAATGGAGAGTTAACAATGTACCGTTTCCTTGTTGTAATAGAAAAAGCAAGCAATAACTATTCAGCATATTCTCCAGACTTGCCAGGTTGTGTAGCTACTGGCTCAACCAAGGCTGAAGTGGAGAAGAATATCTATGAAGCTATCGAAATGCATGTGCAAGGATTGTTGGATGATAATTTACCTATTCCGGAATCAGAATCATTTGCAGAATATGTAGCTATTGCTGAAAAGTCATCAACTAGATTTGAAGTGATGTAAATTATATTTTAGATATATAGCCTCATAGCAATTTTTGTAGTTAAATCCCAACTAAAAATTCTTGTTTTCTACCTATGTTTTTGCGAAAGGGATCATTACATAAGTTATAGGAATATATATGTTTTCATCGATTTATACCCCAATAAATGCAAAAAAATAGTAAGAAAAATATGAATAAATTCTACTAAATCTTTCAAATATCTATTTTAAATTGGGAAAAGTATACCGAATACTATAATATCAGTATCTAAATTTGGAATACACAGGAATACAATGGGAATACCAGCAGATCAAAAGAATATAATTTTATTATAAGTAATACAATTAAGAAGTATATGTCCGATCCAAAGAGAAAGATTAGTGCCTCGATCCAAATTTCTTTGTTGGATCAGTTGCAGAAGATAGGATATGTCAGCCCAACGGAAGCAGTTCTAACAGGATTTAAGTTACTTTTAAATGGAGCAAATTTAGAAACAAAGGATCTGATAGAGGAATACAAACAGCAGATAGAAGAATACAAAATGGATATAGTGGAATATAAAAGAAAAATAGAAGAATACAAAAATAAAAAAATGGAATATAAAGATAAAATTACAGAATACAAAAGAGAAATTGCAGAATACAAAGAAAATCTTGATAAATGCATAACGGATATAGAATCACTGCAAGCTGAGAACAGGTCATTAACAGATCAGATGGAGGAATACAAAAAGCAAATCAGAGAATATGAATGTAATATCGAAGAATATACAAAGGGATTAGTAGAATACAAAAATAATATAGAAGAATACAGAAAAGAAACAGCAGAATATACAATTCGAACAGAGTCTCTACAGGTGGAAAATAAAATATTTTAGGAATACAATACAACTTTGAAGCAAGAACTAGAGGATACAAAAGAGCTTCACAGGAATTACATGTTGCAAATGCAGACGTTGATTACTTAAAAGCAGATCGAAGCACCTGGAGCAAAAAAGCCATGGTGGAGATTTTGGTAACTCCGACTACAATTATACCACATAATAAAATGAGTAAATAAATATTTTCTATTAAAAATGGATAAAATTAGGATGAAAAATTTCAATTAGTTAAAGACTCGTTACTTTCTTCAACCCGATCAAACTTCGCTAGAATTTGTTTTCTAATTTCATTTGCATCATTGACAATTATCTCAACATTCTCATTCTTGTTCTCTGAAAAAACATTTGTTTTTCGATATATTCTTCTGCTGAAATCTTCACTGAAGCGACGTTCGATAATCCAAAGACATACCAGAGTGTCCCCTGCTTTTGCTGCTTCGTTTAGGTGTTCAAGACATTTCTTAGCGGCATCAGCATTGCATTTTCGAATAAATTTATAGAACTCAAAGTATTCTCCAGATTTTGAATTTTTTCCCTTGTTCATCCAAAGATTGAATGTTTTATACGTGATTCCTGCAGCTTCGGCAGCCAAAGAGTATGTGAGTCCCAAAGCAACATTATCACCGATTCTCTGTTGTATTTCAGGTGTCAATTTACAAGGTCTCGCCATGGTAGCACCGTTTTTTATTTTTTATAATTAATATTAGCTGATCTTGTATTAATATTTAGTGAGTTTTGTTCTGTTGCAAGCGGGGTTTGTACGCATCGA
>PLUB01000033.1 GCA_003164755.1 Methanosarcina sp. | reverse complement strand
ATAGCTCAAAGGATATTTTAAGTACCATCTTACATTCAATAGGATAATTTCTCCTTCATAGTGCTTCCATTTAAATGAATTAGATAGCATATTACTATCTTTGATTTCCTTTTTATTCTATTGTATCATTAGAAAGGATTTTTTGCAACGGAACCCTCATTCCCACATGATGTTTTTTAATTACTCCTTTCATTGTTGCATCATACCATTTTGATTTTGCTCAAAGTCTCCTCTATCCCTATAAGCGACCTCATCATTTTCTGATCAAATTACCTGAGAATCATGAAGTGATGCAATCGTTGTTTTGAATCTTCTGATCAGCTCATAATCTCTGTCTATTATACTATAAAGTTTACATCCAAATTGTGACTTACCGATAGTGTATCTATTTTTCTGTAAAATAATAAATATAACAAAATTATGTAATAAAAAATTTCATATCGGAAAATCTAATCACATAAATTATGCAAAAATATAACTTTGAATTTAAAATTAATTAACTGACATGCAGCATGTATACACAGATATATAATTTGTTGTTTCTCTGACAACCATTATTCACTGAGAGTTAGATTAATTTTTAAGCTACTACCATATTGAGAAACTAAATGGTATTTTTGTGACATCTTTGAAAAGTTGTATGAAATTTAGTAAATTATTACAGCATTAAAGATAAACCCCGAATTTTAACGAGTTATTTATATGCACTTTATAAGCATATGACAAAATCTAGGGGTTTATCAGATTCTATACATTAAAAAACATCATAAAGTTGGAGAAATAAGACAAATCCAAATTTTGATAATTCAAACTTTTAATTTTTGGCATATGTTAGGTACAAACTTATCAAAATATTTAGTTACTATGCAGGAATCTGCACATTTTCCGCATCTAATACACTTTTCGCTTACACATAATCTTCGTTCATTTAGAAAAACTGCCCCTGTGGGGCATACTTTTATACAAATCCCGCAGCCTGTACAATGAGTAAATCTTATTAATTGCTTTGTGACATCCTTGAAAAGACTGATGGCTTTTTCTTTTGTTTCAGAGCTTACAAGCATATTTCCACTTGAAAAAAACTTTACACTCCCTGTACCGGTTTTGACAAACAGAATACCCATTTCTTCCACATAAACCGTATTCCCAAGTACATTTATGTAATCTGCAATTTCTTTTTCTCTGATACCTCGTACTCCTGCCTCTATTGAGAAACCTCCAGCCCTACAGGGAGAAATTCCTCCCACGATTTCAATTTCAAAATGTTTGAATTTTTCTTTAGCAAGAGTAGAAATCCCAAGTTCTTCTGCCAGTCTGCGTATTTTAGGAGGCAACTCCTTCCAGCGCCAGAATCCATATTCTATGAACTTTTCCGAAAGTCCTCTTGTTTTTGCCCACTCCAGCAGGTAAGAATTCCATTTCTCGTGCATTTCAGGGTGTAACTCTTTTACTCTGGAGTATTCGGCAGCAAGGGCAGACGGACAAAGCCAGCATCCTATTCTTTCAAAACCAAGATCATAGAGAGGATTGTATGAGAGTCCTTTCCAGTAAATATAGAGCCAGACTTCGAGCGCTTTCCAGTTTCTTATGGGGAAAATATTGAGCTGTGAAGGCACAAAGGGATTTGTCTCACTAGCCGTAACCCTTGCCCTTGAAAAGGATTCATGTTTCCTCTTACCATCAATTGTCAGATAAGCCACGCCATTATTTGCTCTTCTATCAGGAAACGGACTGATACTTTTCCCTGCATCCAGGTTACCTGCAGATGCCAGTTTACATACTTTGCAGCACCAACGAAAATCTTTTGCAGGAGGGCCGAATTTCCCAATCTGGTCCCAGAAAGCAGAGCCTGCATTAATTTCTTCGAGTGGAATTTTCATCTTCTGGCAAGAAATTCGAACAAATTCGACAGTTTCAGGAAATTCGATTCCAGTATTCAGAAAGAATGCTTTGAGTTCCCTCTGTTTGAGAGAAGCTCTGGCCAGATCCATACTTACAAGACTGTCTTTTCCGCCGCTGAAGGAGACGTAGACAGGAAGGCGGATGTTTTCGTTTCTGGAAACAATCCCACGAATAGTATTGATTGCATTTTTGCCAAGAACCTGCAGATGCTTTTTATTTGCCTCTATGCATGCATTGAGATCTGGAGTTTCTGGATGAAGGTATACCCTATTACTATCAATTCTCCTGATCCTGAGGACTTTTTCTCCGGCATCTATTGAAGATCTAGATTTATTGCAAATTTCATTTTCAACTAGATTTTTCAACTTCGAAAAGTCTTCCCCGTTAATATAAGAAACTCCATATCCCGTCAGGTTGCCTGCAGTCACAAGGACGAAATCTCCCTTCTTTATAGTATCCATAAAGGATTCAATAAGCTCTGTTGCAATTTTTTTCCCATTAAAATGCATGTTATTTTTTTTGAGTTCAACTTTCCTGCTTTCAGCGTACATCAGGAGAATTTTTGCTCCCTGAAGAGAAGGTTCGAAACTGTAGCTCTCTTTTGGAATCTCAAAACGGAGAATTCCAAAAATGAAGCCATCAACGAGCACTTCATCCGTTTTATCTTCACCAGAGATTTTATTAAGAAGTATTAACCTGTCTCCGAGAGGATTGCAGCCAAAAGTTGAGAAAAGTTGCCTGTTAATAATTTCTCGCTCATAAGGTGAACAGAAACGGACATCTGCAGGCTGGGAGAGAAAGATAATTTCTCCATTGTTTCCACATCTGCCACACTCTTTCCCTATCAAAGGCAGGTTGCATTTTCTACACCAGAAAATATAGTTATCTTCATACTCGAAACGCTGGACATTTTGTTTTTTCGGCAAATTAGAATTCATACTTTTTTTAGACCTAGAGCTCTTTCTGGTAGAATCCTTCGCACTAAAACCTCGGGATTTATCTACAGTAAGGTTTTCATTTGCATGAAAATCTTCTTTCCCCGGCTTATTATATATTTTTCCTTTCGTTTTGTTTCGTTTTTGTTTATTCGGACCCGAATCCCGGAATTTTTCATTTTTCTGCTGCATGTGAACTCTGGCTTGTTATTTGGAAAAATTATTAATCCGACATTCCACAGATGTACACATCTGTACAATTTATTTGTTTATTTGCCTACTATTATTCATTTAAAATTAGATTAATTTTTAAGCTACTTTCATATTGAGAAAATAGTTAGAATTTTTGTGTACATCCACAAAAAGTGTGATTAATTATTAAGATCGTTCAGTCTCATGATGGATACATTTATCTATATCATGAGATTGTGAAAGTATTGTGAGTGTGAAAGAAGTTTATGAACGCGTGAAAATATTATAAAGAAATGCTTGGATCTAAAAATCTAACGTTAAATTTCACGTTATAGAAAGAAGCAAAAATTATTCAAAATCATTAAAATAAACAAAGGGCCACTTCAAAGCAATCCACCTATAAGAGGATCACTTTATTTATGGAATTTTTTTGTCATTTCAATTACAATCATGAGCTTAAAATATATCAAGCTTCCTGCTAATGCAAGAATTTATTATTGAGGGTTATGAGGCATGAATTATGATGTAGTTGTCGTTGGAGCCGGTCCTGTGGGATCCACAGCTGCTCGCTATGCAGCTTTGAATGGAGCAAAGGTTCTCCTTCTTGAAGAGCATACTTCTATAGGGTCTCCTGTAAGCTGTACTGGACTTTTGAGCACGAGAGCCGTGGCAGAATGCGAACTCAAGCCATCTGAAGACTTTGTATTCAACTCCGTACGCGGGGCTTTTGTATACGCCCCCGACGGGCAATGCCTTCAAATCGATGGTAAGCAGACCAAGGCATACGTGATCTCGAGGAAGAATTTTGATCGCAAGCTTGCAGTAATGGCTGTAGAAGAAGGTGTGGTACTTTCCCTGAGGTCAAGGGCTATAGGGCTTGAGAGAAGGGATCCAAAAGATAAAATCGAACGAAAAATACGTCCGACTCCAGTAAAACTCATGGTACTCACAAACGGCAAGCTTGAAACAATATCTGCATCAGTAGTGATAGGAGCTGATGGAGTTAAAAGCCGTATAGCCAATTATGCAGGACTTGAAAGACCTACTCGTATGCTTTCCGGAATTCAGATCGAAGTTCCATATAAATCCGAAAATATTGATTTTGTTGAAATGTTTTTAGGTTCTTCAGCGCCTGGTTTTTTTGCCTGGACTGTACCAATTGACGAAAAAATTTCAAGAATTGGGCTCGCCCTTGAACCGAACTTTGCTTGCAAAAATGTTAATGAAAAGAGTTCTCCTCTCTCCTATCTTGAAAAATTCCTTCGATCAAACTCCCACGTAAAAGCCAAGTACTCAGGAGGTATGCTTGATTTTGTAGTAGGAGGAATCCCAATAAACCCTCCTAAAAATACTGTTTCTGATGGTATTTTGCTAGTAGGTGATGCAGCAGGGCAGGTTAAACCAATATCAGCTGGTGGTATATATACAGGGGCTTTTGCGGCAAAAATAGCTGGAAAAGTTGCAGCAGACGCCGCCCTTGAGGGGAACACATCGGCACATCGGCTCTCAGAATATGATCTGCTATGGCGAAAATACCTCGGAAAAGAATTTGATATAGGTCTAAAAATCCATGATTATATGGGAAAGTTGGAAGATAAGCAGTTAAATGCACTTATAGGCTCTCTAAACACCTACTCTATCCTTAAAATCATCAATGAATATGGAGATATGGATCATCCTTCTGTCCTCATGAGAAAACTCATTTTTTCAACAAATTCCATTAATTTTATGAAAACCTTAGGAATATTTCTAAAAACTATTCTTTAGGAAGTTAAAAAAAGTCCTAAAATCCCCTTTCATTCGACATGTTTGTGAATCTGCAATAAAAAAATCGTGTAGAGTTTAGCCATCAAATAATCGATCAATTGATCTCTCAACAAGTTATTGGATCAATATTGATCCCTTAGGAATTCGATTTCGCCGCGTCAATAATTTCGTAATAACCAGATACTATAAACGAAAAGCATTAGAGAGAAAGGAAGTAATGCCAAATCCCAAATGGAATTTGTCAGAAATGCGAGGCAATCCCACAATCAATGAATTATGATTACCGGAATAATTGTGTTTAGACGAATTCGCAAAGCTGCAGTACAGATACCAAACGTACCCGCAAAAAAAGCCTGAAATATGCTCGCACTAAAATCTCCGGTAATTAAGCTGTTTAACATATGGACTGAACCAAAAATAATCGCTGTGATCCATACTGCACGCCAGATCCCGAATGATGATGAAGCTCCATAGAACAATACGCCACGAAACATCAATTCCTCGTTGATTCCTACCATCAAGGTATTGATGATTATAATCATAAGAACTCTGATTGATGGTAGATTTGTATATAATATAATCAGTAGCATGAACAGAATCGATAGGGCTGGTGGCCACAACAAACGTAAATCTCGTAAATTATTTGGGCTTTTCCACCCAACTTGAGGCCACCATCTTAAATAAGTAATAACTCCAGTCAAAAAGACAATTTCAAATAGCTCCCCAAACATTATCTGTTTCTCAACTAATTTTTCAAGTTGAATGTGATGTCCCTTAATTTGTAGAAGTCCTCCTACCACTATGAAACTTAGCCAAACTGTAAATATTACCAGTGAAATAGACCAGGATTTTCGTGATACATTCATTTTTGTTTTCTCCGAAAAGAGACGTAAACCATCAGAATCGTAGATATTCGAGTATTTAGTATCGAATTCAAATCGTGAATTGATATTGTTTTTGGCTCTTTACTTATGTAGTTTGCCTGTCCTGTACAAAAGGTGAGAATATGTTCCATCAATGACATCAAGCCCTAGAATACATTTGTATGAAAACACCAGTCTAGGTTTGTCTATAACATTGATTAGCCTGAGATGCGTGAAGATCCTATGTCGAGTAAAAGAGTAGTCAAATGTGATATTCTGCCCTACAGACTTTAAATTGATGGAGATATTTTTTCGACTATTAAACTGCATATTATTGGATTTAAAGTTTAAATTAACTTTTTTGAGTATCCATAGTAGTACTGGTTATCCTCTTGCCAAAAAGAGTTCTTAAACAATTACTAGATTAGCTTATAAATAGACAAATAAATCCCTAAATCAGTTCAATTTATTCAATAAAATTTTTGAATATTATAGAAATAAATTAAATGATTCGCATAAAAATGCCATGAGTAGCGAAAATTGAATAAACCGCTGCGTTTAAACAGTTCACTGAAACAATAGTAATCTGTCATAGCCTTTATCAAGATCAAAATTCTATTAAGATCTTTGCCATAGATACTATTGCCACCAAACCATCTACAACCCTTCAGCCAAATAAGTTATCCCATAAAGTTTACCTTTCATTTTTAGCTCCACTAAATCTAAAGTGTACTTCCTACCTAAAAGTCTAAATAACTATTCACATGGACTTAATTCATATAATTTAAAATAAATATTATTGAGTGTAACAATCTCACGAGCTGATCTACAGTACGAATGTGAATAAGCGATGGTGTGACCTTCGTGCTGCTTTATGCTCTTTTATTAGTATCAGCGACAAACATCTGCGGGTTTCTTGATTAAACTAATGATTTCTATGCTCTGGTAATCTTTTTTGATGAGATAGACAAATTCAATGATCCTAAAAATATCCTTTATCAATTATCCAGGTCAACGCAAACCAGGAAGATAAAAGCATCTAATGCAACTATAGTGATAACAATAGCTTCTAATAAGAAGGATTTTCTGAACACGTTAGATTCTAAAGTCCTGTCTTCGGCTGGATTTACCTATTCACATTTTCCCAACTATATAGAGGAAGAACTGTGTTTAATTTTAAACAGTAGAATTGAAGCCTTTCAACCAGGTGCAATATCAGAGGAAGAGATGAAATATTGCGCTCAAAATATCGCAGATCGGTTTCACGTTGATGCTCGAAGAGCAATTGATACTTTACACATTGCTGGCAAAATCGCATTAAATGAACGTTGTAAGAGGATTACATAAACCAATATCGATCTTGCATAAGGAAATAACAAATACTGCGACTTTTGAAATGGTTGTTAAGTTCTCAAACCATGATAAGCTTCTAATCATTGCAATATACCCATGTCACCAAATAATAAAATCTGAAAAATTGCAGTCTCGACCCACTACTGGAATAATCTCTGCTGTCATAGAATGATCTGTAAAATCTTGGATGAGTCTCCAATCGTGAAGTACATATATCCAGAAGGCTAACTGATCTTGGTGACAAGCAACTGATTCATGCAAAGAAAGTAAAAGGCTCAGGAAATACAAGGTATATTTCTCTCACATCGTATACCGAGAATGTGATAGATTCGATATATTCAACAATTTTAAAGGCTCAAATAGAGGCAAATTTTAGTGATGTTGAATCAAAGCAAACTTGGCTCCAATGTCTATTACGCTTGCTTTTCTACCTAAGGCACGTAAGTCCTGATATTTCTGCTCTCATAGTTTTTTTATCTACTTTCCTGTTTATTCAATGGAATTTACTATTTGTTTCTTAGACTCTTTCAATTGAGGATTCCGATCTACATCGGATTTTTTTTCGTTGCGAGAATCCTATTTAGATATTTCCCGCTAATTTCTGTAGTTGACCCTATTTTTTCTTTTCTGGTTCTGTATTCTTTAATTTTAAAGACACTTTTCTCTATCCTTAAAATATTCCCTATATTTTAATTGTCCTCAATTGATAAAGATTATAACAAAAGGCTATACATTAAATCTTCAGATTCATTCTTTGAATAGTAGTGACAAGAACTTTTCCCGCTTTGAATATCTTTTCAGTCACTGAATAAGCTTGTTCCCCTGGAACTCGTTTTGAGTTAATCCTCTGGTTTCTTAATATATCCCTGATTTCAAGTGGATGTTCTTTTACTGCTCTTTTCATTGTTGGTTATAACCTTTTGATTTGGCTCTCAAAATTAAGAAAGATGAGTATGAATCTTTTAGAAATGTGGGTATTTCTTATAGAAAAGTTGGGCGAGATGATATGGTGCAGTATTTTTCTGATAGATTAAGAGACTATGTTTCAAATTTGGTTTACTGCCTATATTCAGGTGGTGAAATTTACGTTATAGTATATCACAAGGTATTTGACCAATTTTGCGACCGATTTAAAAATGATCCTAAATATTCATGGGATAAAATGGCTAAGGTACTTGGAGATGCATTAGATTATCTTAGAGGATAATATACAAAATGAGTCCTTCAAGCTTCATACAGAACATATAGGGGAAGTGAAAGCTTATCAACTTGACAACTCTCGGAGAATATTTAAAATAATCTTCAGTATTCATAAGAAGTTTTATTATTCTGTTATCCCTCTAGGTCCCGAAAATATAGAGATCGACTTTGAGAATGCTTCAATTTCATTGAAAGAAGGTAAAGTAAAAAAATAGAGATTGAGGACGACGGTTTTGGTTGGTAGAAAGTTAAAGGTGATTAAAATGAGTATTTTTGAAAGATACAAGCAAGAAATTAGTCCAGAATTTGCATCGCAACTGATGCTTGAATTATCAAAAGATTATCTCAAAAATAATCCATGCAAATGGAGAAAAGGTAGGATAGCGCTTTGGGAAGTTACACGTGCACGCATTGAAGATTTGACCCATCAATCGAGAAATATTCTATTTTGATCATCTCTCAAAATCCTCTTTATCCTATTTTTAGATCAGCTCTTATAGTTACATATTATTTTAGATAAAATGAATCTTTTTGTTTTCAGACTTTTCCCTTTTTTGTACATGCTAACCTGCACTCAAAAAACTCAGCTGAAGGCAATTCATGTATTGTGGTGGCAACAATCATTCCATCTCCGATTTCTTTTACGACCATAATAGGCCTTCCAATGTTATCCTTGAGTGCCACATCAGCATCTGTTTCTGCAAAATAACCGTCACATCCCAAAGGAAGCACTATATTTTTCACAAGTTTTTGAGCAGAATGTTCACCCAAAGGCTGAGGGGTGCATGAGTTTTCTTCCATTACGTACTTAAGAGAAAAAGGAAGCCATTCATACTGATATTCTGGGATTAGAGGACTGAATACCAGCAGTGTTCCTCCTTTTGTCACAAATTTTTCAAGGAATTGTTTGCCCTGCTCAAGCGCTATACCTGTTTTTGTATATTGCTTATTTGCAAAACCTGTTGGCAAAATCAGAAATTTACAAGCAGGAAGATAAGGTGTACCAAGGGATGTTGAACGCGCACGACTGCAATTAAGCCCATATTCCACAAACAGTTTTTCAAAAAGTAGAGGGCTATCCCAGAGCAAAATCACATCATTCATGAAAGAGGATATGAAACTTCATATATGAATGTATTTATATGGTTCGAAAAATCAAGGAATCAATCAGCTTAGGACTCAACTCCAATTATTTCAGACTCAGAGAGAGAGGTCGGACTAAAGCTCTCATTGAATTCGAACACGATCATGTGCGGATTGGTAGTGGTTGTAAAAGGATGACCAATTGACTTAAAAATATTTAGATAATACATTTTAATACATTCACACACTTTTCGATTTGAATAGTCATGGATCAATTTTACATATTCACCCCCCTTTTCAGTGCAAATTTCAATATCAGTTCCGATACCATCTGTAAGGTAAAGTTCTTTGAAAATTTGAATGTTCTCGGCAAGGGTGAAAGCGGCCGGTGGCTTGCCTACAGCTAATTCAAAATTTCGTGTCATTTCAGCCACAGAAGGGATATTTCCGGAGATAAAAGCTTCAAAAATTCTCCTGTTTATGCTTAGCCGCTGGTAGTTCTGCTGCCTGTATGCTTTGATGAGGTTTTTCCAGAAATCTGGTCTTTTCTGGACTTCTCTGAAAGTACCTTCCATCGACCCAAAGTGATCCTCTACACCCTTAGGAACCTTTTGATGATCAAGGAATTCAAACCTCTTGAAGTACACGTTTGTTACGTTGGATTTACTGAATAATCCTTGGACATCAAGTTTCATCTGTTTTGCCATAAAAAGAGCCAGGCTATGGGCCATTACTTCCCGGAAACAGGAATTCCCATTTGAGAGAGTAAGGTTTGCAGCTTCAGGCTCGAGATCCTGATCACATTCCACATTAAACTTAATTTTCCAGCCAATTTTCTCATTGAACGAGTTTAGATAATTTACAATATCAGGAATTCTTTTAATTTTATAAGGATTAATTAGTTCGTATATAATAGTTTCATCCATCAATAGTCCTGACGTTTTCTTAATAAGCCATTCAAGCAGGGTATGATGGACAAGCAGAAACTCTTTTTCTTCAATTAACTTATTTCGAAATTCTGCATACTGTGAATCGTTAGTTGAAGGTTTCTCTCCATTTTCACCTGTTTTCCCAGCCAAAGTCAGACAGGCAGTTTCTATAGCATCCCTTATTGCCGCACTTAGATTTCCGTCATTTTTTTCAAGAAGGGGCTTTAATTTATCCACATAGCACTGATCAATCGAAATATTTTTCCTGACTATCAAAGGATTTCCTCTTCTGCCTTTTTTAAATTTCAAATGGCTTAAAATTTTCTCATGGCTAAAATATCTTTATTTTTGTAGATCAGATAGTTAATTGGAGCTCCTACTTATTAATTTTTTTGCTACATTTAAGTGCTAAAAACATATGTCAATAAGGACTAGATTCAAAGATTAATGGGAAAAACAATTACTAACTAGCAAATGGATATATAAAGAAAAAATCGAGATTCAATCACTAAGCATAAATATAATTATATTGTTGAAGTTTAACGAATTTTGAAGCTAATATATTTTGAGAAATTAGAAATTTAAGATATAAATATTTAGACTTAGTCACTAAAAATTTCATACTAGCAGACAGCAAGAAATTTGTGTACTCGACTATGAATGGCTAAAGTTGCATATTAACAGATCTCTCAAACTTAAAAATAATCCGATATTATATGCTCATTATATCGAAAATATGTCCGGCTTTTCAAAATATTTTTGAACAAAACTCGAACAATTTGAGAATAGCATTCTCGCCAGAAAATCTGTGTGCGATTTTTAAATTCATCTTTCTACACTCTATACTTCTTAAAATATCACTCGAAAGGTGGTAACAGAGATTAATTCGCTACAAAAAACAAACAGTTCGCCTAGGAAAAATTCACGGATATCTTCGCCCGCAACTACTTCTAAAAAGATATTCATATTTGAAACTTCTTCTGAGATTAAAAACTTCATATAATTCTGTGTTAATAGTCGCTACTAATAACTATAAAGGCCCAGCACTTCACTAATTTTAACTTTCTAATTAAAGTTGAGATGACGAACCTCGCTACAGCAACGTGATATATTTGCAGCACACATTTGATTGAAAATTACTCTTAGAACATGCTTTCTAGCTTATATTCTACAAATTCGTACTGACACGGATTACCCCAGCCACGAACATTGTTCCCTGAGCAGGAATCATGATTACCGAAGCTTGGGTCGAAGCCTATGGAAGTAGTTTAGTTTCATCGACGTGTCTGCATATTGAATTCTGATATTTATTGTGATCAGCCAGGATTTCCAGCATTAACTTTGGGGTAAGTTGGCCGTAGTTCAATTCCATCAGCCGCTTAATTCTGGACTCTGATATAAGAATCTGGATCACTTTGACCATACCAATCACCCTTTTTGAACCTTTCAGTCATGTAGTGATTGGAATGCACCAGCATATTCCTTTTTGGCTGCATAACATTCAAGTCGTCGAATGTACTCTCAAATCCGACGATGTCCCCTCTGGAACTGCCAAGATTGTAGTAAAGCATACTCCAAGCAGCTTGGCAGAGGACACCAAGGGCATCGCCGATATTCTGCTGTCTCAACATCTTGGGGAGGTAGCATCCCATAGGAATATTAAACTTATTGCAGGAATTGTGATTTGGCAAGCTCGCATTGAAGCCTATATCGATACCATCAGAGCTGATACCGCACTCAAAGATACCCCCATAAGCCAAGCAAAGTTGTTCCATTCCCTCAGCCCGCTTTATCAAGAGAAGGACGAATAGAATATCCTCGAACAAGTCGAAGTTCTGTCCTAGGAAGGTTTTTCCACTTTTGACAGCCTTACCAGTAACTGCTAAGGATGTGCATAGGCCAGGAACCCTGCTAGCATTAAAAAATATCAACTCCATTGTGGCCCGTATCATCAAAACCTCCTCAAAGCTTATACACGCACCTGCAGCAATGCCCTTGATGAACTCTATTGCCTGAGGGTCAAAATTCTCAACTAGAGGCAAAAACTAATTGATGTTGTCAATAATCTGTTCTTTGCTTATCTAGCACTGCTGACTGAAAGAGGTAATCCTATCGCTGCTAAGATGGAAATCCTCTCTACATATCTCTCCATACTGCTGGCTGATCTCCAAGTCCGTACCCTGACAATTGATAACTTTGAATGCCTTTGCTTCTTTCATGATGATATATATCTCTTTATTTTACTTTGCAATAGCCATGTAGATATGCTCTTTACTTATTTTTGCTTGATTATTAACACTGATAGTGAAGTTTACGATATACAGCTGACGTTGATCTTTATTTTGTATTTAGGACTTACTCACTTGATGAAAAAATCAAGCATTATATCCATTATTGTTAAAATCCACATTTTAGATATTTTAGGGGTTACTTCTATCAATTTTATATTCAATTGCTTAAGGTCTAATATCTTTAAATAAGATAAGACCTGAGTGGAGGGAAGCCATTAAAACCTACAGAACTGTAGCTTTGAGTGTATGCGCCGGTTGTAAAGATATATATTTTGTTGCCTTCTTTCATCGTATGTGGAAAAGAATACTTATGGTGTTCGTAAAGGATATCCATGCTGTCGCATGTTGGACCGGCAAGTATTACTTCTTCAGCACAACCTTTTTTATCGCAAAAAATAGGGTATTTAATACATTCATCAAGAGTTTCTATTAGGCCTCCAAACTTGCCAATATCGAGATAAACCCATTTATACTGGTTAAATCTGGCTTTCCTGGAGATCATTACGACTTCGCTTACGATTACACCGGCATTGGCGACCATAGAACGTCCAGGTTCAATAATGATCTCAGGGAGCTTATCCCCAAAGTCCTCAAGTAAAAAACGGCGAATTTCTTTGAAATAGGTTTCAAGGTCACTTGCCTTTGCCTGATATTTTGCAGGAAAACCTCCTCCAAGGTTAATCATCTTGAGATGGATACCTTTTTCAGCAACTGCTTGAAAGAGATACTTGCATTTGGAAATGGCATTATCCCATTGACCAATATCTCTCTGCTGGGAACCAACATGGAAAGAAAGTCCGTAAGGCTCAAGCCCCAGTTTTTTTGTCTCCAGAATAAGCTTGTATATAATATCAGGATGCGCGCCAAATTTCCTTGAAAGGGGCCAATCAGCGCCGTCGCTTTCGGTAAGTATTCTAAAAAAGATTTTGGAACCCGGAGCATTTTTAGCTAATTTTTTTAAATCGCTCTCTGAATCACTAACAAAAAGTCTCATCCCTTTTTCATATGCGTAGGCTATATCTTTTTCTTTCTTTATCGTATTGCCATAACTCATTCTTTCAGGTTCTACTCCAAGCCTGAGTAGTTGATTAAGTTCATAAACCGTTGCTACATCAAAATTGGAACCTTTCTTTTTCAGGGCAAGAACAACTTCATCCATAGGGTTTGCCTTTACAGCATAATGAATTTTTGCGAAAGGCATGTGTTCAATTAAATAATCATAACTTTTCTTTATCTCCTCCAGATCAACAATCAAAAACGGTGTCTCTTTACCACGAGAAAATTTTTTGATTTTGTTAAAGTGATCTCTGGAAAAGAATTCATCCTGTGGAAACTGATAAGGCTCTTTTCTCATATTTATTCCCAACCTATCTTGAAGCTAATAAAATAAGATACTTTCTAATATTTTTTTAGAACTGTGGAAATTTACTACTAATTCTACCAGCAATTGACCACAATCAATGAAAAACCCAAAGAAGTAATAAAAAGTCTTTAAAATCTATTTAAACCTGTTATCTGTTATCTGGAGACCTATATAAGATTAATAATTTATCCAATGTAGGATGACCATAACTTACTAAAGGAAATACCTTGAACCGTCCTAGAATAGATCTTTTTACTTTATTTAATTAGCTTAGGTGGGCAAGCTATCTCTCAAATGTCAAAAAAGTTGGTTTTATGAGCTCCAAGTGCTTTTATAGCCTTCTGATTAATGAGTGTTTGTAAATGTATAGATTGTGCTTGCATTATCTCTGTAAGTTTTTCTAGCTGGAAAGATATGGGACTGCGAAAAAGTAAACTATTCAAAATAGGCATTTCAACTGATTTTGAGTAGGCTGAATAGTTACTTCTTTTATTCAAGATCCACTTTAACTATAAGTTAGTGATTACATACTATAGACAGCAGGATATATATAAAGTTTTTGAGTTGATTTAGTACTTCACTTTTTATAAGTAATGCACTTAACTTTTTTTAATAACGATTCATCCTAGAAAAACAATAGTTTTAGCCTGCTTTATTAAGAGTTAAGGAGGAAATTTCAGTGGGTTTACTTTTTTTAATTTTTACTATAACCAGTTTTTATTATTTCATCAGTCAGTAATCAGAAATACACATCACATCAATATCGGTGTCAGCAACTGTATTAATATAAGCTGAGAAATTGCTTCTTTCATTGATATATCTACCTTAAATGTAGGTTAGTTATAACATAATATATATAGAGTTTTTGAGCCACTTTTTCCTCATAACGTCCGAAGCCAGATAACCATTGCATATCAACCAAGAAATGATCTTCATCGGAAAGTTGATGTGATGAAAAAAAGCTTTCCAACCTTCACATAGGTAGTTCATGCCTGATTCCCCAGCAGAAGTGCTAAGGAAACGGTTTTTGGGACACTCACCTCGACAAGCAAAGAGCACATCGCATTCACGGCATATCTGCGGCAAAGTATCACGTTTGTCCTGTCCGAACCTGTACTGCTTGTCCGAAGCAGCAAGCTCGATAATTTCTTTTTTCATGATATTGCCCAGAGAGTATTCTGGTTCTACAAAATGATCGCACGAGTAGAGATCACCATTGTGCTCAAGAGCCAAGCCCAAGCCACATGTTTCCTCAAAGACGCACATTCCCGAGGAAGGTAGACCAAGCCAGCTGCGTGTTGAAGCCTCAAAAGTTTGCACGAAGATCCGCCCCACGTCGTTTCGCACCCATTCGTCGAAAACATGGATCAGAAAATTGCCAAGTTGTTTAGGCTGCACTGAGCGATTTGAAACCATGTTTCCTTTTTGGTAAAGGGTATTTCCCTCCTCATTAATTCGCTCTACAACTGGAATAAACTGAATCCAGCTTGTCCTTGCTTCATCCCTCAAAAAACGGTAGGTTTCAAGCGGATACTCAGCATTGGTGCGATTGATTGTGGTGAGAACGTTGTACTCCACACCGTGTTTTTGCAGGAGGCGTAGCCCACACATTACCCTCTCAAATGTCCCCTTTCCTTTTTTGTCTACCCGGTAGGAGTCATGAAATTCTCGTGGGCCATCGATGCTGATTCCGATAAGAAAGTTGTTTTCTTTGAAGAACTGGCACCATTCGTCGTTCAGCAATGTACCATTGGTTTGAATAGTGTTTTCAAATGTCATTCCCGGTTTTCGATACCGTTCTTGTAACTCGATGGCACGTCTGTAAAAATCAATACCCATAAGCGTGGGTTCACCCCCCTGCCAGGCAACAGTTACCTGAAGGCTGCTGTGAGCCTTGACAAGCTGTTGAATATAACTTTCCAACACTTTGTATGACATGTGAAAACTGCTGCCTGGATAGAGAAGTTCCTTGTCTAGAAAAAAACAGTACGAACAGGCTAGGTTACAAATAGCTCCTGTTGGCTTTGCCAGTACATGAATGCGTGGAAGCGGATGATTTTGTACCATTTTCACTTTCACCAGCATTAGTGCTTAGCATATTCTTCAATTCTTCGTAATAAAGACCTGAGGGCCATCAAGCGCTAGTTGAATTATGACTCTTTGATCTTGTGTATTCTTCTGAAGCTAGAATTTCGTGTCTAATGATATTTACTAAAAAAGCTAAAATGGTTCCTATTTGTATTCGGTTAAAAT
Source organism: Methanosarcina sp. (assembly GCA_003164755.1). Taxonomy (GTDB): domain Archaea; phylum Halobacteriota; class Methanosarcinia; order Methanosarcinales; family Methanosarcinaceae; genus Methanosarcina. Next base: position 23,983 of record PLUB01000033.1, on the reverse strand, counting down.
ATGATATGTAAGAATCGTGTTATTTTTGCTGTTTTTTCTTAACCTAAAAATGTAAATCGAGCTAGATAAATTATTTTAGTAGCTATCTTGAAGCTAACATATTCCTTAACCGAATACAAATTAAGTGATATCCAGAGAGTTTACTCTCTGGTAAAATCGGGTTTTTTTTCGACGAAGTTTATTCTTCAGCGAAGGCTGCACGCAGTTTGCCTTCTTCTTCCTTGGACAGGTTTGTAGCAATGATTTCAAACTTGGATCGCTTCATAGCTTCCACTATCTATCCTCCACAGCACCGTTAGTCATCAGAAAAAGAGCTGAAGTGCCTTCAGTCACTTTGGTACGAACAGACTTTATGAAATCTTCATTGATACCCATATGGGTCATAGAACCAGCAAATGCACCTATTGTGGCACCTACAACCAGGCCAAATAAAGGAATAAAGAAGAGAATACCAAATAGTAGACCCCAAAAAGCGCCACTCAGTGCACTCGCTGCCACTCCTGTCAACGATACTACAAAAAGAACTGGAAACAAAATAGCTAGTACTTTTTTCATTCTACTGGTAATTGTTTCAACATTTTATTCAAAGACATCACCCGCATAATCTGGTTGGTTTACAGCTGCATAATCTTCGTTGGGGTTCCCTTCATAATATGGGGTGTCATATATACCTCCGGGGCCATAACCGCCACCATGGCCCGCATTGCCTTGTGCACTTGCTGCCACTGCTGTCAAAGACAAAACAAAAAGAACTGCAAGCAAAATAGTCAGTACCGTTTTAATTCTACTAGATGACTGTTTCAACATTCTTTTCCTTCCTTTATTATCTAAAAATTACAATGAAGTTTGTTTTTGGGAACTATTCAAAATATACAAAATTGGTTGGATAGTCCCTATTCTTTACACCAGTGAATTTCGACGAAATACAAAAATTACATAGCTTTTTGGTTATTTTAAATTAATTATAAAAAAAATAGTTTCTAATCAAAAAGTCTTTAACAAAGAAATTTTTTAACATTGAACAACAATTAGATATAAATGAAGTATTAATATAGATCAGGAATAAATGCTCACTTTTTTGTTACTCATTTTCCACAAAACATTTTAAAATCTAAATAAGGTATATAGACTCTTGAAATCCAAAAATGGGCGATTGTGGGGCGATTTAAGACCTTTTCCGGAGTAGGTTAGGGGTATCATTAGATTAATTATAAACATGTTGTAGGGGCTGAGATTAAGTCCAGTAATTGGTAACCTTTCTGAGATTTATACCCATATTATTTTTTTTTAGTCTGCGACATCCTGCACCAGCTTCATCGAAACTAGGTGGGATCACCTGCAACAGTTGCGATAATACCGGGGCGAATATAAACATCCAGAAGGGCAATTCCAAAATGATGGTTGAGGAACTTAGCTCCAAACTTTATGTTATCCCCTAATATGGTATTATTTCCCAGTTTTGTCTTCAATACTTCAATGTCTTTAAATCTATGAATGATTAATGCCTTTTCCCTGAAGTCATGCTTGAAATGTGAAAACCAGGGATCTATAAGGGTCTATTAAAATATTCTTAATAGTCCCAAGTAGATACTGATTTCAGACTACTGTTAATATCTATTCGCAAAGTGTTAGTTGGCTGGTAGTCAAAGATGATAGGTGTCGCATTTTTCGGAATGAGTAGGTGGTCCTTCACATGATCACGTATTGGCGGCCTTGTCATTTGTGTTTTTACTTCTTTAGTTGTTGTATTCGAATTTTTTCGCCTTCAAGGGCAGTAATATCTAAACCTTCAAGCGAAATATTGCCTCCTTCAATCACAACAGCATCCGAATCCTGACCTAATGCATGAATGCCCTCATGCACTTTCAGACTGTCAATACTCCCCTGTACAATTAACGTCACAACTCCTTGGCCGATGGTACATAGCGCTACCACCGACGCTTAACTCGCCGAAGTGACCGTTTTTCAGCACACTTAGCGCGTATGCCTTGAGTTTTAGTACTTTACCTTTTACCAGGCTTTCTTTTTCGCGGCCATGTGTCGTAACGTCGTCTTGAATAGTCAGACGCTGTAAATCGCGGTTGATTTGAATGCCAACGCTCCCATCGCCGTGTGTAGTAATGCTGTGGAATGAAGCATACTCTATTTTATTCGGAGAAATATTAGGTATTAGCAGCAATGATGTCATTGTGACGTTCGTTGCTAGCCTATTGATTATTTTCTTAATTGCGATCGTATATCGGCCACTTTTATTTTCATCACTTGATGAGGAAGTAGCAGAAGGAAAAGGATTGCCTACACTTTTGCTTGGCATAATTTTTATGGTCATGGTCGCAATTGCAGCATCTGTCGCCGTTCAAGTAGTTGGTGTCCTCCTCATTTTTTCATTAATGATCACGCCAGCTGCATTTTATGATCATGATATCCTTGCACACTCAGAATGTTGCATGTTCTCATGATCAATATCTTTCAGTGGCAAAAGTAGAGATTCTATATTTGAAAATACGACATGAATAGAATCATAATTTTACAAAACAAATAACTATTAAAAAATAGAATTATATGTAAAGTGTAAATAATGTTTAAATGCTTTTATAATCCTGTGCAAAATAATGCAAAAAAGTCCACTAGCAATTTGTCATAAAAATAAGTCTGAGACCCTTAATTTCTTTCTTTTTAGGACTAAATCGACTTCTTTTTATGACCATATAATTTTTAATAGATCCAGCTTTCATTAAAACATTGTTTTTGTGCTAAAATCTCTGAATTTCCTAAGCTCCATCCAGAATAAGAAAACATTTTATACGGAAAAAAACTGAAAAATCAGTAGTATTAAACCTTTAATTGTTTAAAATGCAAACTTAAATAGCAATGTTTCTTGTACTTTATTTTCTGCATTAAGTACGTAAGGCAGAAGCCATAATTCAAGGTCTTGAGCTAGTCTTAGAGAATAAAAAAGACTTAAAAAAAACTCCGGAATCTGATACTAAGTAACCAATGTTGGAAGAATTGCACATCTCCGTACAAAATCAGAAGAACTACAAGCTCATAACGAAACATTAAAAAGAGAACTTGAAAAAACAGTCAGGATAAAAGAGGATCTCAAAAAAATGTTTGACAATTATATGATGTAGGTCCAAACTCTCATTAATCAGAAGGCAATTGAAGCTCCGGGAGCTAAGAAGCCTTGGTGGCGATTTTGGAAAGTTCAACTACAATTAGATAAAGGAATTAAAATGAGCAATAAGGTATCTTAAATTAAAAATTAATCAAGTTAAGATTAAAAATATCAACTAGTTTCAGAGTTATTATTTTCTCCAACTAGATCAAACTTCGCTAAAATTTGGTTTCTAATTTCATCTACATCATTGACATTTATCTCAACATTCACATTTTTATTATCTGAAATTACATTTGTTTTTCTGTATACTCTTCTGCCGAAATCTTCCGAGAACCTTCGCTCCAAAATGAACATGCATATCCGAGTATCTCCGGCTTTTGCTGCCGCGTTTAGGCGTTCCAAAAGTGTTTTAGCGGCATCAATATTGCATTTTTGAATATGCTGTGTAAACTCAAAATATTTTCCGGATTTCTCTGTCTTCCCTTTAGACATCCATTGATTGAAAGTCTGATAGGTTACGCCGGCCGAATTAGCAGCTAGAGCATAAGTCAATCCAAGAGATATACCATCACCTATTTTCTGTTGTATTTCATTAGTGAGCTTTGTAGGGCGTGCCATGATAATACCGTTTTTTACTCTTAAAAATAACTATCAATGAAGGTTGTATTTTGTTATTTATTTAGTTTCCTTAGTATAAAACAGTGCTTTGGGCTATTAGATCAAAAATGAAAGCTTATAGGGTGATTTTGGGTATTTTCTTGAGTCTTGTAGGTATATTGTAGTAAGCGAACATACTAAATAAAATTAGGAATGATGGGTAAGACTTTATTTAGAAACTCTATTTATTATTATTAAATTAAGATAATAATGTATTGTGTTCAGCTGTAGCCTAAAGTATTCTCAGTGTGTTTAAGTATACAGGCTATGGGCTGCCGGCGTCTCAATTCACATAATTTATTTTGGCACATTAATGAGTGGAAGGGAATAGATATGTCAAAAAGACTAAAAACTAACCTTAGTAAGTTAACACTGACACTAAACATTTTTGCGTGCACATTTCTTATTTTGTTATCAGTGGTGCCATTAACCAATGCCAGTAGTAAATCGGATGGAGATTACAAAGCTCTTGAGAATGATTCGTATACCATAGGCGTCCAAGCTTACATCTATAGTCTTGCTCCAGTAATGATGCAGCGGACTGAAAATCTCTTTGTCACAACGCCTGGAATGGGACACGCCCCGGTAAATCAGATGGGCTTACTCTACACACCTTGTCAATGCCAGCTTCATAGATGTCGTTACCTAACGCAGATACGCTTTACAATATTGCATTTCTCAAATTGGGAAAGGAACAGATAGTACTGCATGTACCGGACACCAATGGACGTTACTATGTCCAGCAGCTGCTTTATGCGTACACGAATACCTTCAACAGCGTGGGTAGACGTACCACTGGTACAGGAGAAGGCAATTTTGCCATTGTTGGACCTAGTTGGAACGGCACAGCCTGCCCACAGGACTCCAGGTGATTAAATCGCCGATTAATACTGTCTGGATCCTTGGTAGAATCCTGGTTAAGGGTGAGTCTGACTTGTACAACGTGCTAACACTACAAAAACAGTTCACTCTAACACCACTGAGCCAGTACGGGAAACCAGCGGTCTCAGCGAAAAATGAGACACTTGCCGACTTTAAGGAAGCTTTAGTTTCACCTAATGCGCAGGATAGCATACGGTTTTTCGAAGAACTACGGGTTGCCCTGAAGAATAACCCAGCACCTACGGGAGAAATAGCTCTCATGGCAGTTTTCTATAGAATAGGGTTGGGTAAGAACGAGACTCCCTATGGAACAAACTTAGATCCAGCTATTACTGATGAGCTTGCTCGGGCAATCAAGGACGGCGAGCAGATCGTGAAAAGCACTTTAAATAACTCTAAAGGGTTCTACATCAATGGTTGGACGTATAATACCAACATTGGAACCTATGGCTACAATTATCTGATACGTGCAGCTATTACTGAAGGTGGGCTTGGAGCTAATGTCCCGGAAGAAGCGATTTACGCAAAGACAAAAACTGGCACAGATGGACAACCCTTGAACGGCACCAACAAGTACATAGTGCATTTCGGCAAAGATAATATGTCGCCTGTAGATGCCTTCTGGTCATTAAGCATGTACAATGCGACCACTTTCTTGTTCGTACCGAATCCTGTCAATCACGACTCACTAGGCGATCAGACAACCGGACTTATGTATAACCCAGATGGTTCCCTGGACATCTACATCCAGCACTATGAACCTTCAGGAAAAGGATCAAATTGGGTACCTGCATCTAATGGAGATTTTTATCTGGTATTGAGAATGTATCTCCCAGGTCCCAAGGTATTAAATGGAACTTATCAGATTCCAAAAGTGCAGAAAGTTGTGTAGGCAAAAAAGAAAAAAACATCGGGGGCTGCAATAACCCCTATTCAAATTATTGAGCTTATTTAAAGCTCTATTCAATCCTATTTTAGTATTTCCTTCGTTATCTTATACATACAAGTGGGGTTATATCCGTCAAATTAAATTGGAGCCATTTTTGGGCTCACAGAGCGATTGCTTTGAGTAGGGTAATGTAGTCATCGAACTTTGAATAAAAGTCTTACCAGTTATCTCCGAATAAGTCATTTCTTTACCATTTTAATTCCCCATGATCTTTACTGACCTGCACGGTAACTACCCACAAGATATTTTTCATATACTTTTATCACTTAAAAAGTATGTAACTTATGTGATACATACAGTCACTCAAATTTTAGAATGTGCTTTCACATAAATTTTATATTCTTTAGTCTAAGGGTAGTAGTATTTAGAGTATGTTGAATAACTTTGTAATAAATAAAACTAAGTTATTATTCAAAGGTTTATCCACCTTCAAACAATCCTTCTATGGGCTGCGGGTATTGACTCACCTGCAGTCACAAGATTAACTTTTTTGACATTTAAAATTAGACGGATTACCTAAATACCAAATGAGTAATGGAGATTTTGATTTCCTCCCCGTCTTTTATAATAAGATAGATGGCATTTATAACAAATTATTTAAAAACGTTTTAGTTAAAAATCTACGATTCGCTCCATGATTAATTTCTGAATACGTCTGGAAAAGCCTAACTTTTACGTCTGTATTACCACGCTTATCTGTTATAGTGCAACTCAATTTATGGATAACATCAAGTTGTTGATCAAACGCAGCTATTTGTTCTTGCATTGTTTTTTTGGATGGAGTGAAATATCTATGTTTTCCTTTTTTATAAAAAATACCAGAGTGCACAAAATATAATATGTCTCGATCGATGGGTTACAATCTTCAATTCGTGTACATGCGACTTCCCAAAGCGCTATCCTACCTTTTCTCCATTTGCATGGATTATCTTTGATATAATCTTTTTTTAATTCCGGCATTAGTAGTAACGCAACTTCAGGATTAATTTCTTGTTTGTAGCATTCAAAAAAACTCATTGTATTCACCTTGGTTACAATTTCTCTTAATCTTCTTAACAAAAACTCTAATCTGGTATGTTTGCCTGTCTTTGTTGGAAATATACAGTTTTCCAATGTAACAGTGTTCTGAAATTTCAGTAACTATTTTTCACTCCTTCTTCCATATATGGATGTGCAAAGAAAGGAAGAAATTCTAGAACAAGCACTTGAGTTAGCTTTCAATCTTAAAGACAAAGGCATGAAGGTACAGGCTCTCACAGTTATTATTCCACATCTGGATGAATCCAAGCAAAAAGAAATTATTGATAAAGCCGTTTATTTTAAACACGAGGTTCAATCCAAGTATCTTCGCAGGGAAGCCGCTGCTCTTCTGCGAAGAGCAGAAACTCTTTTATCTCTTGCTCCACATCTTGAGGTCTCTTCCACCATATTTTAATAAGCCATTAAAAAGATCATTGGATAATATGCCTGAGAAAATTGACATTGGGGATGAGACACGATCCATGTGAAAAATCTTTGAGATATATAGAGATGTAAGGATACAAATAGGAAACCTTGGTCTTTATAAGAACTGGTTTTTTACGTCCTCATTCCTATTAAATTTTTATAAATATAATCCTGATTAACTACTCCAGCTTCCAAGTCTCGGATTTGGGTCTTGCCAACAACTATTTGTATATTATCACATAGTATTTTGAACAAATCACATCTGTTTTTTAGGTACATCCTTATACAATTTTTTACATGGCCCGAAAAAGGGAAATGAGATACCAAACTAGGTATCAAGAATCATAAAATATATGATTTTTAGGATAAGGCTTTATCTTATATATCACGAATCTTAATCAAAGGACGTAACAAACTTTTCATGACTCTTTTCGATTCACAGTTTTTCCTACACAAAACTGTGCATTATTGTTTTTAAATGGTTATGTTTTACCTTACATTGTAATTTTTTTCGGGCTTATATTAGAATTTAGGTTAAAAGTTTTTTTCCAGAATAGTTATTTTGCAAGTTAAAATTTTGTTTTCCTGAGGATATTATTAAAATTTTTAAAGTTTTGATAACTAAAAGTAAAGTAACAATTATTTATTAATAAATAAAACCTTTTTAGTAGGAAAATTTACTTTGTTGAGTGAAGGATTATTCATTTGTGTTTTTATAGTCATTTTTCATCATTATATTTCTAAAAACATATTAAGAGCTTAAAATGAAAAAACTACATGTGATAAAGCAAGTAGAGGGTATATCCACATAACGGCCTTAAAAATCACTGTACTGGCTCTATTAATGCTAGGAAGTATCACAAACCCGGCGGCGTTTGCAGATGTTCAAAACTCTAGCAGCAACAATGTTTCTGTTTTAAACAAGTCTGATGAAGCAATAAAAACAAATGACAAAAAAATTGAAATTAATTCGCAAGACTCAGAAGCTCAGCATAATAATGTACTTTATATAAATAAAATAAATCTAATGACATATGCTTTGTATAATAAAGGAATGTATCTAAATTGATTAAATAAATTTGATTTGTAGGTTGAATAGTTCCTTTATTTTAATTTATTTTTATCCTTCGTAAGAGAAATATAGCAACTTGTTGGCTTTCTAACATAACATATGTTTTAATAAAACTACTATTTTCTGCACAATTAGTAAAAATATCCTATCATTTCGGCTGAAAAATGAGAAAATACAAAATTTTATCCCACAAAAACCTATGCGTCAGTAAAACAATAAAGACAAAAACTTAATCAGCATAACTATTGATTCTTGATTCTATTTCTTATTGCAAAAGAAATGAATGAAGCCCAAAACATATTTTACAGAACTTTCGGTACACGGCCTCAAAAAAATAATGTGAGATGTACTTCCATTTATTTGTGCATATTCTTCGAAAAATGTCATGTTAGTTTATAACGGCAATGATTTTAATTCAAAAGTTCTAGTCTTCAACAATAAATAAGTTGTTTTAAATATAAATAAGTTAGTTAGTAAAGATTCTTGGGGAGGTTTTCATCCCCACAGCAAATTCCAGGGTATTCAAGTAAAATAAAATCAAAAAAAATTGAAGTTACCAACTTCTTAGTTGGGTTGCTTATAGCCTCTATTATGTGCATTATCATAATGAAAATAAAGGGCCATAATCCATGAAAAGAAGATTCTAAAAGGTGAAAAAACATCAAGTCTTTTTAAGATAATTCGATAAACTTCTGATTTCAAGAGACATCTATATATCACATATAAATGCAGAACGAAATTTAGGGGTTTAGAGAATTAATTTCAAATTTATTTACAAAACAATATTCCAAAAATAAAAAATAACTTGACTTTCGAGCAGCGTGAGTTAGCTGCTGCCCAACTAAGAAAGTTGCTTAGTCAAGGAGGACAACTTCTTTTTAATCCTCAAATTAAACTGCCCTAATAACAACCATTTAAATGAGGCTTTTTAACCCTTCATGCAATTCAATCTCACCCTTCCACCATCCAGAAATTTTTGAAATATCTGCCCGTGAGTCCCTAACATCACCGGCCCTTGGAACCACATGTAATATCCTGCTAGGAGATTCAGTAAGGGTAATAATATTTTCAGCAAGTTCGCGAACTGTCACACTTTTTCCCAAAGCCACATTTAAGATCTCCCCATCCCCGTATTCGAGTGCTAAAGCATTTGCTCTGACTACATCTTTGACATGCACGAAATCTCGACTTTGAAAACCATCGCCATAGATAACAAGGTCTTTTCCTGCACTTGCCCTCTCCAGGAAAATAGGAATAACAGCTGCGTATTGAGATTTAGGGTTTTGACGAGGACCATAAACATTGAAGTACCGCAAGCAGGTTGTTCTAAGCCCCTGGCCCTTATAATACATCCTTGCCAAGTACTCACCATCGAGTTTGGAAATAGCATAAGGAGAAGTCGGCTCAGGGTACATATCTTCACTTTTTGGAAGGATCGGGTTGTTTCCATAAACAGCGGCTGAAGATGCAGTTACAAATTTATTAACTTCAGCCTTAACGCAGGCCTGTAACACATTGAGTGTTCCAAGAGTGTTGATCCTGAAAGCCTCAGCAGGTCTTTCACAGCTTAGAGGTACGGATACAAGAGCTGCTTCATGGAAAACATAGTCCATTCCCGAAACTGCTTTTTCAACTGAAAAATAATCACAAATGTCTCCCTGAACAAACTCTATATTTTTAGACTTTATAATATTTTGGATAAAACCCGTGACAAGATTATCTATGATTCTTACAGTATGCCCAGCTTCTGCAAAATACTCAGCTATATGGGAGCCTATAAAACCTGCTCCCCCTGTAACCAACACTTTCATGCTTCTAGGAAAGGGGAAGTACAAAATAAAATTTTCTATGCCTATCCTGAAATTTATGGGATGGGGTTGAAATATTTAGGAATATACCAAAAATAACTCAGGATGGGAAGATATCAATAAATAAAAAAATTTTTCATCTGATAACAACCTATATATAAGGAATATACATAAAAAAATCATAACAGATACAAAAATATGAGATAAAAAATAAAACCTTGATAGAATGAGTTTATCAAACTCGAAATTAAACTTTCAAAATCGAAAATAATACACTATATATCTGTTATAGGATCTAAAAGTATATCTCCTAATTTTCTTGCAACATGAACACCTGAAACGATAAATATGGTTTGGAATAGCTGCAAAAGATATCAAATTAATGGAGTAAGTAAATAAGTATAAATTCAAAAAGATAGATTATAAAAAATTTTATTAGTGGTGAAAATGGCAGAAAGAAGACAAACTTCTAAGGACCTGCTCCTAGTTGCAGGTCTTGTACTTTTTATTGATATCTTAGTGCTTGTACCTGCGCTTAATGGAAGCTTCCTACGCACATATTTAGGCATTCTACTAGTGCTTTTCTTGCCAGGTTATGCCCTGACTGGAGCCATCTTCCCGGCAAAAAAAGATATAGAGGGAATTGAGAGAGCTGTAATCTCCCTAGGACTTAGTATTGCAATAGTCCCAATAATGGGACTTGTACTGAACTATACTATATGGGGAATCCAGGAAATTACTTTACTGACTAGTCTTTCGATTTTCATACTCCTAATGTGTGCAATTGCATACCATAGGAGAAGCTTGCTGCCTGAAGAAGAAGCTTTTGAAGTTCCATTCAAAGCTTTTTTCCTGAGAATGAAAACTGAAATCATGAAAAAGCCCGAATCCAAAATTGACAGAGTTTTTGCAGTTATCTTGGTCCTTTCTACACTTGCCTCTGTTGTCGGCTTGGCCCATATAATCGGAAATCCAAAAGAGAGAGAGCACTTTACCGAGTTTTACATCCTTGGAGCTAACAAAACAGCAGATGGCTATCCTGCAGATTTAATACTGGGAAAAAATGGAATGGTTATTGTAGGAATAGTGAATCACGAATACAGGCCAGTAGATTATACAATGGAATTGAGACTTGAAAATCAATCTTTGCCTCTTCCAAAGGACCAAAAACAAATAAGCCTTGCGCATAATATGTCCTGGATTGAACCAGTGACTTTCACTCCACCCTTCAAAGGAAATAATATGAAGCTAGAATTTCTTCTGTTTAATGAAACCGAAAAGCAAACTCCTTACAGAAATTTACATATTTGGATTAACGTTACTAAGGAGACCTGAAAATGGCATCATTGGACTCTTCGCCGTCTGAGATAGAAGTAGGAAAAATCGCTTTGCCGGAACTAGTAAAAACCTTTGAAATTTTAACCGAAGAAAAGATCGGATTCTTGAAAAAGATGTTCTACGCAGGGACCCCTATAATTACGATTATTTTTTCCGAATTGTTGATTTTCGAAGGAAGGTTAAAAGAAGCTTCTATAGCTTATACCTTGCTTCTATTGATCCTTTCATTTTCTACAACAGTTACAAAAAAACAGGAAGTACGCGAAATTCACCAGGCTTTTCTGCTTTTGCCAATTTTTCGCCTGGTAAACCTTTCAATGCCGATTTTTTCCGAGATCAATCTTTACTCTTTTGTATTCATTTATGCGCCCATGACAATTCCTTTAGTAATCGCTATCGGCAATCAGAGGATCACATTTGAGAAAAAAAAAGTTACTTTCAAGAAAATACTGAGCCAAGTTCCTCTAGCCGTTCTTGCAGGCCTGGTTTTGGGGGAAGCAGAATATATATTAAGTGGAAACAGGAACCTTATCCCGGACATCTCTCCGGCAAATATACTTTTATTCATAATCATAATGATATTCATAGTAGGTCTGATAGAGGAATTTATTTTCAGGGCAATCCTCCAAAAAAGGCTGGAAAAGTTCTTAGGGCCAACAGGTGGAATCCTTCTAGCAAGCCTTCTTTTTGGAATAATGCACTCTGGCTACGGTACTCCCCTCGAAATGGTATTTGCTTCCCTTGTAGGGGGTTTCCTTGGCTATTGTTTTTATAGAACCCAGAGCCTTGCATTTGTAATAATGATTAATGGCTTGATAAACATTTTTTCCTTTGGGATAATTCCAACATTAGGCCCAGGACTGGGATTTATGTAAAATGTGCTTCTCTGAGCAAATTTAGATACTACTGCACTTGAAAAATTAAATTCAGAGAAGATGAAACTCAACTACAGATTCAGCAATAATAGTAGACAACTGCAGAAAAATTACGGATCAAGTAAAAAATATTGAAAATAGAATCACACTGAAGCAAAATATATCTCATATCCACTTTATGGAGCCAAAAACTTCGGACTTGCAACCTGCATAGCAATGATCTATATCAATAAATAACAATATACTCAATTAAAAATTTCCCGTTCGAAGACAACTACTCCTTTAAAACTACAGACAGATATCTTGCTTCAGAAAAATCATGTAAAACAAAGTTAAAGACCAGCTCAATAAGCTAAACTTCAACGACCTGGTGCTGGGTTTTTATAAGAAACTGAATTTTTTGTAATCCTAATTCGCCATTTTTATTTTTGTGTTGAACGGAAATATTCATATTTCAAAGGAGTGAAGAGTAACATCATGGTCAATAAATTTAGGTTCCATTTTTTATATTCTATTTGACAGACAATTTTCTATCTCTTGATCGTTATATTTCTCAAATTTTGATCGAATTATTGATATGAAATTGACAGATTATATGAATAACATGATAAAATATGGAAATATTGTGTAAAATTAGGATCATAAAAATGTGAAAGTAGAACAAAAAACCCATATTTAATCATCTTTTTTAGGTTTTATGGTTGGAAACTTACAAATTTGAGATAATTTTGATAAAATTTTTGCAAGCAGGAATTGGTTTTCGATGAAAATATAGACTTCATTCCATAATTAACCAGAAAAGAAAAAATCGGGTCAATACATAAATTAGTTGGAAAAATATAGCCAATAATCCCGCAAAGAAAAGAATTAGAGGTAAATAGAAATCCTCTTCATTACTCCAAAAATATGCGCATTTTCTATTATTTGATTGATGTTTTCAAGATTAAACTTTAAGCGTAAAGAATGCATACATTTAATCCATTGAAAAATTATGTTTCCACCTCACTGAAATGTAGAACAAAAACAGCTGAGAAAGAGCCTAAGAGCATTCTACAAATAAAATCAATCAAATAATGTAGGACGACAAAAAATACCGTCATTCCACTAATTCACTAGTCATAAAACATATTCTGTCGACTCTATAAAAATCCAATAAGTGTGCGTTTTTTCATATTTTTATAACCATTGTGTTATAAAATAATACTATATTTTCCCACTAAAAAACGACGTAATACACAATATTGAAATCGAATGAGTACATTAAATTTGTTGATACCGGCCTCAAAACTATTAAACCTTTCATAATGAACATTTATTTCTGCAAATATTCCAAACATGTTTATACCCAACACCAACTTCTTGTTAAAGTTTCATAGAAGGGGTACATTAGCGCAAATATAGTGATGTGTAGAACTTATTGATCTACTGAACGAAGAAATTAAAAATTTGATCTTAATAATTCAATCTTAATAAGACTCCCCATTTTACTACCTTCAAAAGTTTGTATCCAGAATTTTTTTCTTCTATATTTAACCTTCCTTTGACGAAAACTCTAAAATTGTTTTGCTCACAAGGAGAAATGAAATCTATTACGACAATCTGATAAGAAAAATCCCAATGTTATGTGATAGATAAAAGATATGATTCAGAAAAAATCCATTCCCTAATTAGTAGAAGAAAGAAAATCAGATTCAATCACACATTTAAGAAAAAGAGAGAGAAAGAAAACTTGGGTAAAATGCAGAAGACAGATGCGCTTAATATTTGATAAAATTAAATACAATCAAAGAAATACGGCGGAGATAATGTCCCTGTTGTCAAAAGGAAGTTTAGAGAAGTACTTAGGGCAAAAAAGTTCCATAATCAAATCAAAGAAGGAAAACTTAAACTGATAGTCTATAGCCTAAAAAAATAATAGAAGTAATTTGCATTGAATTAAGGATTCCTACAGAGTCCTTCTTCCACTATTAATCTGTGACTTTAAAACTCATAGGAGAAAACAGAATTGTTAATATTATATATTATAGAACATACGTAATTTAGTCTCTGCTTGCAGTGACATACTTATCAATTTGCCCTGATTTCCTGAGAAATTATTTGAAAACGGGATCAAAATATTTAAAATTCCTATCTATCAATTCAATAAAGGAGCATAAAGTGTGAATTGAAAATGAAGACGGAGAAATGAATGTACTTAAAAATTGCGATGTTTGCCTATTTTGTAGTTCTCTTTCTTACCCTTCGGGATGTCCGGATCTTTAAAAGGACAGGCTATCGTTCCTACAGGAGAGGAGCCCTTAAGGGACTTGCAGCTTCTACAATGATACTGATAGGAGCAATTATTGTTGGGACAAATATAAATCTAGGCTTGCTTATTGTTTTTATAGGGCTCTATATTAATCGCAAAGGAGAAAGAGAACACGTTTTCACTGACGCAAGCACTCTTGATCGCTTCCTTGGAAAGACGGATTATGTAAAAAAAAGTACAGATTAAATCCAAAAACAAAACCAGAATTTAACCATTTGAATCTTCACAAACTCAGAACCATTTTAGATTTATTGATTGATAAAAAAGTTACAAAAATGATTGAATTTTCGTCCTTTAAACCTATCCGAATGTACTGACTTTGATAATATTAATTTGGTATGAGAGTAAATGAAGTCATTTTTATCACGTACTCTTCCGGGCCTCTATTTACCACAAATGTGATTAACCACTGATTATTTTTATACGTATATCAACTGAGAATGCCTTAATCTCAACAATCTTTCTTTCATAAACTACTCGATTTTCGTACTTTTTTAATCCCATAAATCTAATTATTTGAAATCAGATGCTGCATTATTGTGGCAATTTTCATTGGTAGAGTAATAATTGCCTCTGCTGGATATAATCGAAAGAAAATTATCTTATTACTGGATATTTTTATAGCAGATAAGAAAACAAAAATTCACGATCTTAAAAATGGGACAAATGTCAGATGATTTATACTTACGCTAACATATAGTTATTAAAATTTTATTACAAGGGATAATAATAATTCGAGAATCTAGTATATTAAGCATAATAAAGATGGAGAAGTACTAAATGTAAAAATACGCATGCAGATTAGGAATAAATATGGAGTCAAAGTGAACATTAAGAAGTCTACTAACCATTAGATATTATATAAAAATCAAATGGGTGAAAATTATCGTTCAAATTATTTGTTTCTTAGTTATATTTCCACTTATATTATAGTATATGCATAATTATAGTATATGCATACAATATGCATAATGATATGCAATTGATGCTTTAAAAATTGAACAAAATTTATCAAGAGTTAGAGGCATAAAGAAATGGAGAAACAGTTATTTAGCAACGAAAGTAAGAAGTTGGCTATTTTGCTAGTGGTCTTTTTTTCAATTTTCGTTTTATCTGTAGCTTCGGCAGCTCCTGTACAAAGTTCATCGCCGAAGGCGCCATATGCATATATTACGAACGACGGCAGCAACAATGTTTCGGTTATTGACACATCCACTAGCTCTGTTATTGCCACTGTGGATGTAGGATCATCACCTGAAGGAGTCATGGTCACCCGTGATGGAACAAAAGTATATGTTGCAAACGAGGGCAGCAACACTGTATCTGTAATTGACACTGCCACAAAAGAGGTCACAGAGACGTTAAATGTAGGATTCTGTCCTGCGGGAGTTGCGGTAACTCCGGATGGAACAAAGGTATATGTGACGAATTCAGGAGATAACAATGTCTCTGTAATTAACACAGCAATCAACCGGGTTACAACGGCAGTGAATGTAAGCGGTGAACCTGAAGGAGTTGCAATCAACCCAACGGGAACAAAGGCATATGTGGCAATCTACGATACCAACAATGTCACAGTAATTGACACAGCTACAAACACGGTCACAGCCACTGTGAATGTGGGACTCGGGCCAAAGGGCGTCGCGGTCACGCCAAGTGGAAAAAAGATATATGTGACGAACCAAGAAAGCGGTAGTGTATCTGTAATTGATGCTGCTACAAACACTGTTACAGCCACGGTAGTTGTAGGAAGCACTCCTTGGGAAGTTGCAGTCACACCTGATGGAACAAAGGTATATGTAGCGAATGAGGGAAGCTGCAGTGTATCTGTAATTGATACATCCACTAACACCGTTACAGCAACAGTACCTATAGGATCTAATCCTATAGGAGTTGCAATTACCCCTGATGGAACAAAGGTATATGTGACAAATCCTGGGGACAATACGATCGTTATAATTGACACTGCAAAAAACACTGTTACATCCACGCTGAAGGTAGGAAACATGCCTTTTGCCTTAGGAGAATTTATAGGAGGACCTGCAGCATAAAACTGTTTCTATAATAGCCACATCCAAAAAAATGCTACAACAGCGGTACCTGTAGGAAGCTCTCCTATTACTTTTGGCCAGTTAATAGTCTGGAAACCAGTACCTCATCAAAAGATTTGTTATAGTCAGTCCTTCCTTCTGGAAAAGTACCGCTCAACAATGAAATTAACGTAGTTATTATACATGTGCATCTGTTTCTTGGTCTTCAAACCTTGGCGATAACAGCCCTTCAACAAATGTGAAGTTGTGCATAAATACAATACCTGGGGAATCATACTTTACTTTAATACCCAAAAACTCTGAATACAGTAGTCCAACAAAGTTGAAATATATCAGACAAAATTTTGATAAACATTTAAGTATTTAAGTATTTGAGATTTTTAATCTCTTACAAAGAATTCTTACTTATGAAAACTCTTACTGCTTTTGTTCTTAAAGGAGAATACAAACTTCTTCAGTCTTTTGGAGCCAAACTTTACGAAATTAATTCCTTAATTGATCGAAAAATCTTTTCTTATAATTTTTGAGCCCGTATAATTAAAATCTTCAAGAAGCCTACATGAAGATGAAGCAATCGCTTGTTTTAAAATGCTTTTTTTAAAGCAATGGAATTGTCTTTAACTTTGAACTAGAGAAACAATGTATGATCGAATTTCTTTCAGGAAATGTCTTTGCTTCCCTTATTACATACCGGACAGTACAGTACAACAGTCTTATCATTCGTAAAAAATTATTGATAACTGCAAAGAAGAATAAATATGGAGACAGTTGCAAAGCTAACTTAATTGCCTTGGCTTCAAAATAAAAAAGGGAATAATTCAGGATGCTAATTTTATCCATTCAGATCCTGACATACAAAAGCGGATAAAACCTCGATAAAACGAAACAAAAACATTTACGCACTTGAAGTCCATGATCAAGGGCAATAGTCTATATGGTTAATGAATGCTTAGATACTTATTAAAAATCAAATTAAAAGATTTCTGCACATAGTTTACTTAAAATAAGGAAACTATTTTTATAGATACGGTGCATAATAGAATCATGTTTCAACAAGATGTCCTTGACCTAGCTTACTGGAACGATCGACTAAAAATTGCAGGAACAGAAATATTACCGGAGAATTTCAAAACGCTCAGAAAGCACATCAAAAGGTTGCAGGATGAAGAACGGAAACATAGGACGATAATTAATCATCTGATGATACTAATACGCTTCTCAGAGTGGTTGGGAAAACCATATGAGGACGTTACTGAGGATGACTTTAACGACTATTTGGACACCATAGATAACCTGAAAAATTCATCTCTCAAGCTTCACAAAATTGTCATCAGAGCGTTCATAAGAACAATTAACCCAGAGCTCGCAGGATGCATTAAAACGAAAAATACACAACACAGCAGTATAACGCCAGATCAGCTTCTAACAGATGAAGAAATTGACTGCTTAATCCACCATGCACCCACAGCAAGGGATAAAGCACTACTAGCTTGTTTAACAGACTCTGGAGCAAGGATAGGAGAGTTATTAAGTACAACCATTTCAGATGCAAAGTTCGACGAATATGGATGCTTGTTATGGCTTCGTGAAGGGAAGACAGGCGCTAGACCTGCGCGATTGATTTTTGCGTCTTCTTACCTTCGCCAATGGCTAGAAATTCATCCTAGGAAAGAAGACCCTGATGCTCCAATTTTCTGTTCATTCCGGGCGCCTTATAATTTGATATCTCGATCAGGTCTATACCAGCAAATTGCGATAATAGGAAAGGCAGCAGGAATCAAGAAAAGAATCAATCCGCATTCATTCAGACATGCAAGAGCTACAGATTTGGCTAAGAAACTGAAAAGTGAACAAAAGCTTAAAGCTGTTTTAGGATGGAAAGCTAACTCTCAGATGGCTAATATTTACATTCATCTATCAGCGAACGACATTAATGCAGCAATGCTCGAAGCTTCAGGTCTCAAATTACCCGAAGAAGAAGAAGAGAAGCCCAGAGTTTTAAAATGCCCCCGGTGTAAAGAGATCATAGACAAAAAAGCACAATTTTGTTTTAGATGTGGTCTACCGTTAACTATAGAATCTAGTGAAACCATAGAAACCGAAAAAACTGTGATTTCCGAACTTGTTTTGCAACTTCAAAAAGCTGATCCTGCTATTTTAAATGCCCTTATTAATGCAGTTAAAAGCAGCAACGTTTAACTATTTAATTTTTTTGCTTGCTATACATGGCTATACATGTATACAAATAATAGCGAAAGATAGCTTTCTGGGAAAGTTTAAATAAGAATACTGAGTAAATTTCTTAATACCATATAGTTAAATTTATATAGTTTTTAATCTAAATAGTTGCCGGACGCCACTACTAAGGGAAAAGACTTAAATAATACCAAAACCCTTCTAGTTATGTTAATTTAACGAGTAATATCGGAGGCTATAATGATCCAAATGGGCAAAAAAGTTCTTGTGAATGTCTATTTGAAGCCGGAAGTTTATTCCAGAATCGAAGTAACTAGGGGAGAAATTGCAAGAAGCACATATCTTTCCAAAGTCATTGAAAAAGCTATAAGCTAATATAAAACGGACATGAGAAAAAATGTGAATGGAAAAATAACCGCAATCTATGACCCCAAAAAGGAATTAAAAATGTTAGATGATGTGATTTTTCAACCTGAAACGATTGCTGCATTTAGACAAGTTTGTTCTGATAAGAGAGAGGTTCTCGAATATATGCAAAACTTTGGTGCCCCCATTGAACGAGCGATGGCGAAAATCATCTTTTCAGTAACAGGAAGAGAACGGATTAAAACGCATGGCACTTGTAAATAAAAATCAACTAATCGATCAAACAAATGTGGAAAAGTAAAATGACAAATTGCTGAAATGATACGCAGGAGCATTTTTTTGATACTTCGAATATCAAAAAAATGCTTTAATATGTTAAAATACACATATATTTGCGGTTCTAACAACCCTATATATGTGCTTTTTTCATATAAGTTTTGTGTCTCCTGCACAGATTCCTGCATCATGTTTTAACTTAGTTAGTTTACCCAGGACTTGAAACAGATGCAATATTCGAACATAAGGACTAATGATGAAGAATTTCAAAAATATCACGATTTGTTGATAAAGGATAACTTGATTGTTACAGATGCAGATCCGGCAACAAATATGATTTTTCAACTATACCACGTAATATAATCGATTATTTGTCAGACACCATATTTCAGATGTGGCAAACATGGGAATACCAACAGGATCTCATTGACCCTGTTAACGATCCAGATATCTATGCAGAAGTTGATCGGCTGAACTGGATTCTTTTCAATATGTGGATACGATCACAGGGGCATGATTGAATGCCACTCGAACTGGAAGAATTAACACCTGAGCAGAAACTGTTTGATATGATTGATAAAGTTGTAATTGTAAGGGGTGCAATCTCGAGTGACCCTAAAATATGGGAGTTGAATATAAAAGGTAAAGTTTTGAAATTGGATACTGATCGCTTGGAAAACATGAAGCAATTCAGGCAGCAGTATCTAAAAGCATTTAACCGGCCTGCTCCTAGAATCAAATTGACCAGATGGTCTTCATTCCTGGAGGCGTTAGCAGACGATAAAGCAACAGATACACAAGATCTGGAAGAATCAAGGCATGTATTCATAGCTAGACAGATATTTGAAATTGGTGCGACCGTGAAATGTCAGACGCTGCAGAAGACGCACTCTCAGGATTGGTTTTATACAAACACATTTTCAATGACGATGAAAAAGTATATCACTGTATGCCTTCAAAAGTTTTCTTAGCGTTGGTGGATGGAGCGGGATTTAAAATTCCCCCGAATGAATTGTCTTCAGCAATAACAGAACTTGGAATGAAAAAAAGTGGAACACCGCGTGTTAGTTATTGCGGTAAACAAGAAAGGTCTTGGTGTTTCATTCGAGACGCTGTATTGAGAGAGAAGGGGGAACAATTGGATGACTAAGGTAGCCAGCAAGACACCTATATGTAATATTATTCATAAGAATTGCAAAAAATGGTGTCTAGGTGTCTTGTATATATATAATGCTATTGTTTTTCGCCAGACACCACTAGACACCACAATTTATAGCAATGTCTCCCAACATGGATTAAGCAAGACACCACTAGACACCAATATACTGTTTTTCCATCATTTAAACCAAAGGTGGTGTATATTCTGACTGAAAAAATCAAAGTCTTTGGCGGTCCTGGCTGTGGTAAGACATCAATTATTAAAGAGTTCTATCAAAAGTATCTTTTAGATGGATATAAACCAACTGAGATCACCGTATTAACTTTCAGGAAAACCGCAGCAACAGATCTCATAGGTGCCACAATTCCATATGCTGGAATGAGGGAGAAGGAATTAAAGCAACATGTTGGAACTATTCACTCAATTTGCTACCGATTAATAGGTTATCCTGAAAAGATGGAGCAATCCGATTACGTAGATTTCGTGAAGAAAAACAATTATGGCAAATACTTTAAGAACGGAAGTCACAGAACTAAAATTACTGATATGGAAGAGTCGGTGTACTCAGGTGATTTGTTTGATCTTTATTCCTGGCTCCGCAATACATGTACACCCTTTGACAAATGGCAAAGGTATCCGGGTGCAAAAAATATAACAATTTCTCCAAATAAAGTTCCTGAATTTTTAATTAATTATGAAGAGTATAAAAGACAAATCCGGAAAATTGATTATTCAGATATGCTACAAATCGTAATTGATCAGTATATCCAGCTCGATACCCCTATTTTGATGGTTGACGAGTTTCAGGATTTCACATCCCAAATGTATAATATATTTAATATGTGGGTTCCAAGTTGTCAATCTGTTTTGGCTGCAGCTGATCCGAACCAATCGATTTATGAGTTTTTTGGTGGTTGTACTGATTATTATTACCATTTTGATGCAACTGAAATCATAAGACACGAAACTTTCAGGCTAACTGAACAGATAAAGAACTTTTCTCACAAGATATTGAAATGTGCTGGAATAACCTTTGAATTGTAAATATATTTAATTTATTATATATGTTTTGCATAAATTCTAAATTGCACTAATTATTACTAATTAGTATTAAAATTGCATAGTCTCAATATTAGAGATTATAACAGCCTGAAACATTTCCATGCCAATAAATAAGTTACTTAAATTATATGTTTTTAAAGTAATATAAGTGTATGAAAAATGTCTCGTGGTTACCTATCGGTATCTGGCAACAAATCATGGGGATTTCAAATTGGCCGGAAAAGTGATTTATCATGGGGCTTACTAGGACTAATTTCATCGAACGCCTTAAAAAATCCGTTCGCCAGTCGAAAAAGTGTCTTAAAACGTCTGAGAATGGCTTATTTGTGATTTGACGCGCATAAATCCGCTTGCCTGCGAAACAAAACGAACTTAATATTAAATACAAGATTCGCTAATATCAATTATTTAAAATAAAAAACGGTGCGACCATGGCAAGACCTTGTAAATTGACAGCTGAAATACAACAGATAATCGCCGAAAATATTGCTTTAGGGCTTAGTTATGCTCTAGCGGCTTCAGCAGCTGGCGTACCATATAAAACATTCAATATCTGGTTGAATAAGGGGAAGACAGAGAAATCTGGGAAATATTTTCAGTTTTATCGATACATTCAAAAGCGGAATGCTGATGCTGCAAAAGCTCTTCTTGAGAAACTGAATGATGCGGTAAAAGCTGGAAATTGCCAAGTTTGCATGTGGATTCTCAGTCGAAGGTTTCCTGACTAATTTGGAAGAAGAGTCTATAGAAAAACAAATGTTGTTTCAGAAAATAAAAATGTGCATGTTGAAATAAATGTCAATGATGTAGATGAAATTAGGAATAAAATTCGAGATAAGTTAGTCTGAATTGGAGAATGTAATAAGTTTTTAACTAGTTAATATTTTTCATCCGAACTTAATTTATTTTTAATATAAACTAATTTACTACTCATTTTAATCTGTTGTTATAATTGGAGTCAGACTCATCACAATCTCCACCACGGTTTTTTTGTTCCGGGCGCTTCTATAGCTTTTTGATTTATTAGGCTTTGAACTTGAACCATGTAATTATCAAATATCTTTTTAAGATCTTGTTCTTTCTGGCTTGTACTCCTAAGTTCCGCTTTCAAAGTTTCGTTAGCTTTTCGAAGTCTTCATACTTGGCTCTTAGTTGTGCAAGTTCAATAGGTTCTGGCGTGTCTTGAAGCGCTAAAGTAAGTCTTTTGACTTCATTACAGCAACTGTATTTTGCTAGTGGATGAAGGAAACTAAATAAAACGAGTTCTACACCAAAATGACTAGGTAGGAGAGTTAAAAATAATGCACTTTCAACTTACTGAACTAAAAACACTATAAGAACAGCCTAACAAATAAAAAGTAATTATTATGCCAACATTTTTAAAATATAAAATATATTTTCAAGTGTATATATAAGAAAATTTTGGTAATTGGTTTCTTAGTTCTGTTACTTGGAGTAGGAATAGCAACGACTGTAAGCGCAGATCATTGGTACAGTCATTGGGAGTAGTCATCATCATTGGAATGGAGACCGTGTTTGCCATTATACGCGTCATACTTGGCATGATTGGAATGGCCATAGACATTGGAGATGGCATAGACATTGCTGGTGGGAGTAACATTAAAAAATAAAAAGGAGTGATATTTTTGGTAAATAGAAAGTTCAAAATCTTTGGGATAGCTATTCTAGCTTTTTTGCTGCTAGTCTGTATAGTATCTGCATCGCAGGAATCACACGCACTCGTCACAAAAGGAAATAACTTAGCGGACTCCAAATAATATGATGATGCAATATCCTATTATAATAAAGCAATTAGCTTAGATCCACAAGATGCTGAAGCGTGGTTTGATAAAGGAACTGTTTTAATTGAAGAATTTAAACTTAATGAAGCTCACGCAGCAATTGACCATGCACTTTTATTAAACCCCAATGAGTCCAGATACTACAGCGTGAAAGGCTTAGCTTTGGTGTTGCAGGGTAAAAATGCAGCTGCAGAAAATTATGTAGATCAAGGCTTGATGTTTAATCCAAACTATTACGCTGGTTGGAGTGCAAAAGGAATCATTGACGAAGATAAAGGCGATAGGGCGGCTGCAATTTTTGATTATAATAAAGCAATAAAACTTAGCCCTGCCGACACAGTCTCATTGCAAGCACTATATAAATTAGAGCATCCACAATAAAATGATTGAACAACGGTATAGTTTTGATCCAAAAGCTTGAGTTATCTTAACCCTAAGACGGTTAGGTTTTGTATGAAAACTTCCACATCAGCAAAACGATAAATCCTATTTTTTGTGGTGCAAGGAAAAGGACCTAGAGTCAATCAGATTTTACAGAATTTCAGGTACAATGCTGCGGAGAATACCTTTCAGTATGGTAACTTCATCCAAGTTAGTTGATACAGAACTAAATTG
>PLUB01000031.1 GCA_003164755.1 Methanosarcina sp. | reverse complement strand
TATCCAAAGCAATGCCAAGAACATATACAATTGACTACAGCGGGTAAGCAGCCGAAAATTTTGATCTTCATGCTTTCCTTAATTTTGTCTTAGTTTTGATAGAAACCTTTAATATGGATTGTTCCTATCACTATTGATGCATAGCGGGCTCGTGGGGTAGCCAGGATATCCTAATGGGCTTCGAAGTACAATACTTTACGAAGGTACCCATTAACTCGTGTTCGAATCACGGCGAGCCCGCTTAATTATTTTGTTTTCGTTGGATACCCACAACTTGTTTGGGAATTGAAATTTCCCTGCAAACAGTTTTAACTAACTGATCCATATTTTAAGCTATCTCTACACTATAAAAATGGAACTACTTCATGCAACTCATTATGCTGACAAAACAAGATATCCAGTGATTTTTTTGTATGGAGTATCGTAAAAAAATTTTTTTAGATAGGAACATCATCAAATATTTGAAATCTGTATGCTTTGAAATTTGTAAAATGTACTGTTTGGAGTTTGATGCAACAGGTATTGATATTGATCAAGTACATCTTTTAGTTGATTTTGAACCGAAATATTCTCCTTCAAAGTTATGTACATTAAAAATGGTGTCAAAACAAGAAAAATCTTTAAATAATATTCAGATGTTGGGAAAGAATTATGACGTGAGGAACTGTAAAGTGATGGAGGTCAGATTGGAATTGTTGGTGAGATAAAACTTCCGATGTAATTAAAAAACTATGGCGAAAATAAAAGAAATCATGGAGAAGAGAAGTATAGATGTGCTAATTAAATATTTGATTCCGAACAATCTCTTTATATCCAGGGCTGTAGAATAAAAATACATAATTTCTTTAAGTGAGCTGCAACACCTAATCTTTGATTTTGCCTCTAAGATTTGATTTAATTATTGTTCAGTAAAATCTTTTCTTCGACTAAAATTTATTTTTGAGAATTTATGTCTTATTATTTTTAATAAATTTTATGCACCAGAAATTAACGATATTAAAAACTAAGTAACTACTCAGCCTACAAAATACCAATTGAAATATATCTATTTTGATGCAATAGCTAAAAATAATTTTTTTAATTGAGATTCCCATCTTCAGTAAGTATTTTTAAAAGCTCAACAATAGAATATGCGGCTCGAGTTATTCCCATACTGCGCTTGTCAGTATCTGTGCCTGCGATATAGAGATTCAGTACAGGAGTCCGGATATCTGCAAACTTTCCGTCAATTGTGACTGCGGCTTTTTCTGGAATTGTAATCTGCTCGTGATGCATCTCGATATGCTTTTCAATGTTAGGATGGGCGCGGAAAATCGTATCATAAGCCTTTTTAATTTCCTTGTCATCACTTTTATTGTCGATCACAAAGGAAAAACCTATAAGCTGTTTATCATTGGGGGCAAGGGAAGGATCATAATTACTTATAGGCATTGCCCAGTAAGCAAAATCCTTAAACCAGATTTCAGAACCTATATAATTAAACTCAGGAAGCTCCTTTTCTAGACCAAGCCATATAGTCAGGCTTTTACTGGTCACAATACCTTTGAGGTTTTCTACATAATCAGTGGGAAGACATTTTACAAGTTTGGGAAGCTCAGTTGCAAAACCTGTATAGATAACGATGTCAGAGGTGTAGATTTCGTCGGCTTCTACACCTGAAATCTTTTCATTCTGCACCAGAATAGATATCACCTCACACTCTTTTTTGATTTCGACAGTTTCAGGGAGGGAATACAGGATAGAATTTAAAAGGGCGTTTAGTCCTTTTCGTGGGTATCCCTGAGAGCTGTTTACATCGTTTGTTGCCAGCCTTTCGAGGGATGTAAAAGGTTGGGCTGCCTTAGTCATCCTAGCCTGAAGGGAAGCATGTAGATGAGATTGGAGAAATGAGACAGGGATA
This sequence comes from Methanosarcina sp., assembly GCA_003164755.1. Classification (GTDB taxonomy): domain Archaea; phylum Halobacteriota; class Methanosarcinia; order Methanosarcinales; family Methanosarcinaceae; genus Methanosarcina. The sequence goes on along the minus strand of PLUB01000031.1, from coordinate 3,906 downwards.
AACTCTGCAGACTGAAGCTTTTTCGGATCAGATCTTCCTATCATTGCATCAAACTGCTCCTGAGTAACACTGTCTCTGAGAAGACTACTTCCCCATAGAACACGTTGGGCTGAAGTTTCTTTCATGGACCTACCCGAAAGGAAAGTGGATATTGTATCCACAAAGTCATAAGTATCTTTTGAAAGGTTTTTTGGCAGGAAATCATACACAGATTGGTTAGAGAGATCTATTCCGAAGGAAGAAAGTGTAAAGGCCTTCGTGAGGATCTGAAAAAGTAGAACCCTGTCTTTTCTTGGAAGCGCATCGAAAGTCACGAAATCTTTCAAATTGGAAGGAACCTTAACGAGGGCATTTTCAGTCTTAACGTAGTAATGCCCATAGTCTTCAAATACAGGCAAATAATCAAAATAATTATCCATTAGTCTTTTTAGGGGTCCTTCAATTAAGTGGGTTATCGCATGTACTCCAGTGTCCACCTGATATCCTTCTACCATGTAGCTGTTGCAGTTCCCACCAAGATGCCTTTTTTTTTCAAGAACAAGGACTTTTTTCCCATGTTTGGAAAGTGTTAGCGCTGCTAGAAGACCGCTTACACCCGCCCCAACAACAATTACATCGTATTTTTTCATTTCCCAAACTACCTCTATTTTTTCCAGTGAATAAGGCTTTCAGTCAATGCAATTATGCAACTTATTTCTCTTAACTCACAATATGATTCTACATCAGAAAAAGACGATTACTATTAAATTTTTTGATGTAATTATTGTTAAGTGCTTAATGCACGGATATGTTTGAAATACTTTATATTAATTTATGGTTTAAAAAAGTTATTTTCAATCTTCTTTGATATTTATATAATACATAGAAAAAAGAGTATTTATAACTAGCAGTCCTTGAATGGTGAAAATTATCAAAGATAAGTTATGAAAAACTCCACGAATATTGGATTTAAGTAGAATAAAACTTTTCAAGATTGATCTTAACCTTCAGAATTGACCCTTATTTTTGGTACATACATTTCTCAATTGAATTCTAAATTAGCATTATCATATCTCAAACCATCATAAATGTACTGATTTTCATAAACTTGCTTGCGCTTGATTTTAGTTCTCAAGTGCATAAGTCATATTCATACTTTATAGTAAAAGTAATTTTTAAAAATTGGAAGGATAATCCGTGAAAATTGAGATCATACTTCAGGGGGAGGACTGGAAAAGGTTTGATGAACTTGACTATGAAGCAACTAACATGCAGTACTGAATATTTTTTATATTATATTCATGCTGACAATTTCATGGTGTTTAACTCCGAAGGTATCAGTACAAAGCTCATAAACAGTGAAAGAAAAAGTTCTATAAAGTGATGATGGAAACTCGCATTGCATTATAACCAATTGAGATCCTACCAGAGTTGCATCTTAGCAAACTGAAGGACGGCTGAATTCTCGAGGGATACATCGTATGGAAACCTTTCAGATAATGAATCTAGTGAGTTAGAAATTAGGAGACTTTTAATATCTTCTGGGATCGCCAAAATTTATAATTAATTCCACCGGCAATTGACTGGGTAGTTCACTATTATATGAATGATGTATAAAGAATCAAAATGTCAGTAGATCTCTAAATGCCCATTTTTAATACGTAATTCCATATCTCTTGTGACTGTATTTTTGGATTTAACTTTTCCCATTTTCACATGCTAATCCGCGCACTATCGGAAGAATTTAAAGTAGTTGCCTTCGAACAGCATTCGACTTATAATGAACTATATTTTTCTTTGAAAACTAACATAATTTTTTATTGAGTATATTTTTGAGTTTATATCTCTATTAATCAAGAGCGAAGAGCTAAATTTTTTTTCTCGATTAAATTTCATTAAATAATTAAGGATTGAATTTAGCATAAAGGTATCTGAGACAATCTGCCTCAAGTAATCTTAATTTCCGTTTTCCCAAAATCAAGATGAATTTGTTAATTTATTATATATGTATACCAACCAAAAATTTTATGGTCTCAACAATCTTTCTATTTTGAAAAAAGAAAGTCTTCTTTTCTTTATGCTACTCATTTGGACTTAAGGGATCTATCCTGAAAAGCAAAATCATGAATAATGCAGTCACAGTCCCTGTGCTCCATAGAAGCGGATCTTTGGTAATATTCAGTAGCTCACCCATTATCAGCAATAAAGCTCCAACTAACAATAAAATATGAACTTTTTTTTTCAATGTACTAATCCCCCATTAATTACCTTTTTGAGCTTGTAAATTCTTAAATATTGTTTAAGGCTTAAAACCCAATTCCCTATTTATAATTGTTCTTCTTCATTATCTATTTTTTCATAAGGTATTTATTCCTTCGCCAAACTTCAATAGAAATCAAAGTTATATTTTTAAACGAATAGGCTTTAGGACCTGAAAATAACTCTAGTTAGAAGACTGAATTCAAAAACGGAAACGGAATTCGCCGAATAATTTACACAAATAAATAAAAGTACCTGAGAGTTAACATGCCTGGTCCCAAATTTTAGGTAATAATCTATCGAATGCATCCTTATATTTTCATGTAATATTTTTTAAAATCAGATATTTATATTCCAAAAAATCCTAAAAATTTATTAATGAACAAAAAAATTCCAATGTTTATAATTTGGTACAATAAAATATCATTCTATTAATTACAAAATTTTTAGGCATATTGGAGGGAAAAAACCGTAGTGTTTAAGTCATTATAGCATAAGATATAACGAAACTCAGTTCCAAAATAAATATGAAATTTTTTGAATAACAAGCACAAACAAATAAAAGTACTCTCTATCCTCAGAGGATTTCGATGAATCTATGATTTTCACGACTCATTTTACATACCATATATAATTGTATGACAAAATTTAAGGGTTTATTGAAATCCTACTCAGTATATCCTGTAAAAAAGGCTGCAACTTTTTGCTAAGATGATGATGGAATTTTAGCTTTAAAAGCTTGGATCATATCAAAAAAATGAGATGTTATTGCATGGGATCAACAAGTAACTTTTGAGCTCCTATTTCTGCTTCTTGATAAAGTATTTATCTGTTATAGTTAGAAATGCTGGAGATATGAAAGCTTTTAAGCATAAAAAACTGAATATGTAGAGTCATAAATCATTGAAAAATTTGCACCTATAACATCATTCATCCACCAAAAATTTCCCATAAAAATCAAGTTTCGATCTTATGTTTGATTTCATCATAAGTTTGTACAAAACAGAACATATTTACAAAAATGAAGCTAACTCCATTATCGCACCTGAAATGTTTAATCTAAATGATGTCTGGCAAATATTTTTGGTAAAAATTGCAGAATTATCTTATCAGGAATCTCTTCGGGTAATTGATCAGATCATAGAAAGCCTTTCACCAAATGTTCATAAAAAAAATGTTTAGATAAAAGAAATTCTGGACATAAAAATCTCTCTCAGTAATGTAGTTAGGTTTCATAAATTTCTTAATCTTATAAAACATCTTAACGATGAAACCAAAGCTTTAAAGAGATAAATTTCAGACTATACTTATAGAAAGCATAAAAATGAGATCGAAATTTTAATGTCTGCCTTAGGATTGGAAAAATTGATTCATTAACTCTAATTGCTGAAATAGCAACTAGAAGGATTTTTCTTCAGGAGATAAGCTTTTTCATGGCGTTAGTAGTTCAGAATGTATACCAATCTGCGGATAAATTCGACAGTTTCTGAATCACAAAAAAAGGATCAAAGATATCAATGTAGATTCTAAAGCATATTGTTCAGTTAGCAGCAAGAAAAAAATCAAATTAAAAGAGTTTTTTATCGGAAGAAGAAATCAATTGGACATTCAAAGGCAATTATTGCTCCAACAAAGAAAATTTCCACAATAATATGGCATCTGATTGCA
>PLUB01000097.1 GCA_003164755.1 Methanosarcina sp. | reverse complement strand
TTTAATATTAAGTTAGTTTTGTTCTACATAAAAATAGTGTTTGAACACGCAAACCAACTAGGAGCCATTCTCAGGCTCGGTGAGTCATTTTATAGATATGAAAAAGTCATAATGGAATCCCGCTAGAAGTCTCACTAGTGACCCCAAATTAAATCATTGTTTAGGCAAACTGGAACCCCATAAATCTACAGCTTAATAACCCTAGGTTGGTTCTCGAGATGTATAGTTATTTTTATCTTATTACACTTATATAAGTTGATATATAATGTGTCCTACTTTGATTTTTAGCTAAGATTTTTACATGAAATTTATGCTCTTTAGTTAAGGCCGTGAAATAAAATATATACAAAAAATGTCCAACTGTCCAAACATCACAGGTTTATAAGGTCTTTTTTATTTTATTAATTATATGATTTTTTGTTACTATTTTCTTAGACAATTAACCTCCTTTAAAAAGATATTTTTTTCTTACGCGTAGAATAGAAAAAAAACCTGATGAGCCTGTGATTTGTGATAACTTTGAGCATAAAATGAAAGATTGTGGGGCGATTTTAGGTATTTTTTGAGTTTGGTAAGGATAAATCCTTAAGTAACACTCAGAAAAACTTAATATAGGGGCTTACATTAAGTCGTCTTTAGCTCAAATGGATAAAAGAGTTGGCAATATCATCCAAGCTAATAAAACGAAGTAAAAAAATCTCCTTTAACATTGCTATTTTTAAAAATCCAGTTCATATCTCAACTTTTTTGGGCTATAGTTTAATTCCACATAAATTTATGCCGTAAGCAGAAGGAATTGGAGTAAATGAATAACTTATTGGATAATTACTCTAACTACTCTATAATATCTACAAGATTCTCCCAATATTATCCGATGTTTTTGATAGTAATAATTTTCACAAAATAATCAAATCCATGGTACAATCCGTCTATCAAGAAATAGTTTGGTTATGATAAGTTTTAGGTTTAAAATAGAGAGTATCATCACAGCAGTAAACTATATTATGGATTTGGGAAAACAATGATATAATGGATGGAAGAAATGTAGAAAAAGGACCAGTGCAACTGGATGTAGGCATAGTTTTATCAAGCGTTGGAGGAAACTCCAGTCATAATAGGGATCAATTCCATGGTCTTGTTTCCTTGTCTGGTATTGATTTTGGACTCTATGTTGGACCATCGTATAATCTTTTTGAGACTATAGGACCCAGTATCGGTATCGGTTTGCTCATAGGGCACAATGGTTTTCTAGCTGCGAAATTAGGCCTCCATTTCAAGAGAACATTTGGTTTAGCTATGCTAATTCCTATAGTTCCGATTTATGGTGCTACTGGAGCGAGCATTTTAGCTGCATTGCCTGTTTCAGAAGGAACTAAAGCTGTGGCAACTATTCCATTTATGTTAGTGCCAGCAGCTTTTGCATACCAAGAAGATATCAAAGAATTATGTCGGCGTGGGAAAGAAACTCTAATGAAATGGAGGTTATATATACCAGGGAAACTATAAAAAACGCCAAATATAATGCAACATTATTGTATGTGGTAGGCAAATATCAGTTTGATTATGAGTTTAGATATGTTTACTATGAATGATATTGCTAATGCAACTACCTAGTGCCTACGACAAAAAAGAGTGGATTAGGCTTCAAGATATATTATTTGGTAGAAATATTTTGGAGATTTTTTATTCTTTTCTAGCCTTTATATTTGATCCTCTTCTTTTTACCCTAAATCATGCAAAGCAATAAAATTTTAATTTAATTGAAATTAATTCCATTTTTATTCGGTTAAGATACAATCTATAAGAAATGTGTTACTTTTGCTATTTTTTTCTGAAAACCTATAAATACAAATCAAGACAAATAGATTCTTGCAGTTAGTCACTTTAGTGTTAAATAGATTCTTTAAACAAATACAAACGGGAGTGCCATGAAGATGACAGAGGAAAAAGATCGCTGTGGCAGTGAAAAGGAGATAAAAGACTCGCTGGAATCACTGCTTGAAGAAAAATTCAGAAATCAGGTCCGTTCGGATTATCGGCGCAGTCTAGGTAATGAATATCGCAGGAGATATATGGAATGAAGCTCTATTTTCCAGATAAATTCTTCTTCAAACTAGGACATTTGCTTTTTTTGTTTTCTTTTCTCTATTATCTCAGTTAACTTTATCAACAATCTCTATAGAAATTCATCTCGGATAAAACAACATCTATAGTCATCTTCATCCAGATTCAATTGAGAAATTATAGTGAGCTGATTTTCTTCAACTGTTGGCTTTGGTTGCATTTATCCATTCACCACTTATTAGTAATCACATTTATCTGTTGTGCCAAAATCAATAGCAATCAACCATTTTTGCAGGCTGAATGGTTATAATAGGGGTATACCAGGGTTTATAAGGGTATCAACGTGTAAATCCTAAGAACTACAAAATTATAATAAGACATAAAGACAGAACTTGATACAATAGATTAGTAATATTTAAGCACTTATGATGCAAAATCAAGT
>PLUB01000038.1 GCA_003164755.1 Methanosarcina sp. | reverse complement strand
TCTGAAGTTTTTGCAACGGAACCGGTAAAAATCTAGTTATTCACTAGTTTGTGGGGTTGAAATAATTTCCTGATCGAAAATGAACAGGGATTCTATATGAATAAATGTAGCTATCATTCTACACATACTTAATAAATAAAGACTAATTTGTGGCATCAAACTAAACAGATACAAATTATGTTATGTATCAAACAAAATTGATATAGAAATCCTTAATTAGAAAGCTTAATTTCTTTAATCTATGAGCTATTGCTGCCCTACAGAACCCGAAAAAAAGAAAGAAAAGAAAGGGCAGAAGCTGTATTTCGGCTATTTAGGAATAATTCAATCGACTACTGGTGGATTACAAAAAGATCAATCTTAAAAAAACAGAATGAAACTCATTCCAGTCAATAATACAAAGATAAATGTATTACTGCTAAGGATGTGGTAACCATGGAATCTGGAAGAAAGGAGCAGGATGAGTCCCCATCTCGTCGGACTAATCAAACAGAAAAAGCTTCAGGAAAAAAGAAAAATACCTTCATTTTCGCTTGTTCAGGCCTTTCGAACACCGGAAAACTTGCCATGCAGGCAGCGTCTGCTCTTGCTTTCAGGAGGCCGGATATGTACAGAGCTGCAGCTGCTCAAAAAGGAGTCGATGCTGTTGAGGGTGCAGCTTCAGAAGGCTTTAGAATTCTCGCCCTTGATGACTGTACGGATCGCTGTGCTACAAAAAAACTCGACGAAGGCGGGATGCGGGCAGATATCTGTATGGTGGTTACGGAACTCGGGATTGAAAAAACCAGGCCTTCGGATGTGAAGCCCGAATACGTAGAAATAATAATAAGTGCAGTCAAGGAAGCCTAAATCCAATTGACTACCGATTTTCGGACTATCAATATCCACGCCTGAGAATAGCTATCAGTTCCTGTACATGGAGCATTCTGTCTATGATTTTTGTGCAGACTGCACTGATATCATAATCAAGTCGAAGAAATTCAGCTTTTTTGCATTCGATATCAAATACAGCACAGCTTGCTCTGGGGTCTCCGTTTCTTGGCTGGCCGACTGAACCCGGGTTTATCATTCTGGTCCTGTTATTTGGATTTGTCCTTCCCATCCTGAACAAGGGCAAGATCTATAATTTTTTCAAACATTTGTTCATCATTAGTACCATTTAATCCAATCATTCTGGCTTGGGATCGATCAGTGCTAACTTTCCCATCCTTCTGCATGTAAACGTATTTTCCATTTTCAATACCCACGATTACAAAGCAATCAGGAAGATAATTCACTCCAAAATATTTTCTAAGTTCAGGACTCTGATCTACATCTGCAGATGCGATAATGGCTTTGCCTCGGTATTCTACTGCCAGTTTTTCGAGGATTGGCTTCGTAGACTTGCATGCATGGCACCATTTTGCTCCCATTTCCACAAAAATCGGGCCTTTCTGTAGGGATTTATTTATATTGTCCTGCTGGGTTATTATTAAAACATCATTTTTCTCCAGGCCTACCTTAGAATTCGTGGAATTTCCCATAATTTTTTTGGCTTTTGAAAATTACATATATTTTAATAAAAACCATGTCTATTCCACGCAATCAAGTAAAAATATTCTATACTTCGGCTGAAAAACGAGAAAATACATAAGTTTTAACACAAAAAACTATACATCTTATATTAGGACACTTCAATGTTATAGAGTGTTAATTTATATACTATTTTATATATAAAGATTAAATTATATTACAATTAATGTTAGATTTTAAAATATTTTATAGAAAAGTTAGTAATGAAAAAGGTAGTGCTATTCACAATCATAATAATATTAATTATATATAAGTATTATTCAATGCTAAAATATTCCATGGTGAATAAATTTTTGTTTAGAAACTATTTTTCTTATAAATTAGTTTAAATAATTTAGATTAATGTATGATAAATTAATTTAATGAAAAAAATGAGATCAAAAGGAGTTCAGGCAAATGAAAAAGATACTTAGTTTTTTGTTAGTAATTTGTTTTTTAATATCCGTGACCGCTGCAGTAGTAAGTGCAGAAAACTGGAATGGTAAAGAAATAGCTATGAAAAAAGTAGTGGCTATGAAAACTGACGATGGTAAAATTATAGCTATGAAAAAAGTAGTGGCTATAAAGACTGACGATGGTAAAGACGTAGCTGTGTAAGATTAGAGGCTATGAAGATCAAATATTTAAACAATTCGAACCTGGTGGACACGGCTAATCATAATATAAACTAATTTATTTTTGTTAGAAAGTTGATGTAGTCTTTTGATTCATTACTTATTCCAAATAGTGAATATGCAATCCGATTCCTAAAAACGCTTAATTGGATGAAAAAACAGAATGTTATAGTCTGAATACTCTAGGATATTAAAATAAAAATATTACTACCCAACTCATTGATTGCGAAAATTTTGTGAGAGATTATTTCGAATTAGATTATTTCGAATTAATATCCTCGCAAGAGTATATGTCAGCAGACTGGTACGATAAACCAGACTGGTCTCTATTCTTTTCTTTCATTATTAAAAAAGATTTATCGGTTTCACTCATGCATAGGTTTAGACACAAAAAATCTATGCATGGTCGTTTTCTATTACTTGGTCGATATTTTCAATATTAAATTTTCAATACAATAAGTGAGTCCTACGTATTAGTAGACATGACCCCCAGGATTAGGTTCGTTTGGGTTGGCATAATTTTCGTTGGGGTTCCCTGCATAATATGGGGTGCTATAAATACCTTCAGGGCCATAACCGCCGCCCTGGCCCACGTTGCCTTGTGCACTCGTTGCCACTGTTGTCAAAGACAAAACAAAAAGGACTGCCAGCAAAAACCAGTACCTTTTTCATTCTACTAGATGAGTGTTTCAACATTTATTTCATCACTTTATGGTTAAAATTAAAAATTATAATGGAATTTGTTTTTGGTACTATTCAAGCTATCAAAAATTAGTTGGTTAATATCCATTCTTTTACACCAACAAATTTCGATGAACTACAAAACTTACTTAGCTCGTTAGTTATTTTAAATTAGGTATAAAAAAATAGTTTCTGAATAAAAATTATTTCCTCATAAAATATTTTAATATCGAACAACAATTTGATATTAACTATGTTTTATAATAAGTTCTGAATAGAGCTTATTCTGCATGAAATATTTTATGCAAAATCCCCACCAAGAGACATTTCGAGATTTTTATAAACTCAGTTTCTTCATCCTTTCTACTGCTTCCTTAATTCTCTCCACTGGTTTTGTGAGAGCAAATCTGATGTAGCCTTCTCCAGCTTCTCCGAAGCCTACACCCGGAGTTGCAACGATTCCGGCTTCTTCAAGCAGGAGTTTTGCAAAACTGATTGAGCTAAAGTCCTTCGGGACAGGAGCCCATATGTAGAAGGTAGCTTTAGGCAGCTTTACTCGAAGGCCCATAGCCGTGAGTCCTTCGATGAGAGCATTTCGTCTTTCCTCATAAATTTTATTAGTTTCTTCAACACTTGTTTGGGGAAAGTTGAGAGCTGCAATGCCTGCTATCTGAATAGCATCAAATACACCTGAATCTATGTTGGACTTAACCTTTCCAAGCCCCTGTATAAGAGCTTTGTTTCCGACCGCAAATCCTAATCTCCAACCTGCCATATTATATGTCTTTGAGTGAGAATAAAGTTCTATTCCGATGTCCATCGCCCCTTTTGCTGCAAGAAAAGAGGGACTTTTGTAGCCGTCGTAGGTAATCTGGGAGTAGGCGTTATCATGTACTGCAATGATATCATGCTTCTTGCAGAACTTTGCAACTTTGTCAAAGAATACCATGTCAGCTGTTGCAGTAGTTGGGTTGTTAGGGTAATTGAAAAAGAAAAGCTTAGCTTTTTGCAGGACCTCATCAGAAATAGAGTCAAGATCAGGCAGGAAATTGTTCTCAGCCTTCAGCTGAAGAGGGTATGGCTCTCCACCCGCAAAAAGAGCCCCAATTTTATAAACCGGATACCCGGGATCAGTATAAAGCACAACATCACCGCTATTGATAAATGCGATAGGAATGTGTGCAATAGCTTCCTTTGAACCAATTAGAGCCAGCACTTCATTCACAGGGTCAAGCTCAATTCCCTTATATTTCTCACACCATTCAGCTGCAGCTTTTCTGAATTCCGGCATCCCAGCATAAGAAGGATAATGATGTGTTTTTGGGTCACAAACAGCTTCTTGCAAGGACTCGACAATGTGCGGGTATGTCGGAAGGTCAGGATCTCCTACTCCAAGATCAATAACGTCCACTCCTGCCGCAATCAGTCTGCCTTTTGATTCATCGATAACTGAAAAAAGATATGGCGGTAATGCATTGATTCGATTAGAATACATTATTAAAGTCACCTGAACATGATTCTGAATGCATGATGTGCATTAATTAATGTATTGGCAATATTAAAAGGTATGGATGAAAGTAAAAAAATGAAGATTGATAATAATCTCAATACTATGTTAAAAATTTAATGAGTATCTTCTAAACTAATTTGGGTACTATAGAAAGAAGCATTTATTGATTTTTCGGGTCCAAATTGTGGATAGTTTTAAATTTGAAAATAACTGAGATTTGTTCTTTTGTCCAATTTCAGTACTTCACCAACTAGCTTGATACTCAGCAAAATTTTTCCCATTTTTACGATTTTTAGAGGAAATTAATGTTGAATATTGTTTTTTTCCTTCAAAGTGCTTTTCTCAATTTTTCTATCAGTTAGTAATTTTAGTAATTAGAAGTATTTATTGCATCAAAATAAATATCTTCCAACTGATTTTTGGTAAAATGAGTAGTTACAAATATACATAATGATGAAAAGAAAATGTTATTAATAGATTGATTAAGGCTATTGGTTAGTGTTGGAGAAAATTTTCTATAAAGTCTTTGGAGACTGAGTAGTCACCTGCTATTTTTGACGTTAGAGCGAGGAATTCTCAACATTCATTGACTTTACAGAACTTCAAACAACATCAATTCTATAGGACCAACGATGTTGAGCTGGGAAACCAATACAATTAAACTTTAAAATATCCCACACGTAGCTTTAACCACAACTTTATTGTACTTAATTTTGTTCCTCTAGTGTATAGGTGAGAAGTATGAATGAAGCACAGTATAATTATCTTCTGAATTATGCAAATGTTTGGAATCGATGCATTCAGTATCAAAATTTTGAGGATTAAGAAGTGTCTTCATGCAGTAAACTGCGTAAGTTCTAGTTTATATCATAGCTCAAAAATTTCAGGTCCTTCATCTGCTTCCTCAAACCACTTGCAGTTTTCTTCGCGATTTACAATACCCATACTAAATTCTATCCCACTTTTGTCCACGTATTCTCTTATCCTTCTCAGAGCATGATCTACCATACCGCCGGAAGCAAGGATTAAGCAACGCTTTCCACAAAGAGCCATTAAGATAGATTTATCTATAACGCCTGAGGTGACATCTA
>PLUB01000076.1 GCA_003164755.1 Methanosarcina sp. | reverse complement strand
TTAATATAAATGCTTCGACTGTGAGGTCTGCCAAACAGCGTGTGTTTTGGGTTATCATGGCAATCGGTTTGAATGCTGGTTCCCGTACAAAGGACTCGGGAGGTACTTCCCCATTGATTAGAATAAATCTGCCTGTTACTGTATCTCCCTGTGCAAGGGTTTCAATATCATTAATAAAGGCTGATTTTCCCGAGCCTGTTGGACCCACTATAGCCAGGGTATCCCCTGGTTTTATCTCTATACTGTCAAATCCTTCCTGTTCTCTAAACCTATTTTTTCCAGATTGAATGGTAAGAGTGAATTGCTGTGTCCCTAATTGTTGTGTCATATACTCATTTATCTATGACTGGATTTTATAAAGATTTCCTAAAATGATTAAAAATTATCCTCTAAAGGAAAGTATATCATGAAAATTATCCGTTTTGCATTAAAATTTGATGAAAAATAGGGAAAATACCAAATTAAAAACTGTAATTATCTTCAGTAATTGCCTGAAAGATTATCATTGTAACCGTGTATCCTAACAAAACGCAGACTGTTCAAAGGTCAATCTGAGATTAAATCACACAGAATCGAATGAATCAAATATCCCTATGGGGTGTCAGGTCGCATCCAGTGCAGAGCAAGCACATTGTACGTGATTTATTCACATAGAGTGATTGTCTGTCAAGCAGATCTCTCAACATACCCCCCAGTCTTAGAAGCCTTGAAGCATCTGGCCTGTTAATATTTCTCACATTGTTTCTAAGAGGATGAGGAGATATCGGTCTGAGAATAGGAATCACACACCGTCCTACGAGGCACTCAATGCCCTTTCTGACGGTATCATCGCTTTCTCCAAGGCCTATTATAAAGTTTGAAGAGACTCGGTTTCTGCCGAAAATATTGACTGCATTATCGAGTGCTTCTATAACTGAAGGGAGCGAGAGATCCGGACAAAAGCGGCGAAAAAGCTCAGGATCCATAGTTTCAACATTGTATTTTACTTCGCATGCCCCTGCAGAGTAAAGCTTTTCAGATGAATCTTTTGTGGGATAAACAGAAACACCTATTGGGATATCGTACTCACGTGCAAGCTGTTTTATGATACCTACTGCCCTTTTGACTTCTTTCTCCGGCGAAACAGCTACACCGCTCGTCAGAGAAATTGCCTTCAGTTGGCCTGTACCATAAGCTTCCGCAACCATCTGTTGAACCTTTGTGCTATTTTTTATCTTTCCGTTAAGTTTTGGTACAGGACAGAATTGGCAATCGTATACACACTTTTCAGATAGCGTAATGTAAGCTTGCTCAGGACAATGGCATAGCGGAAGTTCGAGCACACCCCTGGCAATCACATCTTGGCCTTTAGTAACTACTACATGTTCATTTTCTGGCAATAAATGGAATGGAGACAAATTATTAATTGAAAGTCTTACTCGTTGGTTTCCTGCCCTGAGAAAAATAGAAGAGCCGCCTGCTCCAGGTCCCGCAGTAGCAGTGCTTTTACACTGATCAGGGAAAAGAGATTTGTCTACCTGAACACTTCCTATGCTTATCAGGTCTGCTTTAGTATTGGCATTAAGCTCGTTTTCCATATTGATCCACTTCATGAAAGTCAAATATTGCAGTGTGTTTCTTAAGTACAATAGCTCTGAATCATAAGTGCTGTTTGTAAATTTGAACTGCATATAATTTCCAATTGTGAACTCTGAAATAGTAACAATAGTGAATTTAAAAAGGTTTTGATAATATTCAATTTAAAGAAGAAGGTGCATATTTAAGGCCGTAGATGAAGAAATTTGTCTCAAATAAACAAAATTTTCAGGATTTTAGGTATTGTCTAGTGTATGTTGATTTTCGTCTTTGGACTTTACCTATTCATTTCTACTCATTTGTTATTTTCAAGGTATTATATTTTTAATGTTTTAAGTTGTGGTTATTCAGGTGCTTTCTTCGTGCTGGAAGAGATTAACTGAATTTATCACAAATTACTTGATCTACGAAAATGAGACAAGTTAATACAAAAGAGGAATTTAACAGAAGAATATTCTTGAGAAGAAATATTTTCGGTTGATTAACTATGCACGTATAACGATAAACTAGAGGTATCTCGCTGTTATATTAAAAAAAGATGAGAGTACATGAGGATACATTATCAGCACAGTACTTTCATGCTAAATCATAATTTTGGATCTATATTACAGTTTGATCCAATTCACCCAAAAGAGAACTTTTAATTCATGCTGCAAGAACCTCATTTGCAGACCTTTTTATTTCGTAAAGCCTCTGACGTGAGTCAAGGAAATAAAAAAGTTCAATTAAAATCTCTTCTTCCTTTAGCCTGTTTAATGCATATCTGACTGTGCGTGACGGAAGTATTGTTTCATGAATAATTTCTTTTTGTGTCATCTGCCCTTTTGACTCAAGGGTTTTAAACACAAGCTTTGCCGACGGCGGCAGTCCTTCAAGTTTCTCGTAGCTAATATCATTTAAATATTCATTTGCGACAAAAACGATCCCTCATAGAATCACCATTTACATTAAAACCTTATTAATATTTAAACTAGTTGGTTCAGATTCAGTAGTCTAATACTAAAATTCAAATAATCTCTCTAACAAAGAGCAGACGGGCCTTTTATAATGTATAATGTATTATATTTACACCTTCAAGTATATTAAAGGGGAAACTCCTGGAAATAACTATTCTGATTTCCCTCCCAATGTGGGAGATCGAAGAGTGTAATTTACTTAATAATAATCAGGTCAAATGCCCCCTCCATACACGAAACTGTGAAGTCATGGAAGTTTTTCATATTATCTGACATTTCTTCATAGATCGAACGGGATACATATATAGCGATATGCGGTTTTTTACCAGGATTTTTTTTTAGTTCAAGGTAAAGATCCTTGAAAATTTCAATTCGAACTTTCAGGTTAATACGTTTGATTATTCTGATATGTCCTACCCCCTCCGAATAAATCATAGTTCGGTAGCTGTTGTTTTGTTTCAAATTTATTCACTTTATTCCATCTTATTCAAAGAAATTCAATGAATCTCTTATTTTAAGAGTTATTTATGACCCATTTATAATCACATGATTTAATTCTGGGTTTACAGAAATTCTCTTCCTTAATCCCATTATTTTATAGTCAATGGATTATTTTTCTATGCGGAGCAAAGTAAATTATCTATTCACAATTGTGAATTGTCCTTGTATCTTAAATTATAAAAATGTTGTGTCTCCATATTGTAGCAGGAAAATACAGTTATAGTTTTAAATCTCAGGATTAAATCTAAGAATTTTGAAGGTTTAGTACTTAAATTATTAAAAAGAATGATAGCGTTTAGAGAATTTCTATAAACTTCTGATTTTCACGAGTCATTTATACACCATTATTTATACACCATTTATAGTCACATGATGGAGTTTAGGGATTTCTCGAAATCTTCGTTATAATTACAATATCTGTGAGTCATTTATGGTGGATTCCGATAAACTTAGATTGTCACGAGTCATTTATGTGTCACTTATAAGCATATGATTAAATTTAGGGGTTTATCGAAATTCTATAGAATTTATTTTCGTTTCGCTCTTGAGATTCTGCTGTATTTTTGTTAACAATCTTCCCTAAAAAAATGTCAGCAAGGGAATCAAGTTCATCTTCTGATGAGTTTCTTGTGAAAGTAATGAATGACAACTGTCTTAATACAGGGTTTCATTGTTATGACGAGGGCGCTATAATCCATGAGTAAAGTATAGCACACAACATTATTTTTAGGCAAATTTTGCTCTAAATGGTAGTATAAAATATTAACTAATTTTCTCAATATTTTTGAAAGCACAATGTGAATAGATTTTTCCAGGATGGCAGAAAGGCTAGCAATGAACTGCATATTCATTAATCTCAGTTCAATTCAGGGTCGTAACTTCTAGGCTTTTAGATGGATATCAGGTTACTGAAAGCACTTGGAGTACTGTTGAATGAAGGAGTTAAAAGGGTTCCGTTGCAAAAAATCTAAAAAAAATATGTAAATCTATAAGTAATTAATAAAAATCAAAATATTCAAGGAAAATGTACTAACATTATAAAACTATACCAAACAATTGATTGATGTAATTGACTTCATTAAGAACAGAGTAATTTAGATCATTTACTTGTCCTTTTTTGATCATATTCATAGCTTCAATTCCTTTTAAAGTTTTACT
>PLUB01000001.1 GCA_003164755.1 Methanosarcina sp. | reverse complement strand
TGTAACCGATGCTACAATTTTGATAGTTATGCGTGAAATTGCGGGAGGTTTATATGCCCAAAGATATGATCCTCAATTTATTCTAGGCCTATCAACATTGCTGTTGATATTGGGTATAGTGAAGGCTCTAGCTATTAAATATCCCCAAAAATCATCCAAAATTTATAATTCCGCCCCAATCAATTGAGATGGGAAATGATATATCAGCTCTGTAAAAGAGAAGTACTTTGTCCCTTTGAAGTACCAGAGATACATTTTCTAAAACCAATTCACAATGAAGTTCTATTCACGTAATGGTTAATCTCTTTAAAAGTCGGACCTATACCCCAAATGCCATCAAATTGTAAATGAATATTTGTCGGATTTCCTTTAACAAGATATACTATTTTGGTTTCGATATTCCTACCCTTAACAATTTCCATATCTTGATAGCCAATAGAACGATTAAAGGTACTGGCATCATGTTCATACTTGATTACATATGCAATCAAATTCCAACCGTGTGGACTCGTTGTTATACTTTGATCACCATCATTTTGAAGATATAAAGTTAGAACTACATATTCATAACCTAATGAGGCAGTCGTATATTCCCCGTAACTTCAGAGTATTTCGATAAACTCCATTAGTTTAGTCGGTTGTTTATAAAACCTATATTAATGATTTGTTGAACTCGGAGTTTTATCGAAATCTTGCTTATTTTCTATTTAGTATGCACAGTTTTTGTGTCTAAATCTATGCATTTTCTCAATTTCAGCCGGAATTATAGAATATTTTTAGTCACATTTATGAAGTAATACATAGGTTTTACAAATATTACTGTATTATTAGCTAACTATCCATATATATTTTTTTGATTCTAGCAATGATTTCTGTTATCGCTTTTTTGCAAATCTCCTTGGTTACTTACACATGTGTCTATGAATAATTTTCAAAAAACGATGACAATGAAAATATTATTCTTTTGAAAATGTCTGCGAAAAGTGTTTTTGAATTAGCAAGCAGTTTCC
The DNA here is from genome assembly GCA_003164755.1 of Methanosarcina sp. Lineage (GTDB taxonomy): Archaea > Halobacteriota > Methanosarcinia > Methanosarcinales > Methanosarcinaceae > Methanosarcina. Next base: position 22,482 of record PLUB01000001.1, on the reverse strand, counting down.
GAAAAACAATAGCAGAAATAATTGTGAAAATTAGAATGACATCGACGGGAAATCAGTTCATAGCCAGCAACTACTGGTGCTGACAGAAATGCAAAACAGGGTTGTAGACAACGATCGATCTTGAAGATGCTTTTAAAGAAACCGTTGTCAAATTATATCAAGAATTTTAAGATTTAGTTTAATATCCTTAATATTCAAATAGAAAATTATATAAATCGTATAATATACATTCTGTATGTGATATATTTTTGTTATATTCTAATGTGAATCTTGATACCTAATTTACTTATATTTCATGATAATGTAAAGCAAGTGAATAATAAATAGCAAATTGATTTTTCCGTGTCCTTACGTAATTAATTCCTACGTTTGAACTGGTGAAAAATTTTGAGATTTGACTGTAAATAAAAATGATGAAAAGGTTAGGAGATAATGAAAAAATCGGAAAAATCATTTTTAATTTATTCAGTTTTAATAATCCATTTTTTATTTTTAATAATCATTACGTCGATGGTATCTGTAGTCACTGCACAAAGCAACTCGCCTGCACCGCAATCCGCATACATTACCAACTTCAAAAATGAAACCGGCCCTGTGATTGACACAGCAACTAACACAGTTACAAGCAAAGTAAGAGTAGGACAGTACCCTATTACGTATGGCCAGTTTATGGCTACTCACCCACATTCCCCAGATCAAACACTAATTAACATTAACTCGCATGATTCAGAAGCTTTGGATCGTAATGGGGTTGCGCTTGTTGCATTGAACAAACATAATGAAGCACTAAAAGCATTTGACAAAGCACTTGAAATTAACCCACAGGATTCAATAGCTTTGAAAGGCAAAAGTGCTTTATCTAATATAGGATCTAAGTTCGATACAATGACTGAGTTAACTTCACTAACCAATAAATCTACATTTGGCCAGCTAATAACATTTACTGCTAAAATTGGCACGCCGTCGCAAGGAATAAAAAAGCCTTCAGGTATAGTTATTTTCATAGACGGGGACACGCAAATAGGAACTGAAACTGTAAATTCTGCACAGGCAATTTTGACTACTTCATTACTTTCAGTTGGCTCACATTCGATTACAGCCAAATATATCGGTGATAATAACTTCAAACCCAGCACATCATCTATTTTAACACTAATGATTTTAAATCAGTCTGACTTAGAACTACAACCTATTCGAATAGAGAACCCTATGTTAGATACAATGACTGCTGTAACTTCTTCGGCTAATGAATATACATCTGGTCAGCCAATAACATTTACTGCTAAAATTGATACGATGTCACAAAGAGCAGAAAAACCTTTGGGTACCGTTACTTTCATAGACGGGAACACGCAAATAGGAACTGAAACTGTAAATTCTGGGCAGGCAATTTTGACTACTTCATCACTTTCAGTTGGCTCACATTCGATCACAGACCAATATATTGGTATTAGTAACTTCAAACCTAGCGCATCATCTCCTTTTACACTAACTGTTAAAGACGAGTCAATGTTTAAACACCCATTATTCCCAGTAGTGTGTGGTATTGTTGCTACAGTAATTGGTGGCTTCATACGGTCAAGAATACAAAAAAAATATTGAAAAAGCATAGCAAAATTCAAAAAATTTGCTTGCTATCTATTTTCAATTTGAATTAATTTGGGGGAATTATTTTATAAAATTGTGATTTTTTTGGTTATATACAATTGCACAATTTCTATTCTCTCACTCATTTTGAAATAGAATCTCGGGGGATGTCTTAAAGTTATGATAATTCCATAAAATCGATACGCAAATAATTTACTATGTTAAGTATCATGATTATAAAGTAGAGTATCCACACCTAAGCGATGAGCATCCTACATTATAATCGTAAAAATGAGATAACATTTAGTATAAAAAATATCTACTAAAAAGCAAATTGGACTTGAAATAAACGTCTTTGGTTAAAATCAATCAAAGCAATCATGTATGTATTTTAGAACAGCATTGACAAATGTTAAATACTCACTCTTAGACTAGGAAGTATTGCTGCTACATCAGACAACCCGAAGGATTCAAAGACTTGGTACAATAAGAAATTGATTTAGACCTATCAGGCAAATTCTATAAAACAACAACAACATTTGATAAAGCAATCGAAATTAACCCGCAGAATTCGCTATCTTTGAAAAATAAAAACACGCTATTAAGTAGATTAAATAAACCCAATTTGTAGACTGAACAGTTATTTAATTTTCATTATTTTTTATCCTATGCTAAATAAATATAGCAAGGTTTTTGCTTCCCATCACAACACAAATGCACATCGTACACATCCACTGTTATTGTGTCTACAGTCTGGTTTTGCTTATAACATTATTTGTGATAGCCACCCCTATATTTTGTCCATCGTTCATTTAATACCCCCATAATTATATTTTTACTCCATATCAGAAAGGTACTCCTTGGAGAACATTTCTAATGTCAGAATAAAGTAGGACAGGAGAAGGGGGCCTATAATGATTCCGATAAATCCAAAAAGGGATACGCCTAAGATAATCCCAATAAGAGATAGAAAAGGATGTATTTCTCCAACTCTTTTCTGTATCATGGGCCTAAGAAAACTATCCACTATACCTACAAATACCCCTGCAGCAAGAATAGCACTCCCTGCAGTATAGTCCCCCAGAAGAAACTCAATAATGGTTGCAGGAACCCAGACTAAAGTTGATCCGAAAACTGGCAAAAAAGAAAGGAGTGTTGCAATAGAACCCCAGAGAAAAGCTCCCTGAATTTTTACGATCAAAAAAGTGATAGTCAGAATTGCACCCTGGAAAAGGGCTACAGCACCATTGGAAATCATAGTTGTCCTGACAATTCGTCTGAACTCGCCCAGTAGAGTGGATGTATTTTCTTCATTGAATGGGACTGCCGCATAAATTTTGTGTGCAAAAATAGAATCTTCTCCTGTTAAGAGGTAGTAAAACAAAAAATACATAATTAAGAGGCCTATAGACTGCTGGCTCAATATCTGAATTGAACCAAGAATGAACTTACTTGTGTAATTGACAGCTTCAGAACCAATGCTCATAACCCTTTCTTGTACCTGTTTTTGAAGAACATCAGTAGGGATACCCATCCCTGAAAGATAATGAGTAAGAAATTGGTTTTCAGATCGAATAGATGTAATAATAAACGCCTGATTAAGTAAAAGCTGTTGGATTTCATTAATAATTATACCTAGGAGAAAATACAATGGAATGAGTACAACACATATTGAAATAATTATCACCAAAACTGCAGCTAATTGTTTATTGAGCCGGGTTTTCATTACGAAAAAATGATAAAGAGATCTGAATATAATGTAAAGGATAAAGGCCCCTAAAAAATAATTTAAGTAGGGAAATGTGGCATAAACAATAACCGCAGTTAGGAGTATAATAGTTAAAAGGGCCATTACCATTTTTACAATTCTTTCCATTGAATCTAATTGGATCTTCTATTATAAAAATTCTATAAGCTTAAAAGTTAACTTTTTTTGCCTAAAACTTATGTTATTAGTATCTCTGGAATCGCAGAAAATTACCATTAAATTCTAATGGCGATTAACTGCAATCAATCAAAAACTAAGAAAACAACAAGAAGTCGCGTAAACGAGCAGTACTAAACTGTGAAATTTAATTCTCAAAAAATTATTGAAACTTGGTATTTTATAGACAAGTAGGCACACAGCCAATTATAATAATTGGTAAGTATTAAGAATTAACCCAGATAAATTAGAAAACAATCCGGAAGCAATAGGAAGTAACTAGGAAGTATTAGGAAGCATTAGGAAGAAAAAATATAGTGCCATAAAGCAATTAAAGAAATGATAGAAATTAATTCAGAGGAAGTTAGGAAGCAAATAAGACATGATAGGAAGAAATCAGGAAGTAATAAGAAGTATAAAGGAAGCAAAATAGGAAGTGTCAGGAAATAGTAATAAACAGTTAGAAATGTAGGAAGTTTCATATTCAATTAATTCCTAAAACTTCCTCATGACAGCAATAGAAAAGCACAAAATCAATGTTCTGTGTCCTGGAAGCCTTTGGAAGAAAGTAGAAGCATTAGGATATGATAGTCCCACAAAGGCTGTAATTACAGCATTTGAAAAGCTTATTGAACATCAGGAACTGGGAAGTTACCAGGAAGTATTAGGAAGCAAATAAGACATGATAGGAAGAAATCAGGAAGTAATAGGAAGTATAAAGGAAGCAAAATAGGAAGTGTAAGGAAATATTAATAAACAGTTAGAAATGTAGGAAGTTTCATATTCAATTAATTCCTAAAACTTCCTCATGACAGCAATAGAAAAGCACAAAATCAATGTTTGGTGTCCTGGAAGCCTTTGGAAGAAAGTAGAAGCATTAGGATATGATAGTCCCACAAAGGCTGTAATTACAGCATTTGAAAAGCTTATTGAACATCAGGAACTGGGAAGCTACAAGGAAGTATTAGGAAGCAATCAGGAAACACGATTTCCAGAAATGGAAAAAAGGATGGGTGAAGCACTAAATCAGATAGAGGACTTGAAGAAAGATAAAGAAGATCTGATTGAAATGTACAATAAACATGTTCTACAGGTCCAAACTCTCATCAATCAGAAAGCTATAGAAGCGCCTGGAGCTAAAAAACCGTGGTGGAGATTTTGGTAACTCCACATCCTCAAATATTAAATAACCCATTTTCGATTACCCGCTATCATAATTCAAACTCAAAAAATCACCTGTTGCCATTTTCCTAGATAGGATGAGCCCTCTTAAATGATTTATTCTGCAAAACGGTTATTGGCATCGAAAACGGAAAGAGAATTTTATTTTGCTTATTCAAAAATGTTTGCCTAATTTACTAAATATTTTTGATCTATGTGAAAATCTTTTTGGTCTGGAATTTTCCTAATGTAACAGTTAAATTTCCATAATTGGCCAGTAATCTTTCTTTCCTCAATTTGAAAATGGAACAGGCTTGAAATCCCTCAACATCTCTAAATTATAATCCATATATAATACTTCTTCAATTGCACTACCGGAAGGAACTGATAACCTGATATCTTTCCAGCCTCCACCCTTTCCCTTCCTCACGGAAGAAGTTTTTATAAGGCCTATCATCCTGAAATCTCCAAATTTACTAGCTATTGTTGTTCGATGCAATGGCTTCTTATGAATTTCAAAACACATCTGATTGTATAAACTAGTTACAGTTTGAGAGTTCGTACTTGGATTTCCATAATTTGTTAGTTTTAAAATAGCAAGAAGAACAATTTTTTCATGTAGTGGAAGGTACATTGCCATATCTTGAATCCTATCGACATCTAAACTTTTTAAAGTCTCCTCTACATGTTCAGGTAGCACTTGAAAAAAATCATTCTCTTCTGCATACACAGCAGCCATTTTCAGATGCTTTATGGCTTTTCTAGCATCTCCATGATCTTGAGCCGCATAAGCAGCGCATAAATTAATTGTTTCTTGTGGCACAACTCCATCACAAAAAGCGATCTTTACACGCTCATTCAAAATCATAATAATTTGCTCTGCATTGTACGGAGCAAAGACATGATCTTTCGGACTCATTGAAGAAATAACCCGGCTATCTAACTCCTTACCATAATCAAGGTCATTGGAAATTCCAATGATACAGACAAAATGCCTTTCAGGCAGCTTTTGCATTTCTCCAGCTCTACTCAAATTGTAAAGGATTTCATCATCCTTTAAGCGGTCTATCTCATCGAACACAACTACAAGCGACACATTTTTCTCTTTTATTACATTCCAGAGTTCTTCATAATAATAACCAAGAGCAAAGCCCTTTCTAGGCATTTTATTTGCTGGATCTACATGTTTAATGATCTCATTTAGTACCCCATTTATTGTACAATTGGTCTTGCATTGAATATATATACATTGAAGATGATGATCCATGATACTAGGAGTCGCTTCAAGTCGTTCCATCAATTTTTGTAGTAGAAACTTTGTTACGACTGTCTTGCCAGAACCAGTTTTCCCAAAAACTAAGGCATTGAAGGGATACCCCTTATAATCAATTGGCTTAAAGACCTTGGCAAGCTCTAATATTTCTTTTGTTCGCCCAATTAGCTTTTTAGGAATATAATCAGGAGATAACACGCTAGAATCTTTTAAAATCTTTGTTTGACGCGTTTCAAAAATTTCTTCGTAATCAGTTATCTCTGTGTCTTCATAAATCATCGTAGACTATTGTTGACCGTTGTATTTAAATTTTGTTGGAAAAATAACTCCACCACCAACAAATAAACAATTCATGCGGATAAGTTTGAACTCTCCCTCCCTATAGTGTTGATATCCTCCGAGGAAAGAGCTCACTTTGAGTGATTCCGTCATCTGTTCTCAAATTTTAAATCCATCGGATTTTGTATTGTTGAAGATCATCAATAAATAGTTGATAGCCTATCCACAAGGTATTTTGTGATAGGAAACGTGACATAATATTTAGAAAATTATTTTGACCCCCTCAATATTGTTCCTGCAATCACAAATCATAACACGAGTTAAAGAAAGCATATCATGGATTTCAGATTTTAGTAAATTCACTATTTGTTGACCATAAATAACTTTTCTTCTGTATTTTGCGTATTGTACAAAATGAAGTGGAGAGCATATACAAATAGCTCCATTGATTTAGATTATACTTAATAGTTATGTGATAATATATAGAACTATACCTATTTATAAATTTTCCATCGTAAAATTTATAGAAAGTAAACCACACAGACACTATTGCCAACAAAAGAAACTAATCGGATTGAAAATTTAGTGACTACTCTCACGACTGAAGTCACTAGCATCTCGGCTTATTCCACTGACTATAATCCAAGTCATAGTATGTTAACAGAGGCATTATAATCTCGATAAAGAACAAGACCACAGAAAAGACAGCTATATGTTCTGTATGATAATTTCTTTTAACTATTTGACCATATCAAAGCACAGATGTGATGTATTTCTTGGGTCAACAAGCTCTACACGTTTACCAGCTCATTCTGCATTTTAAGTCGTGATAGTTATTAATTTTCTCCAAGCTGCATTAGCTACATTCTTTGCTAAGGTAGCATACCTGATAGGAAAGCAGATCCAGCCAGTTTAAACTCTTTTGGAGTTTAAATAAGTGCTTTTGATCTATATAGATAAGGAAAAACGCATCGTCTGGGTGTACTTTCAATTTACAAAAACCAAGAACTTTCACTAGATACCCCCTCCCCCCTCAAAAGTACTATAGAAAATGGCGATAAAGCTCCGATTTTAAAAATTTCATATATAAGCTTTATAAGCAACCAGCCAAAAATAGGATTCAAGAAGTTGTGATGTTTGTTTGCAGACTAAAAAATATATATCAAATAAATTGGTATATAATGCATAAATATCTTATTGTAGAATTATATAATTAATAGTATAAATAGATATTTAATTATGGGGAAATTATCATAATTATTCATACAAGCTTCAAAAAAATCCTTATCTTTTCCTACAACACTCACTGTATTACTTACGGAGGGGGGGAGGGGGTATAGTGAAAGTATTTCAATCAAAAGTAGTTCTATTATAGTGTCTTATGATTACTAAATAGTACTTTCAATATGCTTTGCTCAAATCGAAAGTTCTATATGTTAGCAGAATATGTAATAAGTAGGTGGTATATTGATCGATAAAATTAGAGTGCCGTACACAAGGTTTTTCGATCCTGCTAGTCCTATTATAGCTTGTGAGCACTTGCTAAATAGTAGATACGTTCCTGACACTATAATTGCTAGAGATGAACAAATGGAGGTTATAGGGCATAATCTTTCTGCAATCTTGAGACAAGGTGAGCCTAGTAACATGTATATTTGGGGAGATACAGGTGTTGGCAAGACAATCACAGTAAAATATCTCCTAAGAATACTGACTGAAGGATTAAAAGCAGAGGATAAAGACATACTAATTGACACGGTTGTAATAGATTGTACAGCATTTTCTTCTGAAATCCCAGCGTGTGTGGAAATATTGACTCAGTTAACTGGCATTTCTATGCAAATTGGGAGACAATTTTATCAGTATCTAAATGATATCTGGTCTATAATAGATAAAAAAGCTCATGAACATACCTTTTACACATTAATTCTATTCTTTGACGAAATAGATGCATTCGTATCACCTGACAATATCCTTTATCAGTTCAGTAGAGCACTAGCACATCAAAAAATACAATCGAGTAATGTGGCAATAGAAATTATAACAGCCTCGAATCAAAAAGACTTCTTGGCTACACTTAATAATAAAGTGCAATCATCGGCAAGATTCAGATACTGTGATTTCCCAGATTATAATGATAAAGAATTGTATGAAATTTTACAGTTAAGAAAAGATGCTTTTGCAGATGGTGTAATTTCTGATGACGTAATTTTGTATTGTGCTAAAAATGTTGCAGATAGATATCATGGAGATGCTAGACGTGCTATTGACATATTAGCCGAAGCTGCTAGAATTGTAATCCAAACTAAAGGCTCAAAAATTACAAATGAACATATAGATATGGCAGAAAAAGTAGTCAATGATAGAGTCACAATAGATATGTTGAAAAGGATGTCATTACATGACAAATACCTGATATTGTCTGTTTATATCGCTAATAATGTTGTCAAACAAACTAATTCAAAAACTCCGGCACATTCTGGTGTTATAGTCGTAACATATCGTAAAATTTGCGAGCTTTTGCAGCAAAAGCCAAACGGTGAAACATACATCTCAACACGATTAACAACCCTATCTTTAAGACAACTTATCAACGCGGAGTATCGTGAAGGCCGGGGTAATATTAGATATATAACTTTGCCAAATGATATCGAGGCTGTAATTGAAACTCTGTTTCAAATTCAAGATATCGAGACAATTAAAAATAATTACACTGATGTTGAATCTATTGTTTTGTCAAAATTAAAAAGGCCATTGGCAAGGTCTACAAAGATAGACTTTTTTTGAAAGACATTATTCTTCACTTCAGATCAGTGAACTATCCCTCTCTATAGAAAGTTGGATGTAGTAGATAGTGGATTATATTTATATTGTGAGGTAGTTATATGATTGAGTATATAGTATTAGGCGTTCTTTTGGTACTTGTGTTAGTCTTTGTTTATTATTTCAACAGACTTAATGTGCTTTCTAACACAATAGATAATTCATGGGCTCAGATTGATGTTCAGCTGAAGAAAAGGGCTGACCTTGTGCCAAACCTTGTCGAAACTGTGAAGGGTTATGCAGCGCATGAAAAATCAATTTTTGAGGCTGTTTCTGATGCAAGAGCAAGGATGATGGGCGCAAAGACGATTGAAGAAAAGGATCAAGCAGGAAATATGCTTTTTGGGACTCTTAAATCACTTTTTGCAATAGCTGAGAATTATCCAGAACTTAAGGCAAATCAGAATTTCCTTATGCTTCAGGAAGAGCTTTCTGGAATTGAGAATAAGGTTGCTTATGCAAGGCAGCACTATAATGACAGTGTGCTTGTTTTAAATAACTTGGTAACTACTCTACCGGGCTCCATTTTTGCTGGAATACTTAGTAAGAAGACAAGGACTTATCTGGAGACTGAGGCTAAGGAAAGAGAGCCTGTAAAGGTTCAGTTCTAATGGCAATGTTTCTGTTCTCTTTATTTTTTAGGATGTGATATCTTTGCGAACTATGGAAGAGCAGATAGCTGCGAATAAGAGAAATTCGTTTATCCTTGTTGGAATTGTAAGCATTGTATTTGTGGGTTTGAGCTATGTATTTGCGCAGATTTATGACCCTTCGCTTGTTTTTCTCTTCTTGATTATCGCTGTGGTTCTTTCTACTCTTTGCACGATTGCTTCTTACTGGTATTCAGATCAGATTGTGCTTGCTGTGACGAAGACTCGTGAGCCGAAGCCACTTGAGAATGAGCATCTGTCGAATGTTGTTGAAGGGCTTGCGATCGCAGCAGGAATTCCTGCACCACGTTTTGTGATTATTGATGATGATGTTAATCTAAATGCTTTCGCGACTGGGAGAGATCCTAAGCATGCTGTTCTTGCCGTGACATCTGCGCTTCTTAAGACCATGAATAGAGAGGAGCTTGAGGGCGTGATTGCACATGAGATGTCACATATAAATAATTATGATATCAGGTTAGCTTCGATGATTGCTGTGCTTGTTGGCATTATTGTGATTGCTTCACAAATTTTCCTTAGAAGCTTGTGGTTTTCTGGTGGAAACAGAGACAGAAGAGATGGAAATGTCATATTTTTGGTGATTGGTATTGTACTTGCTATACTTGCGCCGATTTTCACGCAGTTGATTCAGCTTGCAGTTTCACGGCAGAGAGAGTATCTTGCTGATTCAAGTGGGGCATACCTTACGCGCAATCCTATCGGGCTTGCTTCTGCACTTGAGAAGATTAAGGATAATAATGTCAATACCAAGGTGAATGGGGCGGTTTCACATCTTTATTTTACTAACCCATTACTTTTTAAGAATGCAAATTCTCTATTTGCCACACATCCACCCATTGATGAGAGAATTAAGAGACTAAAAGAGATGTGAGCTTTATGTGTGTGAACTAATCTTCCCTGGCCGGTTGATACCCTCCGAGGAACGGGACTTCCTGCCTTAGAGTTAAAATTGATATATTTAAGGACTCTTGAAAATCATAGGTTTATCGAAAATCCTCTATATTTATTAAATTGTGTTCTCTTTTTCTTTTCTTGACAAAGGTCTGGCTGATTTTTTTCTGGTATCTAGCTATGTCTATTTTTTGGCTTTGACAATGTGGTTCAATGCGTTGAAAAAGTGTATTTTCTTTGTCCAACGTTCCATAACCTAAATAATTTAGGTTACCCAAAATATATATATACGTGGACTGTTTTCAACCTTGGTAGTGATTCGATGCCCTCAGCACAAGTGGAAGAATATCTGAAAACGATCTATGATATAGCGGGCAAAAAAGGCGTTGCACGGACTACTGAGATAGCGAAATGCCTTAAAATATCACCGGCAAGTGTTACAGAAGCGATTCAGCATATGGCGAAAAAAGGCCTTGTAGTTTATGCGCCTTATAAAGGCGCTGCTCTCACAAAGGAAGGGTTGATAATAGCTATTAAAATTAAACGGAAACATAGGCTTCTGGAAGTATTTCTCACTGATACTCTCCACATAGATGAAAAAAAGGCGCATGCTGAGGCATGTAAGATGGAGCACGATATTTCTGACGAGACGGAAAATGCTTTATGTAAGATTCTTAATGCTCCTGCTAGGTGCCCACATGGAAGCCATATCAGTTACTGTACCATGTTTGTAGGCACGTGTGATGAATGCAACGGAGCTACTAGTTCACGGAAACGTAGAGCAAATGATGGGAGTATTGTTCCGATCACTGACCTTGAGCCGTGTGAAAAGGGCCGCATCAAATTTCTCAGGGGAGATAAGAAAATCGTACAGCGGTTATCTGACCTTGGATTAACATTGCATACAGAAGTCAAACTACTGCGAAAAGCGCCAATGAATGGTCCCATAGAAATATGCGTCAGAAGGACAAATCTAGCGATAGCAAGGGAAATAGCAGATAATATTTTTGTAAACATGTCAAGATAAAACGGAGTATTTAATGGCAGGGTGTAAAAATTGCGGGCAGTGTGATCCCGCATCTAAAAAGATGAAAGATTTCAAAAGGGTTGTTGCTCTTGCAGGGAATTCTAACGTGGGGAAGAGTGCCATATTTAACCAATTAACTGGCGTGGATCAGATAATAGGCAACTGGCCGGGGAAGACTGTAGAGCGTGCTGAGGGATTACTGCATCATAAAGGTCTGAGGATCAAGATAATCGACTTGCCAGGAATATACTCGTTTTCTACATACTCAATGGAAGAGATCGTATCTCGAGATTTCATTGCTCTTGAAAAGCCGGACATAGTCGTAAATGTCATAGACGCATCGGCACTGGAACGAAATTTGTTTTTCACACTACAATTAATAGAATTAGGCGTACCGATGGTCATAGCACTCAACCAGGTGGACCTCATGGAAAAGAAGGGATTATCCATCGATGCTAAAAAACTAGAAGAAATCCTGGGAGTGTCTGTAGTCACCACTGTGGCAATTAAAGGAATAGGCATCAATAGACTGACAGAAATAATCATCGATGCAATCGAAAATAAAAAACTTCCAAACAAAATAAAATACGGCCAAGAGATAGAGCAGCGCTTAGAGAAGCTTATAGCAGTCTTAGGCAATGTAAACACTGGATATCCTTCACGGTGGACGGGTATCAAACTCATCGAGAAAGATTCTGAGATTCGCAGCCTCTTCGAGAAAGCTGACCCGAATGTTCCCATTTTCGCTGATTCACTGGCTGACGAGATTGAGAAGATACACGGTGAGCCATCTGGAATAGTGATCACAGGTGAGCGTTATCATGTAGCTGACATGATTGCTCACAAGGTCTTCAGGGATATCATGCCAGGTATGAAAAAAAGAACGTTGACAGAAACTTTGGATAATATCGCCCTGCACCCAGTATTGGGATATGTGACGGCTATCATGGTCATTGGGGGGTTGTTGGTCTGGACGTTCCTCATAGGTGCCCGTGTTTCGGACTTTATACAAAATTTTTTGACTGCGATAGAACAGTATGAACCAGTCATTACCGGCACCATACAAAATATCATATGGAATGGGGCTTTCACCGGATTTGTAGCCGGGGTAACTCTCATAATCCCGTATGTGATACCATTTTACTTAATACTTGCATTTATTGAGGATTCCGGATACTTGACTAGGATATCATTCATGCTCGATCGTGGTATGCACAAGCTCGGACTGCATGGTAAGGCAGTCATTCCCCTAATCCTCGGGTATGGGTGCAATGTGCCAGCAATTTACTCTTGTCGGATAATGGAAACCCAGAAGCAAAAAACACTCTTAGCCTACCTGGTTACACTAATACCTTGCACGGCGAGGACTATCGTTATTTTAGGGTTAGTAGCTACATTTGTAAGTATTTGGTGGGGGATGGCGCTGTATGTATTTGATATATTGCTAATTATCGTGGTAGGGCGCATAGCATTCAAGGTAATGCCTGGAGAATCTGTTGGTCTTATCATAGAGATGGCAGATTATCACGTTCCATCTCTCAACGTTATACTCAAACAGACGTGGGCACGCACCAAGTCATTGATCATTATCGTATTCCCGGCTTACATCATTGGAAGCGCAGTAGTCCAAGCATTATATGCATTTGGAGCACTAACTCCGATTAATAATGCACTAATGCCGCTAACGGTCTGGTGGCTTGGATTGCCAGCCGTATCTGGTATATTGTTGATATTCGGGATCGTAAGGAAAGAAATGACTCTGTTAACGCTGGCTGTAATTTTCCATACTACAAACTTTGGCTCGATAATGACTCCGGTTCAATTAATAGTATTGGCACTGGTCAGCATGATATACATTCCATGCCTAGCTAATATACTGGCTATGGCATCGGAGTTCGGATGGAGAAAAGCAACGGCCGTAACAATAGCGGAGAGTGGTACCGCAATCATGATAGGCGGTATTGCATTCAGGCTACTAAGCCTATTCATGTGAGCATCAAAGTCTTGGTTGGGATTGGTGATCTGAAGAAGCGTAAACCCCATGAATCTTTAGCTTAGAGGCTAGAAGCGTCAACTTAACTTTGGTTATGTATGTAATTTTCTACCGCTTTTTGTTAACATTGCTGATAGAAGATGCGAAATATCCCTCACTCTTTAGTGTATATTCTTTCTAATAGTATTTTTTCAAATACTCTTTTTTGGTTTCCATAGCCTACTCATTGTCTTTTGTTTCAGTTTTCGAATGATCTCAAATGTTTGTGGATACCATAACTCTTAGATAACACTAAAAGATAGGGAATGGAAATGTTCTGATTGCAAGACAAAACATGATAGAGACGTTAATGCTGCAATTAACATCAAAAAATGTTCTCTCATTGATCAAAATCTAATTGGAATCAGACACCTGTGGAATGTAGGTATGGTCTTGGGGACTTGTTCTCAACAAAGAAAGGAATGAACCAAGAAGCTGTTTAGTCTTCAGCTGAGTAGTTATTCACTATAATTTAGCAAGAATGCTAAAATAAACTTAGTATTTGGCTATAAAAGCAGAACTCAAATTTGAGATCCATCTGGAATTCTATGTTGTCGAAGATCATCAACAGATTGTTGATAGCCTGTCCACAAGGCATTCTGTGATAGGAAATGTATCATAATATTGATAACACTATTTTGATCTCTATTGATATTGTTCTCGCAATCCAAACTCCTAACACGCTTCCAAAAGAAGGCATATCATGGATTTCCCACGAGAAAAATATCTCTTATTTGTATGTTTTTCGTCAATTTGATCTAGTTCACACTCAGCATTTAGAACTTCTACATTAAAAATTTTACTTATGTAATGGATTTTAGCTTTTAATAAATACACTATCTGTTGACTATAAAAAGCTTTTCTTCCATATGTTAGGGATTGCAAAAAATGATATTGGAGTGCAGATACTAATTGTTCCATTGATTCAGGTTATATTCTATAATTATTATATTTTAATGAAACTATAATTATTTTATATTTTCTCCATCTTAAATAAATGGTTAATTCATATGTATGAAAAAACTTCAACTGTAATAGATCCAGGGCTTAAGCTTGGGATATATAAGTGAACATTAGTTTCTTAGTTGGAATTCATTATACATTATATAACCAGTGCTATAATACTCTAGCATGTGAATTCAAAAATAGATTTTTCGATTTAAAATAAATATGTAATATTTATATGTATGTTTGGTTTAATAAGTACGCAATTGAGCTATTTGAAAAGTTGGGGTGTATATAAATATGAACGAACTAAAATTTAACAGAATGAAAATAATACTTGGCATTCTTGTGTTAGTCTTTTTAGTAGTGCCATTGATAATTGTGTCAGCGAACGCGCAAAAATCTGTGTCATCGAACGTGCTGGATTATAATAATACTTATGTGAGACCATTTCCATACGGCATGCCGACTATATATCAACAGAATAATAGTAGTTATATAGGACCATTTTATCCACCTGCACCTTACGGCACTGGCAATGGTGCCACCTGCGGACCTTATGGATGCTATTGGAACGGAGGGGACGTCTCGTATCTTGTAGCGGGTACAATAGCAGATAACGGCTGGTGAAAGTAAGCTGTTGTTTAGACAACGACCTCATGTATTAATTGCTGGCTCATACATTATAGTGTTGCAGCATAAGAAAAAATTGAATAAAATATTCCTTGATTTAAAGTAAGGAAAGCTGGTCTTTTCTCTAAGAACTTGATGGATACGAATTCAAGATTTTGAGTCTTTCTTCACAATGTTTAAGAGTTGACCTCAGTTAATCATTTTTCTTTTTTAAAGGCGAACAGATAGTTAGTGTTCTTGCAGTCGTCAGAAAATTGAAACAAGAGACGACAAATAGGGTGTTGGGAACTCAAAACGTATGTTTGGAAAAGTATAATTTGAGCAAAATCAGTTATAGAATAATTGGTACTTTGTATTCACTGTCGGTAATGTTAGTAAAGAAGCAAATGAAAATTGCATATGGAACCAGGTTGAAATTGATGCGTATATTCCCTGAGCTAAAGAATCAGGAGTTTAACGATTCTTCATACAAAGTATTCCTATGGAAAATTCGATAAATATCTCATTTTCAAGAATCATTTACATATTTTTTATAAATATGTAACCTTTTTAGGGGTTTATTGGGATCTTATATAGCTTTTTTTCCTTAGTCTAACTCTTTGCCAGTCCAATAAAAATAGTCTGGGCGTGCGTCTCCAAAAACTCCTTTACTTTTTCTAAGAATACCTCTGTTCACAAGAGCTAAAAGATTATTTTTAGAAACTTTTGGTAGCTCTTCCTGCACAAATCCAAGATCACAATCTGGATTATAAAGTAGTTTGATTTTATCCAGAATATCTTTATATAGTTGCAATTGATCCATAGTACAACTATTACTTAATTATTTGTATGTTATAATGTTACACTGGTTTCTATAAAGATTGTTCTATACTAAAATTAGTTATATATCCAAATAGATACAAAAAATATAAATATCTATAAAAAGGAGATAGGATGTTGTTTACTTGTAAATATCCCTTTATGTGAATCTAAAATCTATTTCATCACATAAATAGAAGGTAACAAAGTAAGGAATAACTATTTATATGGCAGCTTATTCTCCAAAACCACTCTTAGCTTTATAGGACAAAGCGTAAAACTCATAAATCTTTAGCTCAGGGAACATACGCATCAACTTCAACCCTGGTTCTGTATGTAATTTTGGACTGTTTCTTTGCTAACATTACCGATAGAAGACGCGAAATATCCCTCACTCCATAGTATATGCACTTTCCAACAGCATTTTTCAAATACTCTTTTTGAGTTTCCCACACTCTATTTGTTATCTCCTGGTCAGTTTTCGAATGATCACAAGAGTGCTGAATTTTAGCTCGCTCTTAATAAACAAATGCATGTGGTCTTTGTTCGTTTTCATTTCTAGTGTTTTAAAATCTTTCTCCTTTTGAATGTTATGAATTATCTGTTTGAGTTCTTAGTCAATAGGTTCTAGCATCTTTTTTCGAGACTTGAACACAAGGATAATGTGATACATTAAAAAAATTTGGTATGTTTCTTATTTTCATACTCTTCACTTACCAAAAAATATATATTGTGTTAAAGAGTATTGGGCACTATATGAAGAAAGCATTCAAGTTCAGGCTATATCCAACAATTGACCAATCTAACCAACTTAGTCAACATATTGGTAGTTGTAGGTTTGTCTATAATTGGGCGCTTGATCAGAAAGTAAAAACTTATGAGCAAATCGGAAAATCAATTTCTAGGTTTGACTTAAACAAACTAATTCCGAATCTAAAAAAGCAAAATCCGTGGTTAGAAGAAGTTAATTCCCAATCACTTCAGGGTATGACTAAACAGGTAGAATCTGCATTCACTAGATTTTTTCGAGAAAAAAATGTTTTTCCTAAATTCAAATCAAAAAAAAATCCAATTCAGTCATTCCCGATACCACAACACTACAATGTGGATTTTGAAAACAATACTGTTAAGGTTCCTAAGATTGGAGAAATCAAAGCAGTTCTTCACAAAACATTTGAAGGGGAATTAAAATCCGCTTTGATTTCGAAGTCTAGTACAGGAAAGTACTATATCAGCATTTTAGTAGAAGATGGAAAAGAAGTTCCCGTTAAACAAATGTTTTCTGAATCTACGACTATTGGCATAGACGTTGGAATAACAGATTTTGCTGTTATATCAACTGGAGAAAAGGTTGAAAATCCTAATTACTTGAAAAACTCTTTGAAGAGACTTAAAGTACTCCAAAAAAGAGTTCGTCGAAAACAGAACGGTTCTAAAAACAGAGAAAAAGCCAAACAAAAACTTGCTGTACTTCATGAGAAAATAACAACTCAGAGAAATGATTTTCAACATAAACTTTCTTTTAAACTTGTTAGCGAGAACCAAGCAATAGCTGTTGAAACTCTGGATTTTAAAGGCATGATTAAGACTCCCCATTTCTCAAAAGCTAGATTTGATTCTGTGTGGAGTAGTTTTGTAACAAAATTAGAATATAAATCCGAATGGTTAGGAAAAACCATTCTTATGATGGGTAAATTTGAACCATCATCCAAGATCTGTCATGTTTGTGGATATCATAACTCTAAACTAGCACTAAAAGATAGGGAATGGAAATGTCCTGATTGCAAGACAAAACATGATAGAGACGTTAATGCTGCAATTAACATCAAAAAATTTTCTCTCATTGATCAAAATCTAATTGGAATATGACACCTGTGGGATACGGGGGATGGGCTTGGGGACTTGTTCTCAACAAAGAAAGGAATGAACCAAGAAGCTACTTAGTCTTCAGCTGAGTGGTAGTTCACAAAGTCATTACTATTGATAGTAATTCAATGTCATCAGAGCAACTTGAGGAATTCTTGAGAACAGCTGTTGATATTATTGAGAAAAATATTATTTTTGTGAGCTTGTGTAGAGTGAATTTACTTTCTTCACAAATCGGCAGTGTGCCAATTTTGCTTTAAAGTTACAAATCTTAACAAGTTGTGAGAAAGGGAATCACACATTGAAATAATCTAATCACATAATATATACAAAAATTTCACTTTGAATTTACAGCAAATTCGCTATATTGTCCATGAATAAAAATAAAATCTTAATATTACATGAACCAATTGAATGCTTTTGATCTATATTGTGAAATGTAACAAAACTCGTGAGTTTACTGTAATTGAAAAAGAGTACGTCTAAAAGGGGATTATTATGAATTCTCAAGATTGTCCTGTATCATCAATCAAAGCTAAAATAAAATCTAGTTGGCCTTATACTCTGGTAGTTGTAATATGCTGTCTGGTATCTTTTTGGATCAGAACGCTCCCTTCAAAAAGCGTGTTTTTGCCAAATGGATTTGTAAAATTCGCGACTAACGATGCCTGGTACCACATGCGTGTCTTGAATTTTCTTCTTAAAAACTACCCTCATAGAATGTTTTACACCCCATGGACCTTCTATCCTCACGGTAGTTACATACATTTTGGCCCGTTTTTCGAGCAGATGATAGCTATTCCTTCCCTTATTTTGGGCTTTGGCCATCCTAGTTCTGGATTAGTTGACACTATTGGTGCATACCTTCCTGTAGTTCTCGGAGTTCTTACAGTCATTCCAGTTTATTATATAGGAAAAAATCTTAGAGGTCATAAAACAGGTGTAATTGCTGCGATTTTAATTGCCATCGCCCCTGGTCAGTTTTTGGCTGGTTCAATGATTGGCTTTACGCATAGTCATGTGGCTGAATCTTTCTTCAGTACCGTTTTTATGATGTATTTCATGTTGGCGTTGATTTCCGCAAAGAAAAATAACCTGAGTTTTGAGCATGTATTTAATAAAGAATTTAATGTCCTGAAAGAACCTTTGACATACTCTATTATGGCTGGGATCATGTATTCAGTCTATCAGCTTTCATGGACAGGAGCTTCTCTTTTTGCATTAATAGCTCTTGGTTATGCCGTATTCCAATATATTCTTAACAACTTGCGTAAAGAATCAAGCGACTACCTTGCCATTATAGGAATAAGTATATTTTCCTTAAGTACAGTGCTCCTGTTGCCTTCTGTCCATCCTGGAATTGGATTTGACATTTATGACTACTCTTGGTACCCTGTGGTTATTGTTCTGGGGGTGATGCTCGGTTTTGTGATCTTGAGTCTTATTGAAAAAGTGATTATACAGATAAGATTAAATTCTTATTATTATCCTTTGGCAATATTTGGAATTGGCATCCTTGGGTTGGCAGTACTAGGTATCCTTTCCCCTTCACTTTATTCTACCATCACAAACGCCCCGGTAGCGATTTTCTCAGTTCACCAACACGGGGAATCTACAATTGGTGAGGCAGCTTCTATATTCTACTTGCATGGGGATTTCAATCTGTCGGGAGTTTTTCAGAATTTTACTGCCCCAGGATTTTTTGTTTCTCTTCTGGGGATATTTATCTTGATTTCAAATATATTCCGAAAGGTGAAGCCTGAAGAAGTACTAACTCTTGTCTGGAGTGTTTTTATTTTCTTTGCAATCTACGGTCAGAATCGTTTTGCATACTACTATTCTGTGAATGTCTCAATTCTTGGTGCCTATGTTGGAAGCCTGTTGCTTGAAAAAGTAAAGTGGGATGAATTTGATGAGAAGTTCAAAGCTAGTGTAAAATCTACTTCAGGCATCAAGAGCTTCGTTAAATTTTTTAGAGTAGAGCATTTAGCTGCAGTTCTTGCAATAGTAGTCATTCTGATTTATCCTACATTTGGATTAGCAATGCAATATACAAGCGGCTTAGACAACCCTAACTCGGAGTGGTCAGAAGCGTGCACATGGCTTCGCTCCAACACTCCAGATACTGGGATGGACTTCAACGCTATCTATGAGCCCCCAAAAAATGGAGAACTTTTCCAGTATCCAAGTACTGCATATGGTGTAATGTCTTGGTGGGACTATGGTCACTATATCGAAGTCATGGGACACAGGATGCCGAATGCCAATCCTTTCCAACAAGGAATCGGGGGGCGCAGAAGAAGTATTAACGAAAAAAATGAGCCAGGAGCTGCATCATTTTTCACAGCACCATCGGAAGAAGAGGCAAGTGTAGTGCTTAAAGCTATAGATCCAAGACCAGACAAAGTCGGAGCACGTTACATTATGTCTGATGCAATTATGGCTACAGATATATTTATGGCAATGCCTGAGTGGACACTCGACACAAATGGATACTTTATGACTTATGTGATAGGGGGTAGATCTGCAATTCTTCCTGCCGATCGTTACTACAATTCCATGGAAGCGAGGCTACATATCTTTGATGGAAACGGCCTAAAGCAGTATCGTATGGTCCATGAAACATGGGCAGACCAGACTCATGAAGTCTTGTATAAACAAATCTACAATTTAATCTCTCAGAGCAACATTCCCACAGTAGACACAGGTTATGTTAAGGTTTTCGAATACGTTAAAGGTGCAAAATTAAAAGGGACTGCCTTACCTAATGAGACAATAAAAATAAGCACGACGATTTTCACGGGTCAGAACAGGACATTTGAATACTCGCAGTCAACAACTGCGGATTTTAAAGGTAATTATGAATTTATAGTTCCCTATTCAACAGATGGCCCGATTCCAGGAGAGACTCAGTTCGATACAAAGCCTTTAGGTCCATATTTACTGAGCTACGGGAATAGGATAGTGGAAGTGAGAGTAAGTGAAGAAGCTGTGTTGAAAGGAGAAAATGTGACAGTATAAAACAATTACTGAGTATACTGTTCTTTCTAGCTTTATTATGAGAATTTACTGGAAGGATACAGTGCATGTATAGCCCCATCCCCTCAAAGATGTGAAAAACGATTTATATTACAAAGCTTATATCCACTGGGTCATCAGCCCAGTGGATGTAAGCGTCAACTTCAACCCTTGTTCCATATGTAATTTTGAGTTGTTTCTTTGCTAATATTGCTGATAGAAGATGCGAAACATCCATAACTTCAGAGTGTGTGTGTTTTCCCAACAGTATTGCCCCACAATACTCTTTTTGCATTTCCATCGCCTAATCGTTGTCTTTTGTTCCAGTTTTCGAATGATCGCAAACGTGCTTACTTTTGGTTTGCTTTTAACGAGTAGACGGATGTAGTCTTTGTACGTTTTAATCTCTAGTATTTTAAAATCGATTTCATTTTCAAGGTTATGAATTGTCTGTTTGAGTTCTTAGTCAATAGGTTCTAGGATTTTTTTTCGATACTTGCACACAATGATAATAAGATATAGTATCCAAAATTTGGTATGTTTCTGATGTTCAAGTGGCAGGAAGTTCCCTTCTTTGACACGTATCATAGTGGCATCTAGGGGCTTTAATCAGTCAGCTCTCCACTCTTTTTATTATAGAAAATATATAAACAATTGTATAACAAAGTAATCAAAAATTTGCTGAGAAAATGTAGTGGAAACTATAAAATTTTGAATTATATCAAATTTAACGTAGTGATAAAAAATCGTCTATGGAAAAATAGTCTATAGAGGATTTCGATAAACCCCGATTTTTGGATGGTTGCTTATAAGGACAATCTAGCAATTTACTGAAATAAGAAGTTTATCGAAATTTTCTATATATAGGGTCTACGTGGCTGAACAAAGAAATCAATTGTATCTAAATTTCAAATTGTTTAATCAGATAATTTTGAACACAAAATCATTGAACTTGATTATTTGCTACACAGACGCAAGCCCTTATCAATAAATAGTAGAGGAGAGAATAAAATGAAATTTAAAAAGACATCGCAATAATTTTCACAGCCTGTTTAATGGCTTCTCTGGCAGCTACAACTGTAAGCGCTGATGGTCATGGTTCTAGCCGGTTCTCATGGACCTAGTCATGTAAGTAGCTCTTGTAGCTCTAGTATAATAGTTGCGACGGGCGGTACTGGTGGCATTCAAAATGGCGGCGGCGGCAATACATACTAGATTTAATATTCTAGCAACAATGATATAGTAATTAATATACAATGAAGTTCAGGAGTAGGAGATTTTTCAATCTTCTTTCTTGCTCTTCTGACTTCAAATTTTACTGTAGCCTTAATATATCTATGTATTTTGTCACAATCCACTTTTTTATATCTTCTTTGAACGAATAATCTCTAATGTTTTGGTTTCTCAGAAGCATTCCAAAATATACCAGTTTTCCATTCTGTTACAAGAAACAGGGTTCCGTTGCAAAAAATCCTTTCTAATGATACAATAGAATAAAACGAAAACCAAAGATAGTAATATGCTATCTAATTCCTTTAAATGGAAGCATTATGA
>PLUB01000082.1 GCA_003164755.1 Methanosarcina sp. | reverse complement strand
ATGTACCAAGGATGAGATTAGACATCGAAAAAATCAAGGCAATAGGATGGAAACCTGCCTATACATCGGATAAGAGCGTTAGGGAAACTGCGAGGGCATTAATTAAAAGGGTGTCTTGAAATTCAACTTAATCTCATAATCGGTATAGGATTCATGCATTTGAATTAAAGAATTGAGTAAAACTTATGTCAATTTTTTGTTTTTTTATTCAACAAATAGCTTTCACTGCAAGTGTCTATCTTTCGGCTAGCTCTTAACCAAATCCGAACAAGCTAACTATTCCTATTGTCGTAAAAATACTGCAAATGAGAACTTATTAATTCAATGTCTCCGTATTAGCGAAAAGCACTTCTTTCAAACTGAGATCGGTGCCTGACAGAGCGAAAACACCTCCAATCAGGGTTATTGCGTTTTTTATAATGTGGTCGATGACGGCAACTGTAAACGCGATTTGAGGGTTTATTCCTCCGAGACCGAAAACAGCAGTAAGGGCGACTTCATAGGTTCCTATAGCTCCAGGGGTAATAGGGAAGGTTTTTGCAATATTTCCTATGGCTACGGCCAAGAAGATAAGGGAAATCATGTATGTGGAAGATAGGTTTATTCCTGTGGATGGAAAGGCTTTTAAGACAAGGTAGCAGGTGAGAATATCCATTACCCATATGAGCAGGGAAGAGATGGTTACTGTCAGGAACGCGCTTGGACATACTGCAACAATGCTCATCTGGTGGAGAAAGGTGGATGCAAAGTTCTTTATCTTTTCAAGATACCTGCCTGAAGAGTTTTCTTTCTTTGATACTTTTGATGCTATTCCTTTTTTAGTGCAGCCTTCTCTGAAAGAGATAGCAAAGAGAATTGCAAAAAATACAATTACTGCAAATCCGGACAGCTTTATCATTGAATTCATCCATGGAGGAAGCTCAAAATGAGAGGCTGCGCCTGAGGACGCAAGCATTGCGATTGAAGTGATTGCAACTACATCAAAAACTCTTTCTACTGTTATCGAAGAAAAGCTGGTCGTAAGAGAGAGATCTTTGCTCTTTTTCAGGATATACATTCTGCTTAAGTCCCCTATCCGTGCCGGTAGGATTACATTTGCAGACTGGCTGATAAAAATACTGCCTGTAAGAAATCCAAGCCCGTAATTATTTCCGAGCCTTTTGAGAATTTGCTGGAACCGAATTCCACGGAGAGGCCAGGAAATGCAGTATACAAGTGAGGCAAGAGCTAGTGTCTCGAAGGATGCATGCTTTAAGTTATCCAGAATGTCGGAGGAACCCAGAAAGGTTGCAACAAATGTAAGGATCAGAAGTGCCAGGATTGCAGTTAAGATAACTTTTCCGTTTCCTGAGATAAGTTTTAGGGAATAAAGTTCTCTCCAGAGCCGGAAAATTTCGGCTCCCATTCCTTTAACATCTTTTACAAGATTGACCTTGCTTGATCCTCCATGTCTCCAGAAAACTGGAAATTCTAGGATCAGATACCCTTTATGCTGCGCTCTCACAAGTAATTCTGTATCCCAGAACCAGTGCAGGTTCTTTATTTCATCAAGAATATCAAAAAGTGCTTCCCTCCTGAAAGCTTTAAAGCCGCATTGATGGTCATAGAGTTTCGAGCGCAAAAAAAATCTCACCAGATAGTTATATCCCCTGCTTGCAAATTCCCGTTTAAAAGGTCTTTTTGCATCGCTTTCCGGCATTATTCTGGAACCTGTAGCAAAGTCGTAACCTTCTATGCTTACAGCTCGGATCAACTTCTCCATATGTTTCATATCTGTTGCAAGATCCACATCAATGTAGCAGAGTGCTTCTCCCGAAGCTACCTTAAAAGCCCTGTTCAGAGCCTTCCCACGGCCGCTGCGTTCATCCGAATGCAAGTGAATAACGTAAGCGTATTTTTTCGAGAGCATTGAAGCTATTCTGTCTGTGCCGTCCGTACTTCCATCTTCTGCTATAATTATCTCAAAGCGATCAGTTATTTTAGAAAGTGTCTCTGCTGTAATGGAAACAGTTTTTTCTATCTCTGTTGCCTCGTTATAAGCTGGTAAGATAACCGAAACGCTGGTTATACAAGCACCTTCTTTATTTTTCATTACTGCTAGTTGTATACTTATTTTTGGTATCCAAATCAACTTATTTTTCTAAATTAAGATCAAATCAATCTAGCTGGATGGCAATAAATTTCCGAAATAAATTAAAAGCAATATAATCTTCGTATCAATATACACAACTCTAATAAATATTTTGCCCCGTTACTATTTTCAGGTGCAATTATGGATCATGATGTATGTCTATATAGGAATTTGGAGATTTCTTAAAAATAAAGCCACATAAAAAATTAAAAAGTTCTTTAATAAAACTTTAAGAAAATTTATAAACATGGAAAAAGTTTATTAAAATATGGAATCTGTTTTAGGGCAATATGACCGGTATAAACAATACATAAAAGAAGAAGTGAATTCTATCAAATTTAATTTCACAAGCAAATATCTTTTTATTTTGTTTAAAGTTATTAAAAAAATAACGCCAAATTTATTAATTAGCAAAATAAATAATTTGAAAATTAAAATCAATTTCGATCTATTAATTCTTGGTATAATAATATTTACAAACCTGATTATTTGTCTGTATCTTATACATTACGTATCCTTAGATTTTGATGGATCCTTAAATCTACAAATGCCTAAGAATCTGGTTGAAGCTGGTAAATATGCGACCCATTACAATAAGGATTACCAGATGTTCAATCCAGTTATAACCACTGGGCCCTCAGTGTTACTACCAATTGCATTTTTTTTTAAGCTATTTGGTATTAATTATGTTGTTGCCCGCCTTTTGATGATAGTTTTCTATCTTTTATTCCTGATCATATTATATTTCTTAGTAAGAGAGTTCTTTGGGAGTTTTGTTGCTGCACTATCATCTATTTCAATAGGATTTTTACCAACAACTTTTATTATGGCAATAAATACCTTAGGTGAAATCCCTGCCACTTTATATTTACTATTTGGTTTCCTTATGCTAAAACTGCATGATAAACATAATAATAAGAAATGGTTAATAATAAGTGGCATTTCATTCGGCTTATCAGTTTTATCAAAACAAATTTTTATCATTTCAATAGTACCGATAATTACCTATATTATATTTACCAAAGAATTTAAGTCAAGGGTCTCTCTTCTGGCATCATTTATACTAACAGTGCTATTATGGGAAGTTTATCAAATCTGGACATTGGGGATTCGAGGGTATATTCATTTAAAAATATCTGCTCCCCAGTACCTAATGTCACAAGGGGCATCTTTAAATGCATCAATTGATACTCTTCTAATATCCAAGTTACAATTAATCAGCGACGCATTCAAGATAAATGTAGTAATACTATGCACAATTATATTTATTCTTAGTATATTCATCACAATAATTATAATTAATAATTCTAAAAAAAAAAATGCAGTTCTGATAGCTTATATATTATTCATTGTGGCATCTTTAGCCGTCTGGTTAATTTTTATCAATCGTGTTTCCTTCAGACATGTTTATTCATATACGGTTCTTATCATGCCATTGTTTTTTTATATGATACATTGGTTTTACAAGGAATCTCCTCAGATTATGAACCTGGATACCAGTATCAAACGAATTTGTATATTGTTAATTGCTTCCCTGGTCATAATAACACCTATGTTTTCATCAATACAAATAATCAAAGGCAGTTATTCTTTTTACCAAAACCAACACCGAACTCTGCAAAATCAGCTCCAATTTATAGAGGAGTTTAAGAGAGATATTCCTGCTAACTCGTCAATAGGTTACTGGGACTGGTGGAATGCTCCAGAAATTACTTTTTTTGTCGACAACGATTTCATAGATGTCAGTGGCATATATAGCGTAATTCACGTTGAAGGCCGTGATACTTTGCCAGAATATTTTATCACCGATTTTTACCAGGTACGATTGGACCCCACATTTATACAACTAAAGCCGATGATTTCTAATAAAGTTTTATCGAGTGAAGACAATGAAGCTGTATCTCTATATTACCTGAATAAAAATTCCCTCCTGACAACTCAAAAATATATATGGATACCTGATTCGGCTACAATAGCGCTGAATGTTTCAGAAATGAAAAAATATAATATGACACTTAACCTTGTAAGCTTTTATAAAACAAGAAAATTGAACCTATATGTAAACGGACTTAATATGTATCAAGAAAACATCCCGCCAGAATATACAAAAATAAATACACAAGTAGTATTAAAAAAAGGTGAAAATGAAATTAAAATTTATACACCCGATGGAGCTCAGAGACCATGTGATATACCATCGCAGAAAAATCCAGACAGAAGATCCCTTGGATTTGCCTTTTATAACATATCGATAAATTAATGTGAGTTTGTTACCTCCTATCCATAATTTATTCATAGAGCCTATCCAAAAAGTCATTAATGAAAAGATGAAATGTGTAAAGGTTGATAGTATCGTGTTTCAGTTACTTTTGGCATATTGCCTATTATACAAGTTACAGTAGATCAACATTCTTCGGATAGCTCTAAATCTGAACAGATTACTTCAAACATTCGGATATTTGCAGTCATTTAAAAACGCTTAAGTTTTAAAATTTTCCTTTCTAAGCTGTATATCTTTCGCGTTAATTATAACTATAGATTGATATCACCGAGCGAAAAAAAGCAGAAGAAATGTTAAAGTTAAAATTAGAATAACTTGCCCGTTCAAATGAAGAATTAGAACAATTTGCTTACGTTTCATCTAACGATTCACAGGAACCGCTGATGATGATAACAAGTTATTCGCAACTGTTGCAAAGGAAACATCAGGGCAAACTTGTTGATAAAGCTGACATGTATATACACTTTGCTGTTGACGGGGCTCCAAGTATGCAAAATCTAATAAATGATCTTTTAGAGTACTCCTGAGTGACTAGAACAAGCAACGAACCTGAATCTACGGATTGTGAATCCATTTTGAATCAGGTACTGTCAATTTAAAATTGATTATAAAAGAAGAGAAAGCTACTGTATCTCACGATCCTTTACCTGAAGTAATAGCAGATTCTACCCAGTTGGTTCAGGTATTTCAAAATCTGATAATTAATGGAACAAAATCCCAAAATGGAGAAGCACCAAAAATTCCTATCGCTGCATAGAAAAAGGAAAATGAATGGATATTTTCAGTGCAAGATAATGGAATCGGAATTGATCCGCAATACTCGGAAAGAATCTTTGAAATATTTAAAAGATTAAACAACAGGGAAAAATATCCTGGAACAGGAATAGGGCTTGCAATCTGCAAAAAAAATAGAGAGACATGGTGGACGTATATGGATCTAATCCGAATTGGGCAAAGGTTCAAATTTTTATTTCACTTTACCGATCAATCCCGTAGAATTTCAAAAACTCTTTTAACGCATAATAAAAACACTTTAAGTTTTAATCTAATTTTGTCTGTTAAAAAAGTTTGGTAAATGAGAACATAATTTTTCTGACTCAAGAATACTACTCTTGGCATCCAAAAAATTTCATCTTTAGTTTTTTGAAAATATTTTATAGTGCAACAATTATAAAAACGAATTCTTATAATTCTTTTAAAGCCTAATTTTCAATAAGTTAGTGATAATCTATTAGCTTAGTGATCCAAACTTTACCATGGTCTTCTAATAAGCTCACAAAGTTTATATGTACTTTCAGCTCCCTGTCTGGATACTTCACAACATGCCACTAATGACTTTTTGGATAGGCTTTTAGTACGAGAGGTACGATTCGAATGCCCGACTCCTACGAAACTAGAAACTCAACTATCACCTTTGACCTGGTTGTTCAACTCTAGAATGGTGATTTAGAAAGAAACTTTGAGAACCCTTTACAAAAAGAACCTGTAGAAATGGATAAGAGATAGATTTTGAGTACAATTTTTCCTGCATAAAATGTTTTCAAATTTATTTCATTCGTATACTCCATTGCTAACAGCGGGTTGTGCCATCATAAATTTGTTTGTTAAGAGATTTAAATTCTCTAATGCTCAAATGCATAGGATTTTATCGAAATTCTCTCTAATATTTGCAATTGGATTATATATTATTAGCTTTGTGAAATTAAAATCAATTTGAAAAATGGAACATAAAATATTACAGAACCAAAAAACTCAATATTTATATAAGTATCCAGAAAATTACAGTTCTTTCATACAATTTCCCTTACGTTTTGCAGGGTCACAGAAGGAATTACATAGTTATTATTTTACGGGAGAAACATTAATTAATTTTCAAGTTATGGCAAACTATAGCTGTTAACAATATCGGTATTTATAGTAGTTTCGAAGTAACCATAGACCGTAATAGAAAAGCACCAAGAAATTAGAACCCCTACAATCATATCTCCAGGGAAATATGTCAGAGATGCCAAGCAATCCCACAGCCAATGAATAATGATTCCTGGAATAATTGTGCCAAGACGGACTCGTAATGCTACCATATAGAAACCAAACATAAATGCACAAAAAGCCTGAAGTATACTCGCATTAAAGTTACCACTGATAAAGCCATTTAATACATGTCTAGCGCCGAAAATAATCTATGTGATCCACGCTGTACGTCAGATTCCGAATGATGATGATGCCCCATGGAACAATACGCCTCGAAACATCAATTCCTCGCTGATCCCTACCATCAAGGTATTGATGACTACATACATAAGAACCTGGGTTGGCTTTCGATCTATGAATAGAACCGACAATATCTAAATGAGATAAAACAGGATAGGTAGCCACAAAAAACGCAAATATTGTAATTTCAATCCTAAAAAGATCCTAGCTCGCTTATTATACAGGCCTTTTCACCCTATTCGAGGCCACCATTTCAAATCGCTAATAGCTCCGGAAAAAAAAATAATTGCAACCAGCTTTCTAAATTCTATGCATTTATCTTCAAATTGATAAAGTGGCCTGTGATGGACTATAAATGGTAAATATTCTACTCTCATAATAACAATTTCCAAAATTAAATATATAATAAGTGATAAATACAATGGTTTTCGTAGTGCGTTCATCTTATTTTCTCCCAAAATGGACGTAAACCGTAATCCCATAGCTATTTGGATCTTTAGAAGCTAATCCAATTGAAAGCTGATAGTATTTTCTTAGCTTCTCCCTTGTGTCAATTCATGAAGGAGAAATTCATAATTATAGTGCCTGAGTACATCATTCTGGTCGGCTTTAAAGCAAAAAGATATTGCTTTTCTGGATCTTTCTAATTTTCAATAATTCATATTTCATTTGCTTTTCTTTCATAACCGAGTTCCATAGTCAACTTAACACTATAATTTCTGTTGGGTTGTAATTACCTGGAAGATTAGGGTTCCCTGCAAAAATAGAGTCCAGCTCAATAATTTAGAAGGTTTATAGCTTCTTTTTCAGATAGTTCGCTTGAGAAATTTTATTATTGCCTAGTTCTCCTTTCCTTTGGCTCAGGATCCCCTGTAAAAATGGCGGTTAACAACTTAAAATAATTAAGTAAGTTGCAACCATTATTTTGGTGTTTCATTATTTCATCTCGAATACGTAAGATTTAATATCGTCTTAGATATTTGTTTCTTCCGAAAATGGAGTTTATAGTTTTTCAGCTTAGGTTTAGGATTATTCTGTTTTGAGACGATTGTCTTATACAAATCAAATGTTTCAATAAATAAATATTTTCATACTGTTACTCCTAACAAAATATTTTTACATATCTGAAACCCAGTTAATTATGTAAACGGAAAATTGACCTTGATGAGTTCCGGAAATCTTGAAGACAGAATCAAGAAGGTAAAAAAAATCGAATTGGTGGGAAAACTAATAGTTAATTATGCATCGAACAAAGGAGCAAGCAGGTATACTTAAGAAATGGACATAACTAGATTGTTAAGTATAACACGTTCAATGATTTCAAATCACGTGATTTAAGTTATGAAAAAAGGACAAAAAGGTTATTTAAGAGCCTTTACTGAGATGCACTGAGTAAGTCCTTAACTCATAAGGGATTAGCATTCCATAATTACAAGAAAACTATTCCTGCTTCAGAAAATGGACGTTTGGTCGATCCCACTCAAGAGTCGGTAGATCTATATTAAGCTTTGAGAATTTTTAAAGATAGCGTTTTTTAAACATTATGTAAATACGTATTTGGTTTGAAACGGGGTAATATATGACCAGTTCTCTTGATCTATATATAAATACTGGACTATTTTTTCAATAACATTTAGTATCAGGTCGAGTGCATTTCCCAGCTAAAAAGTCGTCTGTAAGTATATTAATAAAAAAAAAGTTACCTGTCAAAAGCAAGCTATATGTTAACAGAGCAGGTTGGTTCCATAGCACCAAAATTAAGGGAAAAGAAAGAAATGGAAATAGTTTTTCGATTATATCGAAATATATCAATCAATTAATTGTGGACTACCAAAAAAATAGAGTAGTTAATATTCATCTGAAGCTTACTGAATTCATTTTAACTTCTGTAGAGAGCATGATTTATTAGTTTATGAGGATAAGGGCGTTAAATGAAAAAACACATCATAAGAGATGCAGAAATTACTAAGTCAAAGTGGACATTGGTGGATCTACTGATATTTAGGCTTTTTGAAACATCAACCGGATAAAAATTTATGACCGGTAATCTTATATGTTCAAAAAAACTACATTGTAAAAATGCCACAATTCGAATCGCTCGAAAACAAATTAATGAATATAGTTCGAAAACCGATATATATTCATGTAACCATATTTATTATTATTTATATTGTTTTATCATTAATAAGTACATGGCTTCAGTTGATAGGAAAATTCCCTCCACGATACGATATTTTTTGGTTTGATAATGCAATTTATAATACACTTCATGGAAACGGCTTTTTCACGATTTTACCAGATCACTATAGTATCTCCGTCAAAAATTTATATCCTTTAATCAGTCATTTCCACCAACATAATCAACCTATACTATTTTTCCTTCTTCCAATTTATGATATTTTTCAATCAGTTTATACATTATTTATAGTTCAATCGATATTCATTGGGTTAGCTGCAATTCCTTTATATCTAGTTGGAAAAGAAGTGTTAGATGAAATCAGTGGTAAAATCATCGCTATTTCATATCTTATCTATCCTTTTGTATTTTGGAATTCTCTTTTGTTTTATCCAGAAAGTATCACGCCGTTTTTTATCTTTCTGATGATATATTTTTATATAAAAGAAAAGTTTTGGTTATTTTGCCTGTCTTTCTTCTTTGTTTTAATCTTGAAAGAAGATCTCCCAGTAGTATTATTTCCTTTGGGCTTATATTTGTTATACGATGCATACAAAGAAAAATATTTTTCACAAAACATAACTGGTAGATTGAAATATCTATTGCTAATTATCATTATAAGTCCACTTTATTTTATTTTTTCTTTTAAGATTATAATAGCTCATTTTACTGGAGGAGCATATTCATTTACGAGTTTGCGATATGGTCAATTTGGGAATTCCGTATCGGAAATAGTTAGAAATGCGATTGTAAAACCAGGTTTATTTACGAAATATATTGCTTCTGAAAGAACTTTATTTTATTTAATACAAATGTTGTTACCGATTTCATTTGTACCATTGTTGTCTATTACCACATTTGCAGTGGGCATGCCTACAATCCTAGAAAATGTGCTCGCAAATACGATTACTCAAACTGTATTTACTGAGCACTATCAATTTGGGTTGACTACAGTTTTGTTTTTATCTACAATTGTAGGATTTGCTAAAATTAGGAAAAAAAACTTAGAAAACTATGAAATTTGGAAAATTAGGTTTATGTACCTATCAATCTTCTGGTTTATAATTTTTTTAGTAATTAGAGTCTATTTGTTTTCCTCGCCACTTAATTATACCATTAATTTATATTAAATATAGTATATTAAAATATACCTAATATTCATATCACTGCTTCTAATTTTTTGTTATCCATTTTTCTATAAGCATTAATTTAACAAAATGATTGCAAGTATAAATTTAAATGATGATGTGACAAAGTAGATATAATAATATACCCTACAAAGCATGCACCGTGAAAAATGTTGTCAAGTCAGATAAAATTTAAACTATAGGCTTAAAGATCATTTCAGTGTAGATCACACCATCAATGGATCAACCAGAATAAAGTCATAGAGTTTTCCGATTTTGAGAAATCTAATGAAAGGGTTCTGTATAGGACCCGTCAAATTTTTGGGAGTAAAAAAGAAGGGATCATTTTTGAGCTTGGTAAAAATCCCCTATAAATCAGCCTCAGGAAGTGATAATTAATGAATAAAAAACATCAGATCAATAAGAGTCTATCCGAAAAATCCCTTTGCTCTAAACTTTATCCATTAGCATGCGAATGAATCATAATAAAGTAATTCTCAATTTTCTTTCCGATCTAATAAGCAGTTTTCCAAATTATTGAGCCAAGAATGTGGTCTTCCACAACCTACCTTCTTGCCCTAAAACCTGATATCTCTTTTCTCGTGTTTTCATCTCTACAACTTTTGATATGTGCAATATAACCATATTTTTCAATCAATTTTCCGATATCAGAAAAATCATATCCTTTTTCATGCATATATTCAAAATTATATTCTCTTTAGGAGATTTCCAAAAATTATGATATCTAAAGTCCTTTTTACAAGCTTTTTATCGTGATGATTTGCTCCATCTACAGCTACAGAAAGCGGTATGCCTTTATGGCCAGTTAAAATTCCCCGTTTTGTATTTTTTGCCATGGTCAGTAGGATTGATCCTATTCAAGTTCCACAATGGTGTTTTTGTCATAGCGCCGTCAATTTTTTGTCATTCACACTTTTAATCCTTTTTCTATATCTTACTCCAGAAAAAAGCTATCCAAATGTTCTTAAATAATCCTTATCTTTACCATTCTTGAAATCGATCCTAAGTCCTCTAGACTTCTTTTTTTTCATGTGGTGGTATCAATGGTTCGATTTTCATCCAAAATTTATCAGAGATCTCTTAGTCGTGTACAGTTTTACGTATTGTCATTAGCCTATGGTACTCTATATAACAATTATTCAACTTTTCGGATAGGCTCTTAGGGTCAAAAAGTTATTAGAAGACGATTCCAAAAAAATACTCTAAACTAGCAGTCCCTAAGTTTCATAAATCCCAAATATTCCAATAAATACAGGAACATTGAATACACCTTCGATAATCCCTCCACAAAAGCAAAAAAGCAAGAAATACACATAGTATCTACAATCCGGTTTAATGATGCCAATTTTTAAATAAAAAAATCAAAGCAAGCTTCTTATAAAAATTGTAATAGAACTATTTTAAATTAAAATAAAAATATTATTGATTTCAGCTGAAACTAGAAAATACATAGATTTCCCTATAAAAACTGTGCGTGCGCGAGATAATATGAAATATAATCAAAATTATTGGTCTCGAAATCTACTCAAAGCTATCCATAAATCATTGGGAAAGTTGCTCGAGCTTAATTTGTCAGTTTTCTCTATGAATAGGTAGCATTCTGGAAATATAACATAAAGATAATCTAATTGGGAAGATAACTCTTTATTACAATTCTTGCGCACGAAAATATCTAAATATGTGATCTTCGTATAAATAAATAAAAAAATAATTATCTGCCAAAGAATGAAGAAATTTTCCCGAATAATCTCTTCTCCAAGGAAACATTCTTCATATTGGTATAATTTATTTGTTATACTTAAGCATACCATAATTGAATAACTAAAAAAATAAAAGGAATATTTATAAATAAAATGAAACTTGCTCTGATGTCACTTAATCTACACAAATAAAAAATTAACTGGATACTTCTATGCAGCGTTCGTCCTAGATTCTATAACTTGTAACTAAAAACATTAGTTCTAGTTTTCAATTACTATACTTATCTAAAAATGCACGTTTTAGTGTTAGTTTGAGGGTATACAATGTTCAAAAGGGAAACCGTCTCATTGATATTACCGGCTTATAACGAAGCATCTAGTATAGAAAAAGCAGTTTTTGTTACAGCGGAGATACTTTCAAAAATAACTGACCACTTTGAGATTATTATAGCAGAAGATGGAAGTAAAGACGGTACGGACCAAATAGTTTTGGATCTCTCAAAAAAATACCATTATGTTTTTCATTTACATTCTGATGAACGCCAGGGTCGGGGTAGAGCTCTCAACAGAGCTTTCAAGGCAGCTTCAGGTGAAATTCTCTGTTATATTGACGTCGATCTTGCAACTGATATGATTCATCTGAAGGAACTTCTTCACTCAATTTCAGTCGAAGGATACGATATTTCAACAGGCTCCAGAATGATACCTGGAAATGATGCTAAGAGATCTTTGAAAAGAGGTGTTGCAAGCAACGGATTTAATTTCTTGGTTCGAACTATTTTAAGCTCAAAGATATATGATCATCAATGCGGGTTTAAAGCGTTTAAAAGAGAACCACTGTTCAATTTACTGAGCGAAATCCAAGATAAAGGCTGGTTTTGGGATACTGAACTTCTTGTTCTTGCGCAGCATCATGGATATAAAGTGAAAGAATTTCCTGTCACATGGCGAGAAGGAAATACTACTAAAGTAGATCTCAAAAAGGATATTTTTGATATGGGGTTTCAAATTTTTCGTCTACAATGGACTTTGAACAAGCAATTAAAAATGAATGGAGGCAAACCTCGTGAAGTGGTTGCTGAATCAAGAGAGATTTGAAACGAAGCTAATCCTTTTATTCGGTTTAATAATTTTTCCTGTTTTTCTTCAGGCAGCTAGTGGAATTTGCGGGAAATATGCTGCGATAGAAGTAAAGGATGCTTCTCTATTTGTTGCAGTTACTAACGGTTTTTATTTTCTTTCTTTGATATTTCTTATTTTGCAAGCTATTGCCTGGCAACTGACACTGATAATTTATCCACTCTCTTACGCATACCCCTTTACAAGCTTAGTTAACTTTGTAATACTTATTTTTTCTGCAATTTTATTTCAAGAACAAATTACTCTGTATAATGTTTTGGGACTAATTTTGATATCTTTTGGGATTTTGATATTATCTCGCAATTTAGGAGAAGATACATGAGTCCTTCTTCCATATTTTATTTAGTGTTAGTGATTGCTTCTACAGGATTCAGTCAGACATTTCTAAAAATTGGAGCAAATCAAGCTTATAAAAATAAGTTCGTTTTAGCTTACCTCAATCCCTATACATTAATTGCATATATTTTGTACTTATTAGTAACTGTTTTTACAGTATATGCCCTTAAAGACATTCCATTAAAACTATTTTATTCGACTACTTCTTTAAAATTTGTGCTTGTACTCCTTCTATCCAAAATTGTACTTCGAGAAAAGATTGATTCTAGAAAAATAATTGCTGTTGGCTTGATTTGTTTAGGTGTGATAATTTTTAATATATAATGAAAAATATTCATTTAGAAATTTTATTCCTTTCTGATTAATTACAGAGGATTTCTATAAACCTCTGATTCTCACGATTATTTTATAAATTTTTCTAAGCTTAAAGCGTTATTTATAAATAGATGGGAATTTTTAGGGTTTATCGAAGCCCTCTAGAGATAATAAAGTCATACGAAAACGAAATAAATAATAAGGCAAATATTGGAAATCAATGATGGGATGGATTGATGGGTCATATGAACCTTTATTAGGAAAGTAATGCCCTCGCAGTTTCCCTAACGCTCTTATCCGATGTATAGGCAGGCTTCCATCCTATTGCCTTGATTTTTTCTATGTCTAATCTCATCCTTGGTACAT
>PLUB01000036.1 GCA_003164755.1 Methanosarcina sp. | reverse complement strand
TAAAAAAGATTTTTTGCAACGGAACTCACCTTTATTAGAGTGGTCAGTATGTAGAGGTCACTTTCATTGGTGAAAATTCCGGATAAAATAAGAGGTATATAAGAGGACTAGCAAGCTTAGAGGATAATAATTTTTTACCTAGCATCTAAAAAGATTAATAATAAGGAGAATTAGTTCGAGCATTTTGATATATTCTTAGGTGATCTACTATAGATACTCTAGTATAATAAAAATTTGGAGTATGATCACTAAGAATAAATAGTTCCAATCTAGACAGTTAGGAAAATTAATCCATGTTACTGTCATAGATATAGTTGCTGATATATTTACACTTACGAATTTTAAAATCTCAATCGCATAATTAGTTGTGGAAGATCAACATGACAAAATTAGTTGTATTATTGATTCTACTTGTAGCTTCGCTCTCTACGGCTGGCTGCTCTGAAAAAATTCTGGGAAATTCCACGAATTCTAAGGTAAGCCTAGAGAAAAATGATGTTTTAATAATAACTCAGCTGGATCATATAAACACATCCCTACAGAAAGGCCCGATCTTTGTGAAAATGGGATCAAGATGGTGTCCTGCATGCAGGTCTATGACGCCAATCCTTGAAAAATTGGCAGTAGAATACCGAGGAAAAGCTACTATCGCGTCTGTAGATGTGGATCAGAACCCGGAAGTTAGAGAATATTTCGAAGTGGAATCTATTCCTGATTCATTTGTGATAGTGGGCGTTGAAAATGGAAAATATGTTTACATGCAGGAGAACGGGAAAGTTAGCACGGACAGATCCCAGGCAAGAATTATTGGATTAAATGGTAAAGACGATGAAAAAGTGTTTGAAAAAATTATAGATCTTGCTCTTCTTCAGGAGGAGAAGATCAAATCCTAATAAAAGGGGAAATCAGAATTATAAACCCTATTTTCCACAATGTACACAAGAATTGCATACATTTTTTAATATGAAAGTAGCGTAAAAATTAATCTCACTTTGAATCAGATATTCTGTATATGTACACAAAGTAAAATTTGTTTGTCCATTTGTCCACCATTTTTCATTGAGAGTTAGAATTCCTTTTTACGCTACTTTCATATTAAAAAATAGATGTAATTCTTGTGTAAATTTATGGGAAGTGGGATTAGTTTGTTATTTATCTTAATAAACTCTGAATCCTTTTACATGTTCATTCCAGTTGAATACCACGCAGCTTGTTGCAGGGATGGTAATTTCTTCGAGAATCGTTAGTGTAAAAACATCTATACGTCACCATTTAAAAA
Source organism: Methanosarcina sp. (assembly GCA_003164755.1). Taxonomy (GTDB): domain Archaea; phylum Halobacteriota; class Methanosarcinia; order Methanosarcinales; family Methanosarcinaceae; genus Methanosarcina. The sequence goes on along the minus strand of PLUB01000036.1, from coordinate 8,736 downwards.
AATAGACATCTAAGAGCTTATCCAAGAAATTAAAATGTTCTTCTTCAAAGTTCAATAAAATCTTTGAAAACATGTAAGAGGTCTGAATTAGCCGCTGATCTCATGAATGGTCCTCATTATGGACTAACAGATAAATAATCCTGAAAAATAATTAATATGTGGCCAAGCTCTAAGTCGCCAAACTTTTTTTACTCATACATTTCCTTTACATCAACTACCAAAAACGAAAGATTTACTTTATCTGTTATCTTGTAGAAAGAACAAAATGAAAGTTAAATACCTCTTATATTTTATAGACTTTATAAAATGCTTGAATTTTAAAATTAAAGTACTTGCCTGGATAGAGGGTTTTATTCTATAGATGTGTTTGAATTTTTGTAAAATAATAAGATTCCACATATAGTTCCAGTTGTTGAGAAAGGAAAACAGATGAAGCAGATCCTCAAGGAGGTAAGAAACTGGGTGAACGATATTTCATGAAGAACTACATAAAAAAGATTATTTCAAATATTTCTAATGGTGTCGAGTATCTCAAAAAAGAGGGAAAAAGCTATTTGATAACCCCTTTTTGTGGTCTTTGGGGTTAAAATTGCCTCCACGAAATGTCAATCCGTCTAAAGAAGAAGGTTTATAATTGAATAATAATACCAGATGATGGAATATAATATATGATCAATAGCTAACAGCTATATAAAATCAGCTTGCCAAACTTTGCTCATCGGATCTCAGTAAAGATGTCTATTGATATTTTTTTGCTCAGATATAATTGTTATAAAAAGAGAAGAAATGTTGTTTGATGAGCGCTTATATCTTCTTCAAAAATGAATCGATGACAAAGTACGCTGTTTAAAGATCACGATTTCTACCCAAGTATGAATTTGGTCTTGAAACGATTGAAAATGTAATTTAAGAGGGTATTTCTTTCTCTTATGTCACATTGGATGAATTCTATGAAGGAAATCTAGAATTATTAACCGAACTTGAAAGTAAAGGGTTAATTTTTGTTACGGATTTAGCTATTAATATGCTTGTTTTTGTCGACAAACCTGTGGTTAGAATGCATGAAAAAAAGTGAACAAGAAAGACAAAATATTATTCCCAAAGTTTTGAATATATTTCATTGTGGATTCTCTTTCCAGTTCTGTTAGAGTATCAAAAGATTATCAAAATTCGCAAAATTTGTAGAGGATAAAAAATCAATTTTAAAGCTATAAAAGTTTGAAGATTTCAGAATGACTTGCTTTTTGAGAAGCCACCCTGGCTTCTCATCAGCAAAGACTAAGAATCAAATGAAATAATAATAATCAGCATGCAATGCTTCTTAGGAGACTTCATCGATAAACTTGCAAAAATGCAGAGTTCAAGGTATTGGATTAAGAGAGCATTCCATATTGTAAGAGGAAATTGGAGAATGGCATACTAAAAGGCAACAAATTAAATTTAATGGCATTATCATGTGGTATTTGTAATGCTTTAGGTTCTTATTTTACTGTAGTACAATCTAAAATTCGACAAGATTTATAAGATTTCACTTCTCGTCGTCATATGGATACTGAAGTATCAATGATCCATTGAAGAATGTCGATTCTTGTGAAATTGCAAAAATTTTAAATCAAGATGATGAGTTAAGAATGGGAACAAGAATAAGCAGATTGAGATGTTCATCATTATTTTCTGATTAAAAACCTAAATTTGTGCTATGGTTACTGGTATGCATTCTATTTTGCTAGCAAAAAACTACTACATTTGGATAATGAAAATAAGACGAAAATAGAAGAACTAAAAATGGAAAGGTAAAAATTCTCAAAATGGTCTTCATTCTGAGTAAAAATGGGTTTTGACACGTGCAAAAATGAGTTAATTCGACAATATCAAGATAAATGCTATCTATAAAAAGGGACTCACCATGACAAACCTTGCAATCATCGGGGCAGAAAAAAGCGGAAGAACATCCCTTGCTGCAAACCTCGGGAAAAAAGGAACATCTTCAGATATAACGATGTACAATAATGATGAAGAGAGCCGGAAAATGGTTTTTGTGGAACCTCAAGGCTATCCTAAATCCTTGAAATCACTTGTTGCTGCACTGAATATTTCCGAAATACCGATTCTCTGCATCCCCCCTAATGGCCTGGAAAGAGATAATCCTGCAAGTGTTCACACTGGAGAATGTATTGTTGCTTTGGATCTGCTCGGCTTTAAGCATGGGATAATTGCCCTAACAAAGTCTGACAGCACACATATACATGCAATCGATGAGCTGAATATAAAAATAAAAGTAATGACTGCAGGAACTATTCTCCAGGATTGGAAATGCATTTCCATAAATACTAACAAAAGCGCAAAAAAACCTTTTGAAGGTGTGGAAGATCTCAGATCCAGAATCAACTTGATGGCAGAAAAAATAGAAGCTGAACAGGCTAAGTTGAACAAACTACCCGCAAGGATATTTATAGATCATGCCTTCAATGTCACAGGAAAAGGCTGTGTTGTTCTCGGGATTGTCAAACAGGGAATTTCAAGAGATAAAGACAAAACTAAGATTTTCCCTCTGAACAGAGACATTGAAATCCGTTCCATTCAGAGTCACGATGTGGATATTGAGAGTGCTCCGGCAGGTACCAGGGTTGGGATGCGCCTTAAGAACGTGCAAGCCAAGGACATCGAAAGAGGATTTATTATTTCAGACAAAGAAATTGTAAGTACTGATTACATCCTTGAATGCACCCTCTCAAAATTTACCCGAAAAATTGAAGTTTCAAGTGTTCTTCATCTCTTTGTTGGCCTTCAATCCGAACCTGTACGCGTAAAAAAAATATTGGTTGACGGACAAGAGGTACGAGAAGTAAAACCAGGCATTACAAGTGTACTTGAGCTCTCAGGCAATACAAAAGTCGCGTATAGCAAAGAGGATCTCTTCCTGCTAGCAAACCTTGATCTCATCCAGCGCTTCGCAGCTCATGGTTTTTCAAAGTGCTAATTTTTACTGTGGGTACTATACATTTTTTATATATCGTTCAAGTTGCATTTAGCTGGAAGGATTACAATTTTGAAGAAACATCAGAAACGAGATTATTTTTAAGAAGAATGGCTTTCAAGAGATAAATTATTTCAAGAGAATATCCATGAAAAAAAATTTTGAGAATATCCGAAGTGCGTATGAAGCACGAAATAGCGAAATAAAGGACCGAACTCTTTATGGGAGTGTTTTTCACAGGAATATCTGCTGGAAGCAATCTTACCCATAGACTGGAAGGTGAGGATATAATCATGGTATTCTATGGTAGCCTCAGAGACGGTCTCTACAATAACCGGCGTTTCTACTTGCAAAACATGTCTAAATTTATGGGGGCGACAACAGTAAGAGGGTATGCCCTTTACTCTCTGGGTCCATACCCAGGAATATACCCTTCAGAAGGATCGTCTGTGGTTGCTGAGGTGCGCAGGTTTTCTGGAAAAAAGCAGCTTGAAGTAGCAAAATCAGTTGATTATATGGAACTTTTTGGAGGGTACCACAGGGAATACGTAGATCTTGAAATAGGGGAGAAAGGGATAAGAGGCGTCATATACGTTTGTGATGAAGAACCTGAAACAGAAATAATAGAGCATGGTGACTGGGTGTATTACCTGAAAGAAAAAGGTGAAAAAAACTGAAAAATATGAAATCATTCAGCCTGGACAAAATAATACAAATATCAATCTCAATAACTATATCTAATAAAATTTAATGAGTATATTTTGATTGGCTGATTTATCCATTCGAATACTCTTCAGCTTCTTTAGGATGTAAACTCCCTTAAAATAATTGTTAACTAACTAGTTTATATTTAAATCTACCTCATACTATCAAAATGGAACTATTTCATACAAAACAAGTGCGTCTATAAAAATAAGGAGCATTTAGATAAACCCCTAAATTTTGTCATGTGCTTATAAATTGTGTACAAATTATTCTTGAAAATTCGATGTTTATCGAAATTCTCTAACTGTGAACTTTTATTATATCCGTTTAATTCTCACATGTTATGGTATCTGATCTTCCACAGATACCTAATAAATTTGTTCATTTTTTATGAATATGTAAATATCTAAAATATAGAGCCTTGATTCAGATTTTCTTATGCATGTTACAACACGTTCCGTGATGATCACGGAATCGTTTCTGGCATTTATTGAAACCTGAAATTGAAAAAGTGATTGATGAAGTGCTATCCAAACTTGGGCAGCACAAGTTAACTCATTTTATTGTAATAAAAGTGATGCATCTCAATTATCTTTGTTTACTTGACAGTCCCCATTATATATACTTTCAGCAATTTGAAAGCATTCTAATTTAAATAACGTTTTGGTCCTGAAATCAGTATATCTGACCTTAATGTGAATATCGTCAATTTCTAATATCGAATAGATCTAAAAGAGACACACTTTATTTTGAACTTATGAATTATAAAAATGATGAGTATTCACGATAAATTTCGAAACTGTTTAGCGAATACAACGCAATTTTTTCCGGTTTTTTTTAAAAATTAGGACTCATCAGTGATTAAATCTAAAAAACGAGTATACTCCAATTTTGGAAAAATGTATAAAGAGTTTTATGATTATTATTTTTAACAACTCAAGACAAGATCATTTTTCGCTCCTTAAGCTTCATGTAGTAATCTCTTGATGTTATTTTTCAAAATGTACTTAATGACATTTTTCGATCTTTTTGTTTCGTACTCAAGCAAGTTTAGCTAGAGCAGACATGCTTAAATGCATTAAAACGTAAACAATCATTATAATGGAGACTTAATTGTGAAAAATATTAACCACTTAATTGTTAATGATCAGAGTAAATGTTCTAATGAAAAACAATCGATTTAAGGCAGTTGTGGAGCCTATTTTTCTGTAAAATCACAACTCTCAAGAAGTTATTATGTGAAAAATTCAAATATGGAGAACAAAATTACACACATATAAAAAAAATTTGACTTATATTTACATAAAATTTGCGACGCTGCCCAAGTATCCCAAGAATAATAGTTTCTCTCGTTAACACCCAAAACACATACTTTTCAGTGTTACCAGCAGGTATGATTCGAATGAAAGTTAGCAGAATAAATCTATAGATGATTTCGATAAACATCTAATTTTCAAGAGTAATTTGTACACAATTTATAAGCACATGACGAAATTTAGAAGTTTATTGAAATCATCTATAGAAATCAACTGGAATTTTGTGCAGAATGTGGTTGTTTTGTGCTTAATAAATTTTTGAAATGCAGTAATTAGTATTCTTACATAATATATTTTTTAAACTAGTAATGTCTAAAATTATTTAGTTCGAAATCTTTTAAATATAGCTTCTTTTTCCCATAGTATTCGATAGGTGTTTAGACTTTTATCTCTATCTTAACTTCTGAATAATATTCTGCTTGAGCTCTTTCGACATTTACCGTTATTTGTATCGTTGTTTTGCGCTTTTCCTCTTCAAATTCCCTGAAATTGACCACAAAAGATTTAATAAGGCAATTATTTTATTACACTTGTAATCCAATTCAGAAGGATAAAAAGAGGGAATGAAATTCTTTTCGACAATAGACGAAATTTATAAGTCTTATTTGATGAAGAATGGTGAAACCCCTGAAGTGTTGATCCCGACACTTTTTCTTGTATACAAAATATCTTAGCAAACATGGAGGAAACAATAAAATGAAGAGATTTGCAGCATTAACACTGGCTGTTCTCATGCTCTTGACTGTATTTGCATCCGCCGCGAGTGCAGTTCCAGCAGCAAAAGATAGCATTGAGATTCGCGGTCCAGTGTATAACAGTTCTAGTATCAACGACATTATCTCCACACAAGGTGATGCCGGTGCCATTACAATGGATGCTAGTAATTTTGCAGCATTTTACTATGATCCTACTGACAACATGACAACTGAATCTCTTTCCATTAAAAATGTTGCAGGCAATTCTGGCAACGTCATCGGAGAGCATGGTTTAGTTTATCAGACAACTATCCAGCCGATTGCATTTAAGTATGCTGCCTGGGGCAATTACAATGTCCTTAGGTTATTCGAAGATAAGTTCGTCCCGCTTAAATCTTCAGATGCTAGCAAACTTACCAAGCTCGTTGTGGATAGCAAAGACAAGTTCCCTATTAAGATCGGCGAAAGTAAAGATCTCGGGCAGAATTACAGTCTCCTAGCAAAGCAGGTAAATATTGACGGTAAGAAAGTCTGGCTCGAATTAGATAAAGATGGGCAACATGTAGCGGATCAGATAATAACACTCGATGGTGTCGATCAGACGTGGACTTACAAAGCTTCCGTCTTAGGACTAGATGATGTTCCTGTCCTGAAAGTCCATATCAATCAGGTTTTCCAGGGGACATCTGACACTATTGTCCAGATTGATGGTTTATGGCTCATTGACTATGCAAATGCCATGACGATCAATATCGATGAATTTGGCAAACTAAATTCTCTTTCCATTAACGGTGCAAGCCTTCTCATCTCCAACAAGGATTCTTTTGTTATGCCCAGGGACTCCAAGCAGGCAATTGGTCATGGATTGTATTTCAGGATTGCTGACACACCATCCAATATGATCAGATTCTATGCTTTTAAGCAGGTTACAGATCCTGGAACCTATCAGATCAGAGGACAGGTCGTTTCCAACCCTCAGGACTTTTTATGGAGTGCATCAAACTTTGCAGGCTTCTTCTATTACGACCTAAATGAGGATATCACAACAGAATCACTTAGAGTTTCTGGCATTAGCGGGAGAGTGATTCCTGTAAACGGTCTCAAATACAGCACTACCATCAAGAATGTTCCCTATAAGTACACTAACTGGGGGGCATATCCTGTTGTCGGCTTATTTGGAGAAAAATATGTTGCACTGAGTCCTACAGACGCTAGTAAGCTTACTAAGCTCGTTGTGGACAGCAAAGATAAGTTCACTGTTAAACTCGGCGAAAATAAAGATCTCGGGCAGAATTACAGTCTCCAAGCAAAGCAAGTAAATATTGAGGGTACCAAAGTCTGGCTCGAATTAGATAAAGATGGGCAACATGTAGCGGATCAGATAGTACAACTAGCAGGTGATGGCTCGTGGACTTACAAAGCTTCCGTCTTAGGACTAGTTGACGTTCCTGTCCTGAAAATCCATATCAACCAGGTATTCCAGGGGACATCTGACACTATTGTCCAGATGGATGGTTTATGGTTCGTTGACTATGCAAACGCCATGAAGATCTCGAATAACGATGAATTCGGCAACCTCAATGCAGTTTCCATCAATGGTCCTACCCTTAATATTCAAAACAAGGATATCTTCACTCTGGCGAAAGGCTCCACGAAGGAAATCGGCCAGGGAATGTCCTTCAAGGTCTTCGATTCCGATAGGCTCGTATATTACCCATTTGTTGAGCAGACCCTAGGTATCATAGGTAACAAAACTACTGTTACTACTACCACTAACGCCACAGTTCCTGGCGTCAATGCTTCAGTTAACCAAACCAACGTGACAACAGTATCAGCAGAGAACGTCCCTGTTGCAAATGAAACCACAGCTGCAAACGCTACAAAGGAGGAGAAAAAGACTCCTGGTTTCGGAGTTGTCTTAGGGATTACTGGACTTCTTGCAGTAGTCTACTTCGTCAGGAGGAACAGATAAGTTTTTTGAGTGAAGGATTTTCTTAATCCTTCTTTTTTTAATCTTTTTTTATTTATTATTGCATATAACTTTTTATTTACGATTTCTTAAGATCTGTAGATTCTTTTAATTTTAAAATCCTGATCCATTAAGCGGTCTGGTTGCTTTAGGATTTCAAGATCAGGTGGTATTTTATGAAGAAAAGTATAGCTTTAATATCTGTATTTGCGATTTTGATGATTGCATTATCAGGTTGTATTGGTAGCAATACTCCAATAGCTAATGGGACAAATTCGGATAATCCGAAAGCAAACGTGATTTCTGATGAAGATACAGTTGGAATGAATAAAATTAAAAATCTGCCTATAGGCTTTGAATACGTTGGCAATCTTTCGCTTTCTATAGGTGATATCAAAAGTAATTACAAAGCAGAAAATGTTTCAGGAATCCTTCGAGGATCGGAAGGACTCTACCAAGGCTCTAATAAATCTGATTTTTATTTAGATGTAATCCAATTTGAAAATACTGAGGCTGCAAAAGATTTCATCCTCATGTATAAGTCTTCCTTCATCCCATTAAGGGAAGGTTCCCGTTTTGTGGAAGATTCTTTTAATAGGCATTCTGCTGTGAGAATCACAGATTATGTCATAGATGCAGGAAAATCTGTACCTAGGTACTCCTATATCTGGAACAACGAAAACTATGTATTAGTGGTTTCCGGAAGTACTGTCGACTGTTCTATAGTCAGGCAGCTGGCAGAAGCAACAGGGTACTGAAGATGATTTCGATAAACCCCTCTATTTCTTCCTATGCTTATAAATGGTATACGACTCGTGGAAATCAGAGGTTTATTGAAATCATCTATAATACTTTCTTCACAAATTAGGGGATTAAGTTCTTTTTTCATCTCTTTTTCCGGTTCTGTTGCAAAAAATCATATTAAGAAGTAATAATTTAGTTTCACAGCAAAGAACATAAAAAGTAGAATATTTCTTAGATAGCATTCAGATTTAGATAGCTATTCCGAATAACTTGTTTATAAAATTGACTTCATCAAGAACACATTGATTTAGAGTATCAATCTGTCCTTTT
>PLUB01000004.1 GCA_003164755.1 Methanosarcina sp. | reverse complement strand
TTGTAGAAATTGATTGAATTTTAAGACAGGCTCCTAATTCGACTGTGTAGAAACCTTCCGAATTAAAGCAACACTTCAAAGTAAGGTGGTCTAATTTCATTCAGTTGATATTATCTCCAACATTCCGCAGATGTACATACATGTAAAATTTATTTCCGATTTGCCCACTATCATTCATTAAAGGAAAAATTGGTTTTTAAACTACTTCTATATCGAGACAAGAGATAGCATTTGTGTGTGTATCTCTGGAAAGTAGATCTCACACCAATAACTTAATTTTGGCGCTGTGTCTTACAAAAGTGACCTTTATTTCCAGCTTATCGACACTGACAGAATTGGTGATAATCTACCGGCTTTAGAATTTACGAACTTCTAAAGTAGTACTAATGGAATCGTTTTCTCATTTGTCCCGAAAAATAGTTTGAAGTTTTAATGCCATTGATTTCTCAGCAAACTCTTTGAGCCCTATCAATATCTTCAGTCACAAATTTTGAGAATTCCGAAAACATAGAATTTCTACAAAGCCGAAAATGAAGCAATTTATAATTATCCTCGCTTAACCCAAAAAGCATGAATTTTATTATTTCTGTTCAATAGGTCACGCGTATAAATTTATCACCAACTGTCTTCGATCTGTTTTAGAGTTTTACCTTTGGTTTCCGGCACCAGCCGGTAAAAAAAGACCCAGGCTACGATAGCTATTACGCCGTATAACCAGAAAGTCTCCGGACGACCCAGAACCTTGACCAAGGTTAGAAATGTCACGGCTACCACCAGATTCATTCCCCAATTGGCAACTGTTGCCACGCTCATGCCAACACCGCGAACCTTTAAGGGATAGATCTCAGAAATCATCAGCCAGAAGACCGGCCCAAGTCCAATAGCAAAAGAAGCGGCATATATCGTCAGGCTGCCAATGGCTATATAGCCAATGAAACTCGATAATTGATGAAACTGGAAAGCAGCACTAAGGTCGCTAGACCAATAATCTGACCAGCAACTCCAATTAATAACAAAGGTCTCCTTCCGATGCGGTCCATCAGGAAGATGGCCAGCACGTGAACGAACCACATTACGATTCCTAACACTGCCCCTGCTAATATAGCGGACCCCGCAGTCTTAAAACCGGCGAACTCGAAGATTGTGGGAGCGTAGTAGATAACAGTGTTAATGCCGGTTATCTGCTGAAATACAGATAGCCCTACGCCGACAATCAAAGGCATACGGAGTGAAGGCCGGAATAGTTCAGTCTTCCAGCCACTACTCTGCTTTGCCATGCTTTGCTGTATGTCCCTTATTTCCGGACTGACATCTGATTCAGTCCGAACACATTGTAAAACCCGCTTCGCCTGTTCCACCTTGAACTTGCTGATCAACCAGCGTGGACTATCAGGTAACCGCCACATTGCAATGGCCAGGATGATAGATGGTATTTGTCGCCAGGCCAAACATATATCGCCATCCCTGCATGCCAGATAGTGCATAGTCCACCAGGTAAGCAAAACGATGCCTGTAGTAATCGCAAGCATGTTAACTGCCACCAGTGCACCGCGGACATTTGCCGGTACCAGTTCGGCAATGTACATCGGAGAGATGAATGAAGCAATAACGATAGCGATTCCTGTAACTATCCTACCGGTAATCAACCATGTAACCGTAGGTGCCAGAGCCGTACCGATGGCGCTGCCAGTAAAGATAATGCCAGCCAGTATTATCAATCTACGGCGCCCGAAGCGATCAGCCAGAGCACCTCCAATAACAGCACCAATAACTGCACCAATTAAAACGGCACTGACGACAATCTCCTCCATGGTGGTCGCTAGAGAAAACTGATCTGTAATAACCAGTATAGCTCCGGAGATTACGCCTGTATCATAGCCGAAGAGCAGGCCACCGAGAGCCGCGACCCCTACTGCAACGTAGACAAAACGCTTCACTTCCACCTTGGCCTTATTATTATTCTTCATTTGTCTCCATCCTTTCTAAAGAGAATACCCATTCCATTAGAAGGACTGGGGCTAAATGTTAAACAGTCTCATTATTTTTATTTTCGAGCAATTTCAATTTCAAAATTGGTGCCTTCCCACCTGCTGACCTCAAACCAGAAAAATGTAAAGACGACCTTGGACCCCGCATGCAATTTGTTGGTCGGTAGGTCTGCATAATATACTCCCAATCCTGAATCTAAGGTCTCTTGATCATGGATGTTCTGCCAGTCATCATCACTCCAATGAACAAGTGCCTTGGTTAAAACCTCAATTCGCAGAATTTTCCCTTCCAGGATGAAGCGAGACTTATTGTTAAACCGCCAGCTTGAGAACGGTGATTGGAGATTTTTTTTCCTGTAACGCTGCGCAGATTTAATGGGCATATCAAAGACTTTCCGTCTTGAAGAGAACGCAGCAGCTTGATGTATTCCGCATGAGCCCATACTAGCGGCATAGCCGAACCCGATGGTTTTCCATTTATTAGCTCTTTTCGAGGCTTGTCCTCTGCATCCCATATCTGTTCAGGAATAAATCCACCGGGGCTCATTTGTGCTTCAATCACCTTTAATAATCTTCTTGCCTCCGAATAATTTCCTGCAGCAAGCTCATAATGGGCTCTTTCACCTACCAAAAGAGGCCATCCTCTGCCAATGCCTTTACCATCATACGGACTACCATCAGCATGTTCACCATAGCTGTCATGATTATAGCGGTGCCATACAGATCCAGTTGAAGTCTCTGTTTTAAGAACGGCGTCAATTACCTTCAGCGTGTTAATTATTCGTGGGTCATGGGGAGAACGTAATCCGAAACGAACAAGAGCTAATGCATCCACGCTTATAGTTCTTGTAGCAGGAGCTAGGATAGTTCCCGGAGGCCGGTTCTTTATGGGTACAAAACCTTTTGCGGGAGAATTTGCAGATGCGACATCTGGAGGCGTTATTCTCACATACTAACCATCTACCCCAACAGCCCTTGAAAGTTCTGTATCCTGGATATAAGTCCAACGTTCGATTCCCTCATTCCAGATATCTGCCATCTCTCTTAGGAATTTAGCCACATCGGCATCTTTGGCATCTTCAGCAAAATCGGCTGCGTTGAGAAGTGCAGATACCTCAACTGCTAAGGTGAATGGTGAATATCCTGGTTCTTCCTCCCAGCGATCTTGCTGTGTCACCGGGCCGTTGCGAACCAGAAAGCTTGCTGCCTTCAGGACCATTGGCCATGCATCTATTTCCCTTAGCTCACCCGTCCGCTTTAATCCGGCAGCGAGTAGTATCCGGAAAGGCAGTCTCGTCCATTTGCAGGCCACCCCAGTAAGGCCTTCCATCTAGCCACATGTTTTGTGGCCAATGGCCATCGGCATCCTGAGTACACATTAAATAAAAAAGTGTGCGACGAGCCTCTTCCCCATTGCCTGCTGCCAGCAACCCTCCTGCGCTTTCTACTAGATCCCGCGGCCAGACCAAATGATATCCTCCAATATTGTTATCACCTTGAGTTTCACCCCAGGGAATAGATAGGCTAGCAATCATGGCTCCTTGAAAGAACTTTGATTCATGAGTCTTCAATACCGCTGTACTTACATAATAATAATCCAACTCACTAGATCTAATTTCTCCCAACTTATAACATTTTGACTGAAAACGTTTCCATTCATTTACATACTTATTCAAAATATTATCAAAGCTCTGCAGCAAAGCAGCTTTTGCCTGTAGCCCTGCTTCATCCGGATTCTCACCAAAGGCTAACGTCAGGATAAAGTTACCCCCGCTAGTATTTAGGTCCACTTCCCCTGTAAGAGCAATATTCCCATTCTTTACCTCTGGATAGTATGCAGTCATTTTTTTATGAAAATTGATATCCTGCCAACCGTCACTGATGCCAGCATAACCACAGCTCATGCAAACAAAAGGTACTGAACAAGCAAGAGCCAACGATGTGCTTGCACGCTGAGCAAACAGCATTTTCATCCCTTTATAATCTCCCACCCATCCACTGTTCTCATATCCACGGTTATTGATATGAGGAGACAAGAGAACATACAGATGATAGTCTGCCATGTTTCCACGAATTGGCTCGAATTGTACCTTTTGCAGCAGTACATTTCTATGAGGGTCTGTTAGAACCGTTTTAGTAATACGAAATCTTTCATCAATACACGTATTAGTCAGCTTATATGCCGGCACTCCTTGCTCAATTGACAAAATCTCATGCTTAGTCTGCAATTTTTCCTCCGAAAAGAAATTGCGTCCATCCGATACAAGAAACTGTAAATCCTTGATATTTGCTTGATCTAGTTCTGGATAATATAGTTCACTGACGATGCCCTGGGAGATAGTGAACCATATCCGGGGATGTACCTACCCCATTCTTTGCACCTGAAGCCCAGGTTGGAGGGATACCAGGATGACCAGGTGGCCAAACAACATTCAAACACTTCATCTCCTTTTGATATTTTCTTTTTCTTAACAGCTTAAGTCCCTCAAATAATCGAAGGAGCTCTCTTCCAGCCGCAAGCTATAAAATATTGGTTATGGAGTTCTTTTTACTTAGACTCTGAGCATTCAGATTAAATATCCAGAATCCTCAAAAGCTGAAGTCTCCACATAAATTTATAGTCCAATGGCTTTATTTGTTTTCTCAATCGACTTTGCACCTTCACTTTCCAGTTCCATCATGGCCCTGATAGCGTCCACGTTTTCGGGAACTACGATAGATTCCTGATGGATTGCCTGGAAAAAGTAGAGTTCCTTCTCATTCACTGTTATAGATTCAGGCCAGATACAATTCTCCCACATATCATTTCTGGGGCGTCCAATGTCTCTGGCAACTTCAATGATTTCGGCGGTTGAAGTAATACCCTGCCCTACGAAACGAATTCTGGACTGGGAACCGAAAATTTTCTTGATATCTTCTGCAGTACAATCGGTGTTAACTTCCATATTTACAGTGTGCAGATGCATGAGAGTTGTCGGAACTATCAGCGCTGCAGATGTGATATTGATGTTTGGAAGCACACTCTTTACATCAGGTCCATGGTGGGACGGAAGTGTCACTGGGTGAAGTACAATTGCATTAACAGGCCCCTTTTTAATATCGTTGGGGTCGACAGCCCTTCTTGCAATAGTTATCCTTACCTTATTTATCCCAAGTTCCTTGTCTATCGGAGATATTACCCTGCAGAGTCCTGTGGTATTGCAGGAGACAACCCTCACAAAGTCACGACCAAGAGCCTTATCATAATTACTGACTGCATTAAAGGAGAAACCTGCAAGCTGATGACTCTCTCCTCCCTGCCAAATTGCTTTTACTCCGGCTTTCTCATATAAAGGCTTATTTTTTCCCCCAATCCCCCCTGGAGTGCCGTCCACAACAAGGTCGGCTTTTCCGATCATTTCTTGAATTGTCCCTGCTAAAGGTATTCCTGCTTTCTCAAAAGCTTCGATGTTTTCAGCAGGTGCATATATATCGTACCCTAATTGATTGGCTACTGCAGCTTCATAATTAGGCTTTGTCTTGGAAATTCCGATAACTTCCATGTCTTCCTGAGCCCTAACAGCATCTGCAACTCTTTTTCCTATGGTTCCGTAACCGTTTACTGCAATCTTTGCTTTAACCATTTGTCATCCTGTCCTGTTCAATTTTTTTCTAATCAATTCAAAGCATAGTCTAAATTCACCGGGCTGGCAGACCATTGATTTGGTCATATTTATTAAATCCCGATTTATCTCTATTTTTCATCTTTTAAAAATCAATCAGTGATGATCCAGCAGCTTGTAGAACCTCACTTTCATCCAATCCGTTATAACAAAAGCTATCAGTGCGTAGAGCCCCAGACAAAACCTGTCAGTTTCCATCCTATGGGGGACACATAGAGTCCATAGAGTCCATACACTACAACTAAAGTTGCCAGCAATTTCGTAATCACTGCAGACCAAAAAAGGAGCTTTCCTGGAGGAGGGGACCAAAAAGGTCCCCTGTTATGGGCAACGAATATGGTCAGGTGCCCAGCTATTGCAAGTTTCAGGAAAATAAAAGACTGCAGTATGCCAGCACTGAGGTGAAGAATCCTATCTCCGATATAAAATATTGAGAAAGAAGAAATCACACCTATGATTCCCAGAAATGTGGCCATTATCAGAACTTCGTGCATGTTCCATTTTTCTGGTTTTTGGGAATAGTTCACATTGTCATATGCAATGGCCATTATAGGAGCATCGTTAAAAAGGGCAAGCAAAACGATCATTATAGCAGTTACAGGATAAAAGTTAAACACAATTATTGTCGTTGCAATAAAAAAAAGTACCCGTATAGTTTCGGCAATTCTATAAATGGAATAGCTCTTCATCCTCTGGAATATCTTGCGACTTTCCTTTATTGCATTAATAATGACCGAGAGACCTGAAATTGTAAACACTATATCTGCAGCAGATTTTGCAGCATCTGTAGCCCCTGCAACAGCAATTCCCGTATCAGCCATTTTCAGAGCAGGGACGTCATTGACTCCATCACCTGTCATGCCAACAATATGTTTTTTCTGAAGGAGTTCGACAATCCGGTATTTGTGTTCTGGAAAGACCTGGGCAAATCCATCCGCCTTCTCTACAACTTTCTGGGCTTCAGAATCGGATTTTCCTTCGAAATCTGCAGCTGTAATTATGTCCGTGCCCAATCCTACCTGGTCTGCTATCTCCCTGGCAATAGCTATGTGATCACCAGTTATCATTTTAACTTTCACATCCAGGGAGTTTGCTGTCTTTATAGTCTCTGCAGAATCTTTATGTGGTGGATCATAAAGTCCCAGAAGCCCTGCAAACCTATATTTTCCTGCCTCTTCCACACCCACCCAAGGGCACGATACCCCTTTGAAGCCAGATAATCTACTTTTTCTTTTACTTTCTGCCCGATTTCTTCTTTATTGCTTGACATGTCCAGAATAATCTGGGGAGCACCTTTGGCAACTTTTAACTTTCCTTCAGGCCCTTCAACCGTAGCCTCTGTGTGCTTTATGACGGGGTCAAATGGCTTGAACTCCTTGATTTTATAACTTTCTATTTTTACTTTAAGGGGTTCTGAAGCCTTTGCCTTCAGGAGAATGGCATTATCAATCGGGTCGTTGTCCTCCTCTCTTGAGGCCAGCGAGCCATAGAGCAGAAGGTCGTTTTCCTTAAAGTTTCCAAAAGGTACGAATTCGGATAATGTTATTTTGTTCTGGGTTATTGTGCCGGTTTTGTCTGAACATAGAACGTCCATCCCGGCCATCTCCTCTATAGAGACCAGTTTGCTGACAATAGCTCCTTTTTTTGCAAGTTCAGTGGCTCCAACAGCCATTGAAACTGACATTACAGCAGGTAAAGCTACCGGAATTGCAGCTACGATCAACACAAGAGCAAACTGGAGAGTTTCCAGAAAAGGAGTGTGTCTGAAAAGCTCTTCTATAAGTAAAACAATAGCAACAATACAACCTGCAAGGACGATCAGGTAGTTCCCTATTTTGAGGACTGCTTTTTGAAAGTGGCTTCTGGTCTGAACATTGGCCACTAGTCTGGTGGTCTTTCCAAAATAGGTATCCATTCCAGTAACCACAACCAGTGCGGTCATTTCCCCCTTCTGGATAATGGATCCTGAATAGGCAATACCATCAGATTTTTTTTATACTGGCAGGGATTCCCCTGTAAGAGCTGATTCATCTACCTGCAGATATTCTCCTTCAAAGAGTTTAAGGTCGGCAGGCACAATCTCTCCTGAACGTATACGGACTACGTCTCCTGGAACCAGTTCTCGTGCAGGTATTTGGGCCCATTTCCCTTCTCTAAGTACCTTGGCATTCAGTGCCATTTTCTGCTTAAGGAGTTCAATAGCATTGTCAGCTTTGTATTCTTACCAGAACCCCACAACCCCATTTAAGACCAGGAGTAAGGAGATTATCACCAGATCTTCCCATCGATGGATAATACCTGAAATTCCAGCTGCTATTTCGATCATCCAGGGAATGGGGCCCCAGAAATAGCTTAAAAATTTTATAAGTAGGTTGGTCTTCTTTTCGTAAAGTTCATTATAATCATACTGCTTAATCCGATTCTCAGCTTCCGATGAAGAGAGTCCCTCTTTACTTGAATCTAGTTTTTTCAGGATTTCATTTGCAGGTAAATCCTTTATTTCTTCAATTTTGAGTATCACATTTTTTTCCATAAATAGACTCCAGATCCGTGCTTTCTCCCTACTCAGACATGCTCAAAAGGATTAAATGTAAAAAAACATAGAATAAGATTAATTATTAAATTTTACTTCAGGCTTATTTCTCGCATCAACTTCTTCATTTTAGTTTGTCCTATCTCGGCTTTCATTATAGATCTTGTTTTTCAATTATCTTCTCATATACTTCCAAAGTCTTTTAAGCTATTGTTTTCCAGTTATATTTGTTTTTGAGAAGATCATACCCATTTTTCCCCATTCTGCTATGGCCAAGCCCCTCAAGGACATAATTGAGTCCCCAGGCAATAGAAGAGGGTTTTTTATGAACAATAACACCTGTCTTAAAGTTCTTCACAAAGGCTACTGCATCGCTTGCAACTACTGGTTTCCTTGCGTCCCAGGCTTCAGCACAACAATTCCGAAAGGCTCATTCCTGCTAGGTACACACAAGATCACAGGAATTAAACCAGTATATTACAGTATCATCCGTAGCATATCCAAGAAAATTGCAGGAATTGCCAATCCCAAGCTTCTTAGCTTGATATTCACAGTGAGAACGTATCCCCCTCTCCAATAATTACAAACTGTGCATTATTTTTCTTCAGGACTCGTTCTGCGGCTTCAATCAACAAGTCAGGTCCTTTCTGATATGCCATCCTTCCAGTGAAAAGCACAACTGGAAGACAGGGATGAATGCCATAGTGCCTTTTTACAGTTCCTAGATCGATTTTTCCAGTTATTTTTCCTACATTTATGCCATTAGGAATCTCCCAGAACTTGTAATCTGGGATTTGGTAAATTTGCTGAATTTCGTCCTTCAATATTGTCGAGATCGTGATCACAGCAGAGCATTCGTAACCTCCAAGCCACTCCCTATGAGATATTTCCTTTGCCTCCCACCAGTTTCCGTAAAGATTTCCATTACGCCCCCATTCGGTGCTGTGAAAA
>PLUB01000047.1 GCA_003164755.1 Methanosarcina sp. | reverse complement strand
TTGGAATGCTTGGTACGCTAAAGGAATTGCTCTAGAGAAATTAGGTAAGTCCAATGAAGCAACAAAAGCATATAAGAAAGCAGTTGAACTTAACCCGAAACTCTTAAACTATGGACAGTAAAGGAAATACTTTAAATAAATTTAATAAATCCGATTTGTAGGTTGAATAGTTATTTATTTTTTCATTTATTTTTTATGATAGTTTACTGAAAGTTCTGTGAAATCTGTTTGATTCTGTATTCTTTTCATTCACTAAATAAAAACGGATGCTGAGCCAACAGTTATGCTAACAAAAACTCTTTTCTAATTTATGCTACTTTTTAATATATTTTTGGATCGCTAAATTTTACCATTAATTCCATTGGTCTTGACTGCAATCAATCAAAAAAGCTCTTAAGTCCCCTAAATTCTCGTCTGAAAATCACATTCATAATCACATCACTTCTGTCGGATAATTGCCCGCAATTTTCTTATTTTTAATCTTTTTTTTCCTTTATTAAAAAGTCAATTGCGCTTTCAAAAAAGAACGAAATTATGTATTCGATTGTTTTTAAATTATCCGCATCAATATTCCGAGAAATATAATGTAATAAGTGTATATATCCTTCCAAAGTATTCACTATATCGTCCAGCAAATGGATAAATTTGAAAAGGATAAAAAATGCTTCAGTAGAGTATCATTCAGAAGATGTGTATTCTTGACAATTGATGAACTGAAAAAAATAATGATATCAATCCAAATGAAAATCGGCAAATATGGAGAAAAGCATGACAAAATTACCCTTAATCAATTTACATTGACAACTGTTATAATCCTTATTCTTACACTAGGAAGTGCTGCTGATACATCATACAAACCGTAGGATTCAATGACTTGGTACAATAAAGGATATGCTCCAAAAGAATTAGGCAACAACGATGAAGCAATTAAAGCATTTGACAAAGCAATTGAAATTAATCCGCAGAATTCAAATACTTGGAGCAATAAAGGAACTTTATCTAACCAGATTAAATAAATGCGATTAGTAGATTGAATAGTTATTTAATTTCTAGTTATTTTTTAATCTTCGCGAGCTAATATAGCAACTTTTTTGCTCTTCACTATAACACATACTTTTACAAAAATTGTGTATTATACTATACAATCAGATAAAAATGTCCTACAATCTCGGCTGAAAAAGCAGAAAATACATAGGTTTTCATACAAAAAAAACTATGCATCAGTAAAAAGATAAATCTTTTTTGTGATGGAATTTGGGGACATATAAACTCCATATTTTTAATTGAATTGAGAAATTATATATGGAATAGAACCAAAGACATTTGCAGTGATTATAGATGGTCAGGTAAAACTACATAAATGCCAGTTGAATATTTTATATAAGCAATGTTGACATAAAACTTGTTAAAAATTGATATAAGATTCACTATCCAATTGTAAAGTACATTCTTCTATTACTTTTTCCCTTGTTTTGGAGCTTTGTAATTTTTATTCCTTTTATTTCACCTGTGTTTTTAACATGAGTCCCCCACATGCTTCTATTGTTATTCCTTCGATTTCGACCATGCGGACTTCCTTTATCATCTGAAAAACCTTTGGCCAATGTAGTTAACCTAGAGAGTTTTTCTTCGGCTTCTTTGCGGCTTACGAGATAAAAATTAACTGGACTTTTCCTAGCTATCAGGTCATTAGCTATCTTCTCATACTCAGCAAATTTGCCTCTATCAAAGGCTTCGAGGCTGAAATCCCCCCCTGCTCTGATCAAGACCTACCTGATTCCCGGTTATCTGGGCTCCTGCTTCCTTTTCAATTACATTTGCAATCACATGAGTTGCCGTATGCATTCGTATATGTATATAGCGTCGGTCCCAATCTATGATTCCTTTTACTTTATCTCCAGCTTTCAAGCCTTCAGAGATATTTTCAATAGGAAAACCAGTTCATGACTAATATCACCATCAAACTTTCCGACAGAAATGACCTGGAACTCAGTATCGTCAGATATACGGATTAACTTTCCAGTATCATTAGGCTGACCTCCACTCTCTGTGTAAAAAGTTGTACGGGCAAGAATTACAAATTTATCATCACTAACTCTTTAAACAGTTGCTTCGAATTCTTTAAGGTAGCAATCAAAGAAATAGAGGGATTCTGTCATTGATTATCCTGTGTGCATATTATTAAATTGAAAGTGAAAATTATTTTGGCTAACTTGTATAATCGATGATTATCCCTTCAAAAAGCATTTTTTTGCAAAGCGTACATAGTTTTATTGTTAACATTAAGTTTTTAAAAAAATATTATATTTATTATAAACTAGATGTTGTTAAAAATTTAAGCAAGTATTTATTTTTGCAACAAATAAGTTAGCTAAGAAATTTGATTTTTCACAAATTTCATATTAATATTTTGTCCTCAGGACTTTACATAATCGCAAAAAACTTCAAATTATCTAAAATATATAGCTATTTACAAAGTCTAGTATGCTTGAGTTTATATTTAAGTATGGATCTTTATACAAAGTAATACAGATTCAGGATTTCATCCTCAAAATCCTGATTTGCAGACTCTATCAACCTGTTTAGCAACACTGTACCAGCTGCAATTTTTAGTAACATATCTTAATCCTTTAGAACCCATTTTTATACTTAAATCCGGATTTTCAAGCAGCTTTAAGATAGCTTCTGCAAGAGCATTTGGATTTTCAGGAATAACAGAGATTCCTCCTTCTGAAGCTTCAAGTATATCTGAAACACCATCTATGTCACTTGCAACAACTGCCTTCCCGCAGGCCATATACTCATACAATTTCAGTGGAGAGAGCCCTATTTTTGCATTTCTGGCAAATATAAAGGGAGCAACACAGGCATCACTCGCATTGATATAAAGAGGGACGCGAAAATATGCCACTACACCTGTGAAAATGAATCTGTCTTCAACTCCAAGTTCTCTGGCGAGCTTTATAAGCTCATTTTTCATGATACCATCTCCAACAATTAGAAAACGGCATTTTGGGAACTTGGAAAGTATAAAGGGAGCTGCTTTTACCAAATATTCAACCCCCTGCCAG
Source organism: Methanosarcina sp. (assembly GCA_003164755.1). GTDB lineage: Archaea > Halobacteriota > Methanosarcinia > Methanosarcinales > Methanosarcinaceae > Methanosarcina. The sequence continues at coordinate 28,205 of PLUB01000047.1, read as the reverse complement.
GGAGCGAAATTCCCCACAAAGGATACATAAGATATTTCAGCGTCCAACCCCAGTTCTTTTTTGCAGGTTTCTTGATTAAGTGGTTTGAACAGAGAGGTATTTGCTCCATTAGAAACAACAACTATTTTTCCTCCAGGGATGTTGTAGATTTTCTCAAGATTTGCTTTTATTCCGGGTGTCACAGCAATTATTTTGTCAGAGAATCCGAGAGTCTTTTTGAGAATAAATAACTTGAACTTTGCATTAGCAGAGAAGTAAATTTTTGAAAATGAGAGTTCACTAATTTTCTTTGGCTGAGACGGATTCTTCTTTTTAAATTTTGTCATGAAAAGACTTCTTTCATCCTCAGGAATCCCGTTTAATTCATAAACCATTTTTTTGAATCTGCTTTTGCAGAAGATCCCCGAAAGAAAGCCGAAGTTTGGATTGCGGGTATACAGTACATCAAAAGTTTCGGCTCTGAGAAGGCTTGAAGAATTAATTAAATAACTAACAGTAAGAGAAAAAAAGCTTCCATGTGAGACATAATGATGGTGAATGTTATCTATATTTGAAAGAAAAGCTTTGTCAGTAGTAAATATGTGGATATCATTATTAAGTCGAGCCATATTGCTTACAAGCTCGTATCTGTGAATAAGCGAGCCATCAGCTAGAGAAAGAGGCCATACTATGTCCAGAAAAAGCATCTTCAAAATATCACCTTCTTAAGGATCTTTCTTTTTGGATGGTCAATAGCATTCAGTGCTCTCCATTACGTGGATCTTTGGAGTCTCGGCCCAAAATTCCAGAAATTCTGGAAGACAGCTTTGAGAACGTGAAATTGTGGTAGTAGGCTCTTATTTCAGGATCCTGAATTTGTTTCTCCCTTCTGATGGCCGAACTAATATACCCCCAGAAGTATGCAGCTCCTGTATAGTAAGGGTATTTCACGGAACGGTAAAGTATGTTTAGTAGAGCTGCAAGAGAATTTTTGCCAAGATAATAAGCCATCCATCCATTTTTGACATATCCACTCCATAACCCATTTGCTGCACTTGTCTCACGCTTCTGGATCTGAATGATATCAGGATATTGCATGAGCTTCCAGCCTCTCAGGAGAGCTTTTATATTTGAAATGGAGTCTGGTGATGGCTCTACTTGGTATCCGCCTGTTTCGATGAAGCATTTTTTTTTCCAAAATCGTCCTGTACCACGAGGAAGGTTTTTATCAGTCATTTCCAACGAAAGCTTCCCGCCATTATTGTAATATACACCTCCGCTAGCAATTCCGAGAGAATTATCTTTTTTGAACTTAGTTAGAAGTTTCCCAAAATAGTTTTCCTCTAACACTGTATCAGCATCAAGAAGGCCTATGTATCCAAATTTGATGTTATTCTCTCTACAGTACTCAAGTGCATAATCAAAGCCCTGCTTGCAGACATAGCTGTAGTGAAAAGTTATATCTCTTGGTCTCGGGGGCAGTCTTATGCTCTGAATCCAGGAGTGACTGATCATGAGGTTTTTGATAATAAATGGAGTCCTATCCGTACTACCGTCGTCAACTAGTACCCATAGCTCAGGTTTTATTTTCTGCCCGGTTACAGATCTCGAGGCCTCGAGCAGATTTTGTTCCTCATTCTTTGCAGGCGTAATCAGTAAGTATTTTCCTTCAAACTCAGGATCTATTTTCCCACCACCTGTAAATTTCGTCCCCGCTTGTCATCCAGGCCCCTTTTCCATAGCAGTACTGCAACACTTTTACATATAATCTTACCCAATCTTTTCGGAAACTGCAACCGAAAACAAAATTGTGCCATAATAGGGTAATGACACCATTGAGCTTTTCTGTGGTATCAATTAGGTTCTTTGTGCATTCCCAAGCTTCCTCATAAGATTTTGAAACCGTAAAAAGAGCAACATCCATTATAACAAGCGGAATTTCGAGGATCTTTATTTCTCGATTTTTTTTTAGATTGTATGGTCTGAATGGATGACACATTCCGTTCCTAAAGCCGACTGAATTTTGGAGTCCATAAGTGGAATCGTATCTGAAACCAACATCTGCCAGTATTTCCCAGGAATCTGGAGTTCTAAATCTCAGGTAATGGTTGCGAAAACCAAGGAGTTTTTTTCCCAGAACAGCTTCAAGTCGTTTTTTTTCTTTTTTTATCGCTTCTGGATTATTATATGAATAATAACCTCCGTGAAGGCCAACTTCCCACCCTTTATCTGAAATTTCTCCCAGATTGTGTTCCATGTCCTCGATATAATATCTGAATCTTATGGGGTCATCTTCTGCAGCAATGAAATAAAAAGAGGACTTGGCTCCGAATTTAGCTTCAAGATCCATGATTTCCGAAAGGTTAAAATAAGGAGAATGTTCTTTTCCCCTGAACTTCCACAGTATATGGGTTACAGAATCGTGAAAATTCAAATTTTTAAGGCAGTTGACTGAGGAAAGTAAGCTATGGGAAAGAGGCGGATAAATATCATCTACATCATGAGTCAAACAAACGGCAAAGGTTTTGTTCTCAGGATATTCAATCTCCATCCCTTGATCCAGTAGATATATGGAAACCTTCGGCTCAAAGGCCTGTTCAAGGGCGCTTTCATCGTAGAGGAAACGGCCGTGTCCATCCAGATTGGTGGGATAATACTCTTCTTTTCGGGTGAATAGATCCCATATCTTTTGATTTTGCTTCAATAACTCATGCATAACTCTCATCCGAGACTGCAGGCAAAGAGATTCTAGATTTCTTTACAGGAAGGCTTTCTATGAGCTTAACCGTGAATTCAGTTACATCGATCTTATCCCTTAGAAGAGCAGCTCTTTTAAGGCTCCAAGTTTTCTTAAGTTCTGGATTTTTCAGAAGTTCTAAGGCTTTTGCAAGGGCAGCTTCAGAATCACTGTAGTTAAAAAGCAAACCATAGTTCTCTTCGAGTTCAGAGAAATTTCCCATAGTTCCTGCAAGAGTAGAAACATATATCGAAGGAGTCCCCAGTATGGCACTTTCAACAGCCATAGTAGCTCCCTCTCCCACATACAGTGCAGCATAATAAAGCAGATGATGAATTTTTTCGGAGGTGACTCTTATCTTATATCTCTTAAACTCCTCTGCCAGTGGCCCTTCTGAGGTAATAAAAACTTTCCCAAATTTTTCAAGTTCCTGAACAAGTCGCAACTTGTTCTCGATTCCACGCTGTCCTACATCGTGATGCGCTTCCCATGTGATGAAACGAAGGATAATGAAGGGCTCACCTACCTCTACCCCAAGTTCCTTAATAATCTCATTGTGTGGATTAAAATAAGATGGATGAAGGTAAGCTAGTTCATGGTAACCACTATAATGTATCTGTTTTTTCCCTTCATATTTTAAATAGCATGAAGGGGTGCAGATTATATCACAGAAAGGATATGTGATCTTCTGGACAAGTACTGCGTGCTCTGTATCGTTGAAAATTATGGATTTTTTTCGCAGAATCCATGCTATCTGAGCTACATTTGGAGAAAGAATACCCATTAGAACGTCAGGGTCAAATCGTTTGGCTATTTTGAGAAGTTTATACTCTCTTATAAACAACTCTTCAAGCAAATGAACTTTTCCAGGTTTCACTTTACTTAAAACTGTATGTGGGATTTTGTAGGCCTTCAGCAGTTCCAATACTACATCTTTATCCCGCGAGACCACCATTACTTTGTGTCCTTTCTTCTCAAGACTCCATATCGTATTTTTAAAAAAATGAACATGTGCTGGATGGCCTACATCAATAAGGACTCTCAATATTTTCACTCCCTATAATCTTATCATAATTACAATGTACCTAATGAGACAAACAGTTGTTTGTATGACAGATTCTCGAAGAACCAAGGAATAAAAATAGCTCAAAAGCCAATATGAAAGCGTATTAGAGAAGGTAATTTTAACAAATCAGAAAATCTATCTTTCCTATTTTATTGAGAAGTATATTGTCGACTTCTCATTTACATCCGCTCCTTTACTCTAATGAAAATTTAATTACATCTCTCTTTGTCTTACATATGTAAAAAATTATTTTAATCCCTCGGCTGAAACTGTTTCCATAATAATGTTACTTATAAAGCTTAATTTTTTCTTAATATAAGAAAAATAACAAATGTAATTCTTATAAGAAGATAACTATTTCCATAATAAATAGTTATGGAAACAAAATTTCTTAACAAAGATTATCACTATTTATAAAATATATTAATTATAGGCTATTAAAATCTCTGAAATATAACAAGTAGTTATATTATAACTCAGAAATTTAACAAAAAAATCTACATAACATCAAGAAAAAAAGTTTTTTAAAAATACAAAAATTAGTTAATTTTAAGGTGATAATTATGAAGAAATTATTCCAAATGCCATGGTGAGGAAAGTGGCAATGAAACATATCATTAGAGGGTAAATACTCATATCCATGGAGTCAGTTGAAAGGTTGTCTTTTTTGGTGGAGACAGTTAGCATTTCCTTCATTCCAAAAAGAGCGATTAGCCCCAGGATAGTAATCTGGTAATATACTGGGACTCCAAAAACGGTATAGAGAAAACAGATCCCTACTCCTGGAAAAGAACTCCCTGCTGAAAATCCTTCAGTACCTATTGAAAAAATTGAAAGCATTACAAATACCCCTAAGTTTCTATAAAGGAGTTGTCAGAGCATATACTATATGCTAACTCTATAATACATTAAACAGTTAAACTATTTAAATATATGAATAAGTACTGATGTCCTGAAGATATAAATCCGATGAACTGATAATTTTCATTCATGCTCATAGCTACTGAAAATCATAGATATATAAATCTTTCTAAATTTTCCTCAAATGCAGATTAAACGCAGGATTATGCTTGTTTTTATAATTGATCAATAACGTACGGACAGGACCAAATTTCCTAATGGGGATAATGTAAGAAGATGGCAATCAAAAAATAAATAAGAATTGGAATTTATTACCTCTGCAAATCCAAAAAGTAGGTTAGATATATGAAAGTTTCCGTGATAGGTTTAGGGTACGTGGGTTCAGTCACCGCCGCATGCTTCGCAGAAATTGGGCATGAAGTAGTCTGTGTAGATATTGACGAAAACAAAATAAAGAATATCAATGAAGGCATCTCTCCTCTATATGAGGAGGGACTCCGGGACCTTTTGCTAAAGTATGCAGGAAAGAAGCTAATTGCGACAAATGATTATGAATTTGCAATCAAGGTAACAGATGTTTCATTTATCTGTGTAGGGACTCCCTCAGCAAAAAATGGAAGTATAGATCTCTCAATTGTCCGTGCAGCAGTAAAAAGTATTGGAGCAGCACTGAAAACGAAAGAAGGATACCACGTAGTAGTCGTAAAAAGTACAGTTGTTCCCGAAACAACTGAGAAGTTTGTTCTTCCTATCCTCGAAGAAGCATCAGGAAAAATAGTAGGTAAAGATATCGGAGTAGCAGTGAACCCCGAATTTCTCAGGGAAGGGAAAGCAGTCCATGATTTCATGCACCCCGACAAAATAGTTATTGGAGCAATAGACCGAAAATCAGGAGACCTTGTTTCAGAACTTTACCGGACCTTTGAATGCGAAGTCACCCTTATTGACCCGACAACAGCGGAGATGATCAAATACGTGAATAACTCTCTACTCGCAACCAAGATATCCTTTGCCAATGAAATAGGAAACATTTGCAAAAAACTAGGTATAGATACTTACAAAGTTATGGAGGCTGTGGGGAAAGATTTCAGGATATCTCCAAAATTTTTGAATTCTGGAGTAGGCTTTGGAGGGTCTTGCTTCCCAAAAGACGTAAAAGCCCTCATAGGAAAGGCAAAAGAAATAGGGTACTCACCCATACTACTAGAATCTGTAATTGAAGTGAACGAAAAACAACCACTTTTGATGATAGAAATTCTCCAGAGAAAAATAGGGGACCTCCGAAATAAAAAAATTGCAGTTCTTGGTCTGGCCTTTAAAGATGGAACAGACGATATCAGAGAATCCAGAGCAATACCTGTCATTGCTGAACTACTGAGGCTTGGGGCAAATATCTCTGCTTATGACCCTACGGGAAGCGAAAAAATGAAGCGAGTCTTTCCGACAATCGGCTATTCTAGGAATGCTGAAGATTCGCTTGAGGGTGCTGATGCCTGTCTTGTGATGACAGAATGGGATGAGTTCACGCAGCTTGAATCTGAATTCGAAAAAATGAAGAAAAAGATAGTAATTGATGGAAGACGGATAATTAAAGCTAAAAACATAGATTATGAGGGGCTCTGTTGGTAAGGAACGACAAAAATATCCCTCTATATATTAAGGTTGCATATAACATAGTTCAACAAAATTAATCGAAAGAAAATTAATGAACTTGACGCTTAAAATCAACTTCAAGGTAAATTGTATGATAAAATATATTTTTGTTAATTTTGACAATGTTAACATCTTTATTAGTACAAAAATTTAAACTATTCAATAGAATATTTAATCAAATGTTCTATGTTCATAAATTTTGTCACCTCAATTTGAGGTGGAAATAGGATTGATTTTCATTAGGAATTAATGAGTACTGTAAACTTGGAGTTGAAAGTTATAAGGAATTCACCTAGTAGCAACAATGGCATATACATTCCAACCACTATTCAAGTCAAGTTTATTGTTATATTACAAAAGTTGAGACAAACAATATGCTACGCCTGCTAATATATAAGTTTTATAGATAACACGTTGCTTAGGAGATGAGATAGAGTTAGTTGATGTTTTCTCTTTCTGCTAGCTATATAGCCTCCATTATTGTCACTATAATTGGATCATCTGTGAAATCAACAGCAAACTAATAACTTTTCCAGGTTTGATGAAAGGCTCAATTTGTTAAATAAACATTTCGTGATTTGCCTCTCTAATAGCCTTAAATCTGTTTTTGTTAGATGCTGGTTCAACTAATTTTTAAGGGTATTTTTGGACCATAATCTGAATTGGATGCGTGATGACTTTTGGATAGCCATCCATTCCAAAATCGTGAAAAAGAGCTTATTAGGCAACTTCGAAAGAATAAAAAATGGAGTTTTTTGTATATGGGTTATGATAACAGGGTTTAAGCATTTAACTCCATTTGAAGTAAATGCGCCAAGACATTGTGATTTATGTTTGATTCTAGGCATAGGTGTTAAATAAAATTCTATATATTCTTAGATATATATACCTATATAGATATATTCCACATATACTTATATTAACTAATATATTTACTCGGAAAAGCTATGGCTATGTTGGCAATTGGTGGTTAATAAGCGATAAGAAGTAAATCTGCTTTTGAAATAATAGGTTAAGTTCGGTGAAGAATTGCAATTGTACTAACCTAATTATTGTTATATTTATATATTAATATGCAGTTCCAGATTCTATACTAACTACTATTCATGTTACTTTCATAGGATAGTCTTGGTTTCAGTCTAATTCCTTATAACTGTATAGAGTTACATCCTGTAATTGCCTAAGATAGCAAATGTTTTACTATAGAAAAGTGGATATTAGATATACTAAATTACTACTTAAATTGCGGTATGAAGAATTAAAAATCAAAAATATTTGACTATAAACTGTGGTATTGCCTCAGTTTGGGTGCTGAGGCTAGCTTTGTAGCGGTAGATTGGAGAGCTGTTGGACGCATCATTTGTCACATGGCTTGATGCTAGTATCTTCCGCCTCATGATAATGTGGTAAAAGGAAATGTTCCTTGAGTTCTAGGATAACAGAGGACATTGATGATGAGACCTGTAAAAGATGGAATCGATTCCATCTCCAAATACCTGCGCTCGAAAAAAGAGATTGGCAGAAGGAAAATAGGACTTCTAGTGGACGGTCCAAATATTCTCAGAAAAGAGTTTGATGTGAATCTGGAGGAGATCAGAGACGTTCTTAAAGATTACGGAAATATTAAAATAGGACGCGTTTTCCTCAATCAGTATGCCTCTGAAAAACTTGTTGAAGCCATTGAAAATCATGGACTTGAGCCAATTATCTGTTCTAGTGATGTCGATGTGCGCCTCGCTGTAGAGGGTATGGAGCTGGTCTATAACCCCCATATTGACACCCTAGCGCTCGTGACTAGGGATGCGGACTTCAAACCACTCCTTAACAAAGCAAATGAACATGGTAAGGAAACAATCATTTTTGGGGTTGAACCTGGTTTTTCCATAGCTCTCAAAAATTCCGCAGATTATGTAATTCTTATGAAAAAAAGTAGGATGAGCAGTTATAATGAGTCCGATGAAGCAGGACAAGGTGAAGGAAAAATTGATATATCGGATTTTAAGGAATAACGTGCTGATATTTATCAGGAATCTATTGAAAATATCTGACCCATAATATAATTACATAAATAATCCAGAAGTACACAATTAAACATTAGTTGAATATTTTTTTTCAAGAATTGGCATAGTAGTAATATTTATCGACTTCAGAATAATGGCTGCATAATTATTATAAGTCTGTAGTGGGTTTCTGAGACAGTCATAGGGGTAGATTAAATTCCCTCGTTTGGTATAACGTTAACAGCAGTAGTTTCATCTGGGTTTTATTTCCTCCACCCATTAAATAATCAAAGACTGTTTGAAATTGACTGGCGCCTTCATATTAATCAATAATAAGCTATATATCATCAAAGTGTATAAATTAAACTGCGGTCTCCCAATACAGATGGAATGTCAGCAAAGAAAATGCAGGGTAGTTTTAGATAGTCCTCATTATAAAGCATACAATTGTTGATTCCATCTTTATCAGGAGAAAATTTAATAACTAGAGATTATTGGGAATAATTTGAAATTAATGAGGATAAAGAATGTGAGATGATTCTGGAGATGGTTGACAATTATATAATTAAAAAGAATTACAGTCATTATGTAATTGATAGCGATACATTCTCTAATAATATCGAAATTACTGAGAAAAAACCAAGAGTTTCATTCGTGATTCCAACATTTAACAGCGAAAGAACTTTAAATGAGTGTTTGAGTAGTATTTCCAATCAAGATTATCCTGATATGGAAATTATTGTTGTTGATAATGGCTCTGATGATAAGACAGTAGAAATCGCAAAAAAATATACGCAGAATGTATATTTTGATAATGGTAAATTAGGGAGTGTTCGGCAAACCGGAATAGACCATGCTACTGGTAAGATAGTAGGTAGTTTTGATAGTGATAATTACTTCCCCCATAATAAATGGTTACTCAACTCAATAAAATACTTTTACTACAATAAAGAAATTGGAACTGTTTGGCCAAAGAATATTGCTCCGCCAAACAGACCTCCATTTATGAAAATGTACATGAATTTTAGCAATCTTCTACTTGAAGATCGTATCAAGAGGAAGAGAGGTATAGTTGGTGGAGGATGTGCATTATTTCTCAAGAAAGCTATTGATGATGTAGGAGGTATTGATAGAGATGTTCATTGGGGAGAAGACTTCAATTTGGCTAAAAAATTAAAAGACACAGGTTACAAATTAGTTTATATTAAAGATCCAATTTATCATGATACTGATATGGGTTTGTCAATGAAGAAATTTGTGAAAAAACAAATTCTCGGTGCAACATCTTTTACAAAAAATAATTTTCAATCTACGGGGCTATCTATACAAGAACTATTTCATGAACAAATTGTTATCGGTACTATTGGTATGATCAGGGGTATTATAAAGGAAAGAAATTTTTCATGGTTGCTTTTCCCATTTTTGTTGCTCACACGACTATTTATCTATGCCTTAATATTTACTAAAAAATTATTCAAATTTAGGTAACTGCTGCTGAATCGTTATAATTTGTGTATTTTCTTGCTTCGATAGTTTTACTGGTCCCAAATCCCTGATCCTTGGGGGGATGAAATAAACCTCACATAATGCTTTATGTTTTTTGAATCGATAAACATTAGTACTTTCTACTCTCAGTTAGACAGTGTGCGCTAATTTCTAATGAAATTCATTCCTATTTTAATTTCTAGGTGATCTTATTAAACTTATAAATATGTAAAATTTGGTTGTATATCTTAACTTACAGTCTGAGTTTTTGTCATAAATTATCTTTTGATATTCTCAAAATTAGCACAGCTATACTTTTTAATTCTATTTTAATTAAGTTGCTTGTAGTTGTCAAGTTCATCAATCTTTTCTTGATTAATTTTGTGGACCTAGGCTTGATCTCTTGAATTCGTACATTATCAGTGGCATATAAATGGTCAGCTTACTAAATATCAATTGGTATATATCCATTTTAATGCAAAAGATAATTCTGATTCCGAACTCATGGAAAATAAAAACTATGATCAATAGCTGACAGTAATATAAGATCAGCCTACCGAAATTTGTTCAGTAAATTTTAGTAAAAATAATTATTGATAGTGTATTTGCCAGTCTGAATAGTTACGTGACATGAATAATTTATCAAAGTTATGGTGGCAAACTCCGTTGCAAGCAATCGGATGTGTTCACGCTACTTTTTTGGCTATAAAGGCATTACTCAAAACCAAATATTTTCATTTGTTCATATTATTTTGTTTCCTGGTTTCCCTGCTTTTCAACATAGTTTCTAATTATATTGGAAGTTGACTATAACCCATAATTCAAAGTACTTTCCCTCACTTCATAGTTCACCACATAATATTTTGTCCATTTCCGAGTATTCTTTCAAGATTTTTCTTGCTGTGATACTTTTTGTAATCTGCATTACTTTGAAGAAGGATATTTTGATTCAGCACCTACTTAAGGATGTATCTGATCATCATTAATATCATTGAAACGAACTAAGAACAGTACTTTTTATCAATTTCAAAGTATATCTATTTCAAATAAATGATTATATCATTGTCTAAGTAAAATTTTGTACTAATACTTAATACATAAAAACAACGTGGTGTTCATTTTATAGACGCAGTGGTTTGCATTCTGTAGTTCTATGTTATAGTGCAAAGTTAGCTCAAAATATGAATAAGGTAGTTAATAATGGTTATCAGGGTAGTCCCCATCCCCGCAGCAGGTTGCTGGGTAACCGACTGGATCAAAGGGTAAAAGGATAGCCGCAAAAATGGTATTTTTGACAATATTCTTAATTTTTTGATCTGAATTTCGTTTTTTTAACGAGTTGAATAATTTTTCAATAAAATTTTTTTGCTCGATATGTTTCCCCCTCCCGAGAATATCCCATTTTTGTTTAATTTTAGATAAAGAATATCTTCCATTTATTATCTAACATTTTAGAGTTCAATTACTTCCTACACTAAGCTCTTGAGCTTGGCCCTTAAAGAGTAATCAAGCCCAATACCCCATTTTTGCTCCTGAATTTATGAAGGGGGTTTTTATTTTTACGGCTACTTCATTAATTTTCTTTTTTTTATGCAGTTCCTTCAAAAAATTTTTTGCTTTTGCTTCCAACTGCATATTCTGAAAAGATTCATCGAAATTCTGTAGATATACACAAATGTACAATTTGTTTGCCTATTTGCTTACTATCGTTCAGGAAAGTTAAATTAATTTTTAAGCTATTGTCATATTGAAAAAATAGATGAAATTCTTGTGTACATCTGAAGGAAGTGGGAAAGATGGAGTAAATGTTAAAAAACCTGGAGGATGCCATTTTCATTTATTTGACCCCATTATTCGAAGAATTTCATGTTTGTTTTGAATTTTTTTGATATTCAAGGAACCTTTTTAGATGTTTGTGATATATGGATCATTTTCCCCCTCCAACATTCTGTTATACATCGCAAAGCGATGTACTTTTATACTTATACTATTTTTGCTTATCATTTTTATACACTCTTCGCTTAAAAGTTATGATAATCATCACTTGAAGTACAAAACCAATTCCAATAGAGGTAGTAACCAAATTCATTTTTTGTATAGTATAAAGACTTAAAGCTTATTTATTTCGTAGTTCAACCTCGCAAGTTCGATGCTATCATATTTGTATTCCATAGAAATATTAAACACATAGAGATTGTCATTTTTGTATCAATAATTAATAATTATGTAGGAAAATAGTATACTTGGTATCCTAAGTTGTGCATGAAAATCGTTGCCCATTAAAAATGGATTGTTTAGGCCTGTTTTCCTTGACGTTTGTATTTGGTGATATCTATTGTGTCCGACTTGGTATCCGGCACTTTGTCCTTGCAAGTATCCGTTATTGAATCCGTCAGTATATCCTAGATCAAAGGTAGAATTACTCTCTAATACCAAGTTGATTTTCCCACTAGTTCCAATTTTATTGTCTAGCCCTTTTTGACAGTTGGTATATCCATCTTTCATTCCAGCAGTGTATCCTGCGATGGATCCATCATGGAATCCTCTATTATACTCATCAAGATAAATTTTTTTAGAAATTAGCCCAAATTTACTGATGTCAGTATTTGCGCTTACTGTGGCACATGCGACTGCTATTATAAAAATAATTAACAAGAGAAGATTCAGTGTCTTTCCTGCTCTAACAACTGTTTGCTTTTCCATTTATCGGGCCTCAATTTTTGCTCATTTTTATATAATTTGAGACAATTAATTTTTGTTACTCAGTATGTCCTTGTCCTCCAGCTTCTTAGTAGTAAATATTTGTCGATATTTAATTTTAAGCTTTGATGTTTGTTTTTTCGGTGACCTGTATCACCCTCTCATCGCTTTGAATTCCACAGCATGAATATGCTTGATGTTCTATTTCGGATATATTCATAACCATACTTTTCTGATTTTTGAGGTCTCTTGGTGATGATAATTCTCTGATATTTCAGTAGTTTCTTTGATTTTTCACCAAGACAGATAATTGATTTTTTCGGATCGCAATCGTCTCCATAAATATTAAGAAGATAGTACATCCTGTCTCGAGCTTTATCATCAATCGTCTGAATACATTATCCCCGTCTCAACCAAACATAATTTTGCTTTTTTTGGAGTAAGCCAGACACTCTCATTGTTTATGGTTTCAAAAACTTTTTTGACTCAGTTTTTCAGCAAGAATTGTAGGCTACACATCTTCATTCCATCGAAAGAAGTGGTACATACTTGAGCTACAATTCCTTCCAACATGCTTATCTGTGTATTTCTCATTCGACATATCTGTTTTTGGCTCAAAGATCGCTTTGGATAACTTCTTCAAAACTCCTCTTCTTTTATTATCAAAACTATATTTCTACAAAACTTAATGTTTTGCCTCAAATTTCCCTCCTTTTTGCTGGTTTGTCGGTACTAATATACCTGCTTATTAGTGCGTTTTTATTTTCATATCCATTTTTCACAAAGTCCATTCAAAAATTTACCCCCTTATTCTTAAGTCTAATTGAACAATAGAGATGCAAAGGGATTAGGAGCTTATTAAAATGACGAATAATTTAATGTTCTAAATACTATGAAATTTTGATAAACCTATGATTTTCACAAGTCATTTATATCCACTTATAAGCATATAATACAATTAGAGGGTTTATCGAAATCTGAAATATTATCAATGATTTCGGACTGATTGTTGACTTCATTTGATGTGCTATAGTCTCAAGGAAGGAAGTTGACACATTAAAAATGTTATATCTTATATTTTGTATTATAAAAAAATAGTGTTCTTGCAAAGGTGACTTGTTTATGTTCGTATCTTAAAATAGTTTTCACTCTATATCCAGTTTCTATATCCATCGTTTTCAGCACCGATAAGATTTTTTCCTGTAAAATTTGTCTATTAGATCCACATTTTTATTTGTTGCAAATAAGATCTTATTCTTTGTTTTGATTCAACATTTATATAATATTGTAAATTGGTCTACCATCTTTAAACTTGTATTAAAGTACAGTAGAAGTATTTCTATTCTCATCTTGTATTTTCCAAGAATTTACTTTATTCTGTTGTTGGATTTAACTGCGGTTACAAACCCCAGCTTGTAATCATCCATTTCTGAGACTACTTCTCTTTGAAAAACTCTATATCAATGCATAAGGTTCCCACTTTTACTTCCATTATTTCAATCTTTCTGGCTAAGCATTCATGAAGATAGAATATTCTTTGCTTAATTCATTTATGCTATAACACTGAGTGTTAGCTTGAGCTTTTAATTATATATAAGATGAAAAATGAATTTCCCCAGGAAATCTCATTCTTCGGTTTTAAACTCCATATATATATAATATCTATACTTCCATAATAATAAATATCATGGAAGTCAACAGCAATGTATTAAACCTTGGTTTTAAAATATATTATCTTAAAAATTTCACAATTTGTTTTCCCAAATAAAGAATTCGGCATTCTGCAGATGTACACATATATAGAATTTGTGTATCTATTTGCCTACAATATACCATTTATAGCATATGACAAAATTATGGAGGGTATTGAAATCCTCTAAGCATTCAGAAATTCTTGATAGCTATAATTTGCTTTATCAAGTAAAAGTATTATATCAATGATACTACGTAATTCATAAGTACAAACAACAAACTGTCTGTGCTCATACTATACTTCTTCATGATGCTCTATGGCTACATTACCTTAAATAATTGGTGTAATATTTTTTTGATTTGTAGAACTGGTTTCGGAACTGACGAGCTCCTAAAATAGTATTTTAATGTAAGGATATAGATAGATTCAGAGTTTATTAATAATATAATTTAATTGTTGATGTGCTAGTAAGAGTACACATAAAGATGTTACAAATTGATTAACTGTCTTAAAAGCGGTGAAACTAAAATTCAAACTATTTGTATACTGTGGCAGGTCGTATGAGGTCATGTGGCGCATGAGACAGAACTTGCACAAATTTGATTATATTTCAGGATGCAGTTATAACAAAGATGATTAAAAATGAAATTGGATAATATAATACGTTGCTTCATAATAGCAGGTCTCATATTAATTATAGCAGTACTTATAGAGGCAGCTTATTTTGGATTAAATCAAAAGAACACTTATTACACCAATAACACAGTTTATTCCATTACTGCTCCCTTTGTCTATAATTTTTCAGATATAAGCAGCCTACAAAATATAATAATACTTATTATGATATTTGTCATTAGTTTCATGATAGCCTTAAATCTGATATCAAAGAAAGAATAATCTCAAAAACGCGTGGGTAAAAACAAGTTTATAAATTGCAGTCATGATTTGACAACGATGATTTTTTGACTTCAATCTTTAAATTATTACACTGTCTAGAGGTATCCAGTCTTACGTATGGCACAAAATTAAAATTCATTACTATTTTTTCATTGAGTTAGTCTTGCAAAGGGCAATCTTTATCCGTACCATAGCCCCAAACTTTTTTTTGTAATAATTCACAAAAAAAGATAGTACATGATCCAGTAATTTTAGATTGCTCGCAGTTAAAACAATCTTTAGGCTTCATATTCCCCCAATAGACAACATTATATTTATAATTCCATGTTTAACTTTTGTATCAATAATCCAAATATTTCATCAGTTCAAACTCCAATTCTTGTTTAGTGACTTTTGCTTGCGAAGCGGTTTTGTATCCACGCAGATTTATTATTTAACCTATATATTTAAGTTTGTATATAATTGCAGCTACATTTGGATATCATAGATACCCATCATACAATAAAAAAGAGAATCGCCATAGATCTACAATTTCAGCACATTGCATACGTATGCACTATAAACGACCGTCCTAAAGTTGGAGTTTATCTAAATTTTGATAGAGAAACTGTCAGTGATATGTTTGTAGTCTCCATAAGCTCTAAAATTTGTAGCTTCAAAATGTGGAAGTTGAGTACTGATGGTGATAATTTTTCATCATTTCAAGACTAACTCAGTAAAAAATTAAGTTGAGTATACTTTATGAGTCTAGTCAAGCCTTTGTCCTAACTCAGCATCATTAAGGTCAGCTTAACTTATTCGAGGACTAACAAGTCTTTCAATCGCAAAGGGGTCAAAATACTGAGGATACATGTGGAAGTAGCTGTTAGTGAAACTTAAGCAATTGTAAAGAATCGTTTATGGGCTCTGTAGAAATCCTCTGAGATGTAGAGTCTACATTATTGTTTTTACTTACCTGTTTTCAGCTTTTTGCAACTGATTTCGGAAGGTTCTCTACAAAGCCCGTTTATGTACTAATTATATACAATTTATATGAATATTACAAAATTTAGGGGTCTATCGAAATCCTCTGTAATCTCTATCCTTTGATGACATTAAAAATAAAAGAAGTAATTTAAGGAAATCAGAAGCTATCTTTAAAATCAAAGAATAATGACCCAGCGAAGATTCAAATAATAAATTGGCGATGTCTATACCAGAAGTGGAGCCATTTTTCGTTATACTAAGCAATGACTTAATTACCTTAACTAATTTTCTTGATATTTTCCTCAATTGTAGAAATGGTTTCAGAACTTAAAATATTTGAAAACACTGATATTCTTCTGTTTTATCGAAATAATTTCAGAATTAACTAAATTCTGAAATGCTGTAATTGAATGGAACACTGATAAAGCCAGATGATATCATGAAAAGTCCACTAAATATGAAAATAGAATAATAAGCTTAAGGATCAGATAATAGTGTCAAAGAGCCCTGCTACGAATTCTGCAAGTTTTTTGCTTTTCTCAGTTGAGGTCATAAGGGTGTCAGCACGGTATGCACGGCATCCCAGCTTCTCAAATGCGAATTCATCTTTCAGATCCCTTTCATCGAAAACAATAATGTCAAGAAAATCTTGATAATACTCCACAACTCCTATAGAAGAGACCTCGAGCCCACAGGCTTGCATCAGCTTTCCAGCAGGTCCGCTTACTGGGGCATTGCCAATAATGGGGCTGACTGCCACAACTTTCTTCTGTTTCAGCAAACTTTTCATTCCGGGCAACGAAATAATCGGACCTATGCTCGTAATTGGGTTACTTGGCCCTATGAGGACATTATCATCATTTTCCAGGGCTTCAAGAACTTTTGGAGAAATTGAAGCTTCTGAGACTCCCCTTATATCGACTCCCATTACATCGGGTTCCCCATGTTTCTCAACCCAGAAGTCCTGGAAATGCATAATCCCTTCAAAAGTTTCGACATAAGTTGAGACAGGATCATCAGACATGGACAAAATCTGTGCATTAATTCCAAAAATGGAAGCGAGTTTTAGAGTTGCCTCTGTGAGGGATACCCCATTCCTTACAAGGTTCGAGCGAATAATATGAGTCGCTCTATCTCTATCACCAAGTTTCATTCTTTCTGTGACTCCGAGTTCTCTCATTCGCTCATAAGTCTCAAATGAGTCGTTATTTATTCCCCACCATTTTTTTCTGTCAATCTGGTCTGAGAATAGGTAGAGCACAGTATCCACATCAGGGGATATTAAGTTTCCCGAAACCCATAGGTCTTCGCCGGTATTTACAACAATGGTCAGTTCCTCCGGTGGGAGGATTTCCTTAAGTCCATCAAGGAGTTTTGGAGTTCCAGTGCCACCTGAAAATATGATCACTATGGTACCTTTTTCTGTTTTTTTCCCAATTTCTGGCAGAAGGTATTTCTGCAAATTTTGCAGTAACATAGTGATAGTAACAGCGATATATAATGACATCTGTCTAAATAATAATGAAGGTTGTCCTTGACCCAATACACGGTTACATCGAACTGGACGATTTTGTTCAGGAACTTCTTTCGACTCCCCAGATGCAGCGCCTAAGAAGAGTCAGGCAGCTCGGCTTTTCAAATCTTGTCTATCCCGGAGCTAATCATAACCGCTTTGAACATTCCCTTGGAACAATGAACCTTGCCTCTATGCTAACCAAGAATCTTGACTCAATTGAAGATGACAAAAAAACTGAGATAAAAATCGCATCACTTTTGCATGATATTGGACATGGACCTTTTTCCCATGTTACAGAAAATATTATTGACAAGTATACACGACATAGGCATGATGATCTAAAGGAAGTACTGGTAAAAGGAGAAATAGGAGAAATATTGAAACAATGTGGGTTTTCTCCAAGAAACCTTGCAAAACATGTCAAAGGGGAAACCTCTCTAGGCCAGATTATTAGCAGCGAGATTGATGTAGACAAAATGGATTATCTTGTCCGAGATGCTCATTACACAGGCGTTGCTTTCGGAGTGGTGGATTACCACCGTCTGATTAATCAGATGGATTTTTACGAAGACAGGCTTGTTGTAGAACATGGAGGTTTGAAAGCTGCTGAATCTCTCCTTGTTTCACGTTTTTGGATGAACGCATCTGTTTACTACCACCATGTAACCAGAATCTCGGAATCAATGTGTTCTAAAGCAGTTGAGTACATGATAGAAAACCAGGAGCTTGATCCTTCGAGACTTGGACAGATGGATGACATAGATCTTGTTGCAGCTATGAGAAATGCCACAGGATATGCAGGAGAAATTTCCAGACTGCTGGATGCCCGGCAACTTTATAAACGGGCACTATATGTGGGGCTGGATGATGTAGAAAAAGGTGTACTTAAACACCGCGACAAAATTCAGAGAGCAGAAAACGAAATTGCAGAACATGCCGGGGTTGATCCTCAATACGTGATTGTGGATATCCCAAAAACACCTGAAATGTTAGAAATGCGGGCGATGATAAAGACTGATCACAGAATGATACCGCTTAATGAGGCTTCTCATTTCGTATCAATTCTTCAAGAAGCCCATATGGAAAACTGGAGAATGGGGGTATATAGTCCTAAAGAACACTCTAAGGTTGTGGCGAAGGCCGCAAAAGATTACTTTGAGGTTAAGAAATCCACAAAACAATTTAAACTGACTGATCTATGAGGAAAATCAAATTGTATGCTCCACCTCAACTTAAAGGAGGGGGTATTTTTTAGGCAACCTGCTCAGTTTGTCGAAACTCAGAAATCATCGATTCTTGTTTGACCACTTTTCATTAGAGGATTTCGACAAACCCCTAAATTTCGTTCTGTTTTTATAGATGATATATATTTAACTCCTGAAAATCAGAGGTTTATCTAGATCTTCTTTAATCTAGATTATCCAAACTCTGCTGTTTGCTTCCTCCCATATCTCTGGATATAGTCTTTATTATGCTAGCTGTTACAGTTCCAACGGAGAGATATAAATTGCTACTTGATTATAGACTCCCATACAAATATCGTTTTTTCAGTCAGGATGAAATTTAAAAAGTATGTAAGAACTACATTCTTTCAAGTATTGAACTACAGTTGATAGAAGTTTGCTTGGATTGAATTTCAAAAAATAAGTGAGCATGATCTTCCAACATTTCCAAAGCATGAATTTTGTATATTTGCTTCATAAAAAGAATAATATGAATGGCAATCATTTTTAGTTCTACTATTGCAGATTATGTTTTCTCGATATTAGATACCAAAACTATGTGATAGGTGATCTTATCATAGCCATGTCTAAAGTTATTTAATCCCAACGCTGTCACATTCCGATCGGAGATGTGACACATTTCTGACAATGTTCTAAAAAAACTCAGTTTAAGAAGAGGCGATGATTTAGAGGGTTATATAATACAAAAAAGGGTGAGGAGTCACTTTATTCCCTTACCTAAAGGAAGTGGTATTTGAGATTCTTCGCATTCCATAAGTAATTACAAAAAATAGGAATTTCAAGCAGATTTTAAGACTTTAGGAGACGTAGCTTAATTTGCTTCTAAGCAAAGATATAAAAAGTATAATTAAGCATGGAATCAAAAGCTTTAGATGCTGGGGTAGGAATTTTGTTTTGGATTACACGTAATGTAGGAAGCATTGAACTAGTACTTAATGCAAAGAAAATTGGGAATGATTACATTGTGACTCTTACGGGAGGGAGGGATCACATCGGAGCAGTTGCCGTATGTTTTTTTGATGAAAAAAGCCAAAGAGCAAGCTCTTCGGTGATAACAATACCTGACCATAGGGAAGAGCAGCTCGCCCTGAAAGGTGCAAGACAGGTTAGCATAGCAACGAAGAAAACAACTATATTTATTGCCGGCATCCATAAAGATAATATCCACCATGAGGATATAACAAATATCGTTTCAGTCTCATGTGAAATGGTAGATGATTTGATCTCTTTTGTGAAAAGGCAAAACTAAAAGGAAGAAACTGATGATAGAAATAACGGTGGGAATCAGTGGAGCTTCAGGTGTTCGGTATGGAATCCGTCTTCTTGAGGTATTGGCGGAAAAAGGGATTAAAACTCACCTGATTTTGACCGATGCTGCAAATCAGATAATAGAGCTCGAAACTGATTACGCTCCCTCAGCAGTTTTAAAGCTTGCAACCTGGAATTATTCCCCAAAAGATTTTTCAGCGCCGATAGCAAGCGGCTCTTATAGGACAGCAGGAATGATTATTGCTCCCTGCAGTATGAAAACTCTTGGTGCAGTAGCAAACGGGGTATCTGATACTCTTCTTACGAGGGCTGCAGAGGTCTGTCTTAAAGAGGAGAGAAACCTTATTTTAATGACTAGAGAAACCCCACTTAGTCTCCCACATCTCGAAAATATGCTTCAGGCTAAAAGGGCAGGAGCAAGCATTCTTCCAGCTTGCCCTGGCTTCTATTCAAAGCCTAAAACCCTCGAGGATCTAATAGATATAATGGTGGGAAGAGCTCTTGACCTGCTGGGGATCGAAAACAGTATTTATCAGCGGTGGGGTGAAGGCAAATAAATTATGGGAGAAATAACTTCTAAAAAAATCTAGAAACTGAAGCACTTCACTAACTCATAATCGATGATTTCGCAAGTAAATTTACTTCTTATAGCCTAATTAAACGATGATTGAAAATATATAATTATTTTTAAAATGTGTACTTCATCTCACCTTTTTTGATTCATTTTCTTGAGGTTTATTCACTTTTGCATTCCTATATCTGGATGAATAAAAGTAGCCTCTTTAATTTGTCTCTTTTTTATTTTTAAACTAAAGAAATTAAATAAGTTCTGCAACTGTCCCAATATTTTTCCCTCGTTTTAGCTATCAATAATTTTTTTTATGAAGGATAGACTGCGGTACTATCTGGTATGTACTTAGGAAAACCAAGAAATTTTATGAAATAAATTCAATAAATACATTGTTTCTCAAGTTCAAAGTCGAAAATACCATGCAATTTCTGTAGAACAAAAATTTTAAGCATAAGTATGACCCAAGTTTCAGTTTTGCCTCCTAAATTTGTTTTGTCCAAATTCATGGATGCAAAAATGATATGAAAAGATTTCCAATAAATTAAGAAATGAATTTCAGCAAGTCTGTATCAAACTGACTGAATATGTTTGTATTCTTCTTTAAGAGCAAAATCAGTGAGAGTTTTCATGAGTAAAAATTAATGTTAAGTATTTAAATTAGCCAGTATTCAAATGTATAGATTTATCTAACTTCCCTCTAACTATCAAGTAGTGAAAGCGAGTAATAGATATTTAAATCAAAATCTGATTGGAGAATCGTAAATTACATAGACAGTCTATAGAAAATTATATATATAACCATCTCGTATGGGCTCCTGCTCTGGAGCTGACTATTCATGAAAAATATTTGTTACTTCTACAGATATCACAGGTTCATAGAATGGTTGAGTTTATACTTGGCACTTGCAGGTCCAAGCATGGTTGTAATGGTGGTGGACATATGACTATGAGAGATCTTCTCTTTAAAAAGCTCTATACTGCAATTGGTAAACTCTTCATAGTAATAGTCGAGCCTTCTGCAGAACCCGCATTGCACACTGCTTTTCAAGCCAGGCAAAACAGATAAAGAAAGCGATTCTGCTGCAAATATAATTATTGGCAGTTATTTGGTCGTTTGTTCTGGTTTTCCCATAGGACTCTTAGATGCCAATTTATAGCTATATAAATCACTGGCAAGCTAATACCCAATTAGAGAACCATTTAAATGGTTGATTCCATCAATAACAAACTTTAAGAAGTAGCGTTTTTTCAGGAAAGGTTTCAATACGAGAGTAAAGTTGTTGACAACAATATAAGATTACATTGATGCATGTATGAGAAGGGACAGATCAGTTATATTGCAAGAAGATGGAGAGAAAAAGTAAACAATATAGCAAGAAATACAGCAAGATATGCTTGAAGATGACACCTTTTGTAAGGGTTGCGATTCTTGCTCTTAGACTTTATCTAATAAATGTCGGTAACAATCTTGATATATACATTCTAAACGCTTGTAAAGTAAATAGGAGGTGGAAATCTGGAGAACGAATCCAAAAAAAACATAACTGAAAGCATCTTTTTTTTGAGCAAAATGGTGGGGACAAAAATAACTATCAACGGCAAAAAAATAGGGAAATTATTAGACCTCATCATAATTGAAAAAGACAAGGTAGCAGAGGCCACACACATCGTGGTAAGTAGACCGTTTGGCTATCCCTCATTAATGGTACCTTGGGACAATGTCAGTTCATTCGATGAAATGAATATCAATATAAGCCTCAATAATGTGGAAAAATTTGCCTGCAAAATTCCCGAGGGATTTATACTTCTTAAGGATTATGTTCTAGATAAAAAAATTCAAGATATAGAGGGTATAGATGTTAAAGTTGTATACGATATCAAGATGGTAATAAGGAGGAACAAACTCTATGTTACTGATGTGGATCCATCTGAAAATGCGCTATTTCGGAGGTTAGGTCTTGAAAAATTTTTGAATTTGATCTACAGGAAATATGACAAAAGTAAGAACATGCTTATCCCCTGGTTCTATGTTCAAGCCCTGCCTCCAAATATTGGAAGTTTTACCGGCGATGTAAAGTTAAATATATTGAAGGAGAAACTGAACTATCTTCCGCCTGTGGACATTGCAGAAATTCTGGAATAGCTGGATCACGAGCAAAGGTTGACAGTTACTAATTAGCTAGATGAAGAAAATGTTTCTGATACCTTAGAGGATATTGGATCTCATCTGCAAAGTGAGATTCTCTTAGTATTAGAGTGAAAGTGCAGTCAGTTTTCATAATTCCGTATGTAGTGATTAGGGACTGTTTTGCTCTTTCCATATGTTATAGACCACCGAAAGTTAGGATCTAAGTTCGTCATTGCAGTCACTACTTCAATTTAATGGAAATGAAAATTCAACTATTTTTCATCTATTTTACACTTGGTGATTTTTTTCTGCTTTATGGTGTTTTGAGTGGTTTTTTTGTTTATGTTTACTCAAAGAGGCTTTGGTTTTTGCCCCCTCAATTTAGCCTTGGAACCTTTAGACGAAGAAATCTTTGCGTTGCTGCCATAAGGTTATAAATATGGTACTTCTGTTATGCCAGAGGTTCACTGCCATAGCAATAAGGTTTGCTGCAATACATCGGTATAGGTACAAAAACTATTCAGATGTCATTTTCTAAATCCAGATATGCCGAATTCTGCACAAATGGGATTAGGAAGTTTTTCAATCAAAACCAAACTTAGAACATCAGGCTGTATTGTCATCAGATATTTTCTGTAGTCCAAGGTAATATTAAGAGCTATGATAAAATAACCCAGGATAAATAGTAGTCTGCACTAACCTATCATTGGCATTGATAATATCATATCAAAATTCCAATTATGACTAATTTTTTAACCATATTTTATCAGCTCCACCAACTATGATACCAGGAGCCATAGCCATAGCGATTGTGCCACCAAAGCATATGCCAATGGAAATGGGGATGATAGTGGTGTGTATGATGATAATGATGATGATAATGATGATGTTAATGGGAATAGAGATGATAATAATCAGGCAATAATCCGTGCTTACTGTTGTTGCTGTCAATGATGTAAACAATATAGTAAGTCATAGTGCAATTGGTTTCTGATACATGATATTTATTATATATTTGTTAATTAAAAAATATTTGTTTTTTGGGTATATTTATGCGTAAATTAAGTATACTTAGGTATAAAAATTTAAATATTCTCCACATGGGGAATAATATACAAAAATCGGTATCATTAGTCTTAAAATACATGATCTTTCGGACAAAGCTCTATATCAATCTAATCTATAAATATATTTTAGAATGACCCACTGTAACCTCCGTGAGACTGATAAATCCTGGTTTTTGTGGTGAAGAAAAGCGACACTCTCAATAATCATCACCAATAATCTTTCATATAAGGTAATTGATCGGTAATAATATATTCATAAAATAACATTTGGGAAGTATGAAAGCATGCATCATGTGTGGTGGTACAGGAACAAGGCTTAGACCACTGACTTTTAAATATCCTAAACCGAGCATACCGATCATAAATATACCATCCGTTTTACATTTGATAGAGCATCTATCGCGAGAAGGGTTCAATGAAATAATTATTACACTTGGGTATATGGGCGAGCACATAGAAGAACAGCTTGGAGATGGGCATATATTAGGGGTACATATAGATTACGTTTATGAGAAAGAAAAGCTTGGAACTGCAGGCGGGGTTAAAAATGCCGAAAAATATTTAAAAAATGAACCATTTATCGTGATTGGTGGGGATCACGTCCTTAACCTTAATCTTAGAGAAATGTACCGTTCTCATGAAGCGAACGATGCTCAAGTGACCATCGGCCTTCTGTCGATTGATGATCCAAGAGAGTTTGGAATTGTAGATATGGATATTAATAACCATATCCACCGTTTCTTGGAAAAGCCGACGGCTGGTCAGATATTTAGCAACCTTGCGAGCACAGGTATCTATATTTGTACCCCTTCTATTTTTGAATGGATACCTGAAAACAAAAAGTACGACTTTGCCAAAGATCTTTTTCCCTCCATGCTTGCAGCCAATGTAAAAATTCACGGAATGCTTGTTCGGGGAAAATGGACCGATGTGGGAAGTTCAGCAGCTTATAGGCAGGCACAGCGCTGGATGCTTGATGATCTTCCAGGAACAACAATTGAAGGGAATTTCACAACCAGGAATGCTAGAATACGAGGTCCTCTCTCTATTGGACATAGTGTATCGGTAGGTTCTAATTCTTTACTTGTAGGGCCAATAGCCATCGGGAAAAATACAACAATAGGAGATAATGTACTGATTGGACCTTACAGTGTTATAGGTTCAAATTGCACTATTGATAACAATGTAAAGATTTTTTCATCTTCTCTTTTTGATGATGTGAACATAGGAAAATATTCCAATATTTCGGGAGCTGTGGTGGCAGATGAAACAATTGTAGGAGATAATTGTTACCTTGAAAATGGAACCTTAATTGGGCATAAAGTTATTGTAGGGAACAATTCTATCATCCATTCGGGAGTCAAAGTCTGGCCGGAAATAAAGATAGATCAGAACTCAAGCATAAAAAAAACTTTAGTCAACTCTGATTATGACATTAATTGTGACAGTTCCTGAAATTTAGGCCTCAACGAATTGAAACTGGGATAAAGGTCAAAGTTAATATCAAATGAAGTATATATTAATAAATTATATAAAAAAAGCAATCATAAGATTATATGTTGAAATTATCCCGGACGCAAATGTGAGCCAATTTTGGACTCATAAATTGAATTTCCAGAACAAGATAAACTTTTAAGAATCCATATTAATTTTTTCATATTCTGTGGCTTTTACAGACTTTTGATATTTTTTAAATTACTAAATAAACTCGTACCCTAAAACTTTTTTTGAGATTATTTTCTGATTTTCTTAATATACAACTAATTGAATGAAAAATTTTTGAAAATGAGTTTAAAATAATTTTTTTATAGAGTAAACCATACACTGAGATGGCATATTTATCCGGGTTCTAGCTTCAATTCGTTCTATCTTTTGCGAATAATCTCAATGTAGAAAGTGACGCATACCTGTGAAAATCATGGAAACTCCCAGAAGATTTGCAGTAGCAATAACTTCGCGGTCTCGAATTGATCCTCCAGGAGAGATTATATAGCGAATGTCATTTTCTGCTGCATGGATTATGCTGTCATCAAATGGGAAAAAAGCATCTGAGGCCATAACACACTCTGACATCTTCTTCTTGCGATACTCCTCAAAGGGGATATCCGGTTTATTTCGTCCATAGAGAGCCCTAAGATTTTCTACAGCCTTTGTTGCTGCGAGTTTGCGAATTGAGTCAACCCTATTCGGCTGGCCTGCACCTATAGACAGTACCATGAAAAATCCGGGATTATATTCGTGAGCGAGGGCGACTGCATTGGATTTGGTTGCCTTACAGGCTTTAAGGCAAAATTTTGAGAGAGAAGTTTTGGATTCAGGATAAGGAATGTCGGTTACTGACTCCCATTTTTCATAGAGCCCTATGTCGCGACTTTGCTTGAGCATGCCACCGATTATATATTTATATGTATACTTAGTCCCTAAATCTTTTCTGAGCTCAGGCAGTTTTAGGAGTCTCAAGTTTTCACTTTTGTTCTTAAGGTATTCAAGGGCTTCTGGCTTAAAGTCAGGAGCAAGAATAATTTCCACAAATTTTTCATTCAAAAAAGTAGCACCTTCCAGGTCAAAAATCTCATTCGTGCAGATTATGCTCCCATAAGCTGAAATTGGGTCTCCATCCCAGGCAGCATTAAGAGCTTGAATAAGCGTGCTTCCAGTAGCAAGTCCGCATGGATTATTATGTTTTACGATTGATACTGTTGGGGAGGCATTTCCAAGTTCTATAACAGTCTGAAGGGCATTGTCGGCATCCACATAATTGTTATAGGATAGTTTCTTTCCATGTAGCTGAATAGCTTTTGCCAGGCTAGGACCTTCAATTTCGGGTTCTTTGTAGAAGTAGGCTTCCTGATGCCAATTTTCTCCATAGCGAAGTTTCACACCGTCAGTAAACTTCAGGTGGAGTATTTCTTCTCCGAGCAATGTACTGCTCAGGTAAGTATAGATAGCAGCATCGTAATCAGCGGTGTGCCTAAAGGCCTTGACTGCAAGGGCGGCTCGGGTAGAATCAGAGACTATCCCACTTGAGCGTAATTCTTTAAGGATGTGTCCGTAATCTGCTGGGTCGGAGAGTACAGTCACAAAACGGTAGTTTTTGGCTGCAGAACGAAGAAGCGTTGGACCTCCAATGTCTATGTTTTCGATGGCTTCTTCCGGTTCCACACCTATTTTAGATACTGTTATCTCAAATGGATAAAGGTTTACAGCTATCAGATCAATAAGTGCGATATTTTCTGTTACAGCTTCTGCCATCTGTTCCTTGCTATCCCGTAGACATAACAGCCCGCCATGAATTTTTGGATGAAGAGTCTTGACTCTCCCTCCCATCATTTCTGGATAGCCTGTTACGTCCGAAACATCGGTAACTCCGATGCCTGCGCCGCGTAGAACTTTTGTTGTCCCGCCTGTTGAAATGATATCCACACCAAGTGATTCAAGCCCGCGTGCGAATTCTACGATTCCTGTCTTATTTGAGACACTGAGCAATGCTCTTTTTACCAAAAAATCACCAATATGAGTGATTTAAAAATTATTAGCTATAAAACTTATGGTTTACACGTTATTTAATCAGAAGTAAATTTTTTTCTGAGAAAGTTGGACTTTGGAATACCACATCTGATTTTTTTTAATTAGGTTTGATATGCTCTGTAGAAATTCTTAGTTTAATTCAAATTATTTTTACTATCTTTTTATTTACGTTTATAGATTATCAGTTTTAATTTTACTTATTTGATTTGATTATGGAACTTTCTTGTCCGAAGTACTCTCCAAACTTCCTTTTGGCAACAGAGAACTTTGTCTTCGTTATATTTATTTGATTGTATTTCAATTTTATCAAAAATTAAATCCAGCTGTTTTCTATATTTTCCACAAGTTTTCGTTTTCTGTCTTTTTCTTACAGGTCTGAAAGAGTTTGCTTTTTCTGAATCATATCCTTTATCTGTCACATACTATTAAGATTTTCTTTATCCTATTTGACTGTCTTATCAGAGCATTTGCATGTTTGATTTCGTGGTATGTTTTTTGACTAATTTTCCATCCTAATTATTACCTTTTTAGTTGTGTCGATTGATATTGAAGTTTTCAAGGAACTCCTTCGTAGCTTCTCTATTTTGCTGGAATAATAATAACTTGTATCGGAACTTATAATTCCNNAGATCATTTCTCCATGTGAGTAAAAAAACGTTGGAGTTTTTGACTAAAGAAAATTAAAAAGAGATGAGGAAATTTTGGATACAAATTTTTGAAGGTAGTAAAATTGGGAGTCTTATAAAGATTGAGTTTGTTTTTTATATCGTTCATTAGATCAATAAATTATACAAATTCTCGATATATGTGCTGATACACTCTTCAATAAAACCAGAACAAGAAGT
>PLUB01000081.1 GCA_003164755.1 Methanosarcina sp. | reverse complement strand
TAACAGTGTTTGTTGTGGTGTCAATTACAGAGACATTGTTGTTACCTTCATTTGCCACATATACCTTTGTTGCATCTGGAATGACTGCAACTCCTGCAGATTGATTCCCTACGTTAACTGTGGCTGTAACCGTGTTGTTGATCGTGTCAATGACAGAAACATTAGTGCTGTTCAAGTTCGTAATATATGCAAATGGCGCTGCACCTACGATACTTACCAGCATAAAAAGCATAGCTTTTGAAACTAAGGCTATCAAAAACAACTTTTTTTTATTTATCATGTATTTTTCCTCATTTTCCACATATTATTTATCGAAAAAATTCGAAGATGTCCTATTTTGTATAGAATATTTATCTATCTGCTTCTGAGTATTGTAGCACTACAAGCTCTTGATATCACATTAACTATTATTAGTTATAATCACGAAATTTGTTATCTTACTACTCCTCCATTCATTTTTAATTCAAAATAGCACCATTTAGCGAAAGCATAGCATAAGTTGTACAAGCGCCAGTACTTTGGGAAATAATTAACTTATTGAGTATTTATGTGACTACTGTGTATATATTTTTTATGAGCAAATAATTTGAAAAAAAGAAGTATCTTACCAATTCAATTACCTTTTTTAACTTTTCAGGTAGGCAACCATTATTTTTTAAATAATAATTTATCTGGAAAACTCCGTTATCCCCAAAATATTTTTCCCCCAACAGAATAAACAAATAAAAGCCTTCATATATCTAAAAGTCGAATAGTTTATCTTTGATTAGATATGGTTCCATGGTTACCCAAACTAAAAATTAGGAGATATCACAGCATAGAGAACTCATTTGCACATCTGATCTTCAAGCTTTGGGGAAATATAAAACGATGGATTCTACTCTACTTATAGAGAAAATTAAAAAGTTCAGCTCGAATAACTTCCCCACATTATGCATGGACAGCTTTTGGAAAAATTGCAGGATTAATGACTTTGTTTGCATTCTCTACCATTTCACGCATGCATAGATATTGGAGTAAAACTTGTGCATTAGTAAAACCAATACATAACTAATAATATTCTACAGAATATCCGATAACTGGCTAGTTTATTTTTATAGGTAAACTCATTTTATGAAAACTATGTATTTTTCCGAAATTTGATAAAAAAAATCATCTAATCCAAAAAAGTATGGATCAGATATAGCGTTTTGTGATAAATCTATGTATTTTCTCAGTTTTAATCGAGCTTGAAAAAAAAATTATGATTTCACTTTAGAATAATGCACAGTTTTTAATAAAATATATTTTAAAATTAAAATCACAAAGTTAAGGTATTTATAACTCTCGTGTTTTACCAATACCACTCAGATAGAATCCAACATTTTCGTACATTTTCATATCTTGTCTATCAGAGTGCGGATGGGTTCTTACCAAGAAAACTTCGAATCGCATCGATACTTTGGGTTGGGAAATCACAAAATTAAATTTACTCAAGTAATGTATAATATAATAGATACTGAGTACTAATATTTAGAAAGTTTCTTGTCTTTGATAACTTTTCCATTAAGTAATAGTGTTTCATAAATGCTGATATTTGTAAAACTTATACACTTGAGGAAAAAATAAATCACAATAAGCTTTGTGGCCTAAACTTAAATTTGAGATCGTTTAAGAGTTGAAGCTATTTATTTTAGTCCAAGTGCATAACTCCCAAGAGATACTTGAAGTGAAATTCAGAATACTTGTTTAGTATTTTTCGAAATAAGCTAGAAAAATGATAATTTAATAAAATTTCAGGAAGCTTACATACTCCAATTCTGCACTTATTTAATCTGTTGTGTAAATTTTGGTTATCTGTATGTAAGTTATTTTCAAAAATAAGCCAAATAAATAAGGAGGATTCAGAGATGAAATATATATGAGCAAATACTTTCAATAAAATGCTTTTCTGTTTGGTTTTATTTTTTCTTGGATTGATGAGTACTTCCATCACGCATGCTGAAACTGATACCTTTGTTACAAAATGGGGTTCTATGGCAGCGGTCACGGAGAATTTCACAAACCCATGGGTGTTGCTTTCAATTCTGTAGGCGATATTTATGTTATCGATAACTTCAATCATCGTGTTTAAAAGTTTTACGACAACGACAGATTTATTACCACATTTGGTTCTTATGGTAGCAGCTCCGATGAATTTCAGAGTCCTGAAATTATTGCGTTTGATTCAAGAGGCAATTTCTATATTACCGACTCGGAGAATGCACGCATTAAAAAATATTACAGCAACAATACATTTGATATCGCATGGGGTTCTTATGGCAGCGGCCCCGGAAAATTTACACTTACAAATGGTTTAGCTATCGATTATTTGGATAATGTTTATGTTGGCGATACGGGAAATAATCGTGTTCAGAAGTTTGATTGCAACGGAAATTTTATTACCATGTGGGGTTCTACTGGCAGAGGCAATGGCCAATTTATTCTTCCTAGTGATGTTGCTGTTGATTCTATGGGCATTGTTTATGTTAGCGATGCGGGAAATGATCGCATTCAAAAGTTCGCAAATCCTGCGCAGACAATTCATCATATGGTTAATTTTGTACAAGGGTTAGTTAATTCAGGTGAGTTGAATAGTGTAATAGCCGATTCACTTGCCTTTGAACTTGCTAATATAAATAAAAATCTGTGTATTCAAGAGAGTTGTTTGAATCTTGAAAATACCAAAGTAGCAATTGATGAACTTAAAACTTTTAATCACCAGATAGAAACTGATATCACAACTATGGAACTTTCTCCAACAAGCGGGCAGAAACTGATTGATGCAGCAAATGATATAATTGGCGCTTTAAGCAATCAAGTTAAGTAAAGAGAGATTATTTGGAATGAATAAAACGCTTAGAAACAGGTAAAAAGTGAGGAGTCAAGTACCTCCTCTATTTTTTAATTCGAAGTCAGGAATCTCCTTTCTCGACATGCCTCATCGTGGCATGTCGGGGATGAAAGTCACCAATCTGCAACTCTTTTTACGATAAAAATTATATAACGAATTAAAGTTCAATATATCAAACACACAACTAATAAATGTTTTTATCGTGAAAAAATCCATTATATGCCTTCTTGTAAGCGAGTTATGATTTTTGATTGCAGAAATAATATTGATAGGGATCGAAATATTTCTATTAATATTATTTTATGTTTCCTCTCCTAAAATGTCTTGAGGATTGGCTATCAACAGTTTGTTGATAATCTTCGACAACTCAGAATTCTCGATAAATCTTAAATTTAAGTACAGATTAGGGAATTATTCGATGGAAACCCTTTCCTAAGAGGGTATCAAACCGACTTGGAGGAGTATTTTACTGTGGTGACATCGATGTATACGAAAGTCAAGCATTTGAGTCTATCAAATTGAATCCACACGTAAAAAAAGAAAAGCTAAGAGAAAAATTGTTCAAATTAAAAGTGCAAAGGCTGAAAA
>PLUB01000095.1:152-54464 GCA_003164755.1 Methanosarcina sp. | reverse complement strand
AAAGGGAATACTGACATCCCTCTAAAGATCCTGGACCGTACTATTTTCAGTAAACGGGTTACCAGAAAAGAAGCTTCTCCACAGTTTGTGTGGGAAGTATGTCAGTTTTTAGCCTAAGAAGTATTTCTGAACTTTTTAACTCTAAAAAGTGAAGTCTTCTTCCTCGGAGGGTATCAACCCGACAGGGTGGGTAGTTCGCTATATGTGTCTGAGGATATTTTTTTCTAATATTGACTATTGAGAACCTACAATTTTTGTAATTCAAACATGGTAGAAGACTTTTATTCATTTCTTTTCGGTTATATTCTCAAGATATTCTTTACGACTTGCTTTGTATATATCTAGAGAACTTTTTAATGTCAGCCTTTGTGAGATTAACTTTTTCAAGGTTGTGTTCTTGAAGGTTAGTGATTTCAAAGTTATCATTTGTTAGGTACACCAATTTAAAAATTTTATTTACTTTATTATCCTCTCCGATGATGATCTGATCCAGATAAACTCAGAATTGTGTGTAGTAATTAAATCTTAATGATTCAAA
Source organism: Methanosarcina sp. (assembly GCA_003164755.1). Taxonomy (GTDB): domain Archaea; phylum Halobacteriota; class Methanosarcinia; order Methanosarcinales; family Methanosarcinaceae; genus Methanosarcina. Next base: position 53,926 of record PLUB01000095.1, on the reverse strand, counting down.
ACTTCATAAATCAAAAGGGAACCGAAGACACTGGAGCATGAATATGTTGTCATTTTCTTTATTATCACTGGTCTATGGTTTCTTGGTAAAGGTCTTAATCGAGTTTCCCATTAATTCCATTAAAGCTTCTTGGTATATATCTGGTTCTTCGTATTCATCTATATTTTCCACTATTTTGAGCATAATCGGTGCAAATTCTGATGGACTCATGTTTTCATCCCGCTTTCACTCTAAAGCAAGCTTGCAGTTTTCAGCTTATCAGTAAATCATTTCTTTCATTTTCCAATAGTTGATAGTTTTAAAATCGTTTTTTATGTGTTCAAATCAACTATATTGCTTTTAATGATTATAGTGCGTTCTCACATTAATTTTAAGCCAATTTTGATGTCAAATCTGTGTTTTTGAAGAGAGATTCCTGATCCAAAACCATCAATAAGTATTCAATCGAAATCCCTGATACAGATATACAATTATGTGTGTAGTTATTTAATATTATGTGTATAAAAATTTCTTTCTGAACAGAAGTTTTAATCTGAACAAGAGTTTCAAATAGTTTTGAAGGTAGGTGGACCAGCTCAAATAGTCTTTACTTTTCTCATTTGATCGAAAAAGAGGGTTTTGAGTTGGGTTATTGAAAAAAGTGAGCATAAGAATCTCTCCCCATTTCACTTAAACATGGAAAATGTATGTGGAGAATTTCGATAAACTTCAGATTTCAACAAATTGCTGATGTAGGCATTGTAAACAAACAGCTAAGACCTGGAGTTTATCAGAATTCTATTTTTTATTGCAAAAAAATAATGTAACACATATTAGGACTTAAGCGGTTGAACTAAAAAAATAAATAGCATTAGATCTCTAATTACTCAAAAAGTTTATTTGATCGCAAGGTCTTTTCATTTGATTTTGCTTCTCAGATATGTAACCTTTACTATTGATAATAAAGATAATTTAAAAATAAGTTTAAGTTGGTCTCAATATTTAAATAAACAAGAGCAGAAAAAAAATGGATAAAGATTTTAGTATGAATTCAGATTATAGAATTGAAAGTGATGAGCAGTTCGTAGAAAACCTTCCTCCTGGACCTCTGTCTCTGGAAGTGATTTTCCACAGGTATGGAATCGAGCGTAACCATGCAGATAATGTGGCCAGAAATGCTCTTGAACTTTTTGATCTCCTTAATTCTATTCACGGGCTGGATTCTGAAATGCGAACGTTTGTGGAAGTAGCTGCGCTTGTTCATGATACTGGCGTGACTAAGGATCTTGAGAATCACCACAAAGCAGGAAGAAATATACTGCGCTTACATCCGCCTGCCGAACTACCAGAAAAGCTATGGCCTGTAATCGCTTGGACGACTTTTCTGCATAAAAAAAAGATTAAAAAAGAGAAGCTTGAGGAACTTGAAAGAAAATCATTCGGAAAAATGCCTGAAGACCTGCAGGACCTTACCCTGAAAGTGGCTTCCCTTATTCGACTTGCCGATGCCCTTGATTATAGCAGGATGGGAAGTCGGATCGGAAAGGTCAAATTTGGAAAAATGAATATCCTGTTTGAAATAGAAGGACTTGGAGCTGCAATTGATGCGGAGAGAATGAACCAAAAGGCAGACCTATGGCATCTTCTTTATGCTACCAAACTGGAGTTCAGGTAGGGTGGTAACCATTAAGTTTTCAAGTCTTAAAAGTGCAAGACCAATGTATTAAATTATATTTATTTTTGACTTAATTCTTTGTTAGTGAATTCTGGGGCTCCATTCTATAAGTTATCTGGTTTATTTTGTACTTGGCAAAAATGGAGAGCCCGATTTTGATGCTTGGTGATAGGCTTGTTAGCTGGATAGATGTTCCTATCACCAAAAAAAGAATTGTCGAAGCTTTTGATTGTACAATCAAACTTGAAAATATCGAACTAGATTTTGCTTTTGCCCTAAAAATTATTCTGACGCAGGGAACTCTTTCCTTTATCTGTCCGAGCAGAAAAAAACCAAAATTTTTGTATATTAAAAAGTGGGTGATTAAAGTTGGATAAGAGATGTTAAATGATAATTCTACCCAAAAAAACTTGGCAAAATATTATATCCATTTTAATCCTAACTTTTAGTCTGTGGTAACAAAGACCATTGCTGCCACAACTGTTGTCCAGTTACCATTTTTGTCACCTGTTGAAGTCTGGCAAATATGGAATGAGTCAAAGATATACCCGCTTGCTTTATATACCTGTTCTCTCTCATGCCAGGCCATTTCGGCATCAAACTCTATGCCAAGAGTCGTTGCTAGCATTGTAGCTGCCAGGTCTTCAGCGTATTCTCCCGCAATAATTTCTTCTTCTCCAAAAGAATGATGCTCAGAAATATAGCCATAATTTTCTTCATTTACTGGAACGGCAGTTCCTATAGCTGAAGCCATCAAACGATGTGGTTCGTTTGTATCGTTCCTTGCAAGTACACAATGGACAATACCACCAGGTTTTAGCTGCAAAAGTCCTTCTTCTTTGGATATAATTTTGCAATTGGGAGGCAGAATGCTTGAAACACATACAAGGTTGAATTTCTCTATTCCTGCAGCTCTCAATGCAAGCTCGAAAGATGCTAATCTAGCACTATGTACTCCAGCACCTTTTGTCACAAAAGCTTTTTTTGGGATCATGTAAATTCCTCAAGTAACTTTATTTATCTGCGATGCGATTTATATTCTAGAACAATATATGAATATATGATGAAACATGTCGAAAATGATGAAATAAAAGACTTTTTATTATTTTCTAGGTTTTTGATTGATTAGATTAACTTCCAGTGGAATTAAAGTAGGTATAAGTACTCTAGGTATAAAACAAGAACTAATGACACTATAGATGATTTTTATCAACCCCTAAATTTTGTAATATGCTTCAATATGATATTGAGATAACTCCTGAAAATCAAAAGTCTCTAATAATCGTTGGTGGTTTAAAGTTGTATTTGGGCAATTAAAGGGTTTAATACGATCAAAATTTCAGTTCAACTGCAAAAGTTCTAATTCAATCAAAATTGGGTAACAAAACCATTTTATTTCGGTATTTCCAATTCTTCTTTCCCAGCATGAAATCAAGGAACTCTTGAATTTTTCTTTATTACCCATCTTTTTCTCCTTGTTTTCACAATTTTCAACGCAATTTTGGATAACTTCGGAAATTGTTATATCTACAAGTGTTCCTCTGTATCCTGCATCACTTCCAGTCAGCCATCCAACATATTTTTAATCTCAGAGTATCCTTCAAAAATCTATCCCACTGTAATGTTTTTATTCTTAATATAAGTTTTGAAGGGGATTACTTTGGCTCAACATCAACTAAAAGATAGATATGATTGGCATTATTACCAATTGCATTAAAACCAAAGCAGTACCGTTCATCAATTTCAAAGCATACGTTTTTTAAAATGCTGATGATTTCTGTATCTAAAAATATTTTTTAGATATTTCACATAAAAAAAGTCATTTGATACTTTTTTATGGGCACAATGAGTTTAATGCCTAAATTCCATTTACATTGCAAAGGTAGCTATAAATGTAAATCAGTTAGTCAACAAAAGTTATTGGGGAAGTTTCCATCCCGCAGCTTGCTGCGGGATATTCGACTGAAATAATGCAGCTTTTTCAAATCAAATAGATCAATAAGCTAATTTCTCAAAAGTATCAACCCAGGCTATATTAAACTTAAACCATTCCTACAATTGGATAGTGGGCAATGTTGACTTTAAACTCGGATAAAAATTATTAAGAAATTCAGATACAAACTAATCTGATAGTAGAATATTGTATCCTAATTGCAGAATTATCTAACCTGTACTACTTACAATCTGCCATATTTGCTTTGACAGCTCTGAATACTGGACTTTTGGATTACTTGTTTTTTGCATAACAGAATTTGCACCATTTTCTATTGCCAAATGCATGATTTCGTCTTTTCCAAATCCAGTAAACAGAATAAAAGGAATGCTAATTTTCTTATTACGTATAGTTCTCAAGAATTTTATGCCATCAATAAAGGGCATATCATGATCCGAAACTATCACGTCATAGGAATCTTTCTCCAATTTAGTGAGTGCTTCCCTCGCAGAATTCGCAGTATCGGATGTTATTCCGTGAGATACTTCTAGGAAAGTCTTTGACAGCTCAAGAAATAAGGGATCATCATCTACGAGTAATACTTTCATGAAATTTACTTCCTATGTATATTTTAAAGATTCGCTTGAAAATTTATTCATGATCCTTAATAGAGGCCTTTTCATACCTAGCCTCGCAGATCTCTATGGAGATATTACAGCTGCAGATATATTACAGAATGCTGTCTTTGTGAATTCCTCGAGACCTGATGGTCATCAATGACTGTAGATGTCCAAAAGTTAATCTTATGCTCTGCATGGGACGAGCATGACAAGTGATACCTGTAGCTCATGTGAGTTATGTTTTAAGGTATTTATGAACCGTAATTTATTGTTAGATTTATTTGATTATATACTTTTTGTATAGTCTTTAATTAGTTCCATTATGAATTATTTAGTAAATATTCCTTAGAAGATGGGAACTGGAATTAGAAAAGATGGTTACACCAATTAATAAAAAAATACCACAATGTTTGTTCAATATTAAAAACTTTCATAGGACCATCAGGATACCAATTACTTAGTTTAGCAAAAAGTCAATCAAAAAACCGCAAAAATCGAAAATTTATCTGGTTCTATATACACACCCAACAAATTTAACTCACATGAATTACGGCAAAATATAGTACTTCACTAATTCGTAATCAAGATCAGAGCTATTCTTTTAGCATTATTTAGTATTTCACCAACCAAGCTCATATACGTAATCAAATTCCCCCAATTCCCTAATCGAGTTATATATTTTATAACATCCACAAATGCTTTTTGAAATTCTCAATCATTTCTTTTTCTTTTTTTGGTACTTTCCTGGGAACTTGTTTATCAGATGTACATAACACATCTGTCAGCTTGATCCAATCAAAAATTCTCTGTTTACTTTCTGTAACCTTCCTTTTGTGCTCATTAGAAATGATTAATTTGACACAGCTTAAACCTCTTTCTTCCATATCATCGAAAAGATCATCCAGAACAAGGAGTCTTACCTGTCTGCTAACGTTGCTCCAAAGATTCCACGGTAAGAGACTTTTTATATATTGGCCAGTTTAATATTTACTAATATTGATTCTTAGTTCAATCGCATAAATCCTATTTGCTGATAGATCTCATAATCCTTTTTTTGGAGTAACACGGTAATGATAAATATTCTCTTCTGCTTGAGAGACCATTCTTATAGATATATCCATATCAATTATTTTTTGATAGATATTGCGTTTGTGGACAATAGGCCACCAACCATATAACAAAGTATTTATTGGCTCCCACATAGCAACCCAGCCTATTATAAGAAGACCCTCGGAGAAAAGGGATTTCATCAAACTTTCTTCAAAGGTCGAAAGCAGTCTAATTGTAAGAAGACACAAAAAAAGAAAAATAAGAGCTATTAGAAAGTTTGTTCTTCCTTGATAAAGAATTCTTCTTAGCTCGATTTCAGTAAGGAGGTTCTTGTAAGAGAAGTGATTCCTTATAGCTTTTGTGAGGTTAACTTCGATTTCGGTACTGACTTCGGAAGGAGGAAGATGTATCATTATTTCAAGAGGCTTTTTCAAGGGAAATTCATCCACAGCATTGTAAATATATTCTTCTGCATCCTGATTCAGCTCTTTTTCATTAAATGGAGCAGGGTCAAAAGAATTACTAAGTTGCTCCAGGCCATCGAGTTCCAGCTCGATCACTAATTTTCCGGCATGCTTTCTATAATGAGCTTCTGTTCCTTCAGGTAAAATTTTTTTTGTCCTGTTTTTATTAATACCTCTTCCCCTCGAATTGATTTAAAATGTTCAATTAATCGTGAGTCTAATACAATAAAATCTTTTGGATTTTATATAAATTTCTAAAGTTAGGGGCTTATTCATATTTTATAGAACAAGCGTAAAACCACTGGATCTTCAGGTCAATGGATGTCAGAATTAACTTCAACCTTGGTTCTGTATGCAATTTTCTGCTGCTTCGTTGCTAAGATTGCCTATCGAAAATTCGGAATATCCCTAACTACTTAGTATATGTTCTTTCCAATAGTCTTTTTTCAAATACTCTTTTTGCGTTTTCCATAGCCAAATTGTTGTCTGTTTTTTTAGTTTTCGAATGATGGTGAGAGTGCTGACTTTTGACTTGTTCTCAACGAGTAACATCAAAAAATTCGTTATCAGTGATTAAAATCTAATTGAAATCTGACATCAGTGGGATGTGGGGATGGGGCTTTGGTGAATCTTCTCAAAAGAGAACGGAATGAACCAAGAAGCCACTTAGTCTTCAGCGGAGTGGTAGTTCAAGCTTCAAATATCGATTTAAAAAATAGGCCTTCCAGATATTACCAGAATCTCCACCATGGTTTCTTTTCTCCAGGCGCTACAATTTGTTTTTGCTTAATCAAAGTCTGGACCTGGAGCATGTAATTATTGTGAATTTCTTCAAGGTATATTTCCCTCCTCTCCGCTTTCTCAATATTTTTTTCCAAATCTTTGATTTGCTTCTGTGCCTCTTCCATTTTTATTTCAAGTTCTCTTTGTAATACTTGAGTACGTCTTTGTTCCTCCTCAACCCGATTTCCCAATTCTTGTATCTTAATTTCCTGTTCTTTCCCAGAGCTTTTTAATTCAGGTTCAGATATTAGTTTTTCAAAGGCGGTAATAACTGCTGTATTATGATTGTCAAAACCCAAAGCTTCTACTTTTCCCCAAAGGTCTCCAGGTACCTTTGTTTTGATTTTTTTCCATTCCTCTGTGTACATGGAAAAGTAAAAGAAATTTGTTAGAGATATATCTTCCCATTTTAGTCGTCATTACTAGTGTGCTAGCAATTTAATTCTTCATCATTAATACTAGAGAATTTACTTATTAGCATTTTTCCTTTTGAATTTCCAGTTTATTTTTTTCATTGTCGTTTATGTTCGTGAGTAATTCAGCAATAAACACTATTCACTCACAAGTTACCTGAATAGTTATACTTAGTGCTAAGATATTATACGTTTCCGTAGCCACATTTTCTTCATTTTAGTTAGCGTTCATTTTTAGTGTGAGGATTGGAAATGGATCCTTCTTTCCCTTATACAAATATTGGTTCTTTATATAGGTTTTTGATTGCGCTTTCAATTTTCTGTCTGAACTCCTCGCTCTGGATTTTTTTCCACGCTTCAAGGAAGGTATTGAGTAGTGTTTGGAGCTCTTTTTCCCTAGATGTCTTGTAGGCTTCAACTCCTCTCAGGAAGTCGGGAATTTTCTTTTCTCCAGAATACTGCCTCCTTTCTGAAAGGTCCCAATCCCCTGTCTGTAGATAAGACCCCAGCAAGTCAATTGCAACAACAGCGTCTTGTATATTCCCAAGATGATCCTGAAGAATTTTAAATTCTGTGATCATTGTTTCTGCTTCTTTTTCTAAGGTGTCTTCAAAGAACTCAAGTGTATAGCGCAGTCCTTTGGCTGCAATCCTTAGTCTGTGAAGTCTCTCTACAGAGACATATGGTCCTTCTACCCATTCAGAATAGGCACTGATGTCTGCGAAACTGGAATATAAGATTGAAGGAAGCACATCCCTAATTCTATAAGGCAGTGCGTCGTTTTTTCTGGTTGTAGTTTGCAGAGCCCAGCATTCGGAAGCAGAAAGAAAATCTGAGAACTCCTTTTTGAAATTAGCGTATTTTTCACTGTCCAGGTAGAGAAGCATGTTTTTCAGAGCTTTTTTCCTCTCTTCGGCAAGAACTGTAAATAGGGGTTCAAGTTCATTTTTGCCGTCAGGGGGAAGTTTTTTTAGATACTCTTCAGCTTTTTCCCGAAAAACATCCAAATCTCTTACATCCCGGAGTGCTCCAAGGGTACTTCTGAGTTCTTTCAGGTGAGGTCCAAGCTTTTTTGAATCCGTATATGCTTCAAAGATCTTTGCAGCAGCCCTCATCCTGCGGATCGCAACCCTCATATCGTGAAGTTCTTCTATATTTTCTCCCTTACGAGTTCCTTTCTCATGTGCAAGCATTCTGGCAAACTGCTGGGAAAAAATCTTATGAGCTACCATACCCATAGAGTGATGTGGTCTAGCTTCAAATTTCAGATCTCCTTTCTCTTTTTTGCTTTCATCCTTTTTTTCAGTCATTTCACCAATTTCTTCTGGCTTTTTTTCAATAAACTTTACTTCATTAGTTTTTTTTCTATGTGTGAAGAGGAGTTTTGTGCCAAAAAGGTATTCCCATAATTCACTTTCTGTTTCTATTCTTTTTACAGCTTTTTGCGCATCCTGCCCAAAAATTTTTACCTCAACTGCTTTCTCTACCTGCTTGATTATGCCTGGCAAGAACTTCAAGTCCCTTTTATCAAGAGAATACACAATCCGAAAAAGAGAGGCAAGAATTAAGGCTTTGTTCTTGATTTCTGGAGGTAACATGATGCTTGATTTTTCAAGAGCTGATGACAGATTTTTTACATTGATTTCTGGGGACTGGAGTTCCATGATTAGAGAGAGCATCCTGAGTTCGTGGGATTTTAACCCTTTAAGAGGATGGGTCAAGATAATTTCTTTACCAACATTGGCTTTTCCTTCTATTGAAACCGAAATTCCGATGTCATGGAAAAGAGCTGCAAAGCCCAGTATTTCTCTCTCTTCCTGGCCTAATCTATGGTAGGGGAAAAGTCCGTCAAAAAGTATGAATGCATTGCTTCTAATATTTTCTGCCCTGGTTTTATTTACTCCATAGAGCTCAAAGAGGGTTTCAAGAGTCCACTCCTTGAAGCTGATATCTTCGTGGCTTTTGCCCAGTGAGCAGCGCCCAGCTTGAAAATGGAATTCCCTTGATTTATTCTTTTCAGAGATAAAAGGGAAGATGAAAAGCCTTTCTTTTTCAAATTTAGAGTATAGAGTTTTGATCTCTAGCTCAGGGATTTTTAGAAAAAGGCTTAATTCTGCTGCATTTGAACCCTTATCAAGTGAAAGGAGAATTCTAGCCTGCTTTCCATATACATTTTCTTGGTCTGAAAGCTGCATACAAAAAGCCCTTTCCTTGAAGCTTAAAATGGTTTTTTCCGGAAGATTATTTTTGAAGAGAAGTGCTCTTTCGAATTTGGAAAAGGGATTTTCTGCAAGGTTGTAATTTTCCATTAGATATTCCACAATAGCCTGCAAATCTTGAGGTGTTCCTTCAGTCTTCAGTTCAACTTCAAGTTCGTTGTAGAGCTTTTCCCTGTTTTCGCTTTTAAAGCTCACATAATCTGAAGATAATTCGGCTATTTGTTTTTCTCCCAGTTTCACCTGGTGTAAAACCCTCTTTTGTTTAAGTTTCAGGAATGGAAGCAAGTCAAATCCTGAACTAAGTTCGAATATCAATTCCTTTATCTTGATATCTGGACATTCAAATGCAGAAATCTCTTTTGGTAGAAAACTAGTATATTCTTCTCTTCTATGTATTCCAGCTTCGAACCCACCCAAACTCTTGAGGGTCAACCACTGTCCTTCTAGTCCGATCTCTTTCCGTAGTCGCAGATAATAACCCTCAGCCATTAAATACAGTTTTTTTGTGTCCAGAAATGTATCTTCTATCATCTGTACTGCAGCTTTGGAAATAGAATAATCTCCCAGTTGAGATAACGTTTCAAGGGCTTGAATATCTGTTTCGCCTAATACCATAAACTTTGATTCGATTTCCATATTTCCCCCATAATGTTCTTACACACAAAATATGATTATTTGTATAACGATTTAGGTCGTTTTGTGAGTAGCTACACAATTTTTCCTCGTTCCGAGGAAAATTGGATATAAAATGAATTATTATTATTGATGATTCAACTGACCTTTATATTTTCGATGAGCTCAATTATATTAGTTTATTTTTATCATTACGTGCATATATATCTGAATATTAACTACTTATGATAAGTAGTATTATAAAAAATTCTCTGAATGCATATTTTAAGAGGGCTAAGATGACAAAAGATACAAAGAGATCAGAAGAACTCAATAAGCTTAAAACAAACCTCGAAAAAATAGAGGACATAGAACAAAAAGCAAATAGAATAAAAGATATTAAAATGAATTTGTTAAAAGAAGCGAAAGAAGATAAACTTCTGGCAAAAGATGAAATAAAAAAGTACACTATGATATCAAAAACTTCAAAATTATAGCAGAAGATAAAACCTTAATAAAAAAAGCAAAGGCCAAATTAATAAAGTTAGAGCTTGAAGTTATGCTCAGTGAGTACAACAGCTTACAAACCGAATATGAACAAACTCATACCGAAATTGAAAACCAAGTCAACAAGTAAACGAGAGTGTAAACATAGCTAATAGATAAAAATAGGAAAATTGTGAATGTGTAATTTGAATAATAGCCTAAAGTCAAGCCAGATAGAACCTTTCAACTTACACAATCACTTTTTTCCCATAATTATTTTGTATATTGGAAGTCAAATTTTGCATACTATATTTTGGTTGGTTTTCACAAGATGAAATTTCCTTTCCAGTAATTGCCTTGGGTCCATCATATTGCAGAAAACCGATACAATGCTTAATTCCCAGACAACTTAATTATCTATCAGTTTGACAAGTTTTGGACCCCTTTATATTTTCATATTAAAGATTGAACTTAAAGATAATAAGACAAACTTCTTAATGGATTTTATGGATCTCGAAAATGATGAGGATATTTACATTTTAAAAAGACGAACATGTTCTTTTCTAAGTGAATTGAGAAGCTTTTCGTCTAATTTTGCATCATGAAGTGTTTTCACTTTAGAAAGCTGTTCAAATGTTCAATAATGAGCTTCTCTAAGGTTAGCTTCCTCAAGGTTAGCTCCTGTGATATCAACTCCATGAAGGTTAGCCCTTGAAGGTTAGCCCCTATGAGGCTAGCTCCTGTAAGGTCAGCCCATTTAAGGTTAGCTTCTCTGAGATTACTCCATTAGAGGTTAGCTTTTCTAAGGTTATCCCCTTCAAGGTTGGCCCATTTAAGGTTAGCCCATGCAAGGTTAGCTTTTATAAGGTCAACCCCTACAAGGTTAGCTCTTTTAAGGTTAGCTTCTTTAAGGTTAGCTCCTTCGAATTCAACCATGCCATAATTCCTTTCCTTTACCACTAAATTTTTGTTTGTCTTATATAAAGTGTGAATAAAAATAAACATCATTATCCTTGTCTTTGAGTGCAGACTTTGTCCTATTGCGAAGCTCTAAGACCCTCTAGATATCTACAGCTGTTATTCTTGTGAAATCCTCAAGACTTTGTGATTATCAACTACTAGTAGTTGTCAAAAAGTTTATCTTGTGAGCAGTGGGGGGTGCCACAGCCAATTGAAAGTCTGTGTAAGTTACTAGAAAACCTCTAAATTAAGATAGATTTAATTTGTGATAGATTTTATGTATATTTCCTAAATAGTACTAACCTAAACTAAATAGTATTAAGATTACATGGTCCTTATCCTCCGAACCATAACGCCGAAAATAAGTAACTGAAGCTTTGTTTTTATTAATGGCATCGACTGCCAAAAATGGTCTTGTGAGGTAATGGTGAAAGATGCCTGCAGCAAGATAGACGAGTTTGTGGAGTGATCCTTGAAAAATTGACACACTGCCTACAAATGGCAATGCGTCGATTTTTCTATAAAGTCACAAATCTTAATAAATTGTTGAATAGAAAATTTCACTTCAGAAGAACCAAATTTTATGATGCATACCTAAATTAGATTTCCAATTTACAGCAATTTCAAGACAATGCCCAAATTTCAGCATATCACGTGGAACATTGTAATTACCTTTCCTTTGCTTTTGTTCCATAATTCGATTGTTTTTGGAGTGGGAAGGAGTTTTGTTTTTGCATTTTTTTCTTCGAAAAACTTACTGGCTCTTTTTGAAAGCTCAACATATCCTGCATGGCAAGTACCAATAATTATCTCCTCCACTCCATTATCATAGATGTATTCAGACTCAGTAAGCGAGACTTTGTAGAGATTTTGTCTATTTTTTCGAAAGATTTCTCCTTCACTTTTCTGCCCACTCATCAATACGGATAATAATATCATGCTCAAAGATCTGACTTCTGACAGTAATAGAACTGAAACTGGTTAAGTTTATCTTTGGCTTCATTACTTTCTCCTTTCATAATTATCCTTTCTTCTCGTTTCTTTCACATTTTATGTTATTTCTGTTCTTGGTATGGAAGATTTCGATAAACTCCTTATCAAATAGATTGTTTATAAATTCTTTATAAATGACTAGCCAAAAATCGGATTTTATCCAAATCTCTTTTAATTCTCAGGAAAAAAAAAAATTTCCTCAAGCAGATTATTTTTGTTTCCATGCATCCACCACTTCAAGCAGTTCTACTGGCTTTTCGAACTTTACCTCAACTTTTCCCTCATAGACCTCCTCGCTTGTCCCATCCAGACTTATCACGTCCCCTTCACATGAACTCTTTTCCTCCTATGTTACATTTCCTGCCCCCAGGATCAAGTTTGAGCTCCCTGCAATTGACAATACATACTTTGCTCATTTGGCGAGCTATAACAGCTGCATGGGAAGTTCTGGCGCCGCTGGATGCCAGGAGGCCTGCAGAAGCGTGAATTCCTAGAAGGTCATCAGAAATGAGGATTTCCCGAACAAGAATCACAGCTTCTCCGGGAGCGTAGCTCTTTTCCCTCTCACTGCTAAACGCGATCTTCCCTATAGCAACCCCACTTGACGCTGAATCACCTTTTGCCAAGATAGGTTTATCAGTCCTGATTTTCTGCACTGAAATAGAATTCAGGTCTATCCCTCCCAGCTTTCGTAGAGTCTCATTAGAGGAAATGAGTCCCTCTTCTACAAGGTCGACTGCGATTCTCAAGGCTGCCATGGGAGAACGTTTTCCATTGCGACTTTGGAGAATGTAGAGTTTTCCTTCTTCAACAGTGAATTCAATGTCCTGCATGTCCCTAAAATGGTCTTCGAGCTCTTTCCCTATTCCTTCCAGCTTTTTGTAAACAACCGGAAAAGCAGTTCCCAGCTCAAATCCTAATGTCCCCGCTCTTGAGCCTGAAGCCAAGTCCTCCCCCTGAGCTTCAAGCCTGAAATCGGTAACAGACAGTTTATCGCCTATCCATGGGTTCCTTGTAAAAACAATCCCTGATCCTGATTTAAGGTCCATGTTTCCGAAAACCATGGTTTGGATAGTAACTGCCGTGCCTCGGACACCTTTGATATTTTGGATTTCCCGAAATTCCTTTGCCTTTGGACTAATCCAGGAATCAAGCACTGACCTGACAGCAATTTCAAGTTGTTCGTATGCTTCCTCTGGGAAAGGTCTCCCGCTTTCATCAAAGAAAAACCGTTCATACTTCGTTGCAAGTTCCCTTAACTCCATATAATCCAGTTCTTTTTCTTCCGGAATTCCAGCAGCATCTATTGCGGAATTTAGCAGGTTTCTGTATATGGAAGGATCCTGAGAAAACACTATTCTTCCAAACCCCTCTATTAGCCTCCGATACGAGTCCCAGGCAAAACTGGGGTTTCCTGTTCTAGCAATGAGGGATCTTACGGTATTCCTGGAGAGCCCCACGTTCAGTAGAGTTTCCATAGAACCTGGCATAGAAGCTGCAGCTCCAGACCTGACAGAAACCATAAGTGGAGGAGGACCCCCAAAAACCTTTCCGGTTACACTTTCAATGAAAAGAATGCCCTGCCTGAGGAGGTTGGCCACATCATCGGGAAGATGCCTTGAATTTTTGGAGTAATCTTCACATACAGAGACGTTCAGGACAAAACCAGGGGGCACCGGGATACCCAGGGAAGACATACCTACAAGGATCGAACCTTTGTTACCAAAGGATTCCTTGGAGGCATATTCTTCCTTTCCATTCCCGAATTCAAGCATTCGTGCTTCTGTAATATTTTTTTCAGCTCCCAGTATATTTTCAGGCATTTCAATATCCCTCCCAGATGTGTGCTTCAAAAGCTCTATCCCTTATTGTAAAGGCTGCAAGCATCAGGGAATTTGAAGCATCCTCTATTTTTTTTGTACAATCGCGGGCAAGCATGGCTTCTTTGAAATCGGCACTTTCTTCGAAGATTACCCTGTTTGTCTCCCTGAAGGCCTCGTCACAGGTTCTTTCCAGGCTGATAACGTGTGCTGTAGATCTGAAAAATGCTTGCATTTCATCAGGGGTGCAAATCTGGGTACTGCATTGGTAAGCGTAAACAGTTTTCAGAAACTCCCGACTGCTTTCCAGGACTATCACTGCCATCTTTTCCAGGCTTTTCAGAATCTTCCTGGATATGTTAACCGGAGGGATAAGGCTAACAAAAAAGACAACATCTTCAAGGGCGTCAATAATGTCATCCATATGGAAGATCAGTTTTTCAAAGAACCCAGCATTTTCGATTCTTTTTGAAATAGTTCTGATCCTGTTTACGAACTCATCAGCCTTACTTTCCCAGACTTTTGCCCTCTTTGAGTTCCTGAGGACAAAATTATTGTCTCCTTTATAACTGATGTAGAAAAGAGAGTCGTATACAGCTCCGGCAGTTTCTACAATTAAAGATGCATGCTCCGAGCATATCTCCATAAGGTCTTCCTCAGCGGAGTGGAAATATCTTAGAAGCTCAGCTCTAATTTCATCCTGGATCAGAAGAAGGGGATCTCCACCAAGCAGCCCCTTTGAAGCCCTACACAGGACCCATTGGAAATATTCAGTCGCCCTCTACCTCCCAATAATCTGATAGAGTGGCTCACCATAGGGAAGAGGTACCCTCGAAACAAGTTCGAGAGCCCCGAAGATAAGGTGTTCTCCGCCCAGTATCAGGAACGCCCTGTGCCCGCATTCATTTTCGGCTGCCCAGCGGAGTATTTTTATGCAATCTGCATTAGGAACAAATTTTTGTAGGCTTTTCCTGGCACGGTTCCAGTCGATGAGAAATACGATCCTGGAACCTAGAAGAGCCAGAAAGTTCTTCAACTCTTCCCTATCCTTTGCTCTGAAGAGCCCCACTGAAAGGTGATATAGATCGTCTTCAAACTTCTTACCTGCAACTCTAGAGACTGTATCCTCCCAGGACATACCTGTCCCCTCGAAAAAGCTTTGGAAAAAAAGCAGCCTCCGCAAATGAACATCGGTAGACGTAACGGATACCTCAAGTCCCATAACATGGACCACTAGCACATGGGCCTCGGTCTCTCCGATATCGTTCTGGATCACAAGCTTGCCTGAAATGCGGGTTGCAGTCGTCCCAAGCCCTGGGTGCTCGAACTTCAGGGAAAAAGTCCGGTTCACGCCAGCCATGAAAGCAATTATCAGCTCTCTGTCCTCTTCTGACACCAGATAGATTTTTGCCCCGTCGAGATTTTCAACAGCAAGCTCTTCCTGCATCTTATTTAAAATCCTGTGTATATCCATGACCAGTATGTGGAGGCTATCGCCCTTTTCCCTATCTCCGGAAGTTAGAGCCCTTATGAAATTCCCTCTCAGAATCCCGGGTTCCCTATCCAAAATTTTGGCCTCAATTTCGAAGCTTGAGCTTTTTAACTCTTCCAGCCTTGCCTCAAATTCCTTCCCCTCAATCCTACCAACAGCAAGCAGAGATTTCAACATTTCGTCCATGCAACCCCATACTTTGGAGAGAATTTCTTCGGCAAAAGGAACAAAGTAATTGTCTTGTTCTTTTTTAAAGGCTTCGGAAACAATCTTATCAAACTTTGAGTTTTCTTCTCCGGCATTTTCCCTCTTGGTTCTGAGGGAAGGAAACTTCAGCTGTGGATGTTCTGCCTTCTCTTTGGCCGTCTGCAGGAGAGTCAAGTAATATTTGATTCTGTCATTTGCGGTAAGAGCAAAATTCACCAACTCTGGGAGGAGGAGTTCCTCTTCCCCGAGTTCCTATACGATCTATTTTTTTTCAACCATGCCACATTCCCAATAGAAGCTCATAGCTTCAGATTTCTTAGAGTATAACTAGGAAGTAGAGAGCCCTAATAGATGAGCCCTTCTAATGTAAGCCAATTCGAGTTAGCTTCTAGAAAATATATAAGATTTGTCTGTGAAAAAATTAGAAGAGATACGTTTTTAAAGAGAAATAAATTGCACTGATCAAAAAAACCATATAAGGAGAGGATACTAATCTTTAAGGTGCTGACTAAGAAAAGCACCGATTCGATCGATCTTTCCTTATAGAATTTATATAATATTTTTCTTTTAAAATTTTTTGGTTATTACTTCTTCAGTGGGATGTACCCAACTTTACTCACAATATCCTGCCCTTTCTGGCTCAACATAAAGTCGTTGAATTCTTTTGTGAGGTCCTGATGGTTCCCCATTTGTATAGATCTGGAGCGTTCTGGAGAGGGGGTATTCACCACTTAGAATAGTTTTCTGAGTTGGCAATACAGAGCCTTTTCCGTTATCCAGGCTTAAGACCTTTATGTCTTTATTGACGTATGCAAAACCAATGTATCCGATTGCGTTAGGGTTTTGAGTTACTTCACTGACTATTCCACCCATAGTAGCTTGGGTAAGCGCATCAGGTTTGTATTCATTAAATCCAACATCTTTCTTGAAGTCTGCATAAGTTCCAGAACTACTGTCCCTAGAAATTACAGCTATTGGTTTGTCCTCGCCACCAACTTGTTTCCAGTTACTGATACTTCCATCATAGATACCGCATAGCTGGTTAAAGGTAAGTTTTGAAATAGGATTCTTGGGATTTACAATCACTGTAATACCGTCATAAACAATTACATGCTCTACTGGGTTGATTCCATTTGTGTTGGCTGTTTTGATTTCGTCAGTTGTCATCTCTCTGGATGCAGTAGCAATGTTTACTTGTTTATCAATTAGGGCTGCAATTCCAACGCCGGATCCGCCTCCGGTAACTGAGATACTTTTTCCCGAGTTTACATTCAAAAATTCTTCCGCTTCAGATGTGCAAGAGGCAGAACTGAATCAGAGCCTTTCACAGAAATGGTCTGTGCTTGAGATGAAGTAGCTTTCTGCTCAGGAGCCGCTACACTACATCCAATTCCCAGAACAATAAGTCCAATCGCTAGTAATATGAAAATGATATGATTTGTAAATTTCTTTGCCATATTACATATACTCCTTTAATTTCTCTTAATATGTTATCAATATATAGATATTTAATTTGTTATCTACATTATTTATACTACAATATAATTATGTATAAATTTACGCTCCATATACAATATAGATGTATATTTGAATAATATATTTAGCAAATGTAAAGAACACTATATATACTATATAGTTTATATAATACTAAAGTTATATTCGGAATACTAAAAGAAGAATTAGCCAGTAGGTAAACAGTTAAAAGTTGATAGGATTTACACAGCTGAGTATAAAAACAAGTTCATCAGATAATATTGTCTATTTTGCTATTTTGACAGTTCAAGGTTTAATGCTATTTATTTCTCATTTAAAGTTGGCAGTGTCGCGAATTTACTGTAAATTCAGAGTTAAATTAAAGTATACTGTATGTAATCAGGTTCTTCATGCATTGAATCATCTACCCACTAACTTCTTGATATTTGGGATTTTTCTGAAAAAATTGGTACATTCCTCAAAGTGCTTACTTCCTACACATTTAGCCAAAATTCGAGGACATTTTTATCGCAATTTAGAAAAAAAATAGCTTTTGCTCAAATCAGTGCAAAACTAACAAAATAAAAATGTTGCTATTCTTTATTTCTTGAATGATAAGAAATCTATGAAATATGAGTGTAAAAACTGAAAAATATAACTGTTTTTATGTTAATTTTTGATATCTTTCTTGATTCTTGAGCTTCTGCAGCTTGCTAATTTCTCAAGTTATCCTAGATATATGGAATCTCAATCCTTGACCATGACAACCGTAATGAATAACTAGGCCTTATGGTCATCAATAAAGTACCACAAAAAGTAGATTATATAAGCTGCAGGAAAGAGATCCCTACAGCTTGGGGGACGATCTGTCGGAGAGCTCCATGACAATTTTTCACTGCCAGACACATAACTACACTAAAACGGTTAGATATACCTGCAGCTTGGCAGATTATCTGTCGGAGAGCTCCTTGACAATTCTTCACTGTCAGACACATAATCACGCTAAGAAATTTTATTTTGGGATTGAAAGCTTAAATAGAGTCTTTTTATTTCCTAAAATAGTTCTCCGTCGCCTTTTTAGTAAAAAGTAATTATCAAATAAATACCAATTTTAGATATAAATTGACCAATAAATCCCAAAATTAATTTGATATATTCATTAAAATGCCACAAATACATAATTAAATAAATTAATTCGCATAAAAAGGCTGTGATTAACGAAAAATAATCCAATAAAACACTGCAGCCTACAAATCCATGGAAACCACTTTAACGACTCTAGGATCAAAATTTTGATGATTAGCATATTTTCCATTGACATTAAATGAGAACATTACTTTCAGCCTATAAATCGCCGATCACTTGTTTATATTTATGATCATAGGATATGTAATCCATAAATGATACGTGGAGTATTATCTAAAAATCAACAAATCAAAGAAATCAAACGTGCTGTGTAATGCTGAGCAGATGCATTTTGTGAGTTGAATACCCTTTTCCTAGGTATACTCTTTTTGCCTCAATATCCCCACATTTAACAATTTCTATATCTTGATGGCCTAACGAACTCTCAAATGTCGTTGAACTATACTCATACTCAAACTCATCAGCAATCAAATTCCAACCACTTGGATTTGTCGTTATTTTTTGATCATCATCATTAAATAGATATAGACTTACAGCTAAGTATTCATAATCAAGTGGAGCTGTTTTTGGGCAAATATTGGTACTCGTCCATCAAATCCTAGACCTGCTCCAAATCTACTTCACTGTCAAAGCAAAAAATATCCAAAAAACGTTGAGAAATAATATTTACTTAGGACTATTAAGAATATTTTGATAGTCCAAGCAGGAACTCGTACTTCTTGAAGACTCCCAGAAACTCTCCCAGCCTACGAAAAAATAAGATCAGTCTTCTGGCAGTAATCTGACCTGATTAAGAGCCTATCCTACTCGATATTATATTTCTTGTAATTTCTACAATATGCAAGAATGCTTTTCGCATAGGCTCTAAAAATAATAATGGCACCATTTTTTAAACAGTTCACAAAATATATTACTAATGCAACTAGTTGATGAAGTTATTGGTTTGCTTCAAAACAAAACTGTTTTTATTTCAGTTCTCTGGGCTGTTTGTGCTCAGGCAGCACAGGCAAGGCCATAGTATTGATCAAAATTGGGCTTGTAATATCCTTTGCTCTTTCAATAACAAGTTCTTTTCCTTTCTGAGTAAGGGCGAAAAGTGGCACTGCAGTCCCAACCTGAGCAAGAGGTTTTACAAGATCCCTCACGTGTTTTGAAGCACAGCTGGTTACTATATCTGAATTTTCCAGAAGGACCTGGGCTTCTTCTCTGTCTAAACCTGTAACATGAACTCCAATTACTATCAAATCAAGCCCGAGTTCGGCTTCAAGCCTCCGTAACTCTTTTGCGGTTTTAGCGAAAGCCACTGTTACTGCGATCTTTTTGTACCCGAGTTCTGCTGCCTTTTTTACTCCTGCAACCGAGTCCATTTTCGCAGTTGAGGGGTAAAGCACAATTCCACCACGTTCGATTATTCCATTTATGATAGAATCGATCGGTTCGGTTTCGACAAGGCCGGACATCCTACCGCCCATGCCCTGAACAAGGGTAGGTTTGTTGGAAATCACAGTTCCTGCGCCTTCACAGGCGGTTACTGTTGTGTCAAGCAAGCCTCTTCTAAGGCCTGTCATCATAACTTCAGATGCTCCAAATCCTACAAAGTCCTCGAGTTCCAGACGGCGTTTGTCAGTAAACATCCCGAAATCGTTGATTCTGAATTCCATATTCTTCTTAACCTCTTCAGGGGTGATCTTCTTGATCCCACGCATTTTGGCAAAGAGAGGGCACCATTCGACTTCAGGATCTCCGACTTCGATAACTTTTCCGTCTTTTACGACGACTCTTGTTTTCCCAAGTAATTCCATTATATGAGACATAGCTATACCTTTTTTGACTTAACTAAATCGCTTTTGTTAAGAAACTAAAGTCCGGTAAAAATAACATTTAACGTGTTTGATTGCTCACTTAATAATTTATTGGTTTTGAATTTTTAATTCTACTTCTGTTTACTTGGATATATTAAGACTAGAGTCAGGATCAAGAGAAAGTCTGATTGAGAGCATGCCTTAATATGGGTATTTTTGCATATCCCGCTAAAGTGGAGGATTAAACGTTATTTTTTATAATTAATAAAGTTGCTTACCTTCTATAGTCGATTGGTTACTTCTTGAAGACATAACCAACCTATCCCAGATTGAATTAGGATATAATCTTAAATATGTTGACGAGTAGAAGAAGCGAGTATACATCGATAAACTGTAGAAACAAATAATCTCTAATTTTAAGCAACTTCGTTAGAGCAATTTTATTAGCAAGCAGTTATCGACTCAGTTGCACATTTAGCTATAATTAATCATGCGTGCCTGGAAAAAATCACCTTAGTCCATACAGCGCCAATTCCCTATTTTGGTGGGATATGCAAAATACCCATATTGAGATTTAAACCTTGATACATTAAAGTAGTTTCAAAGAAAATTTATGAATTGGATAGTATGTAAATCCACAAACGTTGCCAAAATATTTTAGATCATGCATAAATATATTTGTACAGAACTTACGTGGTTGAAATGAAAAATCAAATACATAGTATTCAAAGTTGTGCATGGAATTCATTAAACGAATACAAATGAGTCAAATCCTAAAATGAGGAATTCCTATCCCTGTACCGATTTATGGGCAAAGATTCTCAGCTCGGGGATAAGATCCTGCACAAGGCCGGATATATCATCAGGGAAGCTGTTGAAGACGGAAGGAAATGTGAATAAAAAAATTTTTACTGTCTGCAGTCAAGGAGATAAAAGTTCAAGCTATATCTTGTGAAAATTGAGTTTCATTATCAAGATATCTATCTCTAAATAGTCTCCTATATATGAGCTACTATCGTATAGGAAATAATATTCTAAACCTATCTGTACTAAAAAGATACATTTCTGGTACAATGGCAAAACGGGGAATAAACTGAAAAACAATTTTAAAGGTGAAAAAATATGTTTTGTAATCAATGTCAAGAAAATCGCGGCATAGTATTCGAAGTTGTGCATGAAAATCATAAAAAGATAACAAATGGGGTGCAATTATATTACACTCGTTAAAGACTTCATCCGGTATCTTGATAAGCCATATGAATTTATGCAACAAGGATTAGAGGTGGAACAATGTCTGAAGAATTAAAAGCCAAGACACTCAAGGTAAAAAATTTGATTGAATACCAGGAAGGAGCCGTTGTTAGCAAAGAAATAATCCGTAAAGGTACGGGAACTGTGACTATATTTGCCTTCGATAAAGGAGAAGGACTGAGTGAACATACAGCTCCCTTCGATGCCATGATTCAGGTAATAGATGGCAAGGCAGAAATTACTATTTCTAGTAGTAAAAATATACTTGAGAAAGGGGATATGATTATAATGCCTGCAAACGAATCTCATGCACTCCATGCCATTGAAAAATTCAAAATGATTCTTACCATGATTCGTTCTTAATATTATTAATATCCGTTGTATACAGCAACATCAATTCTTCACTGGATTACCAATATCATAGGTATCTTTTAGGCAGCTTGTTACTGGACATATATAAAGGGCCTGATTCAAAGCTTATAAATACAATTGGATATGTGTATTATTACATATCCACCACAGTATATATATACATTTTTCGGTAACTTGACTGGCAAGCTTACTAAATATAATTATTCTTTTTTAAAGGTTTGTGACCTGGCTGGCCCTACTGAAATATAATTGATAGGTACTTTTATAAGTTCTTCTAACATTTTGACATAATTTTTGGAATTTTTTGGGAGCTCCTCAAAGGTTTTTACTTCAGTTAGATCATTTTCCCACCCAGGGAGGTCTTCGTAAATAGGTTTACAGTCCCATAGGTCATCTGCGAGTTCAGGGGGATAATCCACATTTTCTCTTTTGTAATTATAGCAAACACAGATCCTGATCGGGTCAATACCTGTCAATACATCCAGTTTGGTTAGAGAAATCTCAGTATACCCATTAAGAACAATAGCTTTTTTCAAGAGAGGCAGATCAAACCATCCGCATCTTCTACTCCTGCCAGTAGTTGTCCCGAATTCCCCCCCAGCTTTCTGTATCTTTTCTCCCAATTCTCCTGTTAACTCTGTGGGAAGAGGGCCATCTCCTACTCTTGTGATATAAGCTTTAACTATACCAATCACTTTGTCAACCCTTGTAGGACCTACCCCGAGGTTGGCACATGCAGAGCCTGCTATTGTTGAAGAAGAAGTTACGAATTTTTGAGTTCCATGTATCACATCGAGATGAGTACCCTGAGCAGCTTCAGCCATTACATATTTTCCTTCATTGAGAGCCTCATTGATTTCTCTAGAAACATCAGTGACATAACCAGCAAATTGCCTTCCAAGTTCAGAATATCTATTTATCAGGGTAGGATCTCGGACTATTTTAGGATCTCCTCCCATTGCTTCAATTTCTTTTTCTTTCTGAGGAGCGAGCTCCTCAAGTTTTGCAAGTAAGCGTTCGCTGTCCACAAGTTCAGCCATACGGATTTCTTCTCTTGCCACCTTATCAATGTAAGCATAGCCGATTCCGCGTTTTGTGGTTCCTATTTTTGTTTCCCTTGACTCTTCCCTTAGCAAGTCCATTTCTATATGATAGGGCATAATTATACTCGTCTTTGCATCCACCCCAAGATTGTCAGCATTTATCTTTATTCCATGTTGCTCAAACATTGAAATTTCTTCGGCCAGAATTATCGGGTTCAGAACAACCCCAGGCCCGATAAGAACCCTGGTATCAAGAAGAATACCTGAAGGAATAAGGTGCAGTTTGTAGATCTCATCGCCTACCCGTATTGTATGACCTGCGTTGTCTCCTCCCTGAAAACGGGCAACAATGTCATAATCTTTTGCAAGAAGGTCTACTATCTTTCCTTTTCCCTCATCACCGAACTGCGCGCCTGTGATTATCGTGAACATAAAGCCTGATTCTGGCTTAACCATTAATAAGCTTTTGTTTGTGTGATTTTTATTTAGGCCTCATGAACTCCCAACTTGAAACCATTTGTTCATTATTACTAAATTCAGGAACAATATAGATCTGAACCTAGAAAATAAGCTTATCATGAATCCACAAACTATGCCCTTTAATGAGTTTTATGGGCCAAGTAACCTGGATATGAAATCGACCTTACATTCAGTACTTAATTAGCTCTTAATCGATGATATCAAAGTAAATATACTTTGTTTAGTCTCTTTAAAAGAGAATATATGACATAGATGGATCTGCTTCCAGTTTAATACTAATAATTCCATTTGGCATTTTTGCCTAGAATTACCCACAAATCACAAAAAGTTGGTGTATGTATTTTGATTAGAGTTAAATTCAAAATTGCTTATCTGCATTTCAATGAATCTACTTCATAATCGGAAACAAAAACAAATTATTTGAAGAAATTTTCAAACTGCGAGTTCCACTCAATATCTAGAACTTTTAAAGCTCTCTAGATAACCATCAGTTTCATGATGTTGTGGCGGATTTCCATATATAATTCCTCGAGAATATTCATTAGATTGATCTAAAAAATCTAGTCAAAAATGCACTAAAATCAAAATTAAGAGATTTTACTAGAGTATTTCGATAAACTCCTTAAGTTTACCCTTTGCTTATAAATAATAAATAAATAACTTCCAAAAATAAGAGGTTGATCAAAATCCTTACTAATTAATACGTGTTTTATTACAAAAAAATACGTTAATAGAAATAATGTATTTGGAGCCAGAATTTAACGGAAGCGTACATTTAATGAAATACAAACATAATTTCTGATTCTGCTTTATTCATACGATGCAAAGTTATATCTTTTGTTGTTTGTTTTGTGATATTTCCATTTGTCCGAAAAAATATGCCTGACGTGAAGTACTTTTATGAGAAGAAAATAACTTATTCCTAAGACCTCCCCAATAATAATGTTTACTTATTTTAAATAAGTACCGCTAATACGAAACAATGTTTCCTCATATGATATATCTATTGACTATTAATCATCAGATAATAAAATTTGATGTCAAGAGTATAGATAAATAATTATACTATCCAAAATACATCGCTGATGATTTTAATATATAGGATAAATAATTATTTAACGAAATGTTATTCCACAGTATGTCTATCGATGGAAAACATAAAAAATTTATCAAATTAAGCAAAATTTTGGAGCTGAAACAAATGAGTAAACAAAAACTTTTCAGAATAAAAAAGACAATTAATATTTTGATAGCTGTACTTTTCATAGTAACATTAACAGTTGCTTCAGCAAGCGCATGTTCTAGTCACTCGGTCAAAAATTCAAATTCAGTTGATAACAACATCCCTGTCAACTCGAATCCGGTTAATTACGGAAACCCTGTCAACTCAAATCCGATGAATTACGGAAACCCTGTAAGCTCGAATCCGGTTAATTACGGAAACCCTGTCAACTCAAATCCGATGAATTACGGAAACCCTATCAACTCGAATCCGATTAACTACGGAAACCCTATCAACTCAAATCCAATTAACTACGGAAACCCTATCAACTCGAATCCGGTTAATGGCGGAAACCTTGGTAATGGGTTTGAATCGAACAGTTGGATTTAGACGGTTGTTTCGGCAGCTATAAGGCCTATTGGATTCTATAAAAAATATTGGAAACAAGAAAATTTTTATCATTTTCTGGGTTTTTGATTGATTGCAGTCATTTGCCGGTGTAATTAATTGCACATTTTATCAAGCCCAGAAAACATTAAAAAATCTCTGGAATACATAACCTTAATTTATAGTCCTCAACGTAAAAATTAACATTTCAAAAACTTAGAATAATGAGCTTATCTACAAGTACACTATTAGTATTTTCGCAAATTTGCTGTAAATCCAAAGCTGAATTTTTGCATACTATCTGTAATTGGGTTCTTCAAATGTGTGATTTCTTCCCGAATAACTTCTTTAGATTTGTGATTTCAGAACAATATAGACACTTTCTTATACACTCTCTACTAAAATTTAATGTAGAGACTTTTTTACTATTTCCTAGGTTTTGAAAATTTGTGCATCTTCTCAATTTAACCCAAAATTCGGACATTTTTACTGAAATTATATAGCAACACTGCCGAAATTTTGAGAAAATGCATAATTTTTATTAAAATAATTGTTACAGCAAAAATCCAAATATTCCTACCTTTAAAAATTGAAGAATATAAATTCTATAAATATTGAATGCAAATGTTATTAGAACTTGTAAAAAATAAATTGCTACATAACTACATCAACGATAACTCCACATTGCTCGAAAAGAGGCACTCTATAAAACAGATGATATCATCATTGGACCTATGCCAAAATGACATTATAACTTCATCAGTGCTTTTACTTGAAAGTATTCGAGGAGTGACACGGAGATTCGGCTCAGGATCTTTAGACTACTAATTATATAACACCTGAACAAAACCAGGGAAAACAAGTAGATACTTACGGGTATTTGCGCCCTGGAGATAATTTGATATGAGATACTAACTGAAAACGTTTCATTTCATGGAAACAATACTCTTTTGTAATGAAACGACACTGAAAGTCAATCCCTATCTCTTCAAAAGCTAAATCGTCAATTCCTTCTGAAATGAGGCCATAGCACTCAAGTCAATGCGCCTAAATCAGGATGAGCGCTATCAGCTTACCAGTGCACTCTGGAATGATTTGAAGCATTTTGCAGATATAGAGTTATTACTATTCCAGATGGATCAGGAACCAGCATTAATAAATGTTCACGCACCATAAATATGAATGAGAAAGCTTCTGATTTCCATCGCAGTCTTGGCAATTTTATAATTAATTGTGGCACTTGTATACCCAATCCAGCACCAATAAAGCATAGACTATTACGACTTGCCTCTGATTTTCACAAATTATTTATCTACCATTTATAATCCCATGACACAATTTCGGAGTTTGTCGATGTCCTCCCGGATTAATTTTTTAGATGTTCTTCGGATTTGTGGAAATATTTTAGGATCAGAAGGTATTCAAAATACTGGAAGAGAATCAAAGTATAAGTAATAGTACAAATAATATCATTATAAAGAGCTCAGTTGCCAAAAATATTTAATGCAAATGATAATTATGCGCAATGGGTTAGGTTTTTTGGGAAGTATAAGTTTCAGAGATACATACTTTCTGGGTCCATACTGAGTAAAGAGTCTACAACTAGTAAATATTCTTGTTGAGCAACTAAAGAGTACAATAGAATTTGATAATGGTTAAGGAACAAGTTTCAAATACTATCTCAGAAAAAGACTAATTATCTAGAAGTTTATCCACTATAAAGGGGATGTACAATGAAAAAAGCAAAAATTCTGGTCGTTGAAGATCAAAATATAGTGGCTCTCAACATCAGGAATAAGCTGGTAAATTTGGGTTATACTGTGCCTGGTACTGCATCTACTGTAGAAGAAGCCATAAAAAAAGCGAAGTTTACAAATGCAGATCTTGTTTTGATGGATATTATGTTGAAAGGAGAGAAGGATGGAATTGAAGCTGCCCGTGAAATCAAAAAGCAACTCAAAATTCCAGTACTTTATCTGACCGCATATACTGATGATGAGACTCTCGCTAGGGCAAAAACTACAGAGCCAGCAGGATATATCTCAAAACCTTTTAAGGAAGAAGACCTGCATATCAACATAGAGATGGCTTTGCACAAACAGAGAATTGAAAGAAAAGAGAATGATAACATTAATTGAGAATTAGCTTTTTAATCAAAGAGCCAGACAACCATATATTGAGAACATTGTAGATCTGTCTTTTTCTATCATTCATTAGCTTGGTTACACTTTCTTTTCACATCGAGCACAAAGTATAACTTTATCCCATAAACAAGGGTGGTGAAAAAAAAGTAATATGAAACATTACACGTCAAACAATATCTCAGCAGAAAAATATGTTTCTAAAAAGTATCTTAATTCTATTTTCAAACGAAAACTCATTCTGCTTTTAAAACATATATTGATTGCATTAACGGCTTGATAGTCCAGATATTTTAACAAAATAGAAACAAAAAAAAGGGAAAAAATTCTAGAAAAACTTTTTGAACACCAAAGCAAGGTTATTCCAACAGAGATTAAGAAACCCTGATTATTTAAATTACCAAGTTAATATATTTAGTATATTATACATAACATTGCAGCGATCCTGCCTTCAAGTTAGTTCCAGCACTCAATTACCTAGGATGTAGGGAACAGTCACATACTACACTTTTTTCCTATGAAAAACCCCAGATTCCCCCATAAATTTTATAAAACATATCTGCCAGGTTACTATTAATATCTTTGTATTATCTCTTCATTATATATTCACCTTGCTTCCTATAATAATATTTTACAGGAAGTTCAGTACGCTTTTTTGAAAACCGTTTCTCTCTTTTTTCGATCTGTACGTTGAGACAGATGAAAATTTCATGATCAAAAGTCTCTCAGGTTACAGTAATCGAACCAAAATTCGTAGAATTGATCTTCAGCTTCAGACGATTGTTTTAAATAAAATTTTAATAATTTGTGTATATTTAAAATTATATAGGTTCTGTAAAGTCAATGCTTGACAACATATTTATTCCAATCGGATACCACGTAGAAACTCCAGGATATTCGATTGGAATAAATAATCTCTAATTGCTGCAAACAGGGAAATCTAGCTCAAAATTATCGATAATTACGGGAGGATCTGGAAGTTGAAAAAATGATAAAATGCTGAAAGAAACATATTTTAAGAATGTGGAAGCTCAGATTAACCAATTTGAATCTACTGTGAGTTTCTCTGGTATTATCTAAGTGGTAATCAATAAATACTATATAAGTATTAAGTGGATTCATCATGCTTCGTATAATTTTTCTTGGTACTGGAGGTTCCCTTCCAACTCGTAACAGAAACCCATCATCAATAATGATAAATAGGGAAGGAGAACTTATTCTTTTTGACTGCGGAGAAGGAACTCAGCAGCAAATGATGAGAGCAAAAACAGGACTAATGAACCTGTCATCTATTTTTATCAGTCATTTCCATGCAGACCATTTCCTTGGGATTCCAGGCCTGATCCAGACAATGTCTTTCATGGGGAGAAAAGAACATCTTATGATATATGGCCCAGAAGGAACCCTGGAATTTACCGAGCTTCTTAAAGCTTTTGGCTATTTCAACTTAAAATATGAAATAGACGGTGTCCAATTAAAACCCGGAGACGCTGTAAAAGGGAAAAATTATCTGATCAATGCCTTAAAAACAGAGCACAGTATCCCTAGTTTAGGATATGCACTTGTGGAAAATCCTCGCCCAGGACGCTTTAACAGGGAAAAAGCAATCAAGATGGGCATTTCACCTGGCCCTCTTTTTGCAAAACTACAAAAAGGAAATCCTGTCGAAGTTGATGGAAAATTTATAAAGCCTGAAGATGTGATGGGATCCATGAGACCTGGAAGAATTGTTGTATACAGTGGAGATACAAGACCATGTGAATCTGTACTCGAAGCTAGCAGGAATGCTGACCTCCTAATTCATGACTGTAGTTTTGCCAACGAGATGGCGGATTGGGCGAAAGAGTCGAAACATTCGACAGCTGGTGAAGTTGGAGTCCTGGCAAAGGAAGCAGGGGTCAGGAGATTGGTTCTTACTCATATTAGTTCACGCTACGCAGCTGATGCTGAACCCATTCTAAACGATTCAAAACAGATATTTGAGAACGTCAGCGTAGCTGAAGACCTGATGGAAATCGAAGTCTCTTATAGACCCGAATAAAGTTCTATGCCTTATATTTAAAAAAGAATAGATTAAAAAAGCGAAATATTATTCCAAAGCCCACTTTCTGCAGATGTACACAAGAACACCATCTATTTTCTCAATATAACAATAGCTTAATAATTAATTGAACTTTAAAGGAATGAATAGTAGGCAAATAAGCACACAAATTTATATGTCTATGCGCATATACCTATA
Organism: Methanosarcina sp.; assembly: GCA_003164755.1. GTDB lineage: Archaea > Halobacteriota > Methanosarcinia > Methanosarcinales > Methanosarcinaceae > Methanosarcina. Next base: position 24,664 of record PLUB01000095.1, on the reverse strand, counting down.
TAAAGTCGGTCAAAAACTGTGTTTAAATTTGTTTAGAAAATATTTAAAATTCAATTTTAAACTTTGATGTTTTTTAAAAATGATAGTAATTACCAAGTTATTCTACCTAAATCCATGAAAGAAATGCAGATATGATTATGGAATCTTACTTTCTCAAATAAGAGTCCAATCCAATTTTTTATATTCAGAATCGTAGAGAGTAACTCTCATTGTTTTGTCTTCTAACTCATAGATAGGCCTGATACCTATATATAGAATGTCGCCCGGGGTAATGTCAATTTCACCATTGACCCTTCCGAAATAAACCCGGCCTTTTGTATCGTTTTCTTCTACTATTACACCTTTCCAGATAAGATTCTGAATTGCACTTACAACCTTACACTTAAACCGGTCCATTTCGCGTATTTCGTTCATGAGAATCCTTTTCTCTTAATGCTTATTCCCTGTCTCTAGGACCTATTAATAATAGACTCTAGATAGACAATAATGATTTTTGATACATAAAGCTATTCCCAGTCTCAGTAGTTACGAATCTCTTTAGTTCCGAAACCATTTTACAAATTAGAATATTATTAAAATAATTATTTGAGGAAGATTTCAATAAACCCTTAATGTAATATGCTTATAATTGGGATATAAATAACTTGTAAAAATCAGAGTTTATCAAAATCCTCTATAATCTATCAAATTGGAATTTTATTTGTATCCAATTTTTTCTTTTCTTATTAATTATTCTTTGATTTTAAAGATAGCTTCCGCTATCCTTAAAAAACTCCTTTTATTGTCAATGTCCTCAATTGATAGAGATTCTAACAAAAAGCTGTACAAAAAATCTTTAGGTTCACTCTCAACTTATCAGCGAAGACGTCCAATATTTAGGACACCCTTGCGAGCATACTCCAATAAGATAAATTTAAAGCTCGGTAGTCTATAAATTCCTTTCATACTGGGAAGTTTAAGAAATCCACCGATTGAGTTGTCGGGTTGGTTATCAATATTGTGTCATCAGGGTTACAAAGTCCTATACCTGCGATATTCATCAGTATTAAAATCATAGCTATTAAAACTAAGGCTATCGAATACTATTTTTTCTTATTAATCACATATTTTCCCCTTCTTTTGTGTATTATTAATAGAACAAAATTTATAAATATCCGATTCTATATAGAAAATTTATCAATCTTCTTATGAGTATCGAAACTTCGCTTGCTCTTGGTACCAAATCAGCTAGTATTGGTTATAACCATGAAATTTGTTTTCTTCAGACTCAACCATTCACTTCTGATTAAAAATATCAACATTTGTGAGAACGCAAAAAAGTATAATAAACACCAATGCTTAGGAAGAAAGTTAACATTGGAATAATTTATAGTGCGTTCAATATTATTTATATCTAACTCATTCAGATTTTTTTTTAAAAAATGAACTCTTTTTACGATTTGATTATCTTTACTTTTTTATTTTCGAGTGGTCTACCCTATTAATGAAAAAAAGTTCAGCTCTAATTACTTTTCAGCATAATGAGTAGATATGTGTGGGATAATTTCGACAAACTAGCATATATTTGAATGTTTGAAAGTTTAAATCTCTTGAAATAATTTCTCCTTATGAAAACTCTTACTTATTTTGCTCTTAAAGAGGAATACAAAAGTTTTCAGTCAATTGGAGATAAACTTGCTGAAATTGATTCCTTAATTGATTGGAGTTTTTTTCGTATCATTTCTGAGTCCATATATTTTTACAAAACGGTTTCAGGACTTAGAATTAATTTTAAGGTGAAAATTAAGACCGCAGTATGTCTCAAATATACATTATTTATATGATATAATCTAAATTTTAGGTATACTGGCGGATATTTTCTTAATTATCTATTGTTCTGCTAATTATATACAAGAAAGTTAAAATGAAGCCGACGAGATTAATATAAAATCTGTTAATTTTAATTGTACATCATATAGGATTGAAGTTTTCTATACTTTGCACCTTGGATTTTATGATACAATTTGGGACTTTTCAATATCTTATGGGTTCCCTAAATTTACCATTAATTATACTTGCAACTGACTGCAATCAATCAAAAACACATGAAATAGTATAAAACGTCTCCAGAGCTATTATGTAAAATCTGTAATCATAGTCGATCTCTCGTTTATTCAGAGAAGGTTGCGCTGCTTTCCACATACGTGTACTTGTAGAAGCTCTCTTGACATATACAAAAATTCACACTAAATATATTGAAGAAAGCAAGCTTATGATATTTCCACTAGAAAATATGGGATTTTGCATTTACTATATGTAATCCATTGATTTTTAATTTTTTAAATTGTTTGTGTACCTATCATTATTAATTCATAATATGTAAGACTTAATGCCTCTTAAGATAATTAAAGTTGAATTCATTGGTCATCGGTTAAGGAATTTTCTTATCTTCATGCTGTCGAGTTGGACCAAAAATAATCCTACATTTAGAACACCAACTCGGAAATCAAGACTCTTCTCCAAGTTCATATTAATGAACACGATGAAGAATTTTTGCGAAATCAGTGCAATTTGTCATAATGCCTCACTTAACCGGATACTCACATATTCCAAACTTTTGATCAATAAAAACGATATGCTCAAATCTATCACAGAGCCTAACTGAGAAGTCAATAGTCCTAATTGCAAAGTTACGGTAAGTATACCAGTTTTAGGATAAACCCTGATAATATTCTATTTATAATTCAACTTGTCCGTGAAGGGCAAAACGTTTAATTTTTAAAAACATATAAAACATAATATAGTCTTCAGTTTTCAGATCTAAGCTGGAAAAAAGAGATTTTAAGAACTTAAAGCTCCAATTTTTAGAAGTGGAAATAATACAAACATCCCAAATATATCTACGTTTTTAGTATAAACCTGACAATCTGGAAGAAAATATAAAATGGAAACAAGCAGGATGATAATCGATGGCATTCAGTTTGCACCAAGTTACATTTTGATCTGTTATTATTTGAAAATAGTTTAGAAAAGCTCTCATAGAAAACATTTATTCCAAAAAAATACTGCTAAATTTCAGACTGAAGTTGAATTTATTAATGAGCCCATTCTATTCTTTGTGAGATTAACTTCACAGGACACTCTGAATCAACGGTAACTTTTTAGTAAGTTTTCCAGAAAGATCCAGACCCTTTCAATCGAGGGAATAAATACCCTTTCTGCAGGAGAATGGGGATCTTTAATGGTAGGCCCAAAAGAAATCATTTCCATATCCCTAAATTTTGAGCCAATTAATCCACACTCAAGCCCTGCATGAACGACTGTTATCTTCGGCTCTTTTCCAAAAGTTCCTATGTAAATTTGCCTGCAGTTCGAAAGCAGCTCTGACTTAAGGTCAGGTTCCCAGGCAGGGTACCCCTTTTCATACTCAACACGTACTCCAACTAGTTTTGCTAAAGCTTCTACATCCCAGGTAATTTCAACCAACCTGGATGCAATAGAGCTGCGTTGGCTTAAAAGAACCTTTACTTCATTTTCTGCTGTTCTTACCATAGCCAGGTTATTTGAGGTTTCCACAAGTCCAGAAATAGTATTCGACATCCTGTAAACTCCATGTGGTAACTCCTGGAGCAGTTTTATTAGCCTCTCTTCAGTCCCTGCAGAGAATACTCCACAACAGATAATTTTCTCTTTGAGGAGCATACATTTTACACTTTTATAATCTTTTTTATCATCGACTTCCATGAGATTCAGAATAAGGTTAGTATCTGTTTTTGCGTATTCAGCTTGAAAAGTCTCCCAGAGATTGGACACTATTTCCTCAACCAGGACTGTTTTTCTCCTATCAAGGGCAACAAATGCCTCTGCAAAATTCGGAATTGCGTTGTGAACGCTGCCTCCACTTAGCTGAACAAGCCTGATGCTTTCTGCCCCAATCCTATCCCTCAACCAGACCAACGCCCTAGTGAGCAAACGAATTCCATTTGCCCGCTGTCTATGAATCTCAACCCCTGAATGTCCACCCACCAACCCCTCAACCGATAACTTAAAAAACCCGAATAAATCTTCCTTTTCAAAGTCAAACTGCTCCCACTCAATGGGAAGTGCAATCAATAAATTCTGTCCTCCAGCACACCCTGTTATAAAGACTCCTTCATCCTCTGAGTCCAAGTTCAAGAGTAACTTACCTTCACAAAAACCAGTCTCAAGCCCTCTTACCCCCGTGAAACCGGTTTCTTCACCAACGGTAAAAAGAAGTTCAAGTGGTGGATGCTCAATCTCACATTTTTTTCCGGTCTCTGCAAGCACTAATCCGATTGCAAGCGCGATTCCATTATCTGCCCCTAAGGAAGTCCCATCTCCCCTTAGCCAGTCCCCATCATAAACGCATCTTATTGGATCTCTAAAAAAATCATGTTTCAAGTCCTTACATTTCTCACAAACCATATCCATGTGCCCCTGCAGAATAATTGTAGGAGAGCTCTCATAGCTCTTAGTTGGAGGGACCCTTATAAGGACATTGTGAAAGGTGTCGGCTTTCACCTCAAAGCCTCTGGATCTACTCCATTCCTGCAGCCAGATTGAAAGCATTTCTTCGTGTTTTGAGCAGCGAGGAATTGAATTAATTTTTTCAAATGTTTTAAGGATCTGCAGGGTTTTCGGATGCATGGGATATCACCTCATTTTTTTTGAGTTTATACCTTAATATTATAGAAGATTCCGATTTACCTCTTATTATTTTACTCATGGGAATCCTGTACGAATCTTTCTCACGAATTTTGTATTTGACCCGATTTTTTCTATTCTAGTTCATTATTCTTTTATTTCCAATTTCATCAACTGTAAAGATTATAACAAAAAGCCGTATACAGTAACTTCAGGTTCACTCTTTGAACATTAATGACAAAAACTTTTCCTGCCGTGAATATTCTTTTAGTTACTGTACCCACTCTTTCATTTCGAACATTTTTTTGAGTTCATCCGCTTGTTTCTTAAAAAATCACTCATTCCAAGAAGATGTTTATCTACTGCTCTTTTAATTGTTCCTAAAACCTTTTGATTTTGCCCAAAAGTATCCTTTGTCTCTGTAAACAACTCCATTTTTCAGATAAGTCTACCTAGGAATCATTAAATGATAAAGTCGTTGTTTCGAATCTTCTTATCAGTTCATTATTCAGATCTCTTATGCTATTCAGTTTATATCCAAAGTGCGACTTATCGCTCTTTTTTGTCCAGGTTCCATCTCTGATTCTTCTTATTTTTGCTTAATTTCCCGAAGTTTATCCCCTTTTGCATCTCCAAGATCTTAATGGATAAAATTAGTGTCCCAAATAATTTCCTTTTTTACTTCCAAACCAAGGTAATTAATTTTGCTTTGCAATTATTCCAATATCTTCTCTTCTTTGCAGTTATCAATAATTATCTTTCTGAATAACTATTATTATGGCTTGAAGCAATTTTGGAACAGATAAATATTGCACTGAGAACTGAACAAAGAATCGCATATGGCAGAGAAATACAGTTTATTGAATTTTTTAGATAGTTCGTCAATTAAAACCAACGATACATCTGAAATTTGCGGTCATAATACTGAGAAGAACCCTGATTCTCCAGTTTGATTTTTAGATTTAAAGGGAATTTTCATGTTTTAGAGGAATGAAAGAAAAATATTATGTCAACAAATTTTGGCCCCACTTTTTTTGATTCAATTTAACATATAATTTTCTGCTCCTTGAGTTTTATTTTTCCAAATTTTGATCGAATTTTTAAAGGCTGAAAAATGATTTTTCCTCAAAAAATGAGGTTTCATTCAAAAATAAATTTATATTTGGAAACTAAGGTAAAAAAATAAAAAGGTAAAAGTGTCAAATTCTAATGGATACAAAAAGGCTGATGATTATAGTTCATTCTACGAATACAGAGATCAGGAAGCACTAAATTTGTTAATAAAAACAGAAAGACATTTTCCAGATTTCAGACTAACTGGCATGATTCTGTCTATGCCAGTAAACTGGTTGATGGGGTCAAAGTATAGCCACATTTTTATATACTGCACATATATTATATTAGTTATTAGTATATTAGTCAATTTATGAGCTTGGGAATATTTACTACGGATGATAATGCTAAAACAATCATTGTTTTCTGCGACAAAAAATATCATGTGAGACTCAATCCTTATTATTAGTAAAACTGGTTTGAGGCAAACGAAAGTTGTAGAAGGTTTTTCAGCATATTGCTCACGGTTTATCGTTGGATAAAGCATGCTGGAAAAAAGGTTTATTCAGCCTTAGATACAAAAATGGTTGAGGAGTAAAGTCTCATTTAAAAGCAAAACAACTATCTGAGTTAAGGGAAGCACTTTCAGAGCCAACACCAACATATGATAGTTATTACCGTGGCTGGGAAACAAAAGATGCAATTCAATTTGTCAAACAGAAATTTAAAATACCTACTGCAGCTTCACGAATTAAACAACTTGTTAACGATTTAGGATTTCGGAAAATAATTTATAGACCTAGTTTAAAAAAGCTAAACAGGCATTCACAATCTAATTTATAGCTGAAGTTCAAAATATTCTTAGACCTTAATCATCTAACCACCACCATTATGATAGTAATTTTTGTGTGGATTCAAATAAATCAAGATGTCTTACGATCAAAAAACGACACGAGAAATGTTAATGCCAAAAAATAATTCAAACAAAATTAAAAGTATTAAAGGAAAGAACTGAATAAATATTGTGAAAGCATAAGTTTACATATAAAATGTCGCATTATTTAAAATGGGGACTATAGTTTGGATTCAGTGTTGGAAATAGTAAAGCGCAATGATAAAGTTATTGATTTTCAAGTATTGTCTCATCTCTGGAAGTAGAACATAAATTTGATATCTTGGTCTTTATCGCCGTTTGAATAAAGAGTATTTCAATAGACCCCCAAATTTTGTCATATTTTTAGAAGTAGCATATAAATAATTAGTAAAAATAAGAAATAATCAAGATCCCCTAAATATTAAGAAACGTTGCCAAAATCCAGTCAAAAATTTATCTATGCTACCATGATCCATATAATGATTAAATAATCGAGTCATATCGAACCTTTCAAGAAATGAGAAAAAAATATTCCAAGAAATTATCAGATAATCCGATAAGATTTTATAATAACTGGGTATAAATAATTAGATTTAATTACTTGTATATCATTATTAGCTTATATATCACTTATTGCTCATAGTAATAGAAATTAATAAAATCTAAAGAAAAATTGGAACTTTAGACAAGTAAAATATGATACGACTATTCAGACTACAAAAACTAGTTGATAGATATCCATATTTAATTCAATACTACTTTAGATTACTACAATGGAGAAAGGGAAAACATGATCAATAGCTTAAAGTTAACGGAAAAAACCAGAGGGATTTGTTCACCAAATCTTTATAAAGAGGGTTGCTGATAATGGTTTGTTCATTCTGGATAGTCACGATATGATGAAAATTAAACTGATTTTGTTTATAGAGGAAAAAAGATGATAAGTTAGTTTATATACAAATAATTATTTATGTGAATGATGAAATGACAACAAATGTCATCGCATTTGTGCCAGTGCATAATGAGGAAAAAGTTATCCGTTCAACAATTGAATCACTTTTTTCGCAAACGAAAAAGTCGATTTGTTGTCATCAATGATGCTAGTGTATATAACAGGATAATAAGTTAGTATAAATATAAAATAGTTGATAGTCTTTGGGGATGATGAAATGACAACAAATGTCATCGCATTTGTGCCAGCGCATAATGAGGAAAAAGTAATCCGTTCAACAATTGAATCACTTCTTTCGCAAACGCACAAGGTCGATGTTGTTGTCATCAATGATAATAGCACAGATGACACAGTGAAAATAGTAAGAAATATAGCTACTACTAATAACCACATAAGTTTGATAGAAACTGTGGGCAATAAATTTAAGAAATCTGGGGCATTGAATACTGCATATCAGACCATCGATCTGAAATCGTATGATTATGTATTATCAGTTGATGGTGATACAGTCATAGCTTCAGATCTGGTTGAGCAAGCACTAATAGAATTTCAGCTAGATCCTCTGCTTGGTGCTGTGTGCTCCCGTGCCGGTGTAGTCAAACAGGTGACTCGCGGATTTTTTGAAAAGCTAATATATCACTGGCAGTATGTAGAATATGCAGAATTCGATAGAAGTCGAATTGGACAAGGTACAAGTATTAAAGTCGCGCACGGTATGTGCACAGTGTACAAGATCGAAGCTATAAAAGCAGTTATGGCCAGACGTAGAATTGCCGGAAAATCGGATTGCACTGTGTACGATGTGCATAACATCACTGAAGACTATGAGCTGACGGTGACTTTAAAGGAACTAGGTTACCATATTGCTGCAGGTTTTGGGATGTATGCCTGGACAGATGTTCCATTAAAGCTAGCAGATTTGTGGAAACAGCGAGTTCGCTGGCTTCGTGGTGGAATTGACACCTTATGGGAACATGGATGGAACAGAAGCACCAGAAAAGACATCCTGAACACTGTATTATTCTGGATTATGTTGTCGATCCAGGGTATTTTGTTAGATTATACCTTAGAAGACATAATAAGGGGTGTCTATCATTTGAATACGATGTTCATTCTTGTAATGTGTGTAATGTACGTGGATTGCATCTACACACTGCGATACGTACAAAATCCTAAAAAATGGGACTATATCGTAAGATTGACATTTATCCCGCAATTGCTATATGCATGGTTTACTATTGCTCAGCTAGTCTATGCATACTATCTCTTCCTCTTTAACCCAAATCAGGAATGGTAACATGTTGTTAATGCAATACCTACAAATGATTGCCACAGTAATAGTTTCTGGAGGTATCACCGCGAAACTATCGAAGGACATATACAAAACAAGAGAAAAACAAAAAACTCGAAAGGGATTATTAAAATTAAACTGGACAATCCCTAATATTGCAAATGTAATCGAAAATAAATTCTTCCGATAATAGCATACCTTAAGGAATGGGGCGAAAGAGAATAAATTCATCACCGAAATAAGCTCTTGAAAATAGTAAGATTTCATACTGATTTGTTGTTATTCCAAGTCCAAAAAATGCAAATCATATCTATTACTTTTGCATGACAACATTTAATTTTGATTGAGGAAATGCAATCTATATGTTTGCAGTTTCCATAAATGCCAAAATTTATTGTTCACAAAGTATAAACTAAGTCTTGAGATCCTTAACAGAGGCTGATGAAGGTTGCAAGGGAGAGATTCTTCGATATCCAACACCATAGAGGTCCTGGGTATGTAAAAAATAGTCTTTTTCTTTTGAAAAAATGCTCTGATTTATGGATTTTGCAGTGGCTTTGAAGAAATTAAAAGCTGTTTTTATGATTCTTTTGCCTGAGAACTTGAAATCAGTGCATCTTACCTTAATAATTAGTTTTTAGGACTAACTCCTTATAAGTTTGATAGATAAGACTATACTAAACTTTTCATGAAATCTGCTTTAATAATGATGAAAATTGTCAATAAATAGAAAGCCCCTTATAAGAACAGACTTCTGTAATGTTCATACTAATTATTTTAAGTAGATACTATTTAGTATATTTGCAAAAAATATGTACCAAATTCAATCTAATTATAATCTATAGGTATTCAGTACCTTGGAGTAGACTTTCCGACGGGCTGCAGGCATCTCTTTAACTGCAGCTCATAAGAATCAACTTTTTGAAATCTAAGATCACCCTGATACCTAAGCTAATAGCCGACAGTTAAGTAAAATCAGTCCACATAAATTTGACATTGAATCCAATAAAGATGATTATTAATATTCTTTTGCCCAATATGAATAGTTACCTCTTTTTAAAGAATAATAATGGCCAAGTAGGTAAACAAATTCTACATTTGTGTACATTTACAGGATGTTGGATTATTCATTGTAAGTTATATTAATAGTAGGATATTTTTATATTAAGACGAGGATATTTTTATATTCAGACGAGGGACTAATAAAAATTAAAAAGACCTTTCTTTGATAGTAATATTCCATCAGTTTTTCATCCTATAGTCAGTACGATTTTTATCCCAGTATATAACTGTGAAAACTCGACAGAAATTGTATCTAAGAAATAATGTCTTCCAAAAAGATTAAAGTGCAATTTTATTCTGCTTTTAACTTTCAAATGCATCCTTTACTTTATCAAAAAGACCCTTGGTTTTCTTTTGTTTCTCTTTTGATTTTCCATTAAGGTCTGTTTCACTTCCTTCAGATCTTTTACCATCACTCATGTATTCAAACTGACGGAGAAGTTCTTTCTGTTCGGAAGTAAGTCTGGTGGGAGTTTTGATTATAACTCTGACGAGCTGATCACCCCTTCCATGCCCATGCATATACTGGATTCCCTTGTCTTTAAGCCTGAAAACGGAATGAGTTTGAGTTCCTGGAGGGATATTCATTTTAACCTTACCATAAAGGGTATCGACCATCACGTCCCCTCCGAGTGCAACCTGGGAGAAGGAGATTGGAAGTTCGGTAATTACATCGTAATCGACCCGCTTGAAATACTTGTGTTCCATTAAATGGATGACAACATAAAGATCTCCAGCTGAAGCACCTGGTTCTCCTGAATCGCCTTCCCCACTAAGTCTCAGGATCATTCCTGAATCTGCCCCTGCTGGTACGTTTACTGTTATCTTCCTCTTATTTCGAACTCTACCTGCTCCTTTACAAACGGAGCACGGAGACTCAATAATCTGGCCCCTGCCATGACAGATACTACATGTATTAGTGCTTACAAACTGCATACCCAAGCCGGAGCGAGTAGTGCGAACCTGGCCTGTGCCGCCGCATGTGGGACATCGTTTTGGGCCTGTCCCCTCTCTAGCTCCAGTCCCATGACAAGTTGAACATCTTTCAGTCCTTTGGATATCAATATCCTTGTGGATCCCAAAAGCAGCCTCTTCAAAGTTAATATAAAGATCATACTGGAGATCAGATCCTTTCCTTGGCCCCATAGGACCTCTTCTACTTCCTCCGAAAAACATTTCGAAAATATCCCCAAATCCACTAAAGTCAGCACCTCGGAATATATCCTCTGCACTGTATTGCCCATCTATCCCAGCGTGCCCAAAACGATCGTACTGAGCTCGTTTCTCAGAGTCTGAAAGAACTGCATAAGCCTCGGATATTTCTTTAAACTTTTCTTCAGCCCTAGGTTCCTTGTTCCGATCAGGATGATATTTCAGTGCAAGTTTCCGGTAAGTCTTCTTTATATTCTCAGCTGAGGCGTCTTTAGACAATCCGAGAATTTCATAGTAATCACGTGTCGTAGCCATCAGGATTCCTTGTAATATTTAAAAAATTAAGGATTCAAAATCTGCAAACAAATTCTAGCCAGGCCTGCGAACCTCCAGGCCTGAAAATCACGGTTAATTCTTCTCTGTTTATTTACGCTTTTCGTCGTCAACTACCTCATAATCTGCATCAACGACAGTATCATCAGAATCTTTTACATCGGGGGCTTTTTCTCCACCTGCAGCTTGTTGAGATTGTTCCTGGGCTTTTTGGTAAAGTGCCGTGGAGATTGGGTAAACAGCTTCCTGAAGAGTCTCAGTTTTCGCCTTAATAACTTCGATGTCCTTGCCTTCAATAGCTTTTTTAAGATCTTCTATTGCAGCATTTGCCTTTGACTTCTGATCTTCAGTAGCTATGTCCTTAGCATCTTTCAAAGTCTTTTCCGAAGCATTGACTAGGGCTTCAGCATTGTTTCTAGCCTCGACTTCTTCCTTACGCTTTCTATCTTCTTCAGCATGCAATTCCGCATCTTTAATCATACGCTCGATTTCAGAGTCTGTAAGCCCACCTGGCTTTTGGATAGAAATAGACTGCTCCTTGCCGGTCCCCAAATCCTTTGCACCAACATGCAGGATTCCATTTGCATCGATATCAAAAGTGACTTCAATCTGCGGAATGCCTCTTGGAGCAGGAGGAATGCCACTAAGGATGAAACTTCCGAGGGTTTTGTTCTCAGAAGCAATTCCTCTTTCTCCCTGAAGAATATGAATTTCTACTGAGGGCTGATTATCAGCGGCAGTTGAGAATATCTGGCTTTTCTTGGTGGGAATTGTTGTATTTCTTTGGATCAAGGGAGTAGATATACCTCCAAGAGTCTCAATTCCTAGAGAAAGAGGAGTTACGTCAAGAAGCAGGATATCTTTGACTTCGCCACCGAGCACACCAGCTTGAATCGCTGCTCCTATTGCAACAGCCTCATCTGGGTTGATGTTCTTGTAGGGTTTTTTACCTGTAAAATTCTCCACAAGCTCGACTACAGCAGGCATCCTTGTTGCACCTCCGACCAAAATCACTTTGTCAAGATCATTGGGAGTCAGCTTTGCGTCACTAAGAGCCTGGCGCATCGACACTAGAGTTTTTTCTAGGAGGTCTTCGGTCATTTTCTGGAACTGTGCTCTGGTTAGATCAACATCTAGATGCTTTGGTTCCCCATCCGGACCGACTGTAAGGAAGGGAAGATTGATATTTGTACTTGCAACTCCAGAGAGTTCAATCTTGGCTTTTTCTGCAGCATCCGTCAAGCGCTGGAGCACAGATTTATCCTTTGAAAGGTCAATTCCCTCCGTTTTCCTGAATTCGGCAAGTAGGTAATTAACAATGCGCTGGTCGAAGTCGTCTCCTCCAAGTTGAGTATCACCGCTTGTAGATTTCACCTCAAAGACTCCCCCTCCAAGTTCAAGGATAGACACATCAAAAGTTCCGCCTCCGAGATCATAAACAAAAATCGTTTGTTCAATAGCCCCCTTGTCGAGCCCATATGCAAGGGACGCGGAAGTCGGCTCGTTGATTATTCTCATAACCTCAAGCCCTGCGATTTCTCCTGCATCCTTTGTTGCTTGTCTTTGTGAATCATTGAAATATGCAGGAACCGTAATAACAGCCTGCGTGATCTTCTCTCCAAGATAAGCTTCTGCATCTGATTTAAGCTTCTGGAGTATCATTGCTGAGATTTCCTGAGGTTTATATTGTTTCCCATGTAGGGTTATCTTGTAATTGGCGTCCCCCATATGCCTTTTAATGGAATATACAGTGTTTTCGGGATTTGAAACAGCCTGCCTCTTTGCAACCTGACCTACAAGTTTCTCCCCTTTTTTAGAAAATCCTACTACTGAAGGAGTTGTTCTGCCACCTTCAGCATTAGGGATCACAACAGCTTCCCCACCTTCCATTATTGCCATGCATGAGTTGGTAGTACCAAGGTCAATGCCCAATATTTTTGCCATGTTAATCTCCTCAAACTAATTGTTAAGCAAATTATTTAGATAATTACTAAGCTAGATAAAAGTTTAAGTCAAGTTTAAGTCAAATTGTTTAATTAAGTAGGAATTAAATTTAAATTATTTTCTTAATTCGTTAAGCCAAGTTACTCAATTAAACTAAATTATTTAGTTGAATTTAATATTATACTTATACTCAATGAATATTTTGCAACTTTAGTTTAGATATTTTAAATAAGTTTATAGACTTTTATTACCTTCCATGTTTGAAAAAATTTAGTATTAGTTCTCAAATTCTGCGACTGTAATGAATCAAACGCCACGTAATAAATATAAAGTCTCCAAATTTAGGTCTGAATTCCAATATAATCTTTAAGTAATTAATTGTCTTTTGTATGAAACATATTTATAAATAACAAAATATAGGCCGACGAAATCTTTCTGGAAAAACAATTATTTCCTGACCATGTTATTTTTCTGATTCTTTGGGCTCTTTTGCTACTGAAACCATAGTAGGTCTGATAACTTTTGAATCAAGAGCATATCCGTGTCTGTGAACTTCTACTACAGTATTACACGGTACTTTAGAGGTCTCGACATGTTGAATCGCCTCATGCTTGTGAGGGTCAAACTCAGAGCTTCTTTCGCATTCAATTCTCTCAAGCCCGTATTTTTCAAGAATTGTAACAAACTGCTTTGAAAGCTGTTCTATTCCACTGATAATCGAGTTCATATCCACGGCAGTCTTTGCAGATTTTAAAGCACGATCAAAATTGTCTGTAATTTCAACTAAATCAAGAAGCAACTGCTCAATTACAGATTTTCGATTTTCCTCCATCTGGCGTGAGATCCGTTTTTTGAAATTGTCAAAATCTGCTGCAAGCCGAAAAAGCTGATCTTTGAGGATTTCATTTTCTTCCCGGCAAGCAACCTCAGAGCCCTTTTCAGTCCCTAAATCAACAGAAATCTGTTCGATGTTCTCCTTTAGATCATTAGTCTTTGCTGCCGAAGAACCACAATTACAGAATCCTGAACTTTCAGCCCCAATCTGGGTATCTTCTGTATGATCAGTTTTTTCTTCCTTATCCATTACCTTCATCAATCGATCCCCATACTATTAATTGTAACGGTTATGCTCATCTTGAAATGTGATTGTTTGTAGTTCTATAAATAGATTTTGGCTAAATATATGTATACGATTTCAAAAAGTGAAAAAAAGAAAAATCATTGGAAGTATTTTTGAAGTTTATATGAAAGTACTTTAAGCATAATGATGCTTGTAATCATAGAAACTGCGACTGCAGAAATTACCTGGTTCCACCCAATGATAGAGATCCCTCCTCCTAAAGTAAACTGCAAGCCTCCCACAAATAATACAACCACAAAACAAAGACCAAAACCTGCAAGAGCTCCTCCAATAATAGAATTAAGAGTGTTTAAGCCATGCTTTTCGAAAAAAACCATTCCTGCAATAAACATCACTGAGAAGACCAAAAGTACAATTGCTGGAGGAAATGGACTTTCTTTATTAAGAAAAATAGCAAAGAGCCCTAGACCCATGTCAACAAGGAATATACCCATTAGAACCGCAACAGAAAGGGTTTTCACGAAAGGGTTTCCAAATATGGACTGAAAATTGGAATTTCTGCTGTTTATAATACCAGCCGCCTGTATATCCTACACATTTAACTTCATACTATAACTATATAAAATTATATAAACCTTCACTAATCAAACTTCATTTAGTTCTGTTTCCTTCACTTCTCATCCCTAGTTCACAGGAAAAAAGTAAAATATAAAGAGTTGATTTTTTCTTTTTCAATGAATATCCTCATTGCAGAATTCGCTGTCGGCACGAATGTTGAAAAGTCCCTGACCCCCCAGGGAGTAGCTATGCTAAGAACCCTCGCAGAAAGCTTTGTCAGCTTGGGGCATGAAGTGTATTATCCTTCAGCAGGCATAAGAACAGGGACAGGCACTGTTATCAGATCCACCGCAGAAAATTTCAGGCAGATAATTGAGAAAAAAGCCAAGGATTGCGACGCTGGACTGGTTATTGCCCCAGACTGTATGCTTCCAGAACTGAACAAAATTCTTGAAGAAAGCACTATAAATCTTGGATGCTCACCCAAATCTGCAGCTTATTGTGCGGACAAACTCCTTTGCACAAAAATTCTGAAAAAAGCCGGAATTAATACTCCTAAGATCGCGAAAAAAGCTGAAGGAGGGAAAAAATATGTTACAAAACCCCGATTTGGCTGCGGAGCGGAGGCAACTTATCTTGTCACGAAATTTGAGGATAGTAAAAAGTTCATTGCAACCGAATATATTGAAGGGAAGCATCTTAGCGTCAGCCTTATAGCTGGCAAAAAGCCTCTTCCACTCACTATAAATCTCCAGTTAATAGAGTTTGGCCAGAAAAAAAGTGGAATCATAGAAGAGGGAGAAAAAAAAGAATGTTTCTCCATAAAATACAATGGAAGCCGGACTCCATATAGGACTCACAGGATAGAAGAACTCAATGAAACTGCAATTTCCACAGTAGAATGCTTGGAATGTTTTGGGTACGTGGGCGTAGACATAGTACTTGCTGACCTTCCATATGTAGTGGATGTAAACCCCAGACTTACGGCCTCAATTCTTGGAATCAGCAACGTTATGCAGGAGGGAATAGGTGATCTCCTTTTGAAAAATAAATTTGGAGAGCTTCCTAACTCTGTGAATATCGAGGGAGAATATTGCTTTTCAAATGAAGATTTAATATGATTAATACTTCAAAGCCACAATTTGCCGTGACTATGGAGAGAGAAGATACAACGAAAACTAAAGAATCAGTGCAAAAAAATCATCTTTTGGGAACAAATTTGGTAGACTTCTTATTATTTTCGGATCCGGTTATATGTATTAAAGTCGCAGAATTGTGAAATAATTATGTTTTAACAATACAATAAATGTTAAAATGTAGTGAATTTGGGAAGCTCCAAAAGGGAACCTAACAGCTTGCGCATAAATGTTGGAACCTGATTATAAAAAACCGTGCCTGTGAGTGAGATACAAACCATTCTAAAGCAAAACGAAAATTAAATGCCTATTAACTTATTTAATCCCATAGGACTCATGCAGTTATAAGCTGAGATAAAGTAATGACACCTCTCAATAATAATTTCGATCGAGACTATTAAAGCTCACTTTCCATGGATATGCATAAGAATGGCATCTATTTTTTCAATATGATAGTAGATTAAAAATTATTCTAACTATTAATGGATAATGTGGTCAAATAAGCAAACAAATTCTACTGATACACACATCTGCATAATGTCTGACTAAATGTTTTATTCTACCTTTATCCAATTAAACTTCATAAGTTAGATATATCTAAGGCAGAAGTCATAAAGAATTTCCCCGAAAAAATAAACTAGAAGCAAATCTAAATCATCTAGAATATATTAGTATTGATAATCAGGCACCAACACTATGTGAGAAGTGATCTAACCATGCCCATATCTTAAGCTGTTTTATTCCAATACATATCACATCCCTGCCAGAGTGATGAATACAATTCCTTACAATGGTGCCAAAAACAAACTCATTTTACAAAGAAGCGATGAATTAGAGAATTAAATGAAAACACAAAGATGCGATAGTTCACTTCATTTCCTACCTAAAATATGAGGTATTCACGACATCATCACTCCCAAAGTAATGGAAAAGGAAATATCGAAATTTAGGAAAAATTAGGGGATATTTCTCACCTAAGTTCGGCTGCCATGTGACTAATACTCACTTTCTTTTAGGGACTCAAGAGCCTTTTTAACCATTACACGGTAAGAATCAGTGTCAGTAAAGTAGTGTTCTTTTGCGAGTTTTGAGTTTGGATCTTCCCCTGCCTCCACTGCCCTTATTCTCTCAAGAGTCTGCTTCGCAGTATCCAGCACCCATAGGTCACGAGTAAGCTCGTCTACCTGTTGGATGGATTCGGGACGGATGGATGTCAGGACATTTCCGTCATCTGTAGTGTAAGTACTGGTTTTGCCCACAACGGCCACAAAAACAGGCAGTTCACAGTCAGCCAGGAACTGAGATGCTTCGGGCTGGTACTGTCCGGCATAGACCAGAAAGGAGCCTGTAGGATCTGAAATTCTACCCCTCCAGTATTCAGAATCAGTTCCAATATCTTCTTTTTCGATAAGCGTGCCGACAAGGAAGATGCGATTTACTTTAGCTCCTGTTGGAGTCAGGACGTACTGAGGAGCATACTGATCATTCTCGTCCCTAGAAGCCAAGTTCGAATCTTTCAGCTCTTGAGAAAAAACCCTGCGAGCCACTTCCCTAAAAAAGCCTGCCATTTTAATCCACCTCTAGTTCAGCAAGCATTTCCTCAATCAGCTCCCCATTCAGAGAAGTCATTGGAGTAATCGAATTAGCAAGGATGTAACGATCAAACTTGTGCCCGCTTACATTATAGTATCTGCCTAACAGCTCGTGCTTCAATTTATCCAGCACAACCCCGGAATCAAGAGCATCTGCAGCCATTGCAATTGCACTATCTAGAGAAAGCCCAACAAGCTCTTCGGTAAGTTCCCGGTTAATTAGGACATCCTGAGTTGAAATTCCGGAATCCAGAACAGCTTTTATCCTGAGATCATACTCTCCTTTAACTTTCCCATGCTCTGCGCAGACACCTTTTATAAGGGCCCTCTTGCACTCAGGACAGCGTTTTATAAGACCCGAACCTGTCTGAATATCACCCATTGCTCCGAAATAATTGAGAGTAGATGTACCGACTGGGATATCTTCATCAAGCTCTTCTACTGAACTTGACCTACTAAGCTGAATCTGAAACTTACCGCCCCATTCGTTGACAAATACATTTTTCAACACGTAATTTTTGCCTTCTTCCAAATATGGAATTTCGGAACTAACCCAGTTAGTAAATTTGATAACACCAGTAGGATCTCCTAGAAGGCCTGCTTGCTCAATCGATTCGTGGGAGTTCTCCCAAAGTTGAATTACTTTTCCTTTGACTGTAGCCCACTGGCCCCCTAAAAGGTTGGAAATGTTTCTAAGCTCGGATTCCCTTGCAATTGGCGTGAAATCACCGCCTATCACATCAATGACTTCAGCTAGCTTTTCTACTGAACTGTTTCTGTTAAGCTGGACCTGAAACCTACCATTATACTCTCCAATAACAACGCTCCTGAATAAGTAACTCTCACCCTGCTCAAGCTTAGGCAATTCAGCATTTTTCCATTCAGTGAACTTTATAATTCCTGTTTCATCCCCCAGGAGCCCGACCTGAGATATGGAATCGTGAGTGTTTTCCCATAGCTGGATAACCTTTGCCTTAAGGTTTGTCCATTGCCCATTTTCGGAGAAATCTGCAATCTTAGTAAGTTGGGGTTCAGCTTGCCTCACGTAAAACTCATTTTTTGGAATAGAATATTTTTTCAAAAAGTAATTAGTCACGCTACGCTGGGCTTCATTGGATGGAACTTTAAAGTTAGCAACCAGTTCTTCGAGTCTGCTTTCAATGTCCTCAATGGGCACATCGATGCCAAACTTTAAAAATCGACTTCTAATCGAATCTGCACTTTGTCTCATTGTTCTACCTCAAGCCTCTTGGTATTGATAAATATATAGAGAGGCACTTTAAGGTGATACGACACACAATATAAAGAGTCGGAAAGCGAAGTGAAAGTATTTGATCTCCAGCAACGGCCAATTTATATAAACTGTTTTTGTAGTATTTGTGAGCAAGTTAAAAAATTGACCTCTTAAATTCACTATTCTACCAGGAAACATTTACTTCCTTTCCAAGCTTTTCTATATTTTCTAACAAAATTTTATTAACTTCTAGCTTGATGTACCACTTTAAAACTATTTTAAATTTACATTTTATTTTTTAAAATAGATATATGTTCTAAAGTTATACTTAACCTTATTTATGAAGATAGTATTGTATGATTTGCTAGATTCCCAAATGACTGCTCCTATTCGTTTACAATTTTTCCTCAATATTTTACAGGAAAAAACTTCATCCATACATCTTCAGTCCATTTTTTTTGTAATCGCCTCTAGAAAATTCAATTATTGTAGAGTTACTGAACGAGAAATTATGCATAACCTCTGCTAAACTATTCGTGATTTTTTTGAGTACATTTTCTAGGGTATATATCGATCTAGCGCGAAATTTCAGAAGCCGCATCCAAACTAATCAGTGAATTGTCATCGAAGGCTCAAATATGAATTTGAATCATGGATGTCAAATTGCCCTTTAGACAATTTCACAGCCCGATAAATTGGTGATTTAAATAGGCAAAAATAGTAAACAAGTCTTATGGTTTAGACATTAACAAACTTGTTTTTCATTTTTATTAGTCTCAGAGGATTTCAATAAATCCGCAAATTTTATCATATCATATCATATCAAGTGATTTATAAATGACTCTTGAGAATCAGAGGTTTATAAATTAATACTTCTTTAAAAGTTGGTTCAAAGTAAAAAAATTTGAATTTTTTGCACGTGAATCAACAAGTGATTTTTTTTAGTTCTTATTTCTGATTTATTAATAAAGCATTGATCTGCCAAGTCCTAATGCAAGATACCTTATTTATGATTCATTAATAACCACCTATCTGTCATAATTGAAATGAACGAGATATGCAAGCATTTAAACACAAAAAAATAGATAAGACGAATTCAGAAGTCCTTGAACAACTTGCACTTAACTAACAGGATTCATTCATAAAGAGTTTTCACAACAGATCATAACAATTTCGGTCTTATTTTCGACTTCGCCATAAATTTGTACAAAAAAGAACATATATCAAAATGGAGATCACTTTTATCTAGCACATGAAATTGTTAATCTAAATAACGCTGAAAACTATTTTTAGCAAAGATATCTGGATCTTATAAAAATATCTTGATGATTAATAGAGAGTATAGGGGGGGAAAAATTATTAACTGTGCCTATAGAAAACATAACAGTGAGATGGAAATTTTAATGTAGACTCTATGTTTTTATGAAATTGGTGCAGCAACTCTAATTGCTGAGATCGGCAATTCCAAGAATTTTTCTTTAGGAAATACGACTGCTTCATGGATTGGAGTTGTTCCTAATGTAGATCAATCTGTGGATAAATTATACCACTGTAGAATCCTAACAAGAGGCTCAAAGATAGTAATGTTGATTTTAAAGCAAATTGCCATGCAACAACCAGAAAGAAAAATAGCTAATTAAAAGGGCTTTTTTACCCTAAAGGGGAAATAATTGGATGCTCAAAAACAATTATTGTTCCAGAAAGAAAATTGCAACAATTACGTGGGAACTTATAGTAAATAATGAGCTGCAAAAGATTAAACAGAATATCAAAAAAAAATGGAGAGACATTCCTAAACCTTTTCTTATTTCCTTTTGTCCATTTCTTTTCTCGTTATTCTATGGGTCAACTTTGCATTCCAGTTTAGTAAGGAGATATATCTTTGCTATAAATCAATTTTTCTAAATTTTGGAAATGTTAATTTTTACTGGGAGGACTATAAATAGCAGAAAAGCAAAATCATCTTTTGTTCAGCAAAATCTCTGCAATAAGATCACAGAAAATTTCTACATAACTCCAATTTCAACAAAACGTATATATGTATTATGAACAAACACCCCAAATTGGAGTTCATCAAAGTCCTATTTAATCCCTGAAATACCAGAGTAGATTCTTCATCAAAAGGTGATTATCATGCCAAGAATACTCTCAGAAACAGATATTGCTATCCTGAAAACAGTTGCACCGGAATGTAAGGAGTATCTTTGTTCAGGCTCAGGAATGACCTATCGTTCAATCCTCCCACCTCTGGCAAATCATTATTCAAAAAACGCAGCCGACTTTCTGAGGAGAATAAAGTTACTATCTAAATCGGATCTTGAATATCTTCTAAGGCTCATTATATCAGACGAAGAAAGCCTGGGCTGCGTACCAACTGAGTACATAGATCTCTTTATAGAAAATGTATCTGAAAGACTGGGGGAAGAAATGGCTACTCAGGTCAGAAATTCTTATAATAATTCAGAATGTTCGGATTGAATTTATTTAATATAAGTATCTTTTGATTTTTTTGTTCTTTTTGGAAAAAAGACCGTGAAATTTCATCCAAATTCATAGAATAGCACTACTTTATTTTGAGAACTTCGATAATATATCAAAAGTTCTGTAAGTCTGATTGACTTGTATCCTTTCTTTTCCATCACTAAAAATATACAAAATCAATGTTTAATATCTTCTCACTCATAAAAGATTATTTTTTTAATTAGGAAAATGGAAATCAACATCTAATTACTTGATTTTTAAACCTTGTAACGGAATCGAAAGCTCTTCTTCAATATGGTGCTAAACTTTATAGAGGACAGATTTCAAAAAAGCTAGCATAAACAACTACAAACCACGAAATCTCCGAAATAAATATGGAGAACTCAAATTATCAAAGCCTCATTCCACGAGTTTCCCTTTTATAACAGATTTTTTCGAGAAGTATTCGAGAGTTGAAAAAGCAATCCTAACTAAGTAGTTGAATCTTACCTGCAAAGTTTTTCCACACGAAGGATGGAAGAAGCAGAGTTATGGTAGCATTCCCAAACGAGAAATCAGTATTAAAGACTAGAGTCCCAAGGAAGATCAATAGAGGATCTTACCGTTCATAGCAGCGCTTTTGAAATTGATCCTGAAAACCTTGGGATCAGTGCCTCAAAGATTTTGCCTTCATTAAATTAAACAAACTAAAAAGTTGATTAAATGTTATAATGAAGTCCTGAAAGCAAAACCTTAATATTTGTTTTCCTCCTATCAGAATGGATCAGCCCGGAAAAATCTTGGCAGATATGAGAAAGCGATTGAATGGAATGACAAAGCAACTGAAATAGGTCCAAATGACACTCTTATCAAGGAAAAAATGAGGCTTCTAAGATTTATATATAACAAAAAGAAACTTTGTCTAACACCCCTAATATATCTTCAAATAAATTTCAAATATCTTGAAAATTGTCGAACCAAAAGTTAGCTGTAAAGTATAATTAGAAAATAATTGCAGGTATTTTTATAAAATCACTGCATATATTGGCAAAAATTGCAGAAATGTCAAACGAAGAATAAAAAAGCTTGTTTCCAACCTTACTTTTTCTCCCCCCCATTTTTTTCCCGGATATCTCCAATTACTTCAAGAAGTTTTTCCTTGATTTTTACGATGGCATCCACAGCTTTACCACCTACCTCAATTGGAGCTCGTTTTTCCAGGTCTGCCTGCATCAGCTTTGGATCAAAGGGTATTTCTCCAAGAACCTCAATACCCAACTCTTCAAGTCTTTCATTGACTTTCTCGGAACCTCCCTTGTTGATAACAGCAGCAAGGTTTTTTATCCCTATTTCGGAGGAGAGATTTTTAATTCTCTCAGCTGTTTCAAGAGATCTTGCCCCTGGTTCTACTACCACAATCATGAGATCCATTCCTCGAGTAGTGCCTCTTCCAAGATGCTCTATCCCTGCTTCCATATCTAGGATTACTGCACTCTTTTCCTTAAGCATGAGATGCCTAAGAAGAGCCCTGAGGAATGCTGAAGCCGGACACATACATCCACTCCCTCCACGGTCCACAGTGCCCATGACGAGCATTCTTACGCCATCTGGCCCTAATACTCCATACTTGCACACAATATCATCCACTTTCGGATTGTAGACAAAAGCCCCACCTTCAGTACCTGCCCTTTCCTGAATAAGATTTTTAAAATCTGTAAGGGGCCTTGGGGGGTTATCTACCCCGAGAGAAGATGCCAGGTTCATATCTGGATCTGCATCTATTGCCAGAACCTCATATCCGTCCCTTGCAAGCAGTCGAGCCAGAGTACCTGAAAGAGTTGTTTTTCCGACGCCACCTTTTCCAGTTATCGCTATTTTTATGAAAATTCCCCCTGAACATTAATTCAGATCAACTGTACTCATTTTTAATAAGGTATATAACCACCAAAATGTTTATACTTATTCATTTGTACTCGCTTTTTTATTTAAGGATTCAAATTAGCTCAAAATCTCAAATTTAATTTGCGAATTTAATTATATTTTTCTAGATGCAGAGAATTTTCAGAAAAATTTTTGGCTGAATAATTTATCATTTGTTGGCCAGAATCTAGCTCTTCTTGAAATCTCACAAAAAAGCCCCTTAACTTCCAATAGAAAGTTATATAGTTAAAGAAGAGACTAAGAGTGAAAATATCTATCTTAGATATAAATTTCTATCAGCTTAGGTGACAAAGCTGATATAAAATGTGAAAAGGTGATCTTGTGACCGCAGGGGGTCGTTACCTGCAGCCTATAGAAGGATGGTTTGAAGGTAGGGTAGACCTTCGAATAATAACTATATTTAATTTATTACATAGTTTTTCCAAATGCACTATATTATAATACCTTGAACTAATTCTATGTTGATGTAATTATATGGAGCATAATTTATGGGGTATCTTATACTTGTTAGACATGGAGCGCCGTGTTTTAAGCCTGAAGACAGGTTTGTTGGCTGGATTGATATTCCTCTTAGTAGGGAAGGAATTGAAGAAGCTCTTGATTGCGCAGTTAAACTTGAAAATATCGAATTAGATCTTGCTTTTGCCTCAAACCTTGTCTGAACACAGGAAACTCTTTTTGTCATATTGGCCGGGCAGAAAAAAACCGGGATTCTTATCCATGAAAAGGTAGATGATAAAAACAAGGTAGGTAAAATTAAATGGTATTCATACTCGGAAAAACTTAATAATAATTTAATCCCAGTATTCTGTACAACTGCTTTAAACGAACGTTATTATGGTAAGCTTCAGGGCAGGAAAAAAAGAAAGATGGAAGAAAAGTATGGGGCAGAAATGGTTGCTTTCTGGAGCTTGAATTTTGAGACAGGCCCGCATGATGGGGAAAGCCTTAAAGTTGTATATGAGCGTGCTGTCTCCGATTTCATGCAAAAAGTTATGTCTGCAGTAAAAGATGGAAAAAATGTGATAGTCTGTGCCCATCAGGGTAGTTTGAGAGCTTTAGTCAAATATATAGAAGATATTCCTGATGAGGATATAATGGACGTCAACTTTTCCACAGGGGAGCTTGTGGCATACAATTTTTCAGAAGGGAGACTGGTAAAGGAAAATAGCGAGAATAATTGGAACTATTGAGGATATAAATAA
>PLUB01000095.1:0-142 GCA_003164755.1 Methanosarcina sp. | reverse complement strand
ATAAGCTTTTGGAATATTGGTTCTATGTAGTCTGTGGGGGTTGGGAACTTTCCGAACTACTTCATTAAAGAATTTTTTTACAGAATAAAAGCCTAAATTTCTACAATTAAAAAGTTATTTGCCGTTATCGAGGGTATTCTTG
>PLUB01000058.1 GCA_003164755.1 Methanosarcina sp. | reverse complement strand
AGGTCGGTTCTTTTTTAACATTCTTGACTTTATTTATACAGACATACATATATATAACTAAAAGATCTTATTTTTACACAAACATTCAAATTATATTGACATACGTGTAATTTAAAAACCGTTTATTTTGGCATTTAGCCTATCATTCAATAAAACTATCACAATAATACTTAAAAGATGGAAATATTATGAAAATGAAATATAAATATACCATCTTCATATTTAATATTTTTCTCTAATTTCTTCATATTTTATGTTATTAGGCCTAAAATTAATATTACTTATCTTAATATAAGTCAACAATTCTTTCAATTTACTTTAGTTTCGGAGTTATTATTCATTATGGATTATGAATTATTAACTAAATATACTCCAATAAGTGGATTTATAGTTATACTATTCCCCAATAAATAAAATAGAATTATATCTCTACGTGTACCCACTTATTTTTTTAAAACTAGGTCATCTATACTCAGATTATATTTGTCAGTGATTTGCCGATTAGGAGTAAATGGGAAAATAACAGCCTTAAAAAATAATGTAAAAGTAAAACAAGTTAGGAGTGTATATAAATATGGAGAAACAAAAATATGATCGAATAAAAATACTTGGCATTCTGATATTAGTCTTTCTAATAGTGCCATTGATAACTGTATCAGCGAGTGCACAGAACTTAAATACTAGTTATGTTGGACCTATGGTAGGACCTTTTGGATATTATCCCCCTGCTCCGTATGGCGATAGCGGAGATAGCGAAGTAGTCTATGGACCTTATGGATGCTATTGGAACGAGGCCACAGCCTACCTTCCAAAGCTTGTCCTAGCTGAGGAAGCTTGGTAAAAATAAACAGTTGTTTCGTCAGCGATCGTGATCTTTGACAATTAAATTGTGAAAATGAGACAACATTTAGTATCTGATTGTAAACATAAAAATAAATTAAACTGGAAAGTAACTGGTTTGTTAAATATAAAATGTTCATGCGTTTTTCTCCCCTTTCCAGTTTTTGAGTTAGGTACTAGTAAATGAAATAGTAATAGAGAATTGATGTTTAGAATATCATGTTTTACATTAAAACTTCTACATCAATGGAAAAATAAGAACAGAATATTTGTTAGTAAAAATATTGATTTCCTATTGTCATCGGATGATAACTTTACTTTCTGCTTACCAGGGCTCATCTATTTACAACATAATTATTGTATTGGCCTTTTGATACCGTTTACAAGAACAGATCTCATTGGATCCATTTAGATCTGGCCAGATCCATTCAGATCTCCATCAGATCTAAATAAATAATTATTTATTCCAAATGCACTTCTTTATTTCTCATGCCCACTGAAGAACGAAAACCGATGAAAAAGGTTCAGTGCTGGATCTCAATGGAAGAATGGGAAAAAATAGAATCATTAGGCTATACTAGTCCATCAGTTGCTGTGACAAAAGCATTAGACAAATTACTTGAAGATCCAATTATGGATCCAGATAGGTCTAATAAGATCCACTCACAAGCAGCGCAACTGAAAGAATTACAGGACCATAATGGTACATTGAAAAAAGAACTCGAAGATCTCAAATCTATGCATAACAATTACATGATGCAGATGCAGACCTTAATAAATCAGAAGGCAATTGAAGCTCCGGGAGCTAAGAAGCCTTGGTGGAGATTCTGGTAGTCAGGCTACAGTTTATACCACAGAATGGAATTAGAATGGTAGGAGTTTCTATTAAGAATATATTAAGTTAGGATGAAAAATATTAACTAATCAATGACTCATTATTCTCTCCAACGCGATCAAACTTTGCTAAAATTTGTTTTCTAAGTATATCTGCATCATTGACAATTATCTCAACGTTCTGATTCAGGTTTTCTGAAACAACATTTGTTTTTCTGTTTACCCGTCGACCAAACTCGTCAGGGAAACGTCTCTCCAATATAAACATACAAACCTGACAATTTCCACCTTTAACGGCTTCATTCAGTCGCTCCAAAAGTTTCAGAGCTCCGTCGTATTTCAGGCGTCAATTTACAAGGTCTCACCATGGTAGCACCGTTTTTTATTTTTTATAATTAATATTAGCAAATCTTGTATTTAATATTAAGTTATTTTTGTTCTGAATGCAAGCGGGGTTTATATGCATCGAATCAAATAGGAGCCAATCTCAGGCTCTGTGTGCTATTGTTTAGAGTAGGGTGATGCTATTTTCAGTAACTTACGATCAAAATCTCCCTAGTTGCTTCAGAATAAGCCATTTTTCCCAAACTAATTCCCCATGAATCAAAAACGAGATAGCCGGGGGTAGGTTCACGAGATTTTCTATATATAACTATTACTTTAAAAAGATATAAATTAATTAAATTTAATTCCACATACTAAATTTCCCATATTTTAAATGAGATATGCGATCGAGCTGTGGGGATCCCCTTCGCCTGCAGCTCATAAGATCTACTTTTTGACATCTAAGATCAGCCTGATCACTTAAATCAATAACTAGATCATTATATCACAGCTGCCCCAAATTATGGAGCTTTTCAGCTTCTTCTAAAACTATCATATATCCAACTNNGTTCATATTCAGGAGTTTTTTTGTTGAAGTTTGAAACAAATCTTGGGACATCATCTACAGTAGAGTTATAACATATTTTTGAATATTTTCTTAATGCTTTTTCCAAAAGCTCCACTGCTTCATATATACCTTCATCATTTTCTTGAGTGTAATCAATGTTACCATATGTAACCCCCCCATCAGCTGTAGAGTTACACTCGCTAATCATATTCAAATGACATTATTTATTATCAAGTGTAACACTGTAACCCATATTTTCAGAACAAGGGACAACTAATTTTTCTTCCTTTATTTCTAAATCTATCGTTCCTTTCGAAAAAGTATTATCACAATTGCCCTGTATAACATTTATCCTTTTAAGGGTTACATTACCATTTATTCTATCTATTGTATGTGGTTTTAGTGTAACCCATTCCGATGTTACAGTAGGGTTACAAGGGGTTACAGTGGTTACACTTTCTTCAGATAGCTTTTGTATGAATATTGTCCTTTCTTCTTCTGCCTTTTCACGATTCATCGTTGCAACCGAATCGTATATTTCAAATTCTAATTTTGGCCCACTGTACTCATATACGTTTACCCATATTGTTACTTTATCTCCATTTTTTCCATCAATCGTATTACTGCGATCAATCTTGTTCAACTCTGGCACTTTTGCAAGCATACCACTTTTACCATCCTTCCCATTCAGGATTTGCATAACCCGTTCCCTGGAGACATGCAAGAAATGCATTAAATTTTGTATAGTTGCCGGCTTTTCTTCTATGAATTTCAAAACCTTTATTTCCTGATCAGTTAAGTTGGTAGCATTGTTTTTAGCTGTGCCATTGTAGATACTCAATGCTTTATCAAAGTCTTCTATATCTGATAGATAGTATCCACTTAACTTTTGTCGTTGCATGACTTTAAAAAGGGTAATGGATCTGACTATATCTAAAAATTTCTGGAAATTTCGTCTATTTTCGATATTAGTCCATTCGATAACATTAATATAAGGTACAATTATTGGTTCTGTTGCAAAAATAATTTT
>PLUB01000107.1 GCA_003164755.1 Methanosarcina sp. | reverse complement strand
TAATGAAATCAAATATATTAATCAATTGTTTGGTATAGTTTTATAATGTTAGTACATTTTCCTTGATTATTTTGATTTTTATTCATTACTTATAGATTTACATATTTTTTGCAACGGAACCGCTTTTGGTATATCACCTATATAGCCAGTATCCCGAAAGTTATGTAAAATTTGATTGACTCTGTATTTTGGACAAACAATTATTTTATGGACAACTGAGTGATTAAATCCAAAAATTGTGAAAATTGAAAATTGCCTGAAAAGCAAGCAACTGCTTAAGCTCTATATCAATGAGTTTGCATCAGGAAGGGCTTGATGTGCTGGAACAAAGTATATTAACTATCCGAATGCAACAGAATAGGATCCTATTTTTACTGTGTCTATGCAGTAGTATTTGTGGCTGTGTCAATCGCAGAAACCGTTCCATCTTCGTTCATTACATCTACTTTTTTTCCGTCTTGGGTGACTGAAACTCCATAAGGCTGGCTTCCTACAGGCACGGTGGCTGAAACAGTATTAGTTGTTGTATTAATTACATAGACATTGTTGGTATTAAGGTTTATCACATATACCTTTGTTCCATCCGGTATGACTGCAACTCCTCAAGGATCATTTTCTACATTCACGGTGGATGTAATGCTGTTTGCAGCTGGGTTAATTACAGAGACAGTGTTGTTGTATTCGTTTGCTACATATATGTTTGTTCCATCTGGGCTGACTGTAACTCCTAAAGGATTATATCCAACAGACACAGTGGCTGTAACAGTGTTAGTCGCTGTGTCAATTACTGATACATTGTTGCTGCCGGAATTCGTAATATATACAAATGGTGTACCTCCTGCGATACTCATCAGCATTAAAATCATAGCTGTTGAAGCTAAGGCTATCGAACACAACTTTTGTTTAGTGATCATGCATTGAGTCCCTTTTCCCTATATTCTGAATAAGAATAATTCGAAGATAATTCCATCTGATTGGGAATATTCATCAACCTGACTCTGAGTGTTATAACATCTCTAACTCTTGTTAGAAAATACTCATGTCGTGTCATTATAAGCGCAAAATTTGTGAGTTCCTGACATATTAATTCATTTTTGATCAAAATTTCAGAAATTAGCGAAAACATCACATAAGTTGGGTAAACACCAAACTTTTAAAGGCAAATAATTTTTGATATATTCAAAAGAATATGACTATATATATAATTTACACACGAAAAAATTTTCAAACAAGGGATATTTCTGCGATTTGTTTATTCGTATTCTACATTTCCAGGCAGTTAACCATTATTTTGTAAATAAAATTTATCTGAAATAGTGTAAGCAAAATAAGGAAACTAATCATCTTATAAATCACTTAATCTAGTTATTATACATATTATGGGTTAATAAAGGTAGGTGCATAAACATTATAGTCGTGAATATAAATAAGTTATAAGCCACTGGTAGGCACAAGGTAATGTTCTCATTCGTTGGCTTAGAATTAAAGCTAGCCATCAAAAAATCGTTTCTGGAACCGCGAAAGTAGTTTCCGTGGACTTCGTGGGTTAAGGGGTTTTGGTGACCCTGGTGAATATGGCAATGATCGTGGTAGAGAACAGGACATAGACAATGACGATCTTCATGATTTGTTGGCTGTAGCGAGTTATTTTATGATTTTTCGCTAATTACAGTCATTATATGTTAATTGATCTATTTAATTCGGTATTATTTGGCAATTTCATGATTTTCAAGCTCTTTTATGTTTGCAAATTTGGTACTAAATGTTGTCTCATTTTATGATTATA
Organism: Methanosarcina sp.; assembly: GCA_003164755.1. GTDB lineage: Archaea > Halobacteriota > Methanosarcinia > Methanosarcinales > Methanosarcinaceae > Methanosarcina. The sequence goes on along the minus strand of PLUB01000107.1, from coordinate 7,358 downwards.
ATGCAAGAGATGTTTATGCTCTATACCTTAGAGTTTTTTCGGAATATTATGTAGAATAAATTATTATATCATATTTATAGAACTGGATATCATATTGGGTAGTGAAATAAATCGCTATAAGTATATGAGCAGGAAGTTTCTCGTGGTTGTCTTGCTTCGCGCACCTATACTAAAAGTTAAATTTTTGTTTCTTTCATCACCTTTATATCATCCTTTTTAGCCAGTTAATTATTTAATCCGGTATTATTCGACATTTTTACTGATTAAATAGAATTAATTTTGGGATTTATTTGTAATTTATATCTAAAATTGTGATTTATCTGAGAATTAATTTTGACGAGAACGGCAAATAGGTATTGTTTTAGAGAATAAAAATAATTTATTTAAGCAATGAATCAAAGAAAAAGCAGTTTAATAGCAAAAATTATAGGCTGCTGGTAGCGTCTGCAAGTCAACTTTTATTTACCATTGTTACGTTCTCATCTGAAAAATTATTGAAGTTCAGAAATGTACAATCCAGCATAGAAGAGATTTGATATTGGAACTACTAGTTGTATTTTTTAATTTTATCTCTTCATTCCATGGAGTAAATTTTCGTGAAGTATTGGATAGGTGGGTTTTTTGGGATAGATTGCTGCTAGGTGATAGCAGATGAGAACGCAAATCATACTAAGTTCTTAACATATTTATTATCTTTAGTGTATATAATTATTAGATCTTTATATTCATTCGATATTTTTTTTCTTTAAACAAAGAATAATATTAGATTATGATGACTTCACAAATACTACAAAATAATTGTTTATATATATTTGTTTTTTGACTACGAAAATTTTTATGTGGAATTATTTTTTGTTTAGAAGCAAATTTTCATAGAATTAATTTAAAATAACTACGGAGATAATTATGTATTGTACCGTGTATCATACCTCAAACAGACCTAAAAGAGTGTAATAATAAAGGGCACAATGGAATTAAAGAACATAGTAGAGTTACTGGAAGATGCTGGTCTTATTTCGAATTAAATATACTTGCTAGGGGTATATATTTGAAGTAACTGTATAGGGATAACAGTAAACAAAACTCTTCCAAGATCCCCTTCTGCCTTTTTCTAAATTATCCAATACTTCTCTTTTCTACAATAAGTACAACTTCAATACATTTAACTAGATTCTGTTTCAAAATTTTCATATCATCGAAAGCAAGAATCTAAGTCTGTTGTTGTAGTCACTACTTCCATTTAATTGAAATAGAAATCCAACTATTTTTTATCCACTTTACAGTTGGTGATTTTTTTCTGCTTTATAGTGTTTGGAGTGGTTTTTTTGTTTATGTTTACTCATAGAAGCTTTAGCTTTGGAACCATTCAATTTAGCCTTTTGAATATTACCACCTATGAACTTTCCGAAGGTGGGCAGGTAGTTTTCTACAGTTATGGTGCCTATGACAGTGTTTGTAGCTGTGTCAATTACAGCTGCATTTTTAAGGCTCGATTTCGTCACATATACTTTTTTTCCATCTGGTGTGATTGCTATTCCTGTGGGATCGCCTAATCCTTCGGACTAGCTTACATCCACATTGGCTGTAATAGTGTTCGTTGCTGTGTCAATTACAGAGACACTATCAGCCTGATTGTTCACTATATGTACTATGTTCACTTCTTTCGATAGTTATATAATTAATTTCGTATTAAATTATATTTTTAATTAAGTTAAGGACTGCGGGAACTAAATGGCTTTAACTGAATTGTATTCATCTTCAGGCTTAAATGGTCATAGAAACTGCATCTAGATAAGCGCACTAATGCAAGATATAATTACATATCTCAGGGAAACGCTATCATAATTTTGGAGTTGCTACTGCTGATTACATTCGTGTTTTGTCTATCAGTTTGCCTTTTTCTGCTGAAATGCTCGATTATAGAGAACATTTCATGTATTTCGACTCTGTCCCCTTAAGTATGGAGAATATCTCTTTCCTCACTAAAAGATATCTATGATAAAATAAATAAAATTTGAATTATTATTTTAGAAGATTCCGAAATACTAGAAGATAGCTATAAATTGACTCTTGCTATTTCTTATAATATGCAAAAACTTGAGGAAACCGCAGAAAAAATTAGGACGATGGAACTCCGTGGAGCAGGTCGAATTGCAAAAGCTGCTGCTGAAGCCATCAGAGATTATGCTGCAGGCCTAGAAGTAGTTTCAATGAGGGAATTCAATACTTACATTCGAGAAGCTTCTAGTTTTCTTATAAGTACTCGTCCCACAGCTGTTTCTCTCCCGAATGCTGTAAAACTTGTTACGAAGTATTCTTCAGGAAATATAGAAGAAGCAAGGAAGGAAATCATTGGGAATGCAAATCTTTTCATCGAGAGAGCTGACAAAGCCCTCGAAAAAATTGGGAAAATAGGTGCAAGAAGAATCAAAGATGGAGATATTATTATGACCCACTGCAATTCTCATGCTGCTCTTTCCATCCTCACTACAGCTTTTGAGAATGGGAAGGGCATTTCAGTAATTGCCACCGAAAGTCGCCCTAGGCGCCAGGGTCTATCGACGATTCATCATCTTAATAAAGTTGGTATCCCTACAACTCTGATTGTGGACTCTGCAGTTCGTTACTACATGAAAGATGTAGATATGGTCATTGTTGGAGCTGATGCTATTTCAACTGATGGTACGCTGGTAAATAAAATCGGGACCTCTCAACTTGCTCTTGCTGCCCATGAGTCAAGAAAGATTTTCATGGTAGCTGCCGAGACCTTCAAGTTTAGTCCAAGTACAATTGTTGGAAATCTCATCGAAATCGAAGAAAGAAGTGCAGATGAAATTATCGATCCTTTATTAATTGCAGATCTATCTCACTTGCAGGTAAAAAATCCGGCTTTTGATTTCACTCCTCCCAGATACATTGACATGATAGTAACTGATGTCGGGATAATCTCTCCTGCCGTGGCATATGTAATTATAAAAGAGCACTTGAATTGGGAGCTTGGAGAGATTTGAAGGCTGTAAGTAATTATTAATTTTTTAATTCAGTACTCTCGCCAACTGTGTCAGATCTCCAGTAAAATCTTACAATTTTTCACTATTTTTGCAGAAAAGTGATGAAATGTTGATTTGTTTTCTTTCGCAGTATTAGTCTCAAGTACTATCTGATAGAAAAATAAAAAAATATCCAATTTAAAATGGCCTGATACGCATTGAATCAGCTTGCGTTTGGGTATAATTGGGGTAGAATATTCACTATGTTGAATTCTGTCTATTTTATTTTCCATTGTATCATCTCTCTAGAGTTAAACTAAGCTTTTTTTTAACTACCCTGTTTGGAAAAAACGACCTCAAAAACAATCTTTACTAGATATACTGAGCAAATTTCGAGGGGCTTTTTTTCTTTAACTGTTGGTTATTGATTATGTTTTTTATTTTCCAATCATTAGTGATCAAAGTATCCATTGCGTCAAATTTGATATTAGCCAAAGGATTTTTTTGCAAGCTGAATAATTATGTTTTGTTTTCATTCAGTTGTACTTGATATTGTTTAGAGTGATCATTCCATTTGGAATTCGGAAAGCTTTTTTTAGTAGTTCCATGTAATTTATAGTACTCACAGTAAAAACTAACACTTCTGAAACTCAGAAAAATATAGAGGACTTCGATGAACCTCTAAATTTTATCATATTCTCATAAATGGTATATAAATGACTCGTGAAAATCAGAGGTTTATTGAAATTCTCTTAATCTAGAATTAAAGGACTTGAGAAATCAAGTTAGTCACGTATTTTAATCTAAATTAGGATATCAAGAGAAATTGACATCAATATACTCTGAAAATAAGGGCATAAGTAGGGAAAAACAGATTAAAGTAACAAAAAAATGGGCTGAAATCCAAAATTAACTTCCAAATGGAAATAGTTAAAGGTTTGGGTTTCAGTTTGGGGGTCAAAATATTTAGGGGGTGTTAGTTAATGGATGGAAAGGAATTATTGAAATCGATTAATACATTCTCCCTTGATTGAATTTTGGAGGACGTACAGTTCATTTCCACAGCATATTCATGAACAATAGAACCGTGAGTTCCATTACTTTCAAGGAAAAATTGAACCTCGTCAAGTTCAGGCTCGCGGAAATGATCCATTTCTAAAATGTCCATAATAACACTCAACACGTTTTTGTGTAAGCGATTAGTAATTCTGGTCATCTCGACAAACACGATATGCTAAGTATTAATAATTTGCGGTAAACGGAATATGCGATGCACCATCATCAATAATGTGATATGTGATATTTTGAAAAACCTATAACCTTAGTTTGATAATATAAATTCCATTTGAAATGAAACCTCATATTCTCATCAAAAATCAATTTACAATCATCAAAAATGTTATTAAAATTATCTATGATCTGTCATTTCCCAACTCTATGGAGTAACGAAGATTATTAAATCATAAATCTTGTTATATTTTAGCGTTTTTGCTGTACAAATTGATACACTTATCAAATATTTATGTTGTTATCAGTATAATCTGCAAATTTAAAATCAAAAATTTGATAAAAATTTGAAGAAAATAACAATTTAGGGCAGATAATTATCTGTCAAATGAAAATCATAAAAAATGGGACAAAAATTTATTGACCACAATATTACTTCTCCATTCTTCTCAAATATGAAAATCTTCTCTAACAAAAAAATTAAACTGTCAAATTAGGGTTTCAAAGTATTGTTATTTGTCTAGCTTATATAAGCTTTTGAGAAATGCTGTTATTTGTAACTAGAAGTGAATGGATATGTAAGAAAATAACAAATATTATGGTTATAAGTATTCTATTTTAGTGATTTGATACCAAGAGTTTGAGATATTACAATACTAAGGAACAGATCAATGAATATTTTCCATTTTCTGAAGTCCAGCTTCGCTAGCTCCGTTCCATTTTATCATAAAGGCTAATTAAATTATTCCGTGTGATCTTGAAATAAGGATGATCAGATCCATATTCCTTCTGAATTATATTAAGGGCTTTTTCATATAGGTTGATTGCAGTTTTATATTCTCCCAGGCATTCGTGGAGGCCTGCAAGATTGTTGAGAGTAGTACCTACGTCTGGGTGGGTGGTACCAAAGGTTGTTTCGTAGATATTCAGAGCACGGGTGTACATGTGAAGGGCTTTTTTGTGATGCCCCAGGATTCTGTAAAGCTCTCCCAGGTTGTTTAAGGTCTTGGCAACATCTGGATGATCTGGACTGAGGATGCATTCCCGGATTTCAAGGGCTCGCTTGTAAAGTTCCAGAGCTTTTTCATGACGGCCTTTATGAACGTATATACCTGCAAGGTTGTTTAAGGTTGTGGCAAATCCAGGATGTTCGGTTTTTCCTAGTTTTTCCATGATCTCAAGAGATCTGGTGTTGAGGATAAGAGCTTTTTCATATCTTGAAGTCTGAAAATATAGCAGGGCAAGGTTGTTCAGGGTCTGAGCTACCTGCGGATGTTCTCGGCCATATACTTTATCCTGGAGCTTTAATGCCTTCCCATATCTATCCTCTGCTTCCTCAATTTTTCCCACCTCTGACAGCAGAATACCCAAGTTATTTAAGGTACCGGCTTTATAGATCACGATCACGCGTTTGTCAGGTTTCTGTTCCTGCAACATTTCAAGAAATTCTAGAGCTCTGTTGAAGAATTCTTCAGCTTTTTCGGGTTTTTTCATTCCCCTATAACAGAAAGCCATTCTGTTCAGGGTTATGACAGCACCAAGGTTTTCTGAACTTAAAACTTTTTTCTGGATCTCCAGTGCCCGGGTATAATATGAAAGAGCTTGCTTGTCCATCAAATAGTTAAGAATGTCCATTTCACTGAGTATGTTCCCTATCTCAGCTTGTTCAGTTCCAGGGAGCATTTCATGAATTTTGAGTGCCCTTGATAAAAGGTTGAGGGCTTCTTCGTAGTTTCCTATGTAACGGTAAATTCTTGCCAGACCATTTAGTACAGTCGCAGTTCCAGGATTTTCTGATCCAAGTTTTTTTTCTGCAATATCAAGCAGCTCTTCATACATGGTTAACACTAATTTCAAGGACCCTGGTCTATAGAAAGGTTCGGCTCTTATTGTAAACCATTTTACCAGTTTCTCAGGCTCAAAAACTTCTTTTGCATGAATAAAAGCTTCCTTTAAGAATATCTCTTCATCTGTGGTAATAAGTTCAGGATCAAGATTTTCCAACCTTTGTTCGTAACTCTCAAGCAAAGCTTTGTGATTTTTCACTATTTTATCTTTCGTCGTAACATAGTTTTGTTCGACAGGTGTTTTTTTTTTCCCTGAATCATTTGAATTTATTATATTTAACTCCTCCTGAACAGAATATGGGGTAATTGAGTATTAATCGATAGATATAATTGCAAATATTCTAAGTACCTATACAAATCTCGAGTATTGTTATGCAGTGATTTGTGTTAGCAAATATTAAATTGGTTCAGTAGTTCTGAATTTTGTTAGTTCCAAAATCAGTTTCACAAATCAGAATAGAATCGTGAAAAATTATTGAAGGTAATTGAGTCGATGATTGTAACACAGAAAAATGACTTTACTTTTGTTATGTATACAGCCAGTTTGCTGTAGATATTTCCCCAGAATTATCTCATTATTGTTATGACTATTTTATCTGATGAAGCACATCATAGCTCTCAAAAAGTTTTAATTTTTTATTCATATTCCAGTATCTTCTACAAATTTTCTTGAATCTGTAACCAACAATATTATGTCAAAAATACAAAAAATAAGAATTCCTCCAGAGATATTATTTATAATTACAGAGAATCAAATTATCTTGGAATTTTTTCCTTCATCCAGATAAATAAATTGCAAAATTTTCAGGGTAATGGATCTTAAAATTAAGGTCCAATACATTGCTATTGACTTTAATACTACCCAACATTATGAAAGCAGAGATATTCAGTGTATAATAGAATTAAGATCGAGGAATAAAACTTTCTGGGGATATTAGTTATGCACCCTATATATAATAAGACTCTAAAATTGAGTGCCTCAAACATTTAATATTCTTTATATCTAAAGGATTTTATTAGTGAGTCAGAGATACCCAAAAAGCTGGGAAATGACTTATTTGTTCGTTATACTTCTTTATATTTATAGATTAGTTAGCAAGTTAAGTGAGTGAAAACTCAAAGAAATCTTCGCTTTTTCTTAATATAAGCCATGGTTGATTAAAGTTTCACCATTTTTTAACTTGTCCATTCACGTGAAATAAATTCAGCTTGTTTCAAAAGTGAATGTATATAGATTAGAGGGTTCCGTTGCAAAAACTTCAAAATAAGCATGTAAATCTATGAGTATAAAAAA
>PLUB01000124.1 GCA_003164755.1 Methanosarcina sp. | reverse complement strand
AAGGATTTTTTGCAACGGAACCCTAAATAGTCCTGAGCACCTTTCTGTACAGCATCAATCCCAATTTTTTCATCATTTGACCCAGTAAAAATTATGATCGGAATTCGTGAATTTTTTGAATGAAGATCAAGATAAGTGTCGATACCATTTCTATCCGGCAAGCCTAGATCTACTAATATTACATCAAATGAGCGCTCATTAAGAAGCCTCAAACCTTCTTTCATGGTTTCAACGTTTATAAGTTCATATTGGAAGTTGGCGAATTCTTCAAGCATCTCTTCAATCAGACTTGCATCTCCATAATTGTCCTCAAGGAGCAAGATTTCAACCTTTTTATCCATAGTTAAGCCATATCCTACCGGAGTTACATTGATTTAATTTCGATGATAACTTCACAACTTCAAGCTAGAAAAATTATATCCTAATTCGTAAGACTTCTTTAATAGATACATTTCAATAAAAGTTTGAAAATATTGTTTGATGTGTTAAAAGTTAGTCTTTGAACTTCTGTGGGGTTGATTAGTAACGTGAAATACAAAGTTGAACCTTTGCCTAATTCAGATTCTATCCATATACGGCCACTATATATTTCTACAAATTTTTTACAAATTGCAAGCCAGATTCCTGTTCCAGGATAAGCTTCCCTTTTATACAATCTTTTAAAAATTTCAAATGTTTTTTCTGAATATTGTGGATCAATTCCAATTCCATTATCCTGTCTGAAAATAACCATTCACTCGCTTTTTTCTCTGCAGAAATATAACTTTTTGGTGCCTCTTCACTATGGAACTTTATTTCATTGATTATCAAATTTCGAAATACCTGATCCAGCTGGGTAGAATCTATTATTACATCAGATAAAGAGTCATGTAATACAATAGCATTATTTTTCCTTTTTAATTAATTTTAAATTAGATACTCATGATTCAAAAGAAATTCGCAATGCTTAGCTTCAGGTTCCCTGCTTCTTGTAGTCACTCGAGAGAATTCTAAAAGATAATTTCTCAGGTTTTGCGTGTGGAAAGCACCTTCAACAGCAAAGTGGATGTATTTGCCAGCCTTATCATCAATTTTGCCCTGACATTTCCTTTGTAAAAGCTGCAAATAAATTGTTATCAACCTTAATAATTCTTTCATGTCTTGCGATGAAATGTAAGTGAATTATTCTGATTCTTCATTTTAAAGGGCAAGTTCTTTTAATTTCAATTTTAACATTTCTTCTACGTTTTTTCGCTCTGTTATATCAAGAACAAAGACCACACCCTCATTGCGTGCCTCATCTATGGTAGCTGCTCCGAAAAAGATATGTATGCTAGAGCCATCTTTTCGGATGAACTCTTTCTCGTAGGGAGTGTAAATACCTGTGGTTTTCAGTTCTGCAATAGCGTATTCATCACGGAATGGTACTCCTGTGGGGCCTCGTACCACTTAATCAGCCCAGCCTGCAAGTCCTCTCACGTGTAGCCGATCATCTCCAGAAATATGTCGTTGGCTTTTGTGATCAAACATTCAATTTTATAGTAAAACATGCCAATAAAAACTGATTAATGAAATATGTGCAGATGCGCTTCGCTTTTCTGTAGTGACCCTTCTGCTTTTTTACGATCAGAGATGTCACGGGCATAAAAATTAACGTAGCCAAATTGGGGGAACGGAGCGAAACTTATAATGCATGTGTTATTGGCGTAGTTGTTACTCTAAATTACACAACGCTAGATGCCATCAGCCAAGGCTGCAATGGCCATATCTGTGATTGCTGGAGGAGCTTTCTGATTGATAGCCTACTCCAATAATGCTAATAACATTTGGGCAGCGGGATTAGCATAGTTTACGATAAAACCTTTGCTCAGGCGTATCACAGGAGTGGGATTTTCCTGAGGCAGAAGTGCTATCGACTTTAGTTCTATCTCTAATCGCTTGCGTTCTGTAATATCCTGGAATGTTCCTCTCGTTCGAACAGGGATACAATTCTCATCAGAAATAACTTCGCCCTGTGCGTGAATTACTCGCTTTTCTCCATCAGCTAAGATAATTCGATAGTCTATGGGAATGGGTTTTTCTGTTGAAGCTTTTTAAAGGCACCATCTACACGATCTCGATTATCAGGATATAAGTAACTACAAAAATCGTAAGTTGCTTCAAATTCTTGTGGGTTTAATCCATAAATTCGATAAACTTCATTAGATAAGTATATTTTATTTTTTATAATATTCTACTACCAGTTTCCAATGGGAACTATTCTATGAGCTTCAGAAAGACCCTTTTCATTCTTTTCCAATGATATATAAACCTCCTCAAGCTCTGCGGTACGTTTTTTAACTAAATAGTCTAAATTGTCGAGTGTTTCTTTCAACTTAATTTCTACTTTTTTTTGTTCTGTAATATCCATTTGAGCGAAGATAAGACGGTCTCCGCGAACAATATACAATGTAAAGAATTCCTTGTCCACGTAAGGGCTATGGTACTAGAACGTGACCACTTTACTCGACAGTCGTGCCTTCTTAATCATGGAAAGATAGAATGAAGCTACTTCGTAGCCGAGCACTTATGACCCTCTTTTTCCGTTGGCCTCATCAATATCTTTCAGACCGAGGAGCTGGAATCCAGCTGAGTTGAGGTCCTCGAAAATCCAGTCGACAACTTTACCCTTTTCATCGTAGATGAGCCAATCGATGTAGAAGACCTCCTGCACCATCTCGAACATGTCTAGATACTTGGCCTCACTCTACTGCAGTGTTTTCTCTGCCGTCTTGATTTCTGTAATGTCCCAAACAACGGATACAGATCCAAGGATATTGCCTTTTGGATCTCTTACTGATGCAGCATTCATCTGGAGATAGCGCAACTCTCCATTGGCAGGTAGCGAAAGATCTGCCCATATAATATAAAACCTTCACTGTTTCACCCAGTCGGGCACGCAGGACAGGAGCATCCTCTAATGGGCAGAATGCCGTAGGACGATAGACTCTAGGTCCAAGACTAATTTTTTCACCTCGATCTCTTCCTCGTCGCTGAAGCTAAAGTTCCCACATAAAAATCGTTTCCAGAAACTGGTCTTCACATCTTTCGTGCAACTGGAGAAGACCCAGCTTATCCTCACCAACGCATAAAGCTATAAGGCCATGGATTCATACTCTTTTCCATTACACCTATTGCACGTGGGGCTTGGCGATCAGCATCAGTCATAGTGGCCAACAGTTCTGTGGTGCAGTTTGTCCAGAAATTGCCCCAAGTCGTTAAGAAGGGCTGAGATGAGTCGAACCTTCCGCAGATAACGTTACCGCACCTACACTCCCTAATAGGATAGCCGTTGCTATCGCAAATCAGCTGGCCTACAGCATTCATGCATAGGCTGTTTTCCATTTTCACAAAGTCTTCGGAGAAACCGCAAGTTTCGAAGTAAGGATAGTCATCGCTATCTTTGAGCCGTATGCCTACGGCTTCGAAGCCAGAGCGCTAGCTAAAGAAATTAACTGCGAATGAACCAATTCTACTGTCCCCTTGCTCTTGTCCATGAGATCTAAGAACTCCGTAGTATTCTCAAGTTCCTGCTCTACCCTTTTACGCTCGGTGACATCGCGACCTAGCCAACTGACCAGACTATCGAGTCATCTTTATCACGAATTGTAGAGAAGCTGTAGCTTTCGGCCCAGGTTTCTTCAGTATTTTTGCGTCGCAGGGGGGTGTACTCAGCATAAGTGACTCTCTCTCCCCACAAAGCCCAAGGCACAGCCCACATGTCCATCGATACCGGTGTCTCATCAGCCATGAACACATCCAGGATGTCAGCGGATTCGGCAAAGAACTTGGAGCATTCGTCCTTGTTTTTGAACTTATGGAATGTTGCGAATGCATCGTTGAAGTCAAAGAACTTCACTTGAGCATCAGAAATGAATACATTATCTGTCATGCTGACCAAAGCTGCCTCTAGCTTTGCCCGGCTCTCCAGCAAATCCTCTGCAGCCTTCTTGCATTCTTTAATGTCTACTTTTAGATTTTCAAAAAGGTGGGAATTTTCCAAAGCCAACGATATGATGATGCAAGCTGTACTGCAAAATCAATGTCGCTGTTATCAAATGCAAAATTAGATCTATGATAATTGAAAAAGATAACCCCGACAACTTCACCCTTGATGATAAGAGGGACAACAAGTACGGGACAGACCCCAAACTTCCTCATATGGTTTCGATTCACTCGTTCATCGTTGAAGACATCATTGATAGCTACAGGCTTTTTAGTTTTGATAGCAAGAATCGCGTGTGGGTCTTCCTTATCATTCATTTCCTATCCAATCACGCTGTCCGGGGAACCATGCACATAATGGACTATCAAAATATTATCATTTCAAAAAGAAATGGCAACCATTTCGCATTCTATTGCTTTGGATGCTTCTGAAATCGTCTTCTGCATTATTTGATCAAAATCAAGGGTCGAATGGATGATCAGATTGATGGAGTTAAGTGCCACGGGCATAGTCTCCATTCTCCCCCGCTTCTTTTCCGACCTTTTCCTTTGTAGAGCCTGCACACTTGCTGGCATGATAGCTTAAATAATCCTTCTGCTGCTCGCAGATATAGCCACCCTCACGGTTTGCAACCCCCAGCATGTCACTATTTTCCTATCTAAGATTCGAGGTACGCCAAGAAACGACTTGAGCAAGGGATGGGCATGTGGCAATCCGATACTGTCTGGATGTGACAGTGAATCGTTAGTAAAGAAACTTTTCTCACTGTTAATGATACAGCTGTACAAGCCATGCACAACGAAATTCCCTGAAGGACGGCGATGCCCAGTCTTGTCATACAACAGACACTTTTTCCACCCCATGTCGCTGATCGCAATATCGTGCAGTAACCCGTCATCATCAACTAAATTGACGAAACATAACTAGCTTCCGATCAATTCCAGAGCTACAGACAAACACTCATTTCCCAGCTTTTTTTCTGTTTTTTCCTTCATCATAATGTTAAATATCCTGTTGTTTAATCAGCTCTTCTCGGTACGTAATGCCTGACTGGTTTTTTCCAGCTCAGCTGTCAGCTCTTGGACTCTGATCCAGTTCATCGGCAGTCCAACGATCAGAAATAGTCATAATTCCTCAATTCTGCTTTAATCAACATTCTGCAGATGCATACAGTGTATATTCATAATTTAATTATTTTTAATTTTACTTCTATCACTAAATTGGAACTAAATTTTCCGGATCTTTTTTGTTTAGCAGGTTTTCTATTCTAGTTTAATTTTTTTGCGATTTTGTATCCAACTAGTTATTAAAGATTCCTTAATATATTTTTAAAGATAACAGTTAGATATATTTAAATATATCCAATAAAAAGTTATAGTAAATGAAATTGTCAGATCAGCCTTTGGAAATTCTTTTAGTTGAGGACAATAAAGGAGACATTGGATTAATTGAAGAATTTTTCGAAGATGCAAAAGTTAGAATCAATCTTCATGTTGCAGAAGATGGAGAAGAAGCAGTGCGTTTTTTATGGGGTGAAGATAAGTTTCGAGGTTCTTCACACCCAGATATAATTCTTTTGGATTGGAATTTACCGAAAAAAACTGGGCATGAAATTCTTAAAGAAATAAAAGATAATTGTGACCTTAAAAACATACCTGTAATCATTTTAACTATTTCCAGCGCTGAAAAGGACATATTCAGAGCTTATGATCTTCATGCCAATGCCTATATCGTTAAACCTATTGACTTTGATGAATTCATGAAAGTAATTGGTTCAATAGAAGACTTTTGGCTCGAAGCTGTAACACTACCATCAAAAAAAGATCAGAAGTTTGATTAAAAATAGCAGTGTGTATAATTTTTTGTAAAATCTACTATACATTCCTTAATCTTTTTTTGATTACACTACAGTGTCTAAAGTTTTTGATTTTTACTTAAAATTTGCAATTCCGAACCTATTATGGATTTGTTATGATTTTTTCAAATTTTTGTGGGCCACAAAATTTCCACTGCAAAAATGAAAATCTCATAATTTTTGCCTTGTGTCTGTGAGCTCAATCATTCTATTACATATAGGAATATGCTACTTGTGGCCGATTTCATGTCCAGTAAAGGCAAAAAAAGTATTAAAACACATAGCAAAAATCAATAAATCCACTTGAGATCTATTTTATTACTACAATAATGTATGGAACCCGCATCTTAAGCAGTAAGCATTCTGCATTATAATCGTGAAAATGATACAACAGTTAGTATCAAACTTGCAAGCATGAAAGCTATTGGACTGGAAATGAACTGACTTGTTTAAAATAAGTATGCTTTTCTCTATACAACACAGTATAATATGCTTACAATAGTTATATATTAAGTCATATATACAACATTGAGTGGTTTTCCGATATAAAAATCTATATATCAGTTTGCTTTCTGCTCTACTATTCGAGACAGAAATATCTTGATCTATCTTTATGATCAATTACTCTTGTTGAGTTGCATATACAGTTAGTATTATTGACATATATTGACATATTTTTATCAATATCTCCCTAAAATATATATCAATTACCTCATCACCTCACAATATGGAGTAACAATGACACTGATGGAAGATGCAAAAAAGGGAATCAGCACCCCTACAATAGAAGCCGTGGCAAAAGCTGAAGGAATCGATCCAAAAATTGTCCGCTCCTGCGTGGCAAAAGGACTGATAGCTATCCCGAAAAATAATAGGCGACAAGCCATCCCTATCGGCATTGGCAAATCTATGAGCATAAAGATCAATGTCAATGTAGGAACATCGAAAGACTGGATCAACATTGATGATGAAATCGAAAAAGCGAAAGCTGCAGAAGCCTTCGGGGCTCATTCAATAATGGATCTTTCCACAGGTGGGAATCTTGACGAAATCCGCAACCTTATCCTCAAAGCCGTGGAACTTCCAGTAGGAACGGTTCCAATCTACCAGGCTGCAGCTTCTAGGGAAGTAATTGTGGAAATGACATCTGACGATATGTTCAATGCTGTCAGAAAACATGCTCAGCAGGGAGTGGACTTTGTAACCATACACGCTGGAGTCAACTTTAATTCCCTTGAGCGCCTGCGCCAGAGTGACAGGATAATGAATGTCGTCAGTCGTGGAGGCTCGTTTACTCTTGCTTGGATGCTGCATAATGACGAAGACAATCCCTTTTATGCCGAATATGATTACCTCCTTGAGATCGCGAAAGAATATGATCTGACCCTGAGTCTTGGCGATGGCATGCGTCCGGGCTGCATTGCCGATGCTTCCGACCGCCCAAAGTTTATGGAATTCATTACACTCGGAGAGCTCGTAAAAAGAGCAAGAGCTTTCAACGTCCAGACTTTTGTTGAAGGCCCAGGACACGTTCCAATGAACGAAATTGAATTCAGCGTAAAAGGTATGAAAGAACTTTGTAATAACGCTCCGCTATACCTTCTTGGTCCAATCGTAACTGATATCGCTCCTGGATTCGACCACATCACCGGAGCAATAGGAGGAGCAATTGCTGGGATGTACGGTATGGATTTTCTCTGTATGGTAACCCCATCTGAACACCTTGCCCTTCCAACTCTTGAAGATATTAAAGAGGGCCTGCTCGTAACAAAGGTTGCAGCCCACACAATAGATCTTATAAGGGAAGGCCAGAATGAGAGAGCTTGGAAAAAGGATATAGCAATGGCCTACGCCCGCAGGGATCTTGACTGGGAAAAGCAGTTTGAATTGGCAATCGATGGCTTAAGAGCCCGTAAAATCCGAGATGCCAGGAAGACGGAAAGTGACGCCTGCTCTATGTGCGGGGATCTATGTGCTTTAAAAATCGTAAAGGAAGTCTTAGGTGAAAAGGAGAAGGAAGAGTGAAGTTTCTATTCCTCATTTCATGTTCTTCCCCATTTTTTTCATTTCTTTTTCCAATAATCTTCAACTTAACTCATTCCGTAAACAGATACTATAATATTCTTGAAAATTTGTTTTAATTCTGTTATATCAATGAATCAGTAAAAGAAGGATTAATATGGGGAGAAATGAAATCAAAGTTTAGATTGCAAACCCCGCTGCAAGAAATTTGGTATGTTCACATCCTGCTCTGAATCTGAAGAAATATAAATGTAAAAGTAAAAATTATCTAAATAATCTGCATCTGAGGAAATTGGGTTGTCACACATGCAAAAATGAGTTAAGTTGACAGTGTCAGGTTAATTATTATTTTTTAACTCATCGAAATCGAATTTTCTGTTGATCTTTCATGCTTAAAGAATATGAAAAGAAGAGACATTTTGACGCAATAGATACTTTTGATTACTAGCAGATGGAAAAATAAGAATTTATCTTATCAGGTTTGTATACTAAAATTTGGATAAAGGTTTTCTATTATTTGGTCGATTGTCTTACCTAAAGAAACTCCTGATAAAATATATATATCCTTTTTTGACAAAAATACAATCAGTAAATCAATTATAGATTTAACATTTTAGGTGCTAGAATAGAATGAGATTCATTTATTAGATCTGTTTTTTTGACAAGTTTGTGACGAAGCTGAAGGTATGACAAAATCTCTATAATATATTGAAATAAATAGAAATCCAACAGTTACATGTTGATTTAAATGCAGCAGCATCATATTTTTCTGACATAACACAATTTTTAAGGGCTAAAATTAAATCATTGTCTCTATCGAAACTTTACTTTTTTTATTTGATATACTCAGGAAGGAGCAACGAAAAAGAGTATTTGAATATATAAACCACAAGATTTGATTACTATCTTTGACAATTGGGATCCCAAAATCTATTTGGTAGTGGAATTGTCCCAAAGTCAATTTTGTATCCGTGATCAAAATAATATTTGAGACTTCTATGGCAATTTACTGATTAGTTTTATAACGGTTTTTAAAAACCAAAATTAATACCACCTTCCTGCCCAAGACAATCATGAAATCAATAGCAAAAAAGGTAAAGCGAAAAGTACTTTCATTTGTTAGTACTTGTTATTCGAAGAATTTCATGTTCATTTTATACAATAATCCTTATTTTGTAGTACTGGAGCAGCAAAACTGAAAAAAGTAGTAAAAGATTTCAAACAATCAGAATCATAATGCTCATTAGAAATCTATTTTTTTTAATTTTATATCTCAAGTGCATAGGTTCGATTTGATATTTTTTATAAGATGATGCATCTATTGGATGAGTATGTTTCGAGTAGTTCTTGTAATGGATATATTTAATCGTGGCGTAGTTCTTGCAAAAGGAGGTCATAGAGAAAATTACTTTCCGGTTTCTGATTCGAGTATTATCTGTAGCAACGCTAATCCTCTGGATATAGTTGAGTTATTGAGACCCCAAGAAGTCTATATCGCTGATCTTAATGTACTGCAGCAAAAAGAGCCTATCGAAATGAATGTTGAGATTATCCGGGAAGTGAGTCTAAAGACAAACACAATGCTTGATTTCGGCGTCTCGTCTCAGGAAGAAGTAGATAAAACTCTTTCTATTGCAAGCACTGCAGTAATAGGCACAGAAACTGGCATTCTTTCAGCAATCAAGGATGCATCTTTCGGAAATCCTGGAAGGATCAGTGTAAGCATTGATATGAAACAAGGAAGAGTCCTGAAAAAGGACCCCGAGATTCCAGGCGATATTTTTGAAATCGTTACGATACTGAATTATTTCCCCCTGAAGGATCTAATTTTTCTTGACCTTGACAGGGTTGGAACTACCTCAGGCTTTGATTCCACACTCCTTTACAAACTGGTTGAACACTCAAAGCATATTGTGCTACTTGCAGGAGGGATTCGGAACATGGAAGACCTCTTCATCCTTGAAAGGCTTGGGATAAAAGGCTCCCTAGTAGCAACTGCAGTTCATTCCGGCCATATTTTACCGGAAGTGTTGAATTCAGGGATTAAATCGGACTACAAATAACAATTCATAAATATCGAAAAAGGTTTTTTACTTCTGTCTTTATATGTCTAGTATTTAATACATTGATATCTTTATTTCAAACAAAGGATTCCGTTTTAATAACAAAAAAATAGATAAGTTCCTAAATTTTATTATATATTTAGAAATTGTTTTGAAGTGATTCTTGAAAATTAGAGGTTTATAAAAGTTCTTTAAAATTTAAAGAGGCTTACAATATGGTAGAGGAAAACATATCTACAGAGAATGTTAAGGAAAAAGCTGAGGAGGAAAGCGGAGACGGATATATGGAGATCAAGATGGGGGGGGGTTGGTACATAACGATTTCCCTGACGCACAGCGACCGTTTCGAAAAGGAATATATAGAGCTTGCAAAAGAACGTGGGGGACTAAAGAAGGCCAGGTTCAATCTCAACCCCACACATGTCAGGCTTCTTGGAGAAGCCCTGATTAAATTTGCAGACAATAATGGACTTTAACAGGAGATCATCTTTTTTCTTTTTTCGACTTAATTTACCTATTTAACCCATATTTATAATTCACTTTCTACGCAGAAACTCCAGAACTTTCTCTGTGACTTCCTTTTCTATGCTTTCAGGAAAACGAGAGGCATCGATTATGATGAAGCGCTCAGGGTCTTCGTATGCGAGACTGAGGAAAAGCTCTCGGACTTTTCTCAAAAACTCTAGTTTTTCGAACTTGCTTTGATTTCCTCTCATCCAACAGCGTTCAACAGATATTTCGGGTCTGATATCAAATAGAAAAGTCAGGTCAGGGACAATGGTCCAATCCCTATGGAGATTTTTTATCCATTCTAGCGGATTCTTCAAATTATTTTGTAAGGTTATACCCTGATAAGCATAGCAGCTGTCGGAATAGCGATCAGAAATAACTGATTTTCCATCTCCAAGTGCAGGTTTAACAGTCTTTGCCAGATGTTCAGCATGGTCAGCTGTAAAAAGAAAGAGCTCAGCAAGTTGGTCTGTATCCAACTGAATGGCTTTCTCCACAGCAATCCCAGTAAGTGTGTCTCTGGTTGGCTCCCTGGTAAATACAGGATCAAATGCACTAATTTCAGGATTTTCCTGAAGTTTCTTTGCAATCATACTTTTACCTGAACCGTCTATACCTTCGAGTGTAATCAGTTTGCCTCTCATAAGAACCGTCTTTTCGTTTCTTTAACAGTTTTTACTGAAACGTACTATGTGTATTTATACTCTATAGGGAGTTAGTATTTAGCTGAAGATTTCGAGTAACAGTCGCAAACAAAATAAGCACATATTTATGCAATATTCAAAAATAGATTAGAGTAATGACATTAATAGGAGTTATCACGAGGGGCAAATATGGCCATCGTTTGATTGATACTGTTAAGGAACACAGTGATTTTTCAGTCATTACTGCTGATTTGCCTGAGTTAGTACCCTTATTCATTGAAGAGCCAGATCAATATCTGGAAGCTCTTAATTTCGACAAGCGTGTTTTTTCTGCTGAAATAGTAATTACCTATTCTCTGCATCCGGATCTTACATCTTCAATTGCAACGTTTGCTGCAAGGGCAGGTGTGCATTCCCTAATTATTCCAGGTGGACCGTCCAGAGCTTCAATTCCTGACCTCAATAAGATTTCTGAAGCTTCTGGAATGGATATCGAGGTACATGAGATTTGCTGTACACTTGAGCCCAACGAATTCAACAGGCCTTTCACAGATATATTTGGATCACCTATCCTGGAAGTTAAGACAAAGGACGAAAAAATTGTAGATGTTAAGGTTCTAAAAGGCGCTCCTTGCGGAAGTACTTGGTATATGGCAAAAGAAATCGTTGGAGTTCCTCTAAAAGACGCTCCACCTAAAGCCGGTCTGCTGATTCAGCATTATCCTTGTAGAGCTGCACGTGGCGATCTTGGAGGGATCCATGAATCAGGAGAGCTTCATAAACAAGCTTTTATAAAAGCTCTTGAAAATAAGGGGTGAATATATATTGTTTAAAAAGCATATTCTAAACATGGCTGAAGGTTAATCAAGTTGTTTATTTCTAAAAATCTGTGAATTCTTGACAATGCTGATCTTCAGTATTTACAGAGGTGAAAACATTAGTTCCCTATATATATCAGAGAACTCAGGACCTGAAGACCTTGAATCAATTGCTTTAGCAGTGCACTCTCTTGTTGGGCTTCCTACAACCATGCGCAGCCTTAAACAAAAAGGGCTCCGCCTTGAAAAAGGGGAAATTCTTGACAGAGACTACACAGGCCCTATTCTAGAAAAAGTATTGAAGATCAATAAAGTTGTTCATGAGGTCCCAATTGCAGGTCTATACAGAGGGAAAAATGTGGTTGTTGCTCCTATTCGCTCTAAGGAAGGGAAAGTTATTGGAGCTCTGGGGATTGTAGACCTTCTGGCTACAATTGATATCCCCTCCGTTTTTCAGGAATACATTCATGTACTGGAAGAAGTCGAGGATGCGAAGAAGTAGAATTAATCAAAGTTTCGATGTCATACACCATTACTGATACCGGGGTGTGACAGTACTTGATATATAATGGGATTATTCAAAATCAAATATTTTGATTTGCCTATATTTTTCTTTTTATTCTGGTTTATCTGATTTTCAACCTCCTTTTTAGATTACATCGGAAGTTGTACCATCACCCACAGTTCCAATATAAATTCTCACTCCACAGTTCACCACAAAATAAATTATTTTCAATTTAAGAGTATTCTTTAAAAATTTTTCATGCTGTGATCCTTTTTCAGCTATATGAAGGAGGCAAAAGCCTATATTTTCACATATGAGTTTTGAGAAACTTGAATTCTGAATGCATTTTTTTGGTTTTGCAAAGATGTATAGGGTCTCCAGTTCAGGTTTGGACTTGCAAGAGCACCCTGCTCTGTATTTTGTTGAGTCTTTTTCAAGAAGTCCTACAAAACCACAAATTGAGAACAGTTTCATCGCATCGGAGTTGAAGGCTGCCATTTACACTGAATCAAGAGAATATCTTTTTGCCCCGATGAGCGAATCTGCCGGGAGAATAATACATCTAAAGTCTTCCTGCTCCAAAGCCTCTCTGGCTTCTTTCTTTTCTGGTCTGACTGAAATCACAATGTATAGCACATTTTTCTATAATTCAAAGACTCCAGTTAACTAGAAGCTTTTGCGCTAGGATTGATAATTACCAAAATTCTGCTTTCTACTGCTTGAAACTTTCAGTGTCCAAGGCTTCGGATAGATCCATATTAGCAACTGTTCCAAATACTCATACAGCGATTCTGTCATGATACAATTTTATCTTGGATCAGATAGATAATCTGAATTTTTCCAGGTTGTCCATGCTTATAAAGCTTATGTTAACTATTTTTCCAAAAATCATGCTTTGATTGCTTTCTTAAATAATGAAACTTCTTAAAAGTTGATATCCCTTTTGGCAATATAATCCACAGATACACAGATCTTATAAATTAATATATTATATGTAATTTTTATTCTGTACGTTTGATCGACCTTCCGAAAAGCTTAAAAGGAATGTGATTTATTTCAATCAAAAACGTTGACATCGATGCTATTGTTTTGTGGTTTCTTTTTGTAGAACCCTTATTATATTTGGAAACATGATCCTTTGGTGGGCTTCTAATGTCAGGGCAAGTATGCTATAAAAGGTTGCTGTCATACCACGGAGACAGGTACACCTAGAAACATGCCCTTTTTAGAAAGAATATTCCGTTCTATCAATAACTATCTCGGTCCAGGTTTTGATTGAGTGAACTGTCCAATATATGATTCTAATGAATACAAAATGATTGTTTTTGATATGGATAGTAACCTTATAGACGCTGAGACCATAGATGAGTTCGCCAGGGCTGCAGGTATTATAGGCAAAGTAGAGGAGATTACGAAGAGAGAGATATGTGAAAACCTTGATTTTGAGCAAACTCTTGCCGAATGGGTCAGAATTATCAGGGAACTTTCCCTTGAAACTATCCCCTATGCTGTACACAAGATTCACACTATACAGGTAGCAGTAAAATATATCCCTCACTTTAAAAGTAGAGGCTACAAGGATGCAATGATTTCCGGCAGATTTGAAATTTCTGCCATGGAAGCATGTAAGGCACTTAAAAATAATTTCGTTGTTACCAATGAATTGCTCGTTGAAGATGGCTGGCTTAAAGGAAAATATGTTGGCTCCGTCACACAAAGCAACCCTAAGGGGGCATTTGAGGAACTAACACTATTTAGCAGGGTTCGGCCAGAGCGAGGTGTGGTTGCTGGGGAAGGTGCAAATGATGCACATATCTTTGAGAGAGCAGTTTTTGCCATAGCTTTCAATCTCAAGTACATCATAAGGGAATATGTGGCCGTGGTCATTATAGAAAAGATCTCAAAGCCATTATCACTGTTCTTAAATCTCTTTCTTATATTAATTTTGTAATCAGGCACAGAATGTCGACATCTAACAGTAAAACTACTAAAATGCCAGCTTTTTTGCTGGATCTGGAGGCACAATAAAAGATGCTAAAAGAATTGCAGAAAAAAAAATCAGATATGAAGGACATTTCTGAAGAATCCAAGGAAAAAAGAAACGTTTTGAACACAGAAGCCAGTGCTTTTGCTACAAAGCGCAATGAACTGAATAAAAGGACAAAGGATCTCATCAACGAAGCTCAGGAATTAAAGATCCTCAGGGATGAAATTAATGAGAAGGTCAGTGAATACAAAAATAAGCGCGATGATACCAACGCAAAGGCGAATGAACTCTTTGCAGAGGCAGACTCCATCCGGAAACAAAATAATTTAGCTGGTCCGTCTATAAAAGCTCTACGAAAAGATATAGATCGACTTGAATTTACTCAGCAAACCGAAGTCCTGAGCACAAGCAAGGAAAGAGAACTCGTTGGGAAGATTACTCAGCTTCAAAAACAGTATCAAGTTAAAAAAGTCCAGCTCGAGGAAAATGTAGAACTGAAGATTATTCTCGATGAAGCTCAGCAGATCAGAGATGAAGCTTCAAAGTTTCACACCGAGTTGGCTGAGTATGCTAGGCAAGCTCAAGAACACCATGAAAAGATGATTGCAGCATTTAAGGAAGCTGATAGAATCAGGGCAGAATCTGACATTGCCCACCGAGAATTCGTAAAAGCCCAGGAAGCAGCTGACGAACAACATAAAATTTTCATAAATGCACAGAAGGAAATTAGAGAACTTGATAAAGAAATTTTCAAACTCAAAAAGAAAGACAAAGATGGGAAATCCCGTGTCGTTAAATCCGAACTCCAGAAAGATGCCAAGTCCATCTTCGAAAAGTTCAAGGGTGGAGCAAAACTTACTACCGAAGACCTGATGACTCTTCAAAGATCGGGTTTAGTCTGATTAGTAACGTCAAAACAGAATTTGTATCTATGAAATTCTTCAATTTCCTTGCGGGTTATCTAACCTGCATCCTTTTTTGATTTTTGATCTGAAATTATCTGTTTATTTAGATATTATTTCCCGGTGCTCTTTGTTCCAAAGATTATGCAAAAGACATATGCATAAATCATAATAACTTTTAGAAAATGAGTCTTGACTCGAGTGCTGATCAGACAGGAGGCATAGTACTCAATAGTTTCAAAATACCTTAAAAAAGAATATATTAGAAGGATGTTATTGTATAGATCTTGCCAACAAAGAGGTCACTAACAAGTTTTCAGCTCCAGTTTTAGAGTATACAACTATTTCAAGAAACAACTTAATAATTAATACACAGCCTAGTCTTGTAGCCTGGAATGAGTATTCTATACTCAATAATTTGAAAAGCACCCATACATTTATTCGGGGAAACAACTATCTTTCAAATACTGCCGGCGGAAACAACCTGTATTCAAGTTCTGCATCTGACGTTAATATTGATCCTTAACTTGTGAAAACTGTAAGCAAAAGGAATAACTGAAAAAGAACTTCTATGGAATGAAGCAATTTATGAGGGTTACAAAGATCTTGACAAATAAACGAAGAAGATAAACAGAATTGGATCACTGGAAGAGAGTCTTAGATCAAGCTTTAAGGGAGTTATCTCAAATTTATCAAGATATCATAAAAGAATTTTGTTAAAATTTTTGGATAAATTGGTCAGCCATCATTAAATGATTAGATTTTCATGATCAAATTTGACATGAAAGTATTTAACTAAACTAATTTCTCACGGGCTTTTGGATCCTTTTGTTTCATAATTGCGATTATTCCACTAATTATTTTTATTTGTGCATCAACAGAGAATGGCTCAATCTCAAAAATCTTTCTATTTTGAATATCTCCTTCTTGCTACCCTTGTTCATGCTTTTGCACCTATTTACTTTATTTTTAAAATTCCTGTCATAACCTTATAAATTATTCAGATGCATATTTCTTAAGGATACCAAAATGTATTTTGCATATTTTGATGCCAATTAAGTATAAACTCAATTACTAACTATGTGATATTAGGTTGGTGTATCAAAAATTGGAAAACGGATGTTAAATAATATAGTAAAATGTAAAAGCTGCCACCGGGACTGGCTCTATCACTGATACTACTTTTACTGTCGCTGTAGCTTGTGCTTACTGCTGTAGCCGCGCCAATGAAGCTACAACGAAGGCTACTAACAAAATATTCATTGTCTTTTTAAACTTCATTTATTTTTACATCATTTTATTTTTCATCTCATTAATTTATATAGCGAATGCTGTGGTTTATTCCTTTAAAATATCTTTTAAAAAAAATCCCTATAACATTGATCATATTATTATTTTAGCCAATGAAGAAGGACGTTTAGTCAATGAATAAATGAGGTTACTTTTGATGAAAAAAAATCCATATTCAAATACGAGAAACAGTTCAGGATATTAAGAAGCTTAATAAGGCAGAAAAAATTCGAACAAATATTTAAAATGTTTGTGAAAAGGAAATTCACCATCTGATCAAGAATAATCTTCAGGTTATCTTTTTCTTTCTTGATATTCAAGCTGAAAAGTTTAACAACCGACAGGATAATAATGGACTAGAAGTCCTAGAAGCCTTCAGGAAATCGACAGTTTATCGAAAGTTCTGTAAAATTTTATTGATTCTTTATTCTTTTTCTTTCACAACAAAAAAGGTGTAAAGTCAATGGTTAATATTTTTTCAATTGTAACAGATTACCCTTTCGATAAGGAGATGTAATAACAGTGAATAGTTGATGGTGTGGCGCTTTGGCTGCTTATACTCTTGCAGCAGTATCCGCAGCAAACTTTTGCCGGCTTATAAACATAGAGATATAATATTGGCTGATTAGATACTCAAATTCCAAGAAAAGATTAATTTTACTTCATTTTATTAGCTTAGGTGATAATGCCAATTTTTTTCCCATTTTATCTTAAACTTTGGCTTAATCTCAGTCTTTACACTATGATTTTTTACTACTTTCCTTATGATTCCTTCCCTCTCTCAAGAAAATGTCTTAAATCGCCCCATAATCGTTTATTTTTGACTTAGAGTCTATCCAAAAGGGCATTAATGGCATGTTGTAAGAGTTATAATTGGTCTAAAGCATCCGAGTATCATTCCAATTGTTTATTGAAAAGTAATACTAGGTTACAAAACTTTTCAGATAGGCTCTAAATCTCAGTCCTGAAAGTAGGTTTTTTGATAATTCCATAGTTATATCCCCATTCAACTCAAGAAAAAGTCTCAAAATCATCTGAGAATGGTTCATTTTTGATTTAACTAGTCGAAACTCCGACTTCATGTATAAGTAAACTAAATAAATATTAAGCATAAGATTTACTTATATTAATTATAAGAAGTAAAAACGGTGCGACTATGGCAAGATCTTCTAAGTTGCCCTACAGGATACAACAGCGAATCGGTGATAATGTTGCACTGGGACTTCCTTATGCTTTAGCAACAGAATCCACAGGAATAATGTATCAAACTTTCAATAATGGGATTCAAAAAGGAAAAAGTCAAAATCTGAGGAGTATTTTTATTTCTATAAACATATTAGCAAATATAATGTTGAAGGGGCTCTAAAGTTACTAAAGCGCCTGAATGATGTTGCTGAAGCTAGAAACTGTCAAATTTGAATGTGGATTTCGGAGAGATGGTTGCCAGCTGATATGGAAGGCATAAGTATAATAAAATTAATGCAGTTTCTGAGAATAAAAACGAGGACATTGAATAATCATTAAGGATGTCGATGAAATTATGAAAAAATTCGAGCGAAGTTTTTTCGGGTTAGAGAAAGGCACAATTACTAATTATTAAAATATCCTCATCCAAATTTGACATATTTTTACTAGAATAACCTTTCCTTTTCATTTTATCCTATGAGATAGTTGTTTCCTAATTTACCAAAATCTCCACTAAGGCTTGTTACTACCCTGCGCTTCAATTGCCTTTTGATTAATGAGTTTTTGGACCTTAGGAAGTAATTATTGTATGTTGTTTTAAGGTCCTCTTCATCCATTTTACTTTTTAGATCTCTCTTATTTATCTCAGCAACACTTATTGTATATGCATATAACATAAAAACTCTGTATTTTACGAGCTTGGAATAGTTATTTACTTCAATTTAAGGCTAAAACTGAAAAAATGCACCGTTTTTATTGTAAATAGATGTATTGGAAAGTTACACTTCATTATAGTGATCATTCCTTCGTCAGGCTTTTTAGATATCAATTGGATCTATTTAAATATTGTTAATAGTTCTAAGCAAATATTATTTCTCATAGTTTTTTGGATCTCTTTTCTTGAAATTTGACCTTTTTTCTATACAACCCACAAAATGCATTTGCTCAACATTCCACAGCACTTTTTGGTTTTTTGATTCGTTTATTTTTGACAATATTCTATAGGTATCATTTATTGATAAGATCTCTGGGATGTGTAATTAAAAAAGACTAAATCATATGTTTACTTCGTAACAATCAAAATAAACGACTGTCTATTTAGATGAAAGCTAAATTTAGTTGTATTTAAAGAAACAGATTTGGTTGGATGGATTTTCAAATGAAAAGGGTTTTTTTATCCTATGATTTGAATGGGAAAGAAAGCGAATATATACCGTCACTAAAAGACGAACTGGAATCACATGGAGTAACAAATATCTGATACCAACTATTTGGAAACAAAATACGATAACATAAGTACATCACATGGAGTACAAATATATGATACCAACTATTTGGGAATAAAAGACGATATCATAAGTGCTCGTCACGATACTATAAACATTTGTGATATTCTTATCGCTTTCGTGATAGGGAATTGTACTAATGCAATTTATGACGTTGGATATGCAATGTCTATAGATATAAAAGTTTTAATTGTTGAAGCTGATTACAGTGAAACATCCTTTCCCTTAGAAATGGTACCTATTATCCTGTTGCGTGATTATTTTGATACGTCCCGTGCCATATTGAATTTTGTTGATAATTGTTGAAGGCAACAAGGCACCTGAAAATATCACGCCTAAATAAGCAGTTTAGCCGTTAATCAATGCTCTAAAAGATGAAGATGAATAGTTAGTGGTGGTAAACTATTAACTTTTCATTTATTTCAATGGAGGACAAAATAATAAGTACTGCTGAAGACGAAAAAAGAAATTGGGCAATACTGATTACCTTAAGGAATCTTACTATTGCCCTGGAAATTAGGTGACCAACCCATTTAAATTATCCATGGAGATAACATCTATCAACATGAAGTTAACCACAATAAAAGATTGTTTGTATAGTTACTGGGATGATCAACCCGATACTTTTAAGCTATTAATAAACTCGAAAAACATTGATTGTCAAGAAGAGTGAAAATTTCCTAGTGAGTCGATTTAAATTGATTATATACCATAAAACTTAAACTCATAGTGTTTTAATTTTCATATTATGTTATTTGATTAATGCTTTCAAAGTTAAGCTTCCTATGTTATGGATTCAACAGTTGAAAAATGATAACAAGAGGAACTCTGGGCGCACAGTTGCGGAAGTTGTGATACAAGCACTTTAATCTTTCATAGAACGAAATGCTTCGGAGTAATAACAAGCGGAGAACACTGAGCTAAAAAGTAGTACAGGAAGCAAAAATACATGAAGTTGTAAAATCACGATGAGATGCTTAAAAAAGAATTAGAAGACTTCAAAAATTAGATAATAATTACATGTTACAGATGCAGACGATAATAAATCAGAAAGCAGTTGAAGCACCCGGAACAAAACTACCATGGTGGAGATTTTGATACCCAGGTTACAATTAATACCACAGAATAAAGTGAAAAAAGAAAGGGGTATTCTATTAAAAGAATAGTGGAAGCCAAATAAGGAAACTAATCATCTCATAAATCACCTAAATTAGTTATTCTACAGATTATGAGTTAATAATGGTAGGTGCATAAACATTATAATCGTAAATATAAATAAGTGATAAGCTCCTGGTAGGCCCAAGGTAATGTTCTCATTACCTATAAGCTAGCCATCACAAAATCATTTCTGAAACCGCTAAAGTGGTTTTTATGGGCTTCGTGGGTTAAGGAGTGGGGGTGACCATTGTGAATATGGCAGCAGTAGTGATAGAAGCCGTGATATAGACAATGATGATTTATGTGGATTTGTAGGCCATAGTTATTTAGTACATGATTTTTCGCTAGTGATATCCTTTTTATGCGAATTAATCGATTTAATTTTGTATTATTCGGCATATTTAAAAGAATAGTTCGAGTTAATTTTATGATTTATTTGTCAATTCATGTCAAAATTTGGTATTTATTTGATAATTAATTTTGACGAAAAAGGTAAATGAGTATGGTTTTAGAGAATAAAAAGAATCTATTTAAGCTTTAAATCCAAAAAAAATCAATTTACTAGCAATAATTTTGGCNNGAGATCTGGTATGTAAATTCTAATTGACTCTGTATTTCACGATTATAATGCAGAATACCCAACGCTTTGGATGTGGATGTCCAACCTTAGATACATTTGACTATATTCTGTTTCAAAATTTATTTGCTTTAGCTGGTCGCTTTTCGATTGGATAAAGCTTTTTGATCAACACAAACTAGTGAAGAAGACTAATGAAATCCAATTATGTCGTGCTGTTGATATGTTGTATAATTATGAGGATTATATAAACTCATGTGGATTTCGATAAATATTTCACTTTCACGAGTTATTTTGATATTATTTATAAGCATGTAATGAAATTAAGGAGTTATAAAAAATTCTCTTATAATTTAACTACATAAATGATATACCACAGTGAAAGAAGACTAATGATTGACGGAAAAGGATAACTAATGATTAATACTAGCGCAAGCAAATTTTTGGAGAGACTGATCAATAATTATGCATTTCATATTATATGTGTATTTTTTGTAATACTGGTAATTGTAAAAATTCTATTATCATCTCGTTTTTGCGGTCCATTTATTTTCCCAGATGAAACTTTGTACAATAGCATTGCCCAAAGTATTGTACACGGTAAGTTATATGGAAAGTTCGGTTCTGTTTCTCCAGGGTTTCCATTTTTATTGTCATTAGCATATCACATTTCCAATAACCAAAATATTATCTATCACATAATGTTAGTGATAAGCGCTTTCATATCTAGCACTATCATTTTTCCTTCATTTTTTATTATGGAAAAATACTGTTCAAAGATAGTATCAGTCCTGGGCTCTATTGCCGTTTCAACACTACCATTTTTAAATTTTTATAGTTTTACGCTAATGACGGAGGTATTATTTATACCCTTATTTTTATTTTCCATATGGTTTCTCCTTAAAAGCTATGAAACTAACAATAAAAAATGGGAATTATTAGCTTCATTGTCAATTGTATATTTGTATATCACTAGATCGACTGGATTGGCAATGCTGATAGCATTTGTATTGACATTTATATATTATATTGTTTCCAATTTAAATCAGGATCAAGTGCTGGTTTTAATTAAAAAAAAGTTCATTTTAATGGCTAGTATCATTATCTTTTTATTAGGTTGGATTACCTATTCAACCTATTTAGTGGACATAAATCAACCCTTTAGTGATAAATTAACGAAAACTTATGATTTTGGATCAGCTCATAATATCAAAGGGGTAGTAGAGCATGGAATAGACATTTTCGCAAGTAGTAAAAATATTTTGCTATTTACTAAATTCTTTGCAAATTTAATAAGTTACCTGTCAGTTGGCTCCTCTTTTCTGTTATTAATCATTATTTATTATTTGATCTTGTTACTTATCAATAAAAAACCATTAAAAAATCATACATTATCAATGCCAATTTTCTATGCTTCCATCAGTTCCCTATTATTAATAATCGCTACTATCAGCTTTCTGTTTAAGGATAAAAATACAAACCTGATACTTGGAAGATACGTTGAGCCAATCATACCAATAATAGTGATACTCGGAATTATATGTATAAGTAACTTTGATCAAAAAATAATGAACAAAAGGAATATTAGTTATTTTATAGGTAGCTGCATCCCTCTCATACTTGTTATACCATATATTTTCGCCTGGGATAATATTATTCTCAATGTATTCAATGACCTACAAAATAATCCGACACTATATGCATATAATATCTTTTATGGGTATCCTACGTTTAATGCATTCGCGAGATTCTATGAACCGAGTTTTACAATTCTAACACAAACAATCTCGTCATCTTTACATCCATCATTGATTATGTACATCTATTTTTCGGCGACGATAGCATTAATAACACTATCAATGAAAAAAAAGCATTATATCAGTCTACTATTGATTTTTATTATCACTTCATCCCTGATTTTTTCTACAACATTATACCAGGTTTCAGTAGCAAAATCAAATGATGAAATGAATAATAATATAGCAAAATTTTTAACAAATAATACCAATGACAGGACTACCTATCTCATAGACCAAGCTACTACTCCTACAAATGTAAACATCGAAAAGTACGTGTATGGATTTTGGAATAAAGGAAATATTAGTTACGTAAATACGAGAGAGATTTCTCTAAAAGCCATGGAATTAAACAAAACAACATATCTGATATCAACAAAATCTTTGCCATATAATAAAATAGCTAAAGATGGTAATTTTACTCTTTATCTAGTAACAGTGCTTCCCATTAATTAGTTGATATCTTAAGATTTCTATAATTTAATAACTCTTTTAAAAAATAGTTCCATAAAGCCCAGCCGTTCTATACATAATGAATTTGTTGATATTAGTAATTTAAAAGATTATTTCACCAATCTTGGAGATGGACCTGTATATGGGGTGTATCCTTCCTGTGAATCTTTATACTAATTATTGAAGTAACGGTATATTCCAAATTGTTTTAAACTTCCACTTTTTCTTCCAACTGCTTAAGCTTTATTATATATATTCTATGAAGATACATAGTTATTGCTTTAACACTTCTAACTTTATTTAACCATACTCTGACATACATATATCTCATAGTCCTTATTATTAAGTATTCTTTCTAATTATAATGATATTTATGGAATCAAAACACGTCTATTTTGGAATTCAGCCTATCATTCAGTAAAACTATCACAATAATACTTAAAAGATGGGAATATTATGGAAATCCAATATATAAATATCTTTATATTAATTAGTCTGATTTTATTGTCAACGACTGTACTTGCAGCAACTTAGACTGTAAAATCGGCCGCACAGCTATATTACCTTGACTCCCACCATAATTTGTGGCTTAAAGTCAACATGAATGGCAGCATACAACATTTCAATGTGTACAATACGCCGGGTTATTCTCCCAATGGGGATGCAGTCATGTGGGCATACGATAATTTTAGCTCAGGCAGCTTAAATACATCAAAGTGGACAGATTACAAAGAAGGAAGCAATAAAGCAACAGTAGAAATACAGAATGGATATCTGGTGTTGTCAGGCTCTGGTAAAACATCTTCTGCGAATGTTGTGCTGAACAAACCATTCACAAATGGCATTGAATTGGCGGTCAATGAAACATTAGCAGGTGGTACTCATGACGTGGGTACATTTTCAGATGCTTCTTTTGGTTCCGGAGCACTCGTAGGTGGGATCAGGGGAACAGATTGGTGGCATACAAGGTTCGTTAATGGTGGTGGATCATTCCAAAGCCAGGGAATATATGATGCAATGATTTGGGTAAACTCAAACAGTTTGGATGTTAGTATGCCAACTTCAGGAATCAGATTAAGTGATTACATAGAAGAGGGTATTCCACATACAGTGACATATGGTTATGATGCTTCTGGTAATGCAAATATGTATATGCTAAATGTAACTCAAAATAGTCTCCCCTTATCTATCCCTGATCCATATGGGTATAACCAGTTCAATCACCCATCTATCTATTTCAATGAGACAGGTGTCTTTGGTCATAAATGGTGGATGTTTATTACACCATATGCATATTCCAAACGGTATATATGAAAATGCATGTTTGTACTATTCTGATGATGGACTAGTTTGGAATGTACCCCCAGGAGTGAAAAATCCAATTGGAACGCTAATAAAGTCTGAGTATAACTCAAAAGCTTATGGTTCTGATCCTTATGGTTCTGATCCTTATGGTTCTGATCCCCATGGTTCTGATCCTTATGGCTCTGATTCTCATCTCATATACAATCCTGATGCCGGAAAATTTATGCTCTACTATGTAATTGGAGATGTCTGCGGTAATGTAACCATACAAGACCGAAAGTTAAAACATATGATGGTATTACTGTTTCACCAGAAATAAATGTTACAGCTCATGGGGTATCGCCAGCCGTTCTCTATAATAGAGCCACAAAAAAATATTACATGTGGATTGTTGATATCGATCTTCAACCGCATGTAATCTACAGATACACATCAACTGATGGTGTACATTTTAGTAATAAACAAGCTGTGGGTCAATCAAGTCCCTATTATCCCTGGCATATCAATACGATGACTTATCCAGGTAAATCAGCAATATGTGCATTACTTATAATGTATAGTAACGAAGGATTCACCGGCAATCTACATCTAGCTACTGCAAACAATTACACCGATAATTTCACAGTTCAAAGTTCACCACTTCTAAAACTAAAGGATTCATCATGTCCAACACATGAAGATGCTCTATTATACCGTAGTGCAGGTATATTTAGCGATGATGGAAAGCTCTTGAAACTCTGGATCCCTGCGCAAGATACTCTAGGAGCTTGGACTGTGTTTTACACTCAAGCAACGGAGAAAAATGGTGTGTGGAAAGTTGGAGAGTTCACAACTCCCCGCGCACCACTTATGACAATCAATAATACACAATATCTTTATACCCCAAAACAGTGGATGCTATCACAAGGCGATTCCCCAAAAAATCATGGAGTCAAAAGAGAAATCAATGAAGTTTGGGATATAAAACAAGTCACACACCAAAAATAAACACAAAAAATATGGGAACATATACTCAAATTGAGGTTAAGCCAACAGATTTACAAAACGTGTATGATTACCAAGTGATGATCCCTGCTAATATACTTAACATATCATCCCAGAGATAATCTCTGGATGTAGAGCGTGCATAAGTGCAAAAAAAGTGGTAGATAAGTCAGCTTAGTAAATCCCAATGAGATTGATATCAATAGGATTTACAAGGCTGTCCTTTGTTAGAATATATCAAAGGCGGTTAAAAATTCTCCAATCTCTCAGGTGAGAACGTAATTACTCATGCAAAAAATTATAATGAAAATTGTTTTGAATTTTTGAATAGGATCTTAATTATTGTTCCCGCTTCTATGACATTATTCCGTAGTCACGCCGTCGAATTCTGCTTCATTGGCTTCGGCTTCTTCCTTCGTGGCACGCATGATTCCATTTTTGTGATGCGGTGGTGAATAAATTGTATAGAGTTTCAGATAATCCGTTTTCGAAGTGTTGATGATATTATGCTTCGCACCAATCGGTACCACTACTGCAACCCCATCACCGACGTCATATTCGTTGCCGTCAATAATACATTTCCCCTGCCCTTTCTCAAAACGGAAAAATTGGTCGTTTTCTTCATGAACTTCCATCCCGATGTCTTCCCCAGGCTTGAGACTCATAAGTACCAATTGACTGTGCTTTGAAGTATAGAGCACCTTTCGAAAATTGGTATTTTCCAAAGTTGCTTCTTCGATATTAGTAGAAAATCCTTTCATACATTTTTAATAAATGATTAATTGTATATAATTATTCGCAAGCCAAATTCACTAAAAAGGATTGAAACATCCAAGCAAATGGATTGGTAGCTGTGGTATTTATTAAAATTATGCTGTAAAAGTCAAGTTCAAAAATAGAGCAATGTTATGAAATTTTGACCAGGTCGGGCATACCCTATTAGCTGGTTGATATTTCCATTTAGAATGTGTTTTCATCAATTGTACTCGTTTTCTAATCTTACCTACATAAAGATAACCAAAAAATACACAGCGCAGGAAATGAACTGAAAATGGTAACAGCACTTGGAGTGATGCAGCTTGCTTTTTGAAAAAACATACAGCTGAAGAAAGCAGGAGCCCTAATTTTTATATATTCCTACAGCTTGATGATCAGATACACGTATATGTTCTCAGTGCTACGAAATGTCCATATCACCTTGATGATTTGGTTAGGGTAATCATTACTTTTTTGAGGTTATACTAAGAGTCAAATATGATTGTTACTGAATTAATAGAACAAATATTCTCCAATGGAGTAGAGGAGTGAAATATAAATGAGTGAACAAAAGTCTTCAAGGGTTCTAACTGCTGGTTTTGGAATCCCTGTGGGTTTGCTTTGAAGTTTTACACTGAAGATGGAAACTATGACCTAATAGGTAATAACACCCCCGTGTTCTTCATTCGCGACCCTTTGAAGTTTCCTGATTTTATCCACACACAAAAGCGTAATCCTGCTACAAACTGCAAAGATCCGGACATGTTCTGGGATTTCTGTTCCTTAACTCCAGAATCAATCCATCAAGTAACGATCCTTTTTTCAGATAGGGGTACTCCTGCTACCTTCAGGCACATGAATGGTTACTCAAGTCATACATACAAGTGGTACAATGATAAAGGTGAATATTTCTGGGTGCAGTATAATTTCAAGACTGACCAGGGTATAAATAACTTGACCCGTGAGGAAGCGCGGAGAGATTAAGTGGGACTGATCCAGGTCACGCTACTAGGGGATCTATATGAGGCTATCAAAAGAGGAGACTCCCCTTCCTGGACTCTAGAAATGCAAATAATGACCCCCTAACAGGCTGAAAATCATCGTTTTGATATTCGGGATATTACCAAGGTATGCCCACATGGAGATTTTCCGCTTATCAAGATAGGTAAG
The DNA here is from genome assembly GCA_003164755.1 of Methanosarcina sp. Classification (GTDB taxonomy): domain Archaea; phylum Halobacteriota; class Methanosarcinia; order Methanosarcinales; family Methanosarcinaceae; genus Methanosarcina. Next base: position 14,800 of record PLUB01000124.1, on the reverse strand, counting down.
CTTGTATTGAACCGAAATCCAACAAATTACTTTGCTGAAGTGGAGCAAGCAGCCTTTAATCCTTCAAATCTTGTTCCAGGCATTGGCATTTCTCCAGACAAAATGCTGCAGTCAAGGTTTTTTTCTTATCACGAAACTCATATTCACCATCTTGGTCCCAATTATCACCTGATCCCTGTGAATGCGCCAAAGCACTCGCCTGAAAATAATTACCAGCGTGACGGATTCATGCGTGTTGATGCCAATGNNCCAGATCCTGCTTTTCTGGAACCCTCATTCGAAGTATCGGGACTCTCAGCTCGTACGCCTTATAGATACCCTAACGATGACTTTGTACAGCCAGGCAATCTGTACCGGGATGTCATGACCGATCAAGACCGTGAAAACCTAATAGGAAACATTATTTCCCATCTCTCATCTGCCAAGAAATGTATACTGCTCAGGCAGACAGCCCTATTCTTCAAAGCTGATCCAGACTATGGAAGCCGTGTAGCTAATGGTCTCAGTCTCGATATAAAAGAAGTTGAACGCCTTGCTAACATTACCGCGGAAGAGCGTGCCAGAGCGACTGAAAAATGAATTTATTTTGGATAATTGCTCCATTTAGCTGTAAAATATAAATAAATATTTTTTACGGTGAAAAATAAGCACTTGATGTACAAAATAAGATTTTGCGGTTACACTGATGTCTATGTGTTATCACAAAAGCTGTGTATAGAAGAGCAAAAATAGGTAGAATTTCGATAAACTTCCGATTTCAACAAATTGGTTATATATAACATATAAACAACTAGCTAAAAATCGGGATTTATCAAATTCATTTTAAGAAAAATTAAAAATGCCACCATTCTTTTGCTAGTAATTGGCTTCTTGCTATCAATGACATCTGAAGCATTCGGTATTGAAAATGATGGAATTTGCACCGTCTGTGGAAATTCCAATTTCGGGTACATCAACCCACCTTAACTTGTTAAGTCATTTATTTATACTTAATTGGTATTAAAATATACTAAATGCATTTATGTGCCATTAAAAAATACACATACCCAATTTCAGTTATTCAACGCCGGTTTATTTTTTAGACCATATTTCTGTTTTCAACAGTCGTCATTTATTTTAAAACTTAGTGTCAAATGTTAAAATGAGAGCAACTATCCCTGAGCTAAAAACTTAGAGGCTTCGTTTACGAGTACAAATATATCGCAATTGTAGGTTAATATACACTGCTAGAATTATATGATTCTGTTTCCCTTATTTTTCCATTTACGATAGTTATTTAAGCTAATTAATTCCAGATGTTCCATGGGCTTCATATACTCTATGAGTCCCATAAGCTCCAGGAGTCATAGATCAGTAACCTTTTCTTATTTCGTATGGAACTAGGAAATTAAGGAATTTTGATACAAAAGCTCTGTATCAATAATCAAGGAAAAACATATACTTTGTCAGCATAATAGTAACCATCATATTTTACAGAAAGGTCGGCACGCTATCAGATTTTAGTACAGGTGGATCCAAGCTTATTGGGAAACAAAAATATAGCCCTCGATTCAAGGCAGTTTATCAAGAATTTATTTTTGTGCCTTGAAATAAAGGCTATGACGCTGTTTTATTTCATACTGAATAGCTCTTAGATTCAATGATTATTCTTATTAGCTCTATCAGTGATGATGGTGCCACAAATAGATATTCTTTAGTGGTGACCCCCTGTAAGTGCAGGAGTTACCATGGTTACTCTAGGCACTTATAAAAATTTAGGTTAGAGTCGTTATCAGAACATTGATTGTAGAAAGCATTGAATCTGTGCCGTTTGTGTTGCTTACAGTCTCGTTAACTGTATAGACTCCAGCTGCAAGGTAAAGTATACATTGGAATTAAGCTCAGTTGAAGTAGCTTCGTCTCCGAAGTTCCACATCCATCCTGTGGCATTTGTCGAGAGGTCTGTAAATTGAACCGTAAGGGGAACATTACCATTGGTAACGTTGGCATTGAAATTAGCTATAGGGAAACCTTTTCCAGAACGACTTTCTGGATCAGTAAAAGCCTTGATGCACACATTCGTATTTGAGTAGCCTGGCTCTGTTGTTATATCGATCCATGTATTTCCATCAGAACTTACAAAACTTTCTGATGCGTTTGCTTTTGCTTGACTACTGTACCCAGAGATTGGCATTTCCACAGCAATTGGGTAATTGTATACAGGATTTATAAACTTCAGTACTACGGAGAATTTTTGGCTGGCATTGAGCTGGACTCCGGAATTCAGTGGAACTGTATTATAGCCTGCATTTGGAATCGTTCCACTTTGGGTCAGAGCAGGACCAGCTTGACTAATGGGATTGGATCCTGTATTGTTGTAGATGTTAATTACATAATTGCAGTTTAGATCTGTCGTGTAGAAACTTACCGCTTTGAGGACTTCATTAGATTTTGCAGTAAAGATGTTTGCACCCCAACCAGTGGTGGGGTTAGTTTGAGATGTGTTAATTTGCTGGGTCCATCCAAGTGGATCATACTGGTAGATGTATTTATAATTATCAGAATTTTCAGCCGTGAAAACCGCATTGGAGATTCCTATATCTGAGTCATAGTAGGAAACATAGAAATACCCTTTTTCACCAAAGCCCGTACCCCAACAATTTTTTATGATAAATGCTCCATCTCCGGGTGGAGTTGTGGAGAAATTATTTTTACTAAAAGAGTCATCTCAGCCGACAATGTTCACTGCCTGGTCAGAAGATGTTGTTCCACTATAGTAATAACCATATGTGTTTTGGTTATAATTATTAGTATTCAGTATTGTAGGGGTCAAAATACATTGCATTAGCAACTGCTCCATAATTCAGAATTGCCTTTTTGATTTCCAGATTGTCCGTAGAACCATTTCTGGTCGGAAAAAAAGTTACGTTTTGTACATGTCGATGTATAGGCAGGCCAAGCTCTGTGGACGAAAATATTGATGTATCATTGTGAGGGTCATCGCTGGTGTTTACAGGTCCTGTCCAGCGAATCTGGTAGGCAATTGACATCACAAAGTCTCCCCCGTCGTTGGGACCGAGATCTAAACCTTGCGGTACATTTGCAGAAGAAAGCAGGTTTTTAAGATTATTTTATGAAATGCTCCAGGTTTCTCTTGGCATTAAATATGATTCAAGGGCTCCATAAGTTGCAAATGTCCAGCACGTACCTGCATTACCCTGATTTACCACAGGGTTACCCTTTTCAGAATTCGTAAGTCATAGGAAGTTGGAGTAGACATGCTTGCTGAAGCATATACATCTGCGACTGAATTATGTTTGAGATGACTAAGGCCCACAGGTGAGAGTAAGAAGCCAGATTTATGTCCATTTGGGGACTGTGTGGTTTGGTAAACAAGTTTTCTATTCTTGTATTCAGTAAATTTAGGATTTTCGGGTGCCAGTCCAATCTTTGCAAAAAATTTAGTTTGATTTACAATATCTTTGTGAATTAATTTGTGATCAGTGGGTAAGGGTATTGGTTTGTTTTCTTCTGAAAATTCTGCGTATGCCATTGCTATTGATGAACCTATTACCGAGAACAAAACAAATAGTTCAGTGAAAACGATTACTTTTTTTGCTATGCTCACATCATTACTTATATTGTAATTTTTTTGTCATATTTATCTCCGGATCCATTTCTCTAAGAATGTTTCATTTACTCTTATTGTTCACTTTAATACTATTTTTTAAACAATATTTTTCAAAACATAAATATTATTTCTTAAATTTTAAGTTGTATTAGACATTTATTTATCAAAGTTTAAAAATGAAAAACCACTCTTGATATCAACTTTTGGGAGTTTCTAGAGCTTTCTATTTATAATGACTACTAATAATAATTTCTATATATTTTACTTTTGTCCTAAATAGATTATGTAATGATTAGTATATTACTTACAAAATAAATAACTTTTGTTCTAATTACATATACAAATATTTTTGAATAACCATATTTCATTTTTGTTGAATATTAATATAATTAGTAATATATACTAAATTGAGGTAAAATATATAAAAATTTCTACAGATTGAAACTTAGGTCTGGAAAATATCCGCAGTTTTTTGTTGCTGAAAAGAGATCAAAAGGTGCTAAAATTTACAGAAGAATTTAAGCATTTGAGATGCTTAAGAATGGTTATCCGAACACATAGTTTGCTAAATTTTTTTCAGTTGATATAAACACAATTTGATATTGGATATTCATTCAGTTCGGATGAAAAATATTAACTAGTTGAAAACTGATCACTTTCTCCAATTCAGACTAACTTATCAATAATCTTATTCCTAATTTCATCTACATCATTGACATTTATCTCAACATTCACATTTTTATTCTCTGAAACGACATTTGTTTTTCTGTATACCCGCCGTCCAAATTCTTCAGGAAACCGCCGTTCCAAGATCCACATATAGATCCGACTATCTCCAGCTTCAGCAGCATAATTTAACCGCTCAAGAAGAGCTTTTGCAGCATCAGCATTCCGTTTTTGGATGTATAGATAAAACTGAAAATATTTCCAAGATTTCTCTGTCTTCCCCTTATTCAACCAGATATTGAATGTTTTATACGTGATTCCTGCAGATTCGGCTGCAAGAGAGTATGTGAGTCCCAATGCAATATTATCGCCGATTTGTGTGGTAATTTCAGGCGTCATTTTAGTCGGTCTGCCCATAAATTCACCGTTTTTACTTTAGAATTAATATTTGTTAATCTTGTATTTTAATATTTAGTTCTTTTTGTTATGCATGCAAGTGGGGGTTATATGCTTCAAATCAAAAATGAGCCATTCTCAAGCGCTGTGAGCCATTTTATTGATTATGGTAATACGGGTATAATATGACTTTCAACAAAAGTCTCTCTAGTAGGCTCAGGTTAAGTTGTTTTTTCGACCAAATTTAATCCCCATGATTTTGATGAGAGATACCAATAGGTTGCTCCATGAAATGTATATATATATTTTTATTTTTGTAGAATAATCAAATAAGATTTATAAAACTGTCTGCTTAGATTTTTAGATCGGATTTGGTATATTTTTCACACTATTTAGTTCAAATAAGTGTTATATAGAGTATATGCAAAAAATATATCCTAAATCAAACTTAGTTATAATTTATAGGTTTCCCCATCTTCTAGTGGACTTTCATTGGGCTGTAGGTATTTCCCCCCACAGCTCATAAGATCTACTTTTTGAAACATCAGACCAGCAGGATAATCAGAAATAATTAAACAAAATATAATCTTTATATCAATGTCTTTAATAGGATCTAATTTTGTTTGTCTACCGCAACTGAATTAATCGTATTAGAAATTTGTTTGATTTTAGTTGGTTCCATAGTTTATCACAGAAGTTTAGGCTATCCGTCGTTTGAGAGACAGACGCACTTGTATCCTATGAGCAAACGGAAATCATAGAATATAATACAATTACCTAGTTTAATTACAGCAATAGCAGGTTTAATAACAGCAATAACTGGCTTAATTATAGCAATTAAACCTAAATGATAAAATCTATCTGCAATTTTTAAATTCTTCGTCTTTTAGGAAGCCTACAATGCTTAATTCTTAAGATGAAACAAGCAGCCTATCTTATGGGTGTAAGCATGGTTGACAATGCATTTTGGGATAGTCTTCCATATATTTATTAATATATTTAGTTTAAGTTTTACTATTTATTATATATGCAAAAAATATATAATAAATAAAATCTAGTTATAATTAGAGGGTTTTCCTAAACCTTAAATCATACCTACTCATGGGCTGCAAGCATGCCCCCTTACAGCTCACAAGATCAACTTTTCTACATTTTATATCAGTCTTGTCACCTAAGTTTATAAAAATTTATATTTAAGATAGATATTTTCAATTTTAGTCCAGCCCTTAACTATCCACGTTTATAGTGTAAGTGGAGGGGATTTTTTGTGAGATTTCAAGAAGAGTCAGATTCTGTCCTACTATAACTTTGCAATAGGGACTGAGATGTAGTCATTTATTGATGGTCTGGAAAAAAACTTACCTATTTCAGAATTCATGAGATCAGGATCATGAAATTAAGTACTAATTAGTTTAAGTTAGGACAATATATTCATACTAATATATAATCTTTAAAATCTATTTATAATTCAACGGTTTCCAGTGCTTTCAAGCAAACCTACTATCGAGCTGCAGGCATTTACTCTTCTTCACCTGCAGCTCACAAGATCACCTTTTTGACATCTAAGATCAACCTGATCATTTAAATTAATACAAAAAACTAAGTAATTGATGACTTTTGACCAGGAAGTGGTTGTGATTTACATGTTTGATGACAAAATTGAGATGAAGCAAGCAGTAGATTTTATAGTTAAAGTCATTATTGGCTGTGCATTTTTGGGTATCTTGGTAGGAATATTTGCTTTGTTTCTCTTCGTGAAATGGGCTTAAAATAGGCACTAGAGAGATTAAACAAGTTCGAAGCAATGATAAAATAAAAATCAGCGCATCGAAATTTGCTCAATTAATCTCAGTGAAGGCGACTATTAAGAATGTTTTTCGCTAGCTGAATAATTGGCTCTTTTTAAATATAATTTTCAACCCACTAGCGTCTTTAAATTTGAAATTTCACAGAACCAAAACTACATACTGCCAATCTACTTAATTAAGTTAAATCACAACCATAAATAGAAAAATGAGATATCTTAGGCTGTTATGATTGTTCGTTAATGGACACTTTTTATCATAAGTGTGTCTTACATTATTCATATTCCCAATAGTTCCCAATTATTCCCGTTATTTTCCCATTATATTCCCATTAGAAATTCCAAACTTAAATGGATAATGCTATTTGAAAACACTTTAACAGAAGAACTTAGTAAATATTTCCCCCATATGCACGACTTTGTATTGGCCCGTTTAAAAAAATAAGAAAATATATACTTGTACATTTGGAAACTTACATCCTAAGTACAAAGATCAAATTTAGTTGAAACATTCTACTTTTTCTTATTATATAGCCTATGAATATACAGACTTATTTACCATATATATACTCTATTTGTTTGAAAAAAATAAAGTCACTTTTGAATAAACAACGATTATATCTTATATGGCTAGCTTTGTTTTATATACTAACTATGGTATCCAATAACCAGAAATAAAGAGTAAAATATTATAGTCATATTTTAAGTTTACTTGTTTAGGAGTTTTTTGACTTCGAGGGTTATTTTCTCCAAAACTTTTGGATCGACACTGGAAACTTCTAAGAATGACAAATCTAGTTTTTCTTTATCTTTTTCTAGTTTTAGAGCAGTTGCTTGATCGAGAACCAGTGAACATTGGCTACAAAATTTATCACTCGATTTTAATACATTATTACACCGTGGGCATTTTGTAAGTGTAACGTGTCTTTTGTCTTCAGTTTTGAGCCCATATTTTCCAAAAATACTATTGTTAATTTCGTGATCCGTGAAATTTGCATAAATTTTGAACATTTGAGTACTGCCCCGACTCCAGCCCACTCTGTGCTTAATTTCCTGCTCATTAAGACCATCTAAAATCCAGTTTGTGATAGCTGTATGTCATAGCAAATGCGGGTATACATGTTTCTTGATGCCTACTTTTTCGGCTGTAGTCTTTATCATTTTTCGAATCGTTCTATAACTTGCAGCTTCTTTATTTTTGTTAAGGGTAATTCATAAGGGAGCTTCTGGATCTTCGTGGAAAGGATGAACTGCAAGCCACTGATTCAAATATCCCGTGCTCCAAGTAAGTGGTAGCCCCTTTGCATGTGTAGTTTTGTTAACTCCCGTTTTTGAAAGGTAAATCATCGCACCATATTTGTTAAAATCCACATTTTTAACCCTGCAGGATAGCAGAGCTTCAACTCTCATTTCGCCATCTGCAAGAACAGCAATGACAGCTTTATCCCGTGGATGTCTACAGCCTTCAAGAAAGTCGGGTGAGCTCATATTTGGTCAATATGTCAGAAGGTTGCACAGGGCTTTCAACTGATTTTAGCTTAAGATCCATGACCCATCTAGGAGAGTTACCACCTGTGGACCATCTGAAAAACTTTTTAATCAATTTTTTATAATTTATGATATTGTTGGAAGATAATTTTCTTTCATCTTCAAAGGGAATAAGTAACCTATCATAAGTATTCAGGTCCAGCTTGTCCAAGCTCTCATTAAATCCTAGTGCTTGAAGTTGCTCCACCATCCAGGTTGTATAGTACAAGTACCATATGGTTGTTGTTTTTGCGGCTCCTTCCCGTCGAAGGGCAATTGAAAAATTTTCAATCGAGGTTTTGTTTTCGTTTCCAATATGTGCATTTTCCAATCTCTGTTTTGCGTTTAAATAGCCAGCGTCAATACAATGAATATCATCAACAGATTTAGTCATGTATACAAAATATATGTTTAGGACTATAAACTTTTAAATAATAGACCATAGGGGACTACCACCGCAAAGGACTAATGTACCGCCATAATTTACGAGTCGGCGGTTCATAGTGAACTACCGCAATAACACTATTGGATAAAGTTATTGTCTTTCCATTGAATGGACCTGTTGCAGACGCTAAATTGGTTACAGAACCTGCATCAATGTCTGCATCTGTTATTTTGTAGGTAGCTGTTCCTGTAACGCTTGAACCTGGACTAAGGGTACCACTGCTTTGTATAGGTACTGTGCCAAACTTGTCGTCTGTAACAGTGATAGGTGCTGAGATATCCACATCCCCCGTATTAGTTACCTTATAGGTGTATGTGATAGTTTATCCTACATCATCATAACTTGTTGGATATGCTGATTTTACTATTGTAAGAGCTGCGCCCTGCTGAAAGACTGTTATTACACTAATCAAAGCAGTTGCATATGCTGTAGCATAGTCTATATTATCAGTTGGTGTAAAAGTAGCAGTCAACTTTGTATTTATAATATAATCACTATACAATTATATGATATGATTTGTATTAGCTTGAATAAAAAATAATAAATTAAGGAGTTAATGTCTCTATGACAAAAAGAATTAAAGATATACTGGCTGTTTTGTTGTTGGTAGTTGCAGCAACGGTAATAGCTTCTGTGGCAGTGGCAGCTGCGGCGGCAGCAGAAGCAGCTAAAAAGAAAAAAAATAAGAATAAAATAAAAGTAAAGAAATGTAGATTATCATACAGTTATATACTTTTAATTTAAAGCTTAAGCACTTAAAATCAAAAATCAAGTGCAATAGAAATATTTATTTTAAATAATTGTTATATTATTCTTAACTTATATATAATTTTAGATATAATGATTTTGATTCTCAGTTCAATCTAATAAGTTCTATCGGATGTACATTTATAATCCATTGTTTTTATCACAAAAACGATGCATTGGTAAACCGATAAATTCGATTTTTTGTGGCAAAGAAAATTGTATAGAGTCAATCAGAAATTATAGAACTCTATTTAGACGTTCTAAATTAAAATAGATAGCAAGTAAGTTTTTTAATGGACATAATTTTTAATACTTTTTTTGCATTTAGCGGTATTTTATGTTCTTTGCTTTGCAACCAAATTTTTACTTATACATTATGAGATTTTTGCACCACAACTATTTGATATTTGCAAAGACGTTAATAGTTTAATAATAGATAATTATTAATAGCAAATGATTTTCACTAAAACTTGAGGAATCTGTGATGAATGAGATAATGATAGGGAATGAAATTCCGGACTTCAGGTTAAGAGACCACAAGGAAGATGAGGTGCATCTCCGCGACTTCCGTGGCAAAAAGGTGCTCCTATCGTTTCATCCATTAGCATGGACTAAAATATGTACAGAACAGATGAATTCACTTGAGGAAAAACATGAGTTGTTCACAAAACTGAATACCATGGCTTTTGGCATTAGTGTGGATCCCATTCCTTCAAAAAGGGCCTGGGCTAAGGAACTGGGGATTACGCACATCAGACTTCTTTCAGATTTTTGGCCACATGGAGAAGTTGCCAGAAAGTATGGAATATTCAGGGAAAAAGAAGGAGTTTCTGAAAGAGCAAACATAATTATTGATGAGGAACAGAAAGTAATATTCTTCAAAATGTATCTACTTCATGAACTTCCAGATATAACGGAGATCAAAAAATTTTTGGAAGCATAAATCGGACTTATATGTTTGCCTGCTTTGTAGGCAACTATCAAGTTTTCACACTTTTTACACTAAGAAGGATCTCTATAAACCGCTGATTTCAACAAATTGTATTTATTTCATCCTAATTTGACAGACTATATTAATTAATATAGTATTTCTTACAACAAACTCGTTGCATCGGTACAGTACCTTTATGAAATATGAGAAATGTCAAAACTCAAACAGGATACTAAATAACTTTGAATTTTATAGATAAAACAGAAACATCAAACCTATTTATACATTAAAACTTCTACATCAATGGAAAAATAAGAAAATAATATTTGTCAGTAAAACGATTTACTTTCTATTAATTTCAACCAGGATAAAATAATAAATATTACAGAAGGCTCAAAATAGAAATAGGGCAATATAGATACCTTAAGAAATGTCATTATTGCTCTGAATATTAAGTGACCAACCCCTATTTATTATCCATGGAGATAATATCTACCAAAATGAAGTTAACAACAGTAACATATTAATTATATAATTAATTAGATTATTAACCCGATGCTTTAAATCTGATTCTGTTCTGATGTTTTCTATCTATGCTTGTGGTTTAGTTTAATTAGTTCCAAATGTTCCACGAGCTCCATATGCTCTATGAGTTCCAGAAGTTCCATGAGTCATAGATCAGTAACCTTTTCTTATTTCGTATGGAACTTAGGAAATTCAGAGATTTTAGCACCAGACCTATGCAGCAATGAAAATATAAGAAACCGAATATTTGTCGGTAAAACTATTGACTTTCCATTAATTTCAACGAAGGACAAAATAATAAGTATTTTGGAAGACTTAAAAAAGAATTTGAATCTATGGATATTCTTATTTTTCAATTTTGGATATTAATTGAAATTGGTTGAGGGTATTTTTGAGACAAGTTCATTTGATATAATATACTCATTTATATGTGTATGTAGTAAGCACAGTGGTCGTTATCTTATATTTTGATTAAAACATGTTGATAAACCTGTCATTCCCGGTCGAAAAATTATGGGTATTATGTTTAATATTCCAAAATCGAGTTGAGGTGTTGAATCTGGTTAAAAATATTATGAAAAGTATGATAGGAGAAGCTCTCATAGGTTCCGGTCCGGAAATTGCGCACATAGACATCGTCATCGGGCCTAGAGGAGGACCTGTTGAGATAGCATTTATGAATTCTCTTGCAATGCCCAGGCAGGGGCACACCCCCCTTCTTGCAGTTCTTGAACCCAATGTCCAACCAAAGCCTGTAACTCTGCTCGTAAATAAAGTTACGATAAAAAATGTGGCACAAGCTACCCTGATGTTTGGGCCAGCTCAAGCTGCGGTCGCAAAAGCGGTCATGGATTCCGTATCATCAGGCCTGCTCCCTCAAGAACAAGCAGATGATATTTTCATTATAGTTTCAGTCTTTATTGAGTGGGATGCAAAAGATAAGGAAAAAGTTTACGAATACAATTATGAGGCGACAAAGCTAGCTATAACACGTGCAACAGAGAGCAGGCCAACTGTTGAAGAGGCACTCGCCAAAAAAGACTCGGCAAAACATCCGTTTGCCTGAGCCTTTGATTTCAGTGCAGTTTAGCTTTCAATAAAATTTCATGTCAAATAAAATATTATTAGCTTTTAAAAATGCAGACAGATTAGATTTAATGATACTTCAACTCTTCATTAGGATTTTGTCTGCGTCAAAATTCATAATGAGTTGGAGAGGGAGATACTGTTGAAGATGCACACATCAACAGTACCTAATTTACTGTATGATGTTTTGTGGTCCGTTCTACAAAACATTAATTGGATTAGACTTTATAAACATTTTTAATACCATTTATTTTAAAATATGATGCATGGGTTTTACCACAAAAAATGGTGCGTCATTGGAAATAATAAATCCTGTTTCTTTAATCGTATGTCGCCATATGTTGACTCAGCGATCGATTTTTTATTGGCGGGAAAATTGACTTTTCGGATAGGATATAAGTCCTTACTAAAATAACAGAGAATCAATTAAATAGAAGTGTACTGAAAGTTCTGAAAAAAATGATGACTCGGTTTTTTTTGCTACAAAAAAAGGATACCTAGTCAATGATTGTACCGATAAAGCTCCCGTATTCATTGTTTTCGCTGATGCACAGGTTTTATAGCATAAACTATGCATAATCAAGGGATTAACATTCAAACATTGATCCATGAGAACAGAAGGTTAAATATCAAGCTGCTTCCTGAAAATCTAAAAATAAAAAAGCCCTATTGGAAGTTACGGTAATTAATATCAAATTCTTCCATATTTGTTATGTATTTGTTCAGCGGTCAGAATAACGAAAATGTATAATAAAAATATAATGGATAATGTGGTATGTTCCGAGCTTTAAACAAATTAACCATTATGAAAATCAAAATTCATAATGAATTGGAGAGAAGATGCTATATAAGTTTTTTTGATCTGTCCTACAAAACAGTTATGCTTTTTGCACTTTTTAAATATTATTGACATCGTCTGTCTTAAAATATGGTGCATAGGTTTTCATACAAAAAACTGTGTATAAAATCTGCTACCCTAAAAATATTGCTTTAAAAAGATAAATTCGGATTTCAAAACTATGATTTTAGGAGTCCTTTATATACTATTTTAAGCAGATGAAAAATTATAGAGTTTATCAAAATCCTCTTTAAGCTATTGTTATATAGGGAAGATTGATGGCACTCTGGTGTACATCTGCGAATCGTGGAATATTACAGTTCTAAAAAAATGCAACATTTATCCTGCAGCTGAATATGTTTAAATATTTTGTATAGGTACAAAATTATTTCCTGCATATGACAAAACCGATCTGAAAATGTTAATGTCTAATGCTTCTTTTAAGACCTCCTCAATAGTCTCTACAGTTGCAAAGTTAAGTTCACTTCTTACCTCCTCTGGTACATCATCCAGATCACTTTCGTTTTCTTTTGGTAGAATTACTTTTTTATACCTGCTCGGTGTGCTGCCAAAACCTTCTCTTTTTATCCTACCTACAGGCAATACTGCACCACTTAGCATAATCTCGCCCGTCATAGCAATTTTTGGATCAACTGCTTTTCCAGTAATTAAAGATGTCAGGGCAGTAAAGAGTGTCATACCTACTGATGGACCATCCTTTGGTGTTGCACCTGAGGGATATGAATGTAGATATCGCTTGAAGTAAAGTTAAAGCTGTTTGCAGTATTTGCAAGCCGTGATCTGACAAGGCTCAATGCTATCTTTGCAGATTCCGTCATCACGTCGCCAAGTTGGCCTGTGAGCGTAAGCTTCCCGCTCCCAGGCATAAATGTACCTTCTATGAAGAGTATATTCTCCCCCGACAGGCGTCCATGCAAGTCCTGTGACTACTCCCGGTACCTTCTCTTTTCTGACCTCTTCTTGGCGGATCAACTCTTTTCCAAGGATCCCTGTAAGCATATCTTTCTTCACTACGTAAGGGATGTCTGCACTCCCTGAAACAATTTTCTCGGAAACAAACCTTGCGGTCCTAGCAAGCTGTTTCTTAAGTCCTCGGACTCCTGCTTCACGGGTATATTTTTCGATTATTACCTTTAAGGCATCATCTTCAATCCGAAGTTTATCTGCATCAAGGCCATGTTATTCCAGTATATCTGGCAGAAGATGATCTATTGCAATTGCAAGCTTCTCTTTTTTAGTGTAGCCTGATATCTCGATCATCTCCATTCTGTCAAGAAGTGGCAAGGGGGGATATTTGACAGGGAATTGGCAGTGGCGATGAACAACACATCAGATAGATCATATGGGACTTCCAGATAATGGTCTGTGAATGTGTTGTTCTGTTCAGGATCAAGGACTTCAAGAAGGGCACTTGCCGGGTCTCTTCCATAGGAGAATGAGAGCTTATCGATTTCATCGAGGACAAATTCAGGATTTTTTGTACCTGCTTTTTTCATGCCTTGAATAATTCTCCCTGGTAGAGCTCCTATATATGTTCGTCTGTGCCCTCTGATCTCTGCTTCATCTTTGATACCTCCAAGACTAACTCGGACATATTTTCTGCCAAGAGCATCTGAGATACTTCTTCCAAGGCTCGTTTTGCCAGTGCCTGGTGGTCCTGTTAAAAGCAGAATTGAACCTTGTTTTTCCGTTTTTAATTTCATTACCGCCAGATGTTGGATCATTCTCTCTTTGACCTTTTCAAGTCCGTTATGATTGCTCTCAAGCACACGGCGGGCTTCAGCAATATCTATGCTCTTTTTCTCTTCCGTTACCCAGGGAAGATCAAGCAAGAGATCAAGATAATTTCTGATAACAAGGCTTTCAGGATTATGACTTCCTCCAATTTCAAGTTTCTTCACCTCTGATAATGCCTTTTTTCTGAAATCATCAGGCATCTTCGAGTTCTCAATTCTTTCCCGATATCCTCCGTTGCATGAAGTAGAACCGTCACCTTCGCTAAGCTCTTCTTAAATTACCTTCAGTTGTTCTCGCAACATTGCTTCTCTATGTGACTTGTTTATTTTTTCGGAAACCTTTTGTGCCACTTCAATCTGCAAGTTGATATCTTCTTTCTGTTTAGCCAGAATATAATGAAAGGCAAAATATCTTTCACGAATAGAAATAATTTCCTGAATAGCCTGTTTTTCGGAGAGTTTTATCGG
>PLUB01000077.1 GCA_003164755.1 Methanosarcina sp. | reverse complement strand
GAGCAACCTTTTAGGAGCTAATGCAAACAACAATCTCTAGAAAAACTAGGACTATAGAGGATTTCGAAAAACCTCTTAATTTCATCATGTGGTTATAAATGATACACAAATGATCTTGAAAAGCAGATGCTTATCGAAGTCCTCTTCAATTTAATATCACTTTTTTTTGGATTATTTGAAAGCCACATATTTTTTTCAAACTATCTAGGTATTTCATCAGGACATTGTGTCTCAGGACACTTATGTATATACTCCAGAATATCGCTCATTTTTGCACTGGCCATTGATACTGACACATCCGCACTTCCATAATAAATACGGATTTCATCATCCACTAAGACCCATCCGCAAGGAAAAACAACATCATTAACGTCTCCACTACGTTCATACATTTCACGAGGCCCAAAAACCCATCCTTCAGATCTATGAAGCACTTTTCTAGGATTCTCAAGATCAAGAAGAGCTAATCCAAGTCGATAACTTGCTTTAGATGTCGTCTGGCGGACCCCATGATACATAATTAACCATCCATCAGGTGTGCGAATTGGCTGTGGAGATAGACCAATTTTGTTGGCATCCCACCATCCCCCTTCCCGCGCATACAGAAGAACCTCGTGTTCTCCCCAGTACTTCATATCTGGAGAAAAGGATATCCAGATATTCGCCTTCGAGCCAGTCATGCGAGATACAGGCCGATGTAACATTGCCCACATACCATCAAATCTTACAGGAAAAACAGCAGCATCTTTATTTTCAGGAGGCAGGGTAGCTCCTACCCGATCAAAATTACAGAAATCTTCCGTAAAAGCAAGAGCTGGTAGGGGTCCAGAATCCGAAAAAGCTGTATATGTTACAGCCCATTTTCCCATTTCATCGATGTAAGTTATACGCGCATCTTCAATGCCATATATCTCTTCAGGGTAGTTTATCGGGTCTGGAGTAAAGGTTGGTTGACTGTCAATCTCCCAGCCGTCGACTCCATTTTTACTCCTAGCTACCGTAAAATGAGAAAAGCCCCTATGATCTTCGACACGCACCAGTAGTAGAGTTATACCATTAATTATAGCGGCTGCAGGATTAAAGACTGAGTGGGCCCGATATGGCCAATCTTCAGCGGTAAGTATAGGATTTTTCTTATACCTTTGGAACAGTTCTCCGGGACCTTTCAATATAATGTTACCTTCTTCTACTGAGTGACCCTTATATGGTACATCTTCAAAGGTAAGTGTAGGATTTGCCTCACATCTTTGGAATGGTTCTCCGTGATTTTTCAATATCATGTTATCTTCCTCATTCCGTCTGATTTGCTGATGACATATTCTTTTTTCTCTGCAGAGCCCTGGCGTCTGCTTCATCATTTACTCAAAATTGCAATAATGTACTGAATACTCTATTTTCATGTTTATTTTAAAAACTAAATTTTAAGGACTAAAGTCTTGAAGTAATAAATTGCGGGTCTTGTTCATGATTATAGTTAATGCTGGCGCTGCTGAACACTCCGTAGACACACTTAGTATAATAAATACATAATTAATATTTAAGTATTGTAGTATCTTGATACATTCTATGTAGGAGTATCTTTGTTCAGAAGCAAGAGTAATATAATCAATTTAAAATAAATATAAAAATTATTAAATCGTGGTTATTTAACTTAATTATGCCGTAAAACCAAATTGTCTAATTCAAATGTGGTGAATAGAGAATGAAAATAAGATTGATAGTTTATTTGCTGCTACTTTCCACGGATTTACACAAAAATGTCATATATTTCCTCAATACAAAACATCTTAAAATTTAATATTCAGTGGGGTGAATTTGCTGTAAATTAGATGTCAAATTTTTGCGTGCTGAATATCATTTTGTTCTTAGATATGGATTTGAATCAAGGCTCCGTCTGGAGCACAGAAAACAAGTATAAATAATGGCAAAGTGATCAAAAAGAAGATTAAAGTGGCTAGAGCAAATTTTACAGAAAATCTGCACTTTGGCTGTTTGTCTGATGTGTTAAAATTTAGTTTGTGAAATTCTGTGAGGTTGATTTTTAAAGTGAAATAAAAAATTGAACCTTTGCCTATTTCAGATTCGACCAATATACGTCTCCCATGTCTTTCCGCAATTTTGTTACGAATTACAACCCCTATTCCTGTCTCAGGATAATCCCCCATTATCTCGGGCAAAGGATTATGAGATACAGAACTTCCTTTCCTTTTATAATCAATTTAAGAGTGGATAGTACTTGATCCAAAATGGATTCAGAATCCTTAGGTTCATATTCTCTGCTTCTTCTAGCCGCTCGGTAGTATTCTAAAAGATCGTTTTTCAGATTTGTTAATGACCTAAGTCATGACATTCATTTAAAAAATTTCTATTTTAAATATAAGGTATGGATAATAATTTATATCACGGTTTTAAAATCTAGAATTTGATCTAAACTCAATTTGCATTGCTTTTTTAGAAAATGTTCAATGTTAAATTTGGTAATATAGCTAAAAAAGATATATAATTACTAATATCAAATTATTGCTCGAGATTAAAATATTTTATGCAGAAGTAACTTTGATTCATAAACTATTTTTTGTATAATTAATTTAAAATAACTACGAGGATAAATATACAACATAGCTTAAAATGAATATACTTTGGCAGTTTTAGGATTAAGCCTATTAATTTTAGTATCTAACCTGTTTAACTATTGGAATAATGAATTTGGCAAAAATATATATAGTGCTTTATTTTGGATCTTTAAGTGCGTAATTTCTAAATTTCTTAGTCCAATTAAGTATGTACTACTGTATGAGTCAGTGCCTTATAGGGAAGCTACAGTATTGTGGATATCAAAATTCAATGAAAACCTAATCGAAACATACCAACCTGTACCTACATTGGAATTTGAGGTATTTTAGTCCATGGGATTTGCAAAGATGGGGGAAATGTATCCAACAATTGAGTACAACGTGTATAAGGCAGGGTATTGCCTTCTATGAAGTTTGCTCTGCATAGGTTTTAGATATTGAAGTGATTGATAAGATAAAAAGGCAGTTGTAGGCACCCTGATAATTACATAGAATGTGAGCAGTGTTTGTAAATCTGTACTAAAGAGGCTATCGGGCTTATTGAAAGCTAAATTCAAACTCTAAAAAGTGGTGAAAATAGTGAATCTCATAATTGATTATAATAAATGTATAGGTTTACTTGAATGCTATGATGTCCGTCTTGTGGGGACGTGTTTGATGCGGAAGAGATTATAGAAGGAAAAAAGAAAATTATTAGCACGTCCTGAAGATGTGCTTTATATCGTTCCATAGTTACATAAGTCCTAATATTATATAGAGCTAGTATGAGGAGTTGAAACGATAGTAATTGCAGATATACCATTATTTTTGACCGCAAGGACGATAAACGGAGACAAAGTCATCAATATGACTGGAGAACATCTGGGAAAGATTGAAGACCTAATTATTGATCTAGAAAATGGTAGAATAGCATATGCAGTACTCTCTTTTGGCGGGTTCCTGGATCTTAGGAATAAACTGTTTGGTATTCCCTGGAAGCTCTTTCAGTGAGATCACATGAGCACGTTTCCGTTTTTGATGTTAACAAAGAAATCCTGAAAAATACAGAAGGATTTGATAAGGATGACTGGCCATTAACTCGTGAGTGGCTAGCTAATATTTATACTTGGTACGGATACAAGCTATACTGGCAGACAGGAGTTTTAGAGCAGACAAAAAAGAGAGTCCAAGAGAGTATTGAAGCAGAAAAGGAATCCCGGATGGAAACGAAGGCAGAACCAAAAGAAGCAATAGAAGAAGCTAAAGTTGAGCCTATACCCCTCCTCTTAAAATAGGGGCGGTAAAAAGAAAGGCCTTTTGGGCACTTGCAAGTAAGTAGGTTTTGATATTGGAGATGAGTCATTGACAAAATCTGATAAAAAGAGCAGATTACTCTTTTTTGGGATAATTTGCAATCCTGATGATAAAATCAAGATGAAGCAGGAAGTACATCTTGTTGGTACAGGAATAATTGGCGGCACATTTTGGGGTATTTTGATAGGAATATTTGCTTTGTATCTCTTAATTGCGAAATGGGCTGAAGATAAGGTACTAAAGGGATTAAAAAAGTTCAAAACAACGATAATACGCACATATCTTTCTCATTAAGATGAACTTAAACTTAAAATCACTTTAGGTGCTGATGAATAACTAAAGGATTGAGAGGATGAAAGCTAAATAAGTGGGGGAAAATTTTCACAGGTTCTAACTATCGGTTTCTTCAATGAATAATAGGGTTCCGTTGCAAAAAATTTGGCTCCCGTGCAAAATCAGAAAAAACCTTCACAATTAGGAAAGTTAATCATTTTCATTAGAAAGAAAATGACACACAAAGGTTAAAATTATGGTGTCAAAATGCAGAAATATTTTTTTTGCAACGGAACCCAAATTCGCTTTGGAATGGAACATTATCTTTTCATCAAAAATTATATAACAACCTTCAAAAATGTAAGTAATAATTATATTGAATTTGTCAGTTCTCAAATCCAAAAACTATAAAATATGAGCATGAATATGGGTTTTGTTTTATTTTAACATTGTTGCTATTTTATCTTTTACATAATATGAAAATATTTTCCCATTCCATGTAATTTGTCAAATTCAATATCAAAAATGTGAATAAAATTTGAAAAAAATCTAGTTAATTATAACACAATTCCTACAAAATCAAATTTTCTGTATTATCCCTGCTGCAAGTAACTGGGTATTTTCGCGTTATCTGCCTAGATATAAATGAATTATTCAAAATCAATCTTTTCATTCGCTTAAAAGATTCTTCTTTCCCTAGTTTCTCTGATTTTCAACATCTTTTTTAATTTCATCGGAAGCTATAACATCATCCCAAGTTCCAATTTAACCTGTATTACTACCCAGTTCACAACTAAATAATTTTTTTAATCCCAGATTATTCTTTGAAGATTTTTCTTGCTATATATTTTTTATAATCTGCATCAAGCTTGAAGGAGGATATTTTGGTTCAGTACAACTTAAAAGGTGTATAATCACTATCAATACTGATCAAATCAAACTCAAAGCAGTACCTTTTATCCCACTTCCTGAAATTCACACAAAAATCCCATCTATTTTTTGAATAGGCAGTAGCTTCAAAATTAAGCTAATTTTGTACTATTAAACCTACTAAAAATCATTTGAGTTATATTTTTTTAATTCAATAGGCACTTTTAGTTACTAACTGATGGAAAATAAAAAACACAATCAATAACCAATAGTTGAAGAAAATCAGCCAATCGAAATTTTCCCATTAAGCTATAATGTTGATAATTACAATAATAATACTAACCACAGTAAATGCTGTTGCTTTTGTTTTCCTCAAGCAAAATAGTTCCCTAACTTCTAATAGATAAATAGTGAGTAAATAGGCAAACAAACTATACATTTGTACACTTCTAAAGAATGTAGGTTTATACCAATTTCAAAGCACATCTAATTTCAAATAGTTAGTTATTCTATTATCTCAAATAAATTTTTCACGATATTTCATTAGAACCAGGCGATCTCTCATTTTTACAGACACGATGATTTTGTATGAAATGGTTCCATTTTGTAGTGCAAAAGTCGCTTAAAATCTAAATCAGTTAGATAATGACGGTTCTCTGGAATTGTCCATCCTAGTAGCATACTGCTGTGTATTCGACTGGAATAATTATTTTTGATAAGTCACAAAAAATAGCACAAACTTGCAGTCTAAGGGGGAATTCTCATGTCGGTCTATTTGCTCACAAGGCATGCTATGTTCATGCCCATACATCATTTCCTCCTGTGTTTTTCATTGCTTACTTGATCGGCAAAGGTTCTTACTGAGTAGATAATTATGGACTACATTGTATTTCGATAAATTTTTGGTTTTCAAGATTCATTTTTATACCATTTTATGAGAATATGATAAAATATAGAGTTTATCGAAATCCGCTTTATCATGAGATATCTTTATTGTACTCAGCTTCTATGACTATCTGAGATAAAATATTAGCATATTGTTTATATACTTATATATGAATTCATTGGAATAAGGAATTTTAAAAATTCTCCATTTACTATTGCTTTTCAACCAGCATGAAGATTCCATATGGAGTTAATATGTAAATTTCCAAACATTTATATAATATAATTTCTAACACAATAATTGATGACAGATTAGTACTGACATTGGAATAGGCATCATTCCCAAGATAATTTCTCACACACCAACCCAAATATCATTATCCAGATTCTATGATCAAATCTTAACTTTCTAGAAAATGAATTCAACTCCTGGAATGATGCTATATCTTTTTTATAATTTCGATTCCTAATTTTGCTTCAGAAGATCCGACGTATGCAGATGTACACAGATGTTTAGATTTGTTTACCAATTTGCCCACTATTATTCATTGAAAGTTAGCTTAATTTTTAAAACTACTGTCATATTGAGAAAATAGATGGCATTCTCGTGTATATCTCTGAAAAGTAGGAAAATATAATTATTTCCATCAAATACAATGGAAGAGTAATATATTAAAGAAAGGCTTATCAAGAAACTGAGCAGACTTTGACTTATTTTCAAGTCAATATATTTATAATATAAACCTCCGATTATTTCTCCATGATAGATCCTGTTAACAATTTTGAAATCCCTAAGGAATGGATTGCCCTAACCAAGCTACCCAGGGTAGAGCTTGAAGCAAAAATAGCATCTGGGATGATTGTGGTCTTGAGTGATGGGGCTATTCTCAAAAGAGGGTATACTACAGGAACCACAGCAAGTGCCGCTGCAAAAGCCGCAGTTCTTTCTATTAAGAAAACTATTAACAACATATCAGTCTCAACTCCTGTGGGCCTAAGAGCCTATATAGATGTAAGCGAGTCCTCCCAAGGGCGTGCAGTTGCAAAAAAGATTCATAATGATCACGAATCCGACATTACCAGGGGACTTGAATTTGTGGGCGAAGCCAGGGAAGCAAAGGAAATTAAAATTATTGGAGGAAAAGGTATAGGGATCGTAAGAAGGGATGGGCTCCCGGTTCCAAGAAACCTGCCTGCAATAAACCCAATACCTATGGCTCAAATTCGAGCTGCAGTATTGGAAGCAGTAGAGGAACTTGGCCTCAATGGAGCTGAAGTCACAATCTCTATCCCTGAAGGAGAAAGGGTTGGAAAGAAAACTCTGAACAGTAGGATAGGAGTAGAAGGTGGTATTTCAATTCTTGGAAGTACAGGTTTTGTTGAGCCCTGGAATGACCATCTCGGAGAGATGAAAGGAGATCTTATTCGCTGCACTGACAAAGTGGTTCTGACTACTGGTCGAATAGGAATGCGTTACTCTCATATGCTCTTTCCAGGTCATACCGTGGTAATGATAGGGAGTAGGATATCTAAAGGGCTTGAATCAGCATCAGGAGATGTAATTATCTGTGGACTTCCTGGTCTTGTCCTCAAATGGGGAAATCCTGATATTCTCAAGGACTGTGAGTACGCAACTGTTGTTGAAATGCTTGAGAAAACCCCAGAACATGCGCGTTTGAAAGAAGCCTTTGAAATGGCAGTGAAAAAAGGAAAAGGCGCGAGAGTTATAATAATTGACAGGGACAGAATTATCCTCATGGACAGCAAGAGTGAATTTAAACCAGGTAAAAGGAACTAAAAATTATGATAGTTGTAGGAGTCGGTGTCGGGCCCGGCATGATTACAGAAGAAGGGATAAAGGCAATAAGAAAGGCTTCAGTGATTTACGGTCCAAAAAGAGCCCTTGAAATTGCACAGGAGTACATAACCTGTGAAGCAAAAATAATTAAAGACTATAAGTCGCTCCACTTCCTGCCTTCATATGCAGTCGTCTTATCCACAGGAGATCCTATGTTCTCAGGACTCGGGCAGTTTGCAGGGAAAAAGGATACAGTTATTCCTGGGATTTCCTCAATACAAGTAGCTTGTGCCCGTAATAAAGTGAATTTGACCAACTTATGCGCGATTACGGCTCACGGCAGAGACTTTGAACTGGCAAAAGCCGAAATGATCCGGGAATTAAAGAATGGAAAAAATATTTTCCTGCTCCCTGAAGAGAAATTTGGTTCCCTTGAGGTTGCAGAGGTTCTTAAAGAGCTTGAATTGGAGGCTGAGCTTTATATATGTGAAAAACTCGGTTATCCTGAAGAAAGGATATCTAAAGGGACTCCTACAAATCCGCCTATTCCAGGAACAATTCTCTATGGGTTGCTTATAGTGCAAAAAAGATAAGTATTATTTGAACAAGTAAAAAATATGAGTCATGAGATGCGTGTGTTCAGAAAACTCTTTGAGTTAGAAGAAGTGTGTTTGACCTATGTATCGATGGAAGGGAGCAGTTGTCTGCTATTAAGAAAATTAAGAGATTCTACATAGCACCCGACCTTTTTTTATATGCTTATAAATCATGTATATTACTGACTCGTAAAAATCTGAAGTTTATCGAAATCCTCTATAGTGAATTTATGAATTAATTACTGAGAGCTTCAATGAACATATATACATTTGAACATTGATAAGTTTAAATTTTAACGTAACTATTCAAGTAGTTTGTGAGTGAATACACAATTTTTCCTCTGAAGAGGAAAATTGGATATAAAAAAAATTATTTTAGTTGCTAATGAAGTATGAAGAAATTCTTGTTCTATTTGTTTTAAACCCTGAAGTTATTTCTTATATTGAGAGTCTTGAATCTCAAATTAAAGAACTCACTGAAAAATTAATTTTATTAGAATCTCGTTTAAATCAATAAAATCATAACATAGTAAATCTCCTTCTACTAATTTTTTGTCGAAGAAATAAAACCAATATCCAGAGTCCTCGCAAAAAGGATGGCAAGGGAAATGGAGGTCAAGAAGGTCATAAAGAAGCGACTCTTGAGATGGTTACTGATTTTGATTGGCTAGTAGATAATTCTTGAAACTACTGTGCGAAATGGGGACAATCTCTTGAAGATGTTGAATAAAAGGTTCATGAAAAAAACAAATTTTAGATACTTCACCTAGAAATCTTATTGTTACAGAACATCAAAGTCAGATGGAGAGCTATCCTCACTGTGGAATATTAAATGAAACTTTTTTCCTGAATAAGTGAAACATCCAGCTCATTATGGTCCTATATCTTAGAGAATTTCGAGAAACTTCCGATTTCAACAAATTGTTAATATATATTTCGTAAACAACCATCCCGAAATTTGAATTTATCGCAATCCTCTTTAGCTTCAGCAATCTTCTGTAAAAAAATGAATAGTATTATCTTCAATGAAAGTATTTCTAAGTTTTATGATGATCCTATGGGGATGAAAATTTATTCTGCCATCATGATTAGAGCAAAAAAAGAATGTTTCTGAAATTTAGAGGAATTTGAAAATATGATTATTGAGAAGTCACTCATTTATCCTGTAATCTATTGTATGAAACATAGACGAAAATTAATAAATAAATAGACTGCTTCATGTAGCTTCCAATGACAGATATACATGTTATATGGAGTTCATGATGAATGAAAATTCTATTTCACTTGTGAATGTGCTTACGCTCTTGGCAATTCTCATTCCCAGTAAGAACTTAATTGCGTTGAACAGGATTATAAACAGCAATATGTTATATAGAAGAATAAGGTTTTAACAGAAATACACAAGTACAATGATGAATTCAAAGAGCAAATTCAAGATTTGGATTTTGAGCAAATAAAAGCATTGAAAGAAAGATTTGAATCCGTAATCATAAAAAGAATTGGATAAAATCCACTTATTTAAACCTCAAAAAAGGAAAATGCGATGAGAATCCAAAAACAAATTCAAGAAATTTGCTTGATAGGTTTATACAACACCAAGAAAAGATCTTTAGGTCCTTTACAGATCTGATAGCTTTATTTGACAGTAACCAGGCAGAAAGGGTATCAGAATAATTAATTACAGCAAAAAATGGCAAGAACTTTCAGAACCACACAATTGCTGTAGCTTTCTGCAAAACTAGAGTTTACATATTTACAATCAGATATAACTGTATGCTGGTTTATAAGGTATTCTAGAAATGCTTAAGGGAACGAAGCTACTATAATCTGAACAGTTACAAAAAGTGTTCATACTATAGAGATTCTATATTTAGTTGTAATTTATATAATCTATTAAATTTAATATCAAAAATTCTATCAAAAATTGGGAAAAAGAGTATCGAAGAAGATCATCGTTTAATTAATTCATAAAAAATGGGTCAAAAATATTATGACCATAATATTGCGTATTCATTTTTCTCAAATATGAAAGCTCCTTTCAAAATAAAAATTAAAATGTCAAATTGAGGATAAAATAGATGACATACATTTGAAAATAGAAAAATAACGCTTATACCTCCGGAGTTTTTAATCCAGGGGTTTTACGCTTAATCCACTTTTTCAGAACTGATTCTCTTCTTTCAAAAATGCCTTATTGTAGCACATTTATCTGGATATCGATTTTTAGATAGGTTTTAAATGGAATTTGATGTAATTTAGTGATGAATCGAGTCATAAGCACTTTCACCATGGATAGAGATATCGAGACCTAAGAGCTGTTCTTCATCTGAAGCTTTGACCGGAGTTATTAGATTTATGAATATCAGCATAATATAGGTAAACACAAATGCATAAATTGAAGCGCCAGCAACAACTACGATTTCTTTGATAAAGAACCCAGTTCCGCCGTAAAGAAGTCCATTGGTTCCTGCCGGATTTATGACATTTGAAGCGAAGATTCCTAGGAAAATTGTCCCAGTCACTCCTCCAATTCCATGGACGCCCCATACATCCAGGGCATCATCCCATAGCCTTTCTCCTCGATCACTTTAGCATTATTCTCCTGCTCTCTGTGTTCTTTGTCAGGAAAAGGCAGGATCGGGATCCCAAAGCTAAGGGCTTCCATTATAGTACTGTGCCCGCGCGGAGCTATGACTACGTCGGAACTTTTGATGTATGGGGAAGTGTCTTTTATAAACCTAAGGATTTGCACATTTTCTGGCAGATTAAACAGTTTTGAGGGATTAAAGGAAGGACCTGAAATGAGTGTATAATAAATTGATGGATCGAGTTTTGCTGTTTCGAGCACTTTTTTGAAAATAAGTTATCTATATCCGAACCCCCCTATTAAAGAAACAATGTGTGGTTTTTTGAGAGGAATTTCTTCCACGTCTTCATATTTTTCTTTTATAAGAGGGCCGCTGTAAAATATCTTTGCTTCGAGTTTAGGGGCCAAACTCAGGTTTTTCGTACAGACAGTATAGGGAAGTGGATAATCAGGAATAATCATTTTGTCTACTTTTTCAAAAACCTTGTGGTAAATTTTTTTTGCAACTCCCCCAAGAATCCTGAGAGATACTCCTCTGTTTTTGAAAAATTCTTCCATATTTGACTGATTGGTGATAAGATATATAGGAATTCTGAGCGTAAAGGCAGCCAGAGCTCCCAGATAATAGCTGTCTGAGAAAATGATATCAGGGCTTATATTTTTTATAAGTGTAAGTAGCTTCGGCCCACCCAGAACCTGGCTGTTTTTAAGAGTTGCTTCAATTGATCCTTTGAAATCCAAGGCTCCTGCTTTTCCAACTAGTACTATTTCTGAAGGGATTTTATGTGCAGAATATCTCTTTTTTTCGACCAACTCTTTCGAGTATCCATAAGCTCCAAAGTGCACTTTGTGCCCAGCCGCAAAAAACTCTTTCCCCAGCGCAAGGCATCTACTTGTGTGGCCAAGCCCTTTTCCGCAGATCAAAATCATTCTTGTCATCCTTTATCTCTCCTTTTTCGAGATGTGTTTATGTATGCCTTTCAATTTCCTGAGATCAATAAGCTGTTGAAAGTTATGATATGGAGCTTACGCATTGAATTACAAAATCAGAGACATACTATAGCAAAAAATTATTTTCCAAAATGCACATGTGATAGATTTTGATCCTAGTGTATCAGTCCTATATTAAAATTTCTTCATTGTCAGCAGTTTAATTTGCTGTAATTAGAATGAAGATTCTTATTCGTTTAGAATTTTTTCTTAATAGTTGATATGAAAAAACGTCATCCATACATCCAATAATTTCACTTTTTTATAATTACCTCTCGAAAATCAAT
>PLUB01000014.1:6348-7049 GCA_003164755.1 Methanosarcina sp. | reverse complement strand
CTTAAAATTCAATCAATTTCTACAATTGGATCAGTGTCAATGTTGACTTACAGGCTTTTTATTATTCATTAGATTTTGGATTATTGCAGTCAATTGATAGTGGAATTAAGAGTAACTTTTAGTAATCACAGAAGATATTCAAAAGTCTCTTACCTTAAATGCAGATAGGAAATTATTATAAAATTCAAGTATAAATTGACTTTGGAATAGAAAATTTTACTCCAATTGTAGAATTGAACTTAATTTTAAGACAAGCTCTTAGATTTCAATGCGGAATCTTCGGATCAAGAGCTTTTTTGGCTTTTTTTCATATTTTCGGTCTCACCGCCCAGATAGCGTGAGATACCTGTATGAGCATTGCAGAAGCGGAGAAAAAAGATGCATAAAGATCTTTTAATCAGCAAGGACCTAAATGCAGAATTTTTTAGAGCCACGATTCCTGGCAAGTCGTCATATAATTCTTTCTAATAGCTTTTTGAGACATACCCCGCATCCAATGTTACCACAGTGTATTCGTCAATGATTATATATATCCTGGCTTAAGCGAAAAGTCTACAGATATTACATTTGTGGTCACAAAGACCAAATTAGGGGCTTTGTAGGCTGCTTTCGATAGATCTCTTATAGCAGCTGTCTAAAGCCTGGATTCCCTATTTTGTTGAAGTTTTTCACTATCCTACTGCATCTTCTTTGCTTATCTG
>PLUB01000014.1:4270-6322 GCA_003164755.1 Methanosarcina sp. | reverse complement strand
GTAATTGGTTCGAATGAATTTTGATCTTGATAGTGAGTTATTGATTAAATCTGGCCAGATGGATGCTCTCTCTCTGTTTGATCAGATTCGATAGTCAATCTTCAGTCTACTATTTTTCAGTAACTGACCCCTCGATCTAAGTTTAAATTACTCTTTTTTTTGATATGTAGATTTTCTCCTGTTTTCTTCAAACTGTCTCTCAGTATTTTCAGGGCACTATACCCCAGGACACCCATTTATATACTCTAAGATATCGTGCATTTTTGCACTGGCCATTGATACAGAAATATCCGCACTTCCATAATAAATACGGATTTCATCATCCACTAAGACCCATCCACAAGGAAAAACAACATCATTAAAATCTCCAGTGCGTTCATATAATTCATGAGGCCCAAAAATCCATCCTTCAGATCTGCGAAGCACTTTCCTTGGGTCTTCAAGATCAAGAAGGGCCAGTCCAAGCCTATAACTAACCTTAGATGTTGTATGAAGTATCCCATAGTACATCATTAACCATCCATCAGATGTGAAGATTGGCGGCGAGGATAACCCGATTTTATAGGCATCCCACCAACCTCCTTCCCGAGCATACAGAAGAACCTCGTGTTCTCCCCAGTATTTCATATATGGAGAAAATGATATCCAGATGTTTGCCTTTGCACCCTGCATAATAGATGTGGGCCTGTGTAACATTGCCCACCTGCCATTAAACCTCACTGGAAAAATAGCAGCATTTTCATTCCCAGGCGGCATGGTAGCTCCTACTCGATCAAAATTATGGAAATCTTCTGTAAAGGCAAGAGCTGTTACTGGACCTGAATTCGAAAAAGCCGTATATGTTACAGCCCATTTTCCAATCTCATCAATGTAAGTTATACGTGGATCTTCAATGCCGTAAATCTCTTCCGGGTAGTTAACAGGATCTGCAGCAAAGGTTGGTTGTCTGTCAATCTCCCAGTCGTCAATTCCGTTTTTACTCCTGGCCACGGTAAAGTGAGAAAAGCCCCTGTGATCTTCAACACGCATCAGTAATATAGTTTATATCATCAACTATGGTAGCAGCCGGGTTAAACACTGAGTAGGCCTTATATGGCAAGTTTTCAGCAGTAAGTATAGGATTGCTCTTATACTTTACAAATAGCTCCTCATGATCTTTCCATACCATATTATTCCCCCATTTACCTTTCAGATTATATTATTCCCTCGCTCCTCCTGATTTACTAAAAACGGGATCTTTATCTTTTACAGAGCTTCGTCGTTTACTCTTAATTCCAATACCTTACTGAAGACTTCATTTGTGTGTTTTTTTAAAGAATTCAAAGTCAGAAGGAAACAAATCACAAATTTTGCAACCTGGTTACAATTTATACCTTCAGAGTTGAGCCCGTCGCAAACCGTGCCTGTTGAGTACTCATACATAACAGTTCTCAAACGGTTTTTGCAGAAGATATTTATACTTTAGTTTAGATCTCAAGTGCATAAATCCTACATAATATTACTTCTTTATTCTTCTTAAATATAGAAATATCTTTTAAACACAAAAATTAACCTGTCAAATTAGGATCATAGAACATAATTTTAATTTTTTCTTCTGTGATCAATCCTTGGAGGATTTCGATTTACCTCTGTTTTTTCTTCGCGAGAATCATGTTTACTTTTTAAACCCCTTTAACATTTCCAAAGTCTTCTTTGATCACATTTTTTAATTCGCCAATAATTCTTTGCTCACCTTTGTTGTAACCTTCTTACCGCATAAATGATCATGACTGGCTAAACACATAGTATATAGATTAAAAGTATATTCAAAAACCTAAATTATTGAACCTGTCCATTAATAAATGAATTATCTACCAAATAATTGATTTATTTTTGAATCTATGACTGGAGATCCGAACAAATGATGCGACCCAGAAATGACCTAATGCGAAACTTCTGGAAACATTGGTCTGCATGTCATCTGAATCCTTAGTATACGGAAACTTACCTAGTAAGAGTTAGCAGATGCAAGACAAACACTTATTTAAATGCAGTAAAGTTGTCGTTCAATGC
>PLUB01000014.1:0-4212 GCA_003164755.1 Methanosarcina sp. | reverse complement strand
TTTTTCTCGGAATTACCCGGACCAAAAACTGCCATGCTATTTGCGACAAATCCTCCATCGAGATGTTTTAATTCCTGGAAATGGTCTCCTGCATGTATATATTCAGCATGAGCGATTGCGCGGAACAAGCGAGCCAAGTTATTAAGTTTTTCATTTTTTGCCTGATTTGCAAAATGAACATACCTCATATATGCTTGACTTTCTCCTCCAAACGCATTGATAAGATGTTGTTCTGTTATCTTCCTCATTTAAAGTCCCCTTTTCAATAAAATTCAATAATTTCATATCTTAGGACTTGCGTATTTGATGAATAAATAAAGCATGTGCAGACCTATCATAATTATAATTATTTAGACATTTTGATCTTGTATGATATTGTTTTCAGTTCAATTGCGCAAGCTTGAGTTCATTTTACATTTGGATTTAGAGGATAAAATCCTTTTTGGTTTAAAGAAAATATTAAAGCAGTTGCTTTGAGTGATATCATCATGTACAAGAAGTGCGCCTTAAATAACTAGAAACTGGAAAGATTGTGAAGCATATAACGATCTGCCATCTAATACATGCAAAATTAGTAGGAGAAGGTATGCCTTTCACTAAGTTTTTAGCTTATATCTAATCCATTTAGTCTTTCAGGTCCGTTTTTATTATGATCAAATTTACGCAGCTGAACTAAGGAAACAGTTGCATACAGATCAATTCTATCAATTTGGTCTTCGAGCTCTAGAAATGTCTTTATAATTCGATACAATTTTGAAAACTAAATTCTTAAGAACAGAAGATATCTTCCTAGCACAGTAATACTTATTAAATTCGAAATCAGATAATTGTAAATGGGTATTCCAGAGAAAAATTATATTCGAGGAACTAATCTTGAAGGAGCTAACTTTGAAGCAGCTCGGCATTTATAAATTGACCAGCTTTCAAAAGTAAAAACACTCCTTGATACAAAATTATAAGAAAAGGTCCTCATAACATTAAAAAAGACTTATCCTGCTCTTTTTGAAAAACTGGATGAATGAATAGGGATCACCAACTAACAAATAGGGAAATTGACCTATATAAAAATTAATTAGTTAACAAAGATAATTAGGTTGGAACATACTATTGGTTATATAGCCTAATTGTACACAAGTCAGGTTGAATTTAGTGTTGATATTAGAAATGTAAAATTCAGGCTTAAAAACAGATCATCCAGGAGATATCATTATAAGCTTGTTTATTAATAAACTCAGTAAACAAACAGGAAAATTTTTGTTATTATTGTTCAAAAAAATGAATTTGGAGACGTTGTGTATATTTCTTTTGTTAGAATCTCTATCAGTTGATGAATTTAAACTAAAAGGAATATTTTTAGGATATAGAAAGCTATCTTTACTGTGATATATGATCTTTGAAAAGTAATTTTGTTTAGGGATAAAAAACTCCGTAAATCTAAGATATTTTTTGCAAATGTTTTGCAAAGCTAAAAAGCAACTAGAAAATCAAAATAATCCCTATAAAGTAAATATGGAAATAATCCTTAAAAAGTAAGCTGGAAATGATTTTAAACTAGTTTTATGATCTAACATTATTTTTGAGATTTCATTCTGTATGGCCAAGTAATCTATATATATATACTTTCAAAAAGTCTGTTATGACAACGGCGGTCAGAGCATATCCCCATACAAAAAGTGCTAGACTCCAGCCCATTGCCGGGAGCAAAAATCCATAAACTGTAATAAGAGTAGCAATCATTTGCGTAACTATGATAGCTATGAATAAGATTTTTGCTGGTTTAATGGACCAAAAGTGACCTTTTGTTCTTGCTACAAACATTGTTAAGTGGCCTGCTACTGAAAGCTTCAGATATATAAAAGATTGAAGTACTTCATGAGTTAGATGAAATATGTCTAGACCTATGTAAAGGATTCCAAATGATGTAGCCACTCCAAAAATTCCAAGTATAGTAGCCATGCTTAATAATGTTCGCATATCCCATTTTTCTGGCAAATCAGAATATTTGACATTATCATAAGCAATAGTCATGATTGGTGCATCATTAAGAAGTGCTAACAGAACTATCATCAGGGAAGTAACAGGATAAAAATTTAAAACGAGAATAGAAAGAGTTATGAAAAGTAATACGCGAATTGTTTCATCAATACGATAAAGGGCATAATTGTTCATGCGCTGGAATATTTTACGACTTTCCTTAACTGCATTAATGATAGTAGATAGCCCTGATTCCGTAAATACTATATCTGCAGCGGATTTAGCTGCATCTGTAGAACCGGCAACAGCAATCCCGACATCGGCTTTTTTCAGGGCAGGTGCATCATTGACCCCATCTCCAGTCATACCTATAATATGACCTATGTGTTGCAGTAGTTCCACGATACGATACTTATGTTCCGGGAATAACTGAGCAAAACCATTTGCGGTTTCGACAATTTCCTCTGCTTCTTTATCAGACAAGTTCATAAACGATGTAGCAAGCATAATATCTGGATTTAGGTTTACTTGTCTAGAAATTTCCTTGGCAATAGCTAGATGGTCACCAGTAATCATTTTTACATCAATGCCCATAGATTGTGCTGTTTTAATTGTTTCTGCCGAATCCTCACGAGGAGGATCGTAGAGAGCCAGCAGGCCTGCAAAACGCCATTTCCCCTGAGCATCGGTTCTTGCAACTCCTAAGGCTCTATACCCTTTGACAGCAAATTTATTAATGTATTCATCAAGCTTGGTCTTAGAAATCTGATTGCTATCTACAAGAGATGAAATAACTTGAGGCGCTCCTTTTGTTACTGTAAATTTGTTACCAGCTGTATCCACTACTGTGGCTTCTGTCATTTTTGAAACTGGGTCAAATGGTTTAAATGCAATTATTTTGTAACTGACTAACAACTCAAAAAATCAGTTGACAGTTCTGGCTTTGGCAATAACTGCATTATCAATAGGGTCTTTATCCTCTTCTCGAGATGCAAGGCTGGCAAACAGAAGCACATCCTTCTCTGAAAAATCATCAAATTGGCTTATTCAGCAACATCTAGTTTATTTTGAGTGATTATCCCAGTCTTATCTGAACATAGAATATCCATTCCAGCCATTTCCTCAACAGCAGCAAGTTTACTAACTATAGCTCCTTCTTTGGCTAGGGATATTGCACCTACTGCCATGCTTACTGAAAGAACTGCAGGTAAAGCCGCAGGTATTGCTGCTACAAGCAATACAAGAGCGAACTGGAAAAACTCCAGTAAACTTTCATGACGCAAAAATACTACAATAAATACAAGAGTTACGAGCATAAGAGCAAGAGCTATCAGATAATTGCCGATTTTGATGACAGCTTTCTGAAAATGACTCTGGGTTTTGGCGTCTTCTACAAGCTTGGCAGTTTTTCCAAAAAAGGTGTTCATTCCGGTGCCAACTACAAGTGCATCCATTTCACCCTGCCGAATAACGGAACCGGAGTAACCAATATCCAGAATATGTTTTTCAACAGGAAGAGATTCCCCGGTTAAAGCAGACTCATCTACCAGGAGGTAATCTCCACTAACGAGTTTAACGTCCGCAGGGAAAATATCCCCCAGACGGAGGCGAATTATATCTCCGGGTACTATTTCACGAGCTTGGACTTCAAGCCACTTATTATCCCGAAGTACCCGTGCTTTCAAAGCTAATTTCTGTTTCAGTAGTTCAATAGCATTATCAGCTTTGTATTCTTGCCAAAAACTTACTGTGACATTTAACATCAGTAGCACAAGGATAATTGTGAAATCTTCCCACCGATGAAGGATTCCTGACAACACTGCCGCGATCTCAATCATCCATGGAATTGGCCCCCAAAAATAGCTTAAGAATTTGATAATAGGGCTGATTTTCTTTTCAACGATTTCATTAGACCCACATATTTGAAGTCGCTTTTTTGCTTCTGAATCAGTAAGCCCTCTTTCATTCGACGAGAGTTTTTGAAATAGTTCAGGTAAGGAAAATTCTTTTATTTCTTCTGTGTTCGTCGAGTTTTGGATAAAGAAAATACTGATAGAATGTCCCCCTTTCATTTTTCAATAAAGTAAATACATTATTCTATTTATCTGTGGCTTTAAAAAAATCAAAAAATGTCTCTAAGTTCATTTTGAAAATGAAACCAACCAAATAATTGAGAACTATCCATGCTTGCATAAATTATTTCTCTAATATTGGTAAACTTCTCTCTGAAAGGGGATG
>PLUB01000089.1:3898-4070 GCA_003164755.1 Methanosarcina sp. | reverse complement strand
CATGCAATCGATTAATCATGAGGGATGTGTAAAACGTCTTTTCTGCGAGATATCTGCTGCCTGGGCAATTGTTAACCTATTTTGATGCCTATAGTCAATCCATCGCCAATAAGAAGTAGTGTACTGTTTAAATATAGACCGTGAGCCATCAGCTTGTTGAATTCTTCAAGTG
>PLUB01000089.1:0-3888 GCA_003164755.1 Methanosarcina sp. | reverse complement strand
TATCTCCGACATCTTGAAATATTAAATCGAACCTTTTTTGAAAAGTTGATATTATTTCCTTTGCATCCCCTATTATTACCTCAATAAGTTCAGCAATATCGGCATGCTTGAAATTTGTTATGGCTTGTTTTGCTGACTGCTCATTGTACTCAATCGTAGTAATTTTGCCGCCGGATTCTTTAACAACGTTAGCCATAGATACTATTGAATAACCTATACTTGTTCCAATTTCTAAAACCCTTTGTGGTCGTAACAAACGTATTAATAGCTGCATCATTCTTGAAACGTCGCTATCTATAATTGTTCCGAATTTTTTGAGTTCTGTCGTTTCAATATATTTTTTTTAGATGCTTCGTCGTTTTCATATAAGGTACCAATATATGAAACGGCTTTTTCAAAATTGATTTTCATGTTTTCTACTTTCCTTTCTATCCAAATAAAGAGTTGGATACAGTCACTTAAGAGGCTATCCTCGGTATGGGTATTAGATTCTTTGGTTGGTGGGTGATGAGATGTTAAAGTTCTCCTAAACAAAGATCAATAAGAAATTATTTAAGGACTTTACAAGGAATAATGATTATGGAAAACAAAGCTCTAGAAAAATTGTCTCAACTTAGTAATCACGAAATGATGCGAACGATCACTCTTGAAGAGCACTATGCTACCCCGGCGTTTCTGGATGGTCTGGGGAGAAAGATCAATGAACAAGCCAAGACGACAGAGCACTTTGGCTATGGGAAGTTTATCGAAGAATTATCCGATCTCGGCGATAAGAGAATCGCAGAAATGGATGCCGCAGATATCGACGTGCAGGTATTGTCTCTAACCGCCCCCTCAGTGCAGCAACTTGACGTGACCGAGGCAGTAGAGCTAACCCGCGAAGCTAATGACTATCTCATAGAGGCAATGCAGCTTTATCCAAAACGTTTCGCTGGATTCGCCACCCTACCGACCGCTGCTCCAGACATTGCTGCCGAAGAGCTGGAGCGCATGGTTAATGAACATGGTTTCANNATTGAGGCTTACTATACAGGTTTTTCACCAGAAGTGACAGACGGGTTATCCAGAGCAGCATGGGGCTGGCATATCGAAACTGCAGTCCATGTTCTCCGCCTCATCCTCAGTGGAGCTTTCGATCAGTTTCCGGACCTTCAGGTAGTGATTGGCCACATGGGAGAGGCTCTTCCGTTTATGATGCCCAGAATAGACAAAGTTTTATCTCCAAACATAACGAAACTGAACCATCCGGTAGCAGACTATTTCCGAGAGAATATTTACTATACATTCAGCGGTTTCAACTTTACTCCCACATTCCTCAACCTATATCTTCAGGTCGGAGCTGACAGAATAATGTTTTCTGCCGATTACCCCTATAGTCCTATGGCTCAAGCACGCAACTTTCTGGATCAACTTCCTGTGAGCCCTGTAGATAAGCATAAGATAGCACATGGAAACGCGGAACGCCTCCTACGACTCTAATAACAGGATAAAAATGGTAATGGTAATATAAATAATGAAGATTAAGCACGTTAACCATGGTGAAACGGAACTGTTGGGCCACTAACAATTCTTTCTTAACGAGGGCTAGGATACCAAAGAGAAACTGATTCCTCAAGGAATATATGAGGGGTAACGGGGCTACTCACGGGTATATTGGAGCATAGTTTTACCAGCATGTGAAATAAAACAAAAGACGGTACGCTTATGAATATGACTGGTATTTACAGATAAACTGGATGAAATGAACAGGTGAACGGAATGAAGAGGATAACTGCAAAAAAACTCAGGCTTGACCATGAACCTGTGGCAATTCTCTGGAGTAATACAAAACCTGAAGGAGCACTCCAGATCAAACCGCACGGACATTCATGCATCATGCCGTTCTTTGCACAAGTTGCAATGAAGGGAAAGACCGCCGTATTAGACCGGGAGAGTTATGGCTGCCCAGGTGCTTGCGCAGGGCTTGGCTTTGGAAACGGCTACTACGATGCATTCGGCGGTGCAGGTATCGAATTCATTTCTGCATTCTTTGTGAAGGGTGTAGAGAGTAGCAAGAATCCGGAGACCTATTGCACTACCGTACAGCATATCCCAGAGCGAGAGCGTGATAAGTTTTT
Organism: Methanosarcina sp.; assembly: GCA_003164755.1. Classification (GTDB taxonomy): domain Archaea; phylum Halobacteriota; class Methanosarcinia; order Methanosarcinales; family Methanosarcinaceae; genus Methanosarcina. The sequence goes on along the minus strand of PLUB01000089.1, from coordinate 1,771 downwards.
GCATGGTGAGCGCCTCCACAGAAATACGGATAAGGCAAAGAGGTTCATGACAGCAGACCTGCCGATAACGAACATTGCCGAAAAGTACGTGATCTTCACACCCATTAGCAAAGTGAAGCCAGGTGAAAGTCCAGTCGTTGTAGTGTTTATTGCAGATCCGCTGCAAATAACCGGGCTAGTCACGCTGGTTGGAGCCATCCGCGAAGGTACTGATCCAGTGCGGGTTCCTCCAATGGCGGCCTGCCAGCAGATAGGGGCATTTGTGTACGATGAAGCAAAAAAAGAGCATCCTCGGGCAGTACTCTGATACACTGACCTTGCCGCAAGGGCGAACGTGGGCAAGACCATCCCGGTGAACTGTTAACGTTTGCTGTACCGTTCTCGCTCTTTGAGGAAATGGAGGAGGAGGCAAAAGATGGTGTATTCGACGGCCCGATTTGGAAAGGTCTCGTTACAGAGCAATGAGGTGTAGTATCAATGACAGACACAGATTTCAGGGAAATTGGAGCAAGGCTGAAAGCAGCATTCAGGCTTTCGACCCGCCCTCTTGTGATATACGGATCGGAAGTCCTGCCGATGAGTATTCTCCCGATGACCGAAGTGAACCGGTGTTTTGCTGTTTCCATGTACCAGATAGCCACAGGAAACGAGGTATCAGCGATCTATGTAAGTGCAGACACAAGTGAAAACTGCTGCCTCGGTGGGCTCTACCATGTGGGATATATTCCGGTACCTGATGAAATCAAGTATTTTGTATCGACCGGCAGGAAAGATGTTCGTGGCGGGATAGCAGAATACCTGAAAGCAGATCCGGAGCTTGTAGAACGTTGCACTTTGTCCGCGGGACCGATCCATCCGCCGGGAAAATATCTTGTCGTTCAGACATGTGAAACCCTTCTAGATCCTGGGCCTGCCATTAGATCCCTGTGCTGCTTTGGCACGGCCGAACAAATCCGAAACATGGCGGCACTCATTCACTTTGATCGAGACGACCCGTTCTCCCCTGTAATCGTTCCATGGGGATCAGCCTGTTCGACATATATCACATTCCCTGCGGGCCTTGCTGCCAAAACACCTCAAGACACCGCGTTCATAGGCCCGCAGGATCCCACACAGAACCATTCCCTTCCTCCAGAAATGATGGCGATAGGTATTCCTGCTGATATGGCCAGAAGAATGCTAAAAAATCTCGACGCTTCGTTTATCATTCGGAGACCGCAAGTGGCATTTCCCAATCGTGAAAAAAAATTGAGCCGATAGACTACCATGAACGGCGGGAGCACTGCAGCAAAAGAACATTTTTACTGAATTTTTGTGAGCCAGAACCAGAGAAAGAGAGGGGCACAAGTATATACAACCAATCCATAGAGGATATTCAGGGCAACCAAGACAATTCCCAAACATGAAGATACTTCTATGATGATAGATATCTTTTTTCCCCGGCGAATAAGACTTTCCGGAAGACTTTTATCGATCAGTTTGCTGTCTTTTGTTGCATACCGCCAATGAAGGTGGAACCTCAATCCTGTGATGATGTATAAGGATGTACATGAAAAAAGTTGAGTGATAAATTAATGACAAAATTTGTTGCCGCTAGGCAGACAAATATGTTATATGCCTGATTATTCAGTAAGTGCACATGCAACATGCATACACTCAAAAAAAGGTCCAATAATACAGACTGCGATGACACAGACGTGGGAACTTCTGAATGAAGAACAGAAAAGGAAAATTGTAGTAATGAGGATGGATAAAGGAATTAAATTTTTAG
>PLUB01000049.1 GCA_003164755.1 Methanosarcina sp. | reverse complement strand
CCGTTGTTTTTTAAAATGAATTCCAGGATGCTAGATTTTACTTCTTTATGTTTAAGGTGGTCACCTTTCGTTTTTGCCATGTGTTATACTATGTGTGAATACTATTTAAACATATTTTATAGCATATGCGTTTAAAATAGAGTATTGATAATGGAAAATAAATAACATAGGTTATTAATAACCTAGAAATCCTTTTATTGTATATGTATCAATAGCTTATGTTTGAGGTTAAAATAAATGGTTTTTTATTTTGGAAAAAGAAAAATCCAAAAAGTAGGCTATTCTTTTTTAGTTCCTCTACCTGTCGATTGGATAAAAAATCTAGATATAGGTAAGGGAGATTCACTGAAAATAGAAATGCTAGATGACCACAGCCTAAGAATAACCTCGGTTCTACAGGCCCTTCAAGACTCTGAAGAAACCGAGGGCGCAACACCAACCAACTAAAAGAAGAGGTGATGGCATGAATACAATGATATCAAACAATAAATCCTTTTTCACATGGGTAAAACAAACATGCTCTGAACATCCTGAAATTTTAGATCATATGAGGAAAAGTATGGATCCGTTGAATAGAGCAATAGCAGTCCGAATTATTATTAACGCAGGAGTAAATGAGCTCTAAAAAGAAAAGTAGGGTATTATAATTACCCTGAGTCATGCAAAGGAAAGTAAGCCGACTGGAAAAGTCTGACTGTAGGTAATATCACTTTACCTTATTTTAATCCTTCTGTATATGATTCTCTTTTCTTTTTGCCACTACGGGAGTTGAAAAAATGTCCTTCAACCCAATTGAGTTCTTCTGTGAACTTTTATATGTATTATATAGTGTCTGGCTGAAAGGAAAACAAATTCAGCTTGATCTGTACTACAACAAGCCCTTTATTTATATGGCTTTCAATACAGTGAACTGGTTACTGTTCCATATATGGATCACACATTCCGCATTTTCAAGGCCCAGGTGGTTCTAAATGACTGCCCGAACTTTCATTAAACCTTGCCAAAAACAGTCATCTGCCTGCAGGATAAAACTGTGCTCTGAATGTTGCGAAGCTCGGGAAAATAATAATCTCTTCTTAATAGTTTTTAGGAGGGCATAGCCATGTCCACTTTTTATCCTGAAAATATTCCCCAGGAAATGAAAGATATTCCTCATTGGGTTCTGTGGAAACTAGAAAAAAGAGATGGAAATTTAACTAAAGTTCCTTGTCAAGTTGGCGGCAAAAAAGCTGATACCACAAAATCCGATACTTGGACCACTTATGAACGGGTTTTCACAGCGTATGATTCTTCCATCTATAGCGGAATAGGGTTTGTTTTGACAAGAGATATAGGTTTTGTAGCTGTGGATTTTGATCATATAAGGAAGGATTCTCTTTCTCCAGTAGATGGCAGTACATCTAAAGAGTGGAATGAAGGGATTTTTACTGAAATTCAACATTTCAATTCGTATGCTGAAATTTCACAATCCAGAGAAGGAGCACATGTCTTCTGTAAGGGAAATATTGTTGCTGATGGGAAAAAGAAGGGCAATGTTGAGATGTATTGCAATAAAAGATTCTTTGCAATTACAGGAGATCACATCGCTGAAACTCCAAAAACTGTGAATGAAGCTCAAGAGTGTATAGATGTTTATTATCAACTATGGTTTGAAGGATATGAGACTAGTGGCAACAGTAATAAAATCAAGTCTCCAATAATGGATGATGAAGACATAGTGAACTTAGCAAGTTCTGCACGAAATGGAGACAAATTTAGAAAATTAGATGCGGGAGATATTAGTGATTATCCATCACATTCTGAAGTGGAGTTAGCATACTGCGGAATATTGGCATTCTACACTCAAAACAAAGAGCAAATAGATCGAATTTACAGAACTTCAAAAATTTACAACAAAAAATGGGATAGGTGTGGAAAATATGCTCTTGAAAAAGTGACGAGGGGTTTAACTGAAGTTTATACCGGTAAAACTAGTTTCATTACCAACACAGAAGATATAGAAGAACTTAGAGAAATGACTTTTGAAGAAATTGAATTATTAAAAAAAGGTTTTGCTGCTAGGCATTTAACTATTAACTTACCTGATGATCATTTCATTGTTCAAGTTATTAAATATCTTGATAGAATGACTGATGGATACCAAGAATATAAAATCTTAGGTGCGTTTTACTTACTTTCTTCTTGTACACAAAGAAAACCTGTTGTTGATCTTTCAACTACCGTTAATGGAGTTTTTACTAATTTGTGGACCCAATTTATCGGAATTTCTTCCATTTCGAGAAAATCCACAATCATAGATTTTATTGTGGAACTCTTATCGTACGCGATGCCGGAACAATTGACAGACACAGAACCTTCAATGGAAGCATATGTTGAAGGACTGGCACTCAATTCTGTGCAACCTATGGTGTATGATGAAGTAAGTACATTGTTCCAGAAAATGAATCAAAAATATAACTCCGGGTACTTCGAATTTGAATGTAAAATTTACGATTGCAAAAGTCATGAAAAAAGGCTAGCATCAGGAGGAAAAAGAGAGCCTAAAACTTACCTGATAAGAGAGCCATTTGTCACTAAGCTGTATGGTACGACATTCGTTAAATACAAGCTTAGTATGACCATTCCTGATTTTGACAGTGGATATGGATTTAGATTCCTTTTTGCGGCGCCTACATACGACTTTGAGGAACGCTTACCACGTATGAGAACACCAGAGGATATTGAGGAAAAAAGTAAATGTGAGGTCAGAACTAAAAAGTTATATGACTTTTTCTCACAAATGTCACCTTTTTCAATGACTATAGATCCCGAAGCCATGGATTATTACAATCAAGTAGGCATTAAAACTACTAAAAAAATTAAATACATGCCTTATCAGGATTTACTGGGTGCTGCTTGGAGTAGATATCAAATCTATATCCTGAAAATAGCAGCTCTAATCGAACTTGGAAAATCCACAGTATCTAAAAATATATGTCTAGATTCGATTCAAATCGCTTCAAGTATGGTGTTAGATTATTTTTTACCAACTCTCTGTGATGTCTATAATCTATTAACAGTAGATCCGAAAAATAACAAAATCGATAAAATAACAGAAGCATTAAAAGAGTTCAAAGGAATTGCAAATCATACTGATTTACTTCGAAAAGTCAGGCTAGAATCAAAAGAATTTAAGAGTTCAATTGCAACAATGGAAGAAAGTGGACCAATTGAAGTCATTATTGAAAAGAATCCGAAAAACAATAAATCAACTCATTACTACCGACTAAAAAGCTGTGATGAAATCAAATTTGGAAGCACAGAGTCAACTTCTCAAATGATTTCAGATCTCCAAGTTAACGAACTTCCCAAGCTCACAACACATGAAGTTGATAGTGTGAAGTCCGTGAGTTTGACTAATTTTACACAGTTGGATAATATCTATCTAAGTAACAAAATCATACAGTCTAAAAATATAAAAACTCACGAACTTCACAGTACCCTAAATACGTACTGTGAGTCTGGGAATTTGGGGATGTTGGGAACGTGTGAGTCTGAGAAACATGATATAGTTAACTCTGAGCATATACAGAGCATACACGATTATCTACGAAATGGTTACCATGGGCAGCAAATTGATATTTTTAAAGTAATTTCTGACTTTTGTCAAACTCCTGCTGGGAAAAAAACCCTTAATGAAATGGGATTGGAGAAGTTAAAAAAAATTCTTGAAAATTCATTGGAAAATTATGTTCAAAGTTTTGAATCGAGCATAGTGTCTGTGGAAGAAGCTGTTCGGATTCTAGAAAAACAGGAGGATTTAATGCCCATTATTTTTCTTGATATTGAAACTTCTGGCTTAAATCCCCTTATTTCCGAGCTAGTGATTTTGCAATTAATGACGTCATCAGACAAATCAATGATAATTAAAGCTGCTGAATCCCTCGTGGCTCTTAAATCCCAGCTTGAAAGAAGTTTAGCTGTAGGTCACAACATAAAATTCGACTCTAAGTTTTTGAAATATCAGTATGGTATCACTCTTTACAACGTATATGACACATATTTGGCAGAGATAGTAATCTCAGGTGGTAAGCTTGCACGAAGAAAGGGTGCTTCTCTCGCAGATTTAGTATTAAAATACTGCGGTGTCACTCTTGATAAGTCTGAGCAGTTAGGATTTAAAAAAGGTGAACATCTAACAGCAGAGCAAGAAAAGTATGCTCTCAATGATTTACAGTATTTGCCTGAGATAATGAAGAGCAGCAAGCACAAATAGCTTTCCTTGGGCTTGAAAATACAATTGATATTGAAATGAAATGCATCCCTGCAGTGGTCTGGTTAGAGCTGTCTGGTTTTCATGTAGATATCGAGAAGTTTGAAGAGATCAAAGTCTCAGTTCAGGAGCAGTATATAAAAGCTAAAGGCTTTCTTCAACAAGAACTGATAATTTTTGAAAAACAAAGTCAATTAGATGGTTCGTTCATTCCTCGAGAATTAAATCTCAGCAGTCCTGAACAGCTAAAGATCGCTCTTCAAAATAAAGGATATGACATTGATAAAACAGATAAAAAAACAAGAGCAAAATACTCGCATGATCCTATATTTCAGAATCTAGCTGATTTTAAAGAATCCGAGACGTTACTTAAAATGTTCATTAAACCTTTACCTGAATTTATAAATTCTAAGACCAGCAGAGTTTATTCCGATTTTTGGCAGTATGGCGCAAAGTCCGGTAGATTCACATGCGGAAAGCCTAACTTACAGCAGCAACCGAGCAGGTTTAAAGAGTGGAGAACTATATTCATTGCCGAGCCTGGGAATAAGTTAATAGTTGCAGATCTTTCTCAAATTGAGCTTAGAATTATAGGTCAACAAGCTAAAGATAAAAAATATATTCATGCTTATAATAAAGGTCTTGACCTACATAGGAATACAGCTGCAGTCATGTTTAAAGTGCTTGTGGATCAGGTTACTAAACAACAAAGAGGGATAGCAAAATCAATTAATTTTGGTTTAAATTATGGTATGGGGAAAAGGTCTTTAAAAGAGAAATTGAAGCTGGAAACAGGTATTGATTATACGGAAGATGAGGTGGCAAAATTTGTCGAAGACTTCAAAAACTTATATCCTGATGTAACAAACTATCTTAAAACAATAAGTCAAAAAGGCTTCAATAGACTCGAAGTTAGAACTGAAGCAGGAAGACTTTTCAAATTTGATAAACCTTCGGCAGAATCAGAAGAGAAATACAACGTGCAGAAAGGTAACATTGAGCGTGAATGTAAGAATCTTCCGATTCAAGGTCTTTGCGCTGATATGTTGAAAATAGCAATGGGTAATCTTTTCTTAATTATTGAGCCTAGAGGAGTGAAACTCGTTAATTGTGTCCACGATGAGCTTGTTTTCGAGAGCAAGGCAGAAGAAACTGAAGAAGTAGCAGCAATTGTAAAAACTGAAATGGAGAAAGCTGGAGCGCTATTTTTGAAGGATATTCCATGTGTTGCCGAAGTCACAATAAGTGATACATGGGAAAAATGAATTATTCTCTTTTATTTTCAATTCTTTTTTCTTAATTTGTTCTTATAGAGTAGATCACCTATTCTATTACTCCAAACAAAAGACAAACACACAAACTAGAAGATAGATCATATTGTTATTTAGTCATTAGTCAGTTTATCGTTATTTGTTTTCCCTTTCACTTTTCTTATATTCCTCATTTTCTTTGGTTCTATTTCCAAAATATTCTCACTTTAAATTTCTCCCATCGAAATTTTCTCCACAACCAATTATTCAATTGTGAAAAATGTTGTTAGTTACCATTACCAATATTAAGTGATGATAACATATAAATACTAATAAATCGTATATAGTAGCGTACTTTCTTTAAAATTGACGGGCTGATAGATTGAATAACATGAAAGGTGGTAAAACAAGATTTCA
>PLUB01000023.1 GCA_003164755.1 Methanosarcina sp. | reverse complement strand
TCTATTGTATCATTAGAAAGGATTTATTGCAACGGAACCCCAAAAGCTCTGTAAAATAGAATCGGGGCACGTCTCTAAACGGGGAAAAAAATGGATGGAAATGATGGAAACCCAGACACTTTAACAGCAGGATTATGCATACATAAACTTTGTAACATATTGATATTTTTCAATAAAGGCTATTCTAATAGTCTAACCATTTTATGCTCTTCACACCTCAAAGGCAAATGGAAATACCTTATACCAATGAACTGTAATATACTTTACTTTTCATATTAAAGACTATATTTAATCAGTATAAGTTCTGAATATGATAATTTCCTCTGAAAAACTTCAGTATCAAATGAAAGTTTTCCATGAGCATTGCCTATATTTTTGAGAACTCAATGATTCTATAGCATATAGGAAGTACAATTTTCTATCGATTAAATGCCCAGTAAAGGCTAAAAATGCATTAAACTTCCTTTGATGCCCATTAAAGGAGTCAAGTTTAACCCAATTTTCTAAGATCACCCTTATTTTTGGAATAATCAACCCGTTTGAGACCCTATAATCTATTTTAAGGGATTATAATACATTTCCCATTGCCATCAAACGAAAACCTTACCTTGAGCCTATCAGTGGCCTATCCTTTGTTTACATTTATAAGCGCTAGATAACCTAAATTTAATCAGTGGGCAGCCTATATTATAATCTCGAAAATGAGACACCATTTAGTTTCCCAGGAGAGATGTATAAGAATGATCAAAAGACATTATTAAAAGCTATATCAAAAAAAATAAAAAAACTGTTAGATATATCGAAACTGATATCTCTAGAGCAAATTAGTCTATGAAAATATTTTCACTAGTTCTCAGCAAATAGTATTTCTCAACGTTGTTTGGATCTTTTTTGCTTTGACATTGGAGCAGGTGTTGGAATGGAGGTAGGAGTTGATGGACGAGTACTAACAAATTGCCCAAAAGCGACCCCACTGGGTCATGAATATTTAGTTGTAACTCTATATCTATATAATAATGGTGATCAAAAAATAATGACAAATCCAAGTGGTTAGAATTTGATTGCTGAGGGCTTAAGTATGAGTATAGTTCAACGACATTTGATAGTTTCATTAGGCTATCAGGATATAGAAATTGTCAAATGTGGGATATTGAAACAAAAATAGTATACCTAGTAAAAGGCCATTCAACCAATACTCATTTCCAATCTAATGAACTATATGGTATGGATCCTAGCTTTAAACAAGTTAACCATTATGAAAATCAAAGTTTATCATTAATTGGTTTGAGAAATACTGCTGATGCTGCACACATCAACAATATCTTAGTTACTTCAAGGATTTTATTAATCTGTTCTGCGAAGTAATATTGATTGTCATATTGTATAAATTTATTTATGATTTCTTTTTTTGAAATTTGACTTTTTTTTCTATACAACCCACAAATGCATTTGCTCAGCATTACTACAGCACTTTTTGGTTTTTTGATTCGTTTATTTTTGACAATACTCTATGAGTATCAATTTATTGATAAGATCTATGGGATGTGTAAGTAGAAAAGAATAAATCACGTGTAGACTTTGTAACAATAGAAATAAACGACTTTAGATTTATATGGAAGCTAAATTTTGTTATATTCAAAGAAAAAAAATTAAGTTGGAGAACAAAATGGATCAAAGAAAATCAATCAAAATAGGATTTGCTTGTGTAATTTTTTGTTTAATGGGATTCTGTTTAGTAGGGATTGCAGGCGCGACACAGTCTACAAATATTTGGGCCCATAAAGGGAGCAAGCTAATGAGCTCAGAAAAGTACAATGAAGCCATAAAAGCATATGACAAAGCAATTGAGATTAACCCGCAGGATTCAGATGCTTGGTACAAAAAAGGAAACATTCTAAGCAAATTAGGAAAATATGATGGAGCAATAAAAGCCTATGAGAAAGCAATTGAAATTAATCCGCAGAATTCGAATGCTTGGAACAATAAAGGAGTAACTTTAGCGAAATTAGGTGATTCCGATGAAGCAGTAAAAGCATATGACAAAGCGATTGAAACTAACCCAAAAAATACAGATGCTTGGAACAACAAAGGAGATGCTCTAGGCCAATTAAATCAACCCGGTAAAGCAATAACAGCATATGACAAAGCAATTGAAATTAACCCGCAGAATTCAGAAGCTTGGTACAATAAAGCAGTTACTCTAAATAGATTAAATAAATCCGATGCAGCAATAAAAGCCTATGACAAAGCAATTGAAATTAACCCGCAGAATTCAAAAGCTTGGTACAGTAAAGGAGTTGTTCTTGATAATTTAAACAAGTATGATGAAGCAATAACAGCATATGACAAAGCAAGTGAAATTGACCCACATAATTCTGCTGTTTGGTACAATAAAGCAGTTACTTTAAGTAAATTAGGTGATTCCGATGAAGCAATAAAAGCATATGCTAGAGCAATTGAAATTAACCCATCAGAATCAGAAGCTTGGAGTATGATGAAGCAATAACAGCATATGACAAAGCAATTGAGATCACTCTGCAGAATTCTGCAGTTTGGTACAATAAAGCAGTTAATCTGAATAAATTAAAAAAATTCTATTTGTAGATCGAATAGTTACTTAATTTTCATTTCTTTTTTATCCTTCGCGAGATAAACATAGTAACTTTTTGGTTTTTGAATACAGAATACATTTTAATAAAAAATAGGCATTTTCTGCACAATCAGGTCAAAATGTTCGGTGATTTTAGCTGGAAAATGAGAAGATACATATGTTTTGGTACAAAAAAACCTATGCATAGAATTATTTAGAATAGAAAGATAACTTTGTTAGCATAACAATTAGTTCAAAACTATGCTTTTTTGCAGTGAAAGAAAAAGGATATGGTAAATATTCCATATCCAACAGTCATCGTGATGATAGTGACCAATGATCGTGGTTTCAATGATGGCCGTTGTCTCCATCTTTGTGTTTATGGCCCCCATGGAGATTCCACCAATGTTCATGGCTTCCATGATGATCGTGGCTTCCATGATCGTTGGTCGTGATCTGGATCAGCGCTCGATGCTGCAGCTGTCAATGACACTACAAATAAGACTACCAGCAAAATAGTCAGTATCTTATTTATTCTACTAACTTGTTGTTTCAACATTCAATTCGTCCCTTTTTTTTTAATTTGATATAATTTTAAAACACTTAAACTATCCATGCTCTATACTATGGCTTTATAGCTTTCGTTTCGGCTAGTTATGATCATATCTTTATTTATTTAGCTATCAATAACCATGTCCTTCCTAGTCTTCATTAGTCTAGAGATGGATCTTATGCATAAATATATACCCTATTTTTCAAAAATTATAGCAAGAAGAATATTCTTATCTTGAGAATATTTAGAGTAGAGCTATTATATAATCCCTACAAAAATAAAAGTAAAGTAAAAAAATTATACAACATATACATTTACACATAATTTATATAGTTTGCCATTAATATATTAAACCAATGCATTACAAGTAAATAACATATTTTGACATTAATATTTAGAGTTATTAGAATTAATAAGTTCTAAAATTTATCGCTATTGCACCCAAATACAGATGATACTCCTTTTTAATTTTTAATATATGACTCTAGGGAAGTTCGAAAGGTAAAGTAGATTTTAGAATAAGCCAATTTATATAAAATCAAAAAAACGTGAATAGAATTTGCATATCAATTTTAAATAAATGTACAAGGTAATAAAAATGAAAACGAATCATAATATAATAACTGATGTATCTGTAATAAAAAAAATATCCATTTTTATTGAAGTTCTGATTTTGTTCTTAGTTATAAGTTCATCGATGGCTATGGCATATACAGAATTTTCAGAAGAAAACATGTCATCTAATATTCACAAAAATATTGTGAATCAAACTAAACTTTCTCCAAAGTTTGGACTTGCACCAGAAAATGCTAAATTGACCGAGTACATAAAAAATAACAGGTACAATCAAGCAATTATCACACCTTCTCCTATAGATTTTAGTTATCTCAAAAATATTTTCAACCCCGGCTTAAATGTTTTAGCAAGCACACCTATTCCGGCTTCCTATGATCTGCGGACATTGAACAAAGTAACCCCTGTAAAAAACCAGGACCATACAGCTACGTGTTGGATATATGCAACTTACGGATCCCTTGAATCAAATCTTATGCCGGGACAAAACTACAACTTTTCAGAACAGAATATGAAAAACCTTCTTTCTGAAAACTACACAAATGGTTTTGATCGCCGTTCAAACGGCGGTGGGAACTATTTAATGACAAGTGCATATTTGACTAGCTGGACAGGACCAATGAACAGCCAGGATGATTCATGGAATCCTAAGGTATACACTTCACAAATAGGACTCCCTATACAAAAACATGTACAAAATATAACTTATCTTGCACTTAGGACTAATTCTACAGATAATCAGGAGATAAAAACGGCAATTATGAAGTATGGCGGGGTTGGAACTTCAATTTATATAGATTCCAACAATACCACTAGTTGTAACAAAAATACCCATAGTTGTTACTATAATGGAACTTTAGATTCCTATCACGCTGTGACCATTGTAGGCTGGAATGATTCTTATAGTAGAAACAATTTCTCCAAAACCCCACCCGGAGATGGAGCATTCATCATAAAAAATAGCTGGGGTCCACAATGGGGTGATAATGGGTATTTTTACATCTCCTATTATGATTCCAATTTAGGAAAACAGGGTGAAAATGCAGTCTTCAGTGCTGAACCACTTAATGATTATACAAACATCTACCAACACGATCCGCTTGGATGGACCGGATCATTAGGAGAAGGAAATTCCATCAATACATTTAGGGGTGCCAGCGTCTTTACTGCAAGATCTAACGAAACTCTCAAAGCTGTAAGTTTCTACACACCAATCTATAACTCCAATTATACGATTAGTATCTACAATAATACGGGATCCAACCCTACTAGTATATATGATCCTGTTGTTACGCAGACTGAAACAATTCCAACAACCGGCTACCACACAATCCCCCTGAGATTTGGAACTAATCTCCAGGCTGGCCAAAATTTCTCCGTAGTATTGGAGCTTACAACCCCTGGATACACTTACCCGATATCAATATCAAAACCCATCCGGGGCTATAGTAGCAATGCAAACGCGACTGCTGGAAAAAGTTTTATAAGTAGTAATGGAATTAGGTGGTACGACCTAACATCATTGGTACCAAATGCAACTATATGCATCAAAGCGTTTACTGACCCAGTAAATGCATCTCAGATCAAGCTTGACTAAAATCAAATTTTTCTGTGGTTCTCTATACTAGTAAGCTTGTAAGTGTTAAGGTATAATGCAGAAGATTGTAATAGAAAGTTGATCTTGACAAAATAAGTGTTTTATTTCAAAACCTATGTATCAGTCCGAAAAAGAAATACAGATTAAACGAAACATAGAAAAAAATATTCCTGGAACAGATCAGGAATTAATTGATTTCAGGACAGCAATTTCGCTGCAGTCTGGAAACTTTGAGCATCTTATGCAGCCGGACCAAATTTTTCTGGGAAGACAATTTTTGTCCACTACCTTAAAACCCAGAGTCGCAAAAAACTCAGGCACATAAGTAAGAGCAAAGACCTCTTTCATATCAAAGTATTTGGCATCATCAAGGCAGGCCGAAACAAGCTTAGTACCGATTCCTTTTCTTGAAAATTCAGGTCTCACGGCAAGGGCAAGTATCTCTGCAAGCTCTTCCCAGACCACATGGAGAGCACCACATCCCACAACCTCTTCATTGATCTCATATATATAATAATCCCTGATATTCTCATATATCTCACTAAGAGAACGGGCAAGCATGAGCTCATCCTTGGAATAAATACTGATAATCTGCCTCATTACAACAACGTCATTTACCCTGGCTTTCCTAATCAATTACTTTTCCCTCTGAAGTAACATTGTAGTTTCCCATGACCGATACTGTTCTTGACTTTACTTTTTCTACAATCCACTGAACAAAGCTATGAAACTACTATTTTCTCAGATAAAAAATTTTCCTATAGACTACAGAACATGTCTCCCCAATTTAGCAAAATTTATTTCTTCTACTAATAGATACCCGATATTTAGAACGTAATAGTCGATTGAAGAGTACTTATTTAAGGTAGAAGCTAGAGAAAGCAGAATAAAGGAAATTAACGGGCGCGAAGGGATTTGAACCCCCGATTCACAGCTTAGGAGGCTGGTGCCATATCCGGGCTAGGCCACGCGCCCATTATACAATCCCAGAGAGAATTCAGCCATATAACTGTTTACTGAATCTGCATTTCAGGTGAAGTATCCATAATAGCGATATAAGATATATATATAATTATCTTTCAGAGAACGAGCGAAGTCCACCTGAAAAATAAGAATGATTTTCTGGAGAGGATAATAAACAATGCAAAATCATTTAACTTGATCATGTTAATAATACCCTGATATTTTATGGGACTTTTCAATATGAGCTGGGATTGACAGAATATAACATTAATTCCACTGTAATTGGCTTCAATCAATCCAAAAACCAAAAAAAATATAAAGGCACCATTTTAGTGGATATCTATCACATAGAGGTTAATGACTAACAGTTTAGGACGTACATACTCGAAGCCCAAAATAAAGTACATTTATACTTTGTGTTTCAAAATTAATTTACATACAGTTGATGCCTAAAGATATTTATTTCTCAAGTCAATCATGTAAGTCCTAAAGCGAGATATTTACTGCTGAGAACTGATTAAGTAATATATATGCTAGTTTCAGTTATATTACAACCTCACTTTCTACCGAGGCCTATGTTCATCTACCCCTTAAGACCATACAATCTTTGATAGACTTTCACAAGCAAAAATTAGAAAAATCTAGAAAATGAAATGAAAAGAAAAAAAAGTGTGCAAACAAAATACAGTAACTCCTATTCAGCAAATACTAATAAACTCAGGATTACAGGTTTTCTTTGTTCTACTTGCTGGCAGTAGGTTGGGAAGCAAATGGGGAAGTCTGAGTATGATAGTGTACACGCTTCTTTGTATTGTAGGGCTCCCCGTATTTGCAGGAGGCAGTTCAGGGATAGGAGTGCTTCTTGGGCCCACAGGTGGGTATATATTTGGTTTTATTTTGGCTGCCTATATGATAGGAAAACTTTATAGGAAGACTGGAAATGGTGCCAAATCCAGTTTTTTCATTAATGCTCTTAATATGAGCGCAGGAGTGCTGGTTATTTCTGCATGTGGAGCTTTCCGTTTAATGATGGTGGCTGACTTGTATCTTGGAAAAACTCTTGCTCTTGATGTCATTTCTTTTCTGCCTGCATATATTATCAAAACAGCAGTTACAGCCTACATAATTCCTAAGCATGAAATCTAAAAGTCCATGATTTGGTTCATTTCAGTCAATCATCTCGCAGCTTGGTGTGGGCATTGGAGCTGCTAATAGGCACGCACATTGCCCAACTTGGTTATTTCAAGCCATATTTGCACTTAAAATAGAAGTAAGGGCTATAAATAATGCTAACTATAATACAAACGATCTGGTATTTTTTTGTTTATGAATGGTTGGGGAAAAATTTTCCCCAAATAATGACATTATCAACTATTCGAAAAAGATCTGCAATGAAATTGGTAAGAGGTACTGTTTTTGAATTCTATTAATAGGCAGTGATGGTGATCATGCGCATTTTTTCATTGGTGCCGGAACAAAATATTTTCCTTCAAAAGTGATGCAGATCATGAAAAGTATCACAACAAGAAGAACCTTCAGAGAATACTCTGAAATTGAAACACAGTTATGAGATTATGAACTGAGTATTGATATGGAAAGTACATTGGAACTGGAACTATGGCACAACTTATGATGTAATTTAACACTATGTCGAAAATTAGGGAAAACTGGAAGAAAAAGAATCATATGAGCAAATGAAAATATTTGAGTTGGGATAATTCATTTATACCCAGAAGATAGCACGAACATACTCCACGGCTTGCAGCGCGGTGTAGACACCGAAATTTTGATTTGTGTCAGATCCTGGAGTATTCAGGAGAACTTAAACAAAGGAGAATAAAATTTGATTAAGCATGATCAGACTTGAGAAAATAAGTTATAGTTATCCTGATGGGACTCCTGCACTTGAGGACGTGAATTTGACGATACAAAAGGAGAATTAATAGGGATAATAGGTAAAAACGGTAGTGTTAAGTCTACACTTGCCCTTCACTTCATTGGGCTCCTTAAACCCCAAAAAGGAAGGGTAAGTAATACGAGGCATGGAACACCAGTGACCCTTCAAAGCTCACCGAGGCTCAAATGCGTAAGTCCCACTCTATCTGAACCTTAGTAGTCTTGCCCATAAAATAATTTATAACAATATCTAGTTAAAAGATTCATATTGAGGTAGAATCAACTCAACGATTAACTGGCCATTTTTTTTGCCTCACAAATGTTTTAACTCGATTTTGAGCAAATTATTTGGATTCAACTAACTCAGTATGTTTATTTATAATTTATTCTTACCACTAAAAATTTTAAAAAATATTTCTTAAGTTTCTCCATTATGCCTTATACAATCCATTAAAATTGATAGAATCAGGTGGATAAAAAATATATAAACCCCAATATTATATACAACTTTTATTCCCTGTTGAGTGTTATGTATGAAAATGCGTTTTTGAGTAGTATGGTATGGATTAGAAGATCAAAGATTAATTTTAGTTTTTATTCAACTTACGAAAGAATGTTATTCTGTTTACCTACAAAACATTTCGGGATAAATATCATTACCGATATAATTCCTGGTCATTTCCATGAGTAACCGATTAATTCGAAGAAGATAGTATTAAAAACTGCATTTCGGAAATGCAGCAAGATTTTTATGCTAATGTTTTCAGTGATTCGCAGATATTGCAGATGCTCAATTTTTCAATGAGAATTTTTTCATTTGTCTGTTCTACAAAAATAAGTTTCATGTTATCTACACGGTTATCCTTTTCCCCGACGACAAGACGGAAATCGGAATTGTCTCGCAGGGTGATGATAAATCTGTAAGCTCCTATCATTCCATTCGATTGCTCCTACATAGTGAACTCTCTTTGAAGTTCAACTACTCCACCTATTTTCTTTCTTCACTAATACTTTCACAGGTCATTAGTTTTTTTAGGTCTGCATTCTAAAACTAGTTATTTCTTCAAGATAATTATCTATTAACTCGTAGTGACCTCTCTCATATACTGCCAGCATTTCGAAAAAATTTCTTTGGATATCGTCTTTGGTCCTTTTTGCCAGTTCCGAATAAAAATACTCGCTTTTTCTCTCATGTCTCATAGCTGCAAGAAGAATACCTGTATCTCCAAAAATGATTTCATTCCCCTTTGCTCGATCTGTATTGAACTCAGGAGTAAAAGACTGACCGTTATGAACTCTCGCACTAACGACTGGTAATTCTTTTGTGTCACGATATTTTTCAAGGCAGCCAAGGTGTTTCAATTCCTCATTTGCCAGATACTCGTAAAGTTCCTTAAACTTTTGGTTGGCCATTATATTTGCCTTATTTAGATAGAACTCCCTTGCCTCTTTTTCCCTACTGATCGCTATACCAATGGCTTCTTCAAAAGATTCAAGATCTTTTAATTCCTCTAATACATCCTGATATACGCTATTCGTACCTTTACCCTCCTCAAATTTTTAACCTACCAACTACCTCTATTTTAGAATTTTTTGATTTTGTCCCGGTTTTACTCCACTTTTGAAAGAACAATGAAATTTTATCAAATCATGAAATTACTGTTCTCATTTAAAAAAGTTGATCCACTTATATCTAAATACATTCCCTTATTAAGAAGACACTTTTTATTATTTGCTAGGTTTTGATCGATTACATTCACTTGCCAATAGAACTAATGGTAAATTTTAGTAATCCTATAAAATATCAAAAAATTTCTTGCTTCAAGGTTTTTAGTACCTATTTTTTATTTTCCAGCTTTTTTTTTCTTTTTTTCGGATGTTTACTAATTTTTTCCTTTATGCTTTCTGAAGATCCTTCAAGCCCAAAGATGTCGTAGATATCATAGGGATTTTTGAGTATTGTGATATTTTCCATCTGTGCAAGTTTTTCTGAGTTTGTAACATCTACTTCACGCATAGTTAGCTCAAAAGCTCTGCCACTAGGTGCAGCAGTTTTTACAGTCCCCCTCTTCTGGTCTACAGGCAAAATGAAGATAGGTGTCTTTCCCTTTGCAGTCTGAGAAACGGTATTTGTAACAAGGGTATCTGCAATCCCGTAAACGATCTTTGCTACGGTATTAGCTGTTGCAGGAGCTATTAGCAAGAAATCGTAGTGGCCCATCTGCAGTGGGCCTGCAATGAATGGGGAGTTTGGACCTGCATCTACTTTGAAATTAGGGAAATCATCCTGGATTTTATCCCACAGATGGTACCATTTCATTACAGTCTCCCCCTCTTTGGAAAGGAAAACCATTGTATCAACACCTGTTTTTTCCTTAATATCCACAAGAACACTATAAGTCTCAATCATCTGGTCTCCTGAACCTGTAATTCCCCATGCTATGCGCTTAATTCTTTTGCCTAACGGTTCTACCAAAATAACACTCTCCTTAAAAAATTTCAATCTAAACTTTGAATGGATTTATTATCCTGATTATCCGCTTTTTTAATCCTGTTTCTGAAATTCATAGATTTTTCTGCAGCCCTTCTGAAATTTACCTCTCATCTACGGCCGTCACCATTTCAGGCATTTTGGCTTCAGATTTTGGAACCTTTCTATACTATATGATTTGCCTGGATTAGCTTTTCCGGAATTTTTCCAAGGTTTTTAATAACTTTCGGATCCTGGGAAATTCCTTATATCCTGTTATCTTCAGAGCATAATTTTCCCCCATATTTGCTCCAAAGGAGCTACATCCAACAGGATTCATTTCACTGATTACGTAAAAATTTAGGATTCTCTGGAGGCAAATTACTTCTAACCTATTCATCCTCATCAATCTGAGATTCCCATCCCAAGTGTGATGAAAATCTAATTATCTAACATAATACTTGAATAGCTCCTCATCTGCATAGAAGAGAGGATCGGTGATCAAGGATGAAATCTTTTGATCACTAATTTGGTTAGAAAGACCTTATAGTCTTTGACAACAACATCTAAATAGATTACCATGATCTGTTTTGTCTGATCACTAATTGTTCTCTAATATCAGAAGTTCCTATTAGCCAAGCATCAAGCCAATTATTTTGACGTACAGCTCGACCGAAATACAATCCCTATGAATAAAGCCTTTTTTGCCCTTAAACAGAAATCACAGTGAATACAGAATTTCATCTTTGTCCCTTTTGAGAACAATTAATAGGTTTCAATATCTCATTTTTCATTTACGACCCTCAAAGCATCCTGAACTAGATAATCAGTTATCTTACTCCTAAGACTTCCTTATATTATGAGAATCTGGGTAGGTTTTACTTCGATTTCTTGCATATCCCCTCCGAAGGTACCCGTAAAAATTGCTAATTTACCAGAAGAATATCGCGTATACTAGCATATATCTGTATGGTCAATATTTCCGAATCTCATTAGATTCGAACTCATTTAGACAACACAGATGTATAGGGGATTTCAATAAATCCCTAAACTATGCCATATGCTTATAAAGGGTACATCAAAAGACTTGTGAAAATTAGAAGTTTATCGAAATCCTCCTCCAAAGATACAAACAGTAAACTGGCTTTACCTACAATAAAAATGGAGTCCTTTTTGTTTCCATAATCTAGTATTTCATTACCTTAAACAACTTTTATATATTAGCTTGCGATTGTATAAATATATTCGAAACTGACTAAATCTAGAAGTATTATTGGACAGAAAAAGGATATAAAGCCGTATAAACTCATTAGTTGTTAATGGTGAGTTAAATGCCTTGTGAATACTGTGGGGAAAGGATAGAGTGGCTAGCGTTCAATTGTCATCAGTGCGAAAGGTCTCTTTGCGTAAATTGCCGATTACCAGAGAATCATGGATGTACGCCTGTTACTCGAGGTTTAGGAGTATTTGTATATAAAACCATAGAGAAACCAAAAAAAGGAAAAAGATGACGCATATGCGAGCATAGATACTTGAATCTTTTTGACTTTTTTTGGTTCTTCTCCATTTTTGGAAAAACAATGAAAATTTCATCAATTTCATTGAACCAACTTTCCGCAGGTGTACACAAAAAAGTTAACAATTTTTTCAATATCAAAGTAGCTTCAAATTTAAGCCAACTTTCAATGACTAATATAGCCAAATAGGCAAACAAATTTTGAATCTTCGTACATTGAAGAATGTCGGAACATAAAAATCAAACTGTCAAATTAGATATAATGGAAAAAATTGAAAATCAGATGCCTCCATAAAGGCACTTACTAAATAAAAAGGAGGAAGTACAGCCACAAAATAAATTTACTCATTTCTTCAAATGTTCATTGGATACTAGTTTACGTGCTCAAGTCCATGTATGAATATCCTTTTTCACGGTTTTCTTATCTATTATGCCTTAAGATAAATTTCATCGACTGCTTCCAGGCATTTTGTAATGTGTCAGTCTATCATTTTACTGCTCTTCTGTCTTCTCTATTAGTTCCAGCTGATGGGAACAAACTTCTGTAAGGTGTTATAGGCACTACTATGAGAATTGTATATCCTTGTGCCTTTTACTCCATTTATCTGCTTATCCAGGCACATTCCGGCCGGCAAGAAATTCTTCTACACTAGGCTCATCAGGTTTGAGGGGCCGATAGTTAAGGTAAGGTGCATATTGCAAGTACAAGTGCCTTGTTTTTCCTGTTGCATCTAATTCTACATACAGCCTCCTTCTGGAAATGATCCTCCTCTCATCTGAATGTGGCGAATAGCGTCCTGAACGGAATGCTCCAAGT
Organism: Methanosarcina sp.; assembly: GCA_003164755.1. Taxonomy (GTDB): domain Archaea; phylum Halobacteriota; class Methanosarcinia; order Methanosarcinales; family Methanosarcinaceae; genus Methanosarcina. The sequence continues at coordinate 184,526 of PLUB01000023.1, read as the reverse complement.
AGAAAAGAATGCGGGTATCAAGGCTAAAATAGCTTTCGTCTACTTAATTACCGTACACGGCGCAAAAGGTCGCGGTTTCTCTTCAGTGTGAGGTCTATGCAGGCAGCAAGCAGGGGGTGTCCGGGAAAAACAAAAGCTGCAAGCTGTTGCCCCTGAGGAGCAAAAAGAGACTTCCAAAAAGCTATGCGTTCGTACCTCGATAGTACACGCTCTCCTGTCCCAATCATTCGGTCCCGGTTTAGGATCTGTACACGCATGGGAGTTATTTCGCAGCGGTGACGCTCACGTTTTTTCACAGAACATCCCAAGCGTTGGAACGCTTTAAGGAAAAACGATTCAATGTAATGTGGCTAGAGCCTGCTGGCCTCAGCTCGCTCCATGTTCTCACGGATCGGTAAACCCTACTTACGTCCATTTCATCATGTCAAGAGCCTTCTCCTCAAGCAGATCCTGAAGATAGTTACGGTCAAAGGCATTGGATACTCCTGTGTTAGTCTGGCTCTCACATAGGGATGTCTACTGTAGCGGAATGTTAGGATCAGTAGCTCTCGAAGTGGCTTACCATCGCACTAGAGTTTGTCAAGGACATTAAATACCTAACCTCCAAGTGTTTGGAGTGCCTATTCCAGCTTATCATGGAGTGTTAGATAAACATCGCCTTAACTTGTCTTTTCAGCTACAAGGTTCCATAAGTGACACACTTCAATCTGACCTATACGGTGAATTCGTCGGAAACATTTTTCAATGCGGTTTAGGCTCCATGGTAAGTCCCAATTGACCATCAGGGAGGTCGTTGCAGGTTGATACCTTCATCATATGCGTCTGTCGCAACCAGAACCCGCACTTCAGGATCGTGTTTGAACGATTCCTGTGCTTTCATCCGCTCTTCACGTCCCATTCCACAGTGAATGATAACGACTGCTTCCTTATGACCTAGCAGTGTGGTGATTCATTTCTCCAGATACTTTTACCCAATCCCTCCAAAAGATCTGTTAAGCAAATTAGGAGTGCAAAAGCTTCTGTTCTACTTGCAATTTAGCCAATTCCTAAATGATTAATGTCCTCAGGTTTTACGACTGGACCATTAAAAAGGATGGTTTTTGAAATACTGAATTCTATGCTCGCGTATTGCTGTTCATCAAATAACGAGCGCTTACTTAAGGCAGTTCATCCTATGTTTAAACTTGAGATAGCCACCTTTATACTCAATTTTCTTAAATCTCCTTTTCCTTTGATGAGCGAAAATAATCATAATATACAGTTTATGGGGGGCAAAAATACCCCATTACTGTTTTTTGCTGTAAGTACAACATTGAAAAATTCTGTGGATGTGAATAAGTGTTTTAGGTTTGCAACATAAGTGCCATCGCTGTTATCTCCAAAGTTCCACTGCAAATCAGTTGAATCTGTTGACAGATTAGTGAACTGCACGTCTAGTGGAGCATAACCTTCAGTAACATTACTGATGAAGTTGGCAACAGGAATAAACGGAGTGTTTTTAGAGCTAATGGTTTCCGTTAATAAATTGTTCCATTATTACCAACGTCATAGATTATAACCATCGAATTTACGCCCTTTGGAAGAGATACGCTTCCATTAATATCTCATGATATGATTTAAATCGATCAAAATTTTTTGAAATTATATTCCTTTCATAATCTATTCCGATTTTAGTCATAGTTATCAAACACCCTATTCTCGGAAAGAACCGACGAAGCTACAATGAGGGAGGGGGCTGAAAGAGCCAGATCGTTTTGGGCCGAATCCCAAGGAAGGAGTGTTCTCCGTTAATGAAATTTTCCTCGCATCGGGTTGTACGTTTTTCTCCATCCGTATGTTCCAAAAACTGACGGAGGTTCCAAAACGAAAACTATAACTAAAGCGCTGGAGAAAGTAATAAGTTAACGTACTTTATGTAAGGGTAACTATCTTAGAACAATCGTACTGAGAGTGCCTTAACCACGGTACAGCCTGAAGAACACCTAATCGAAAACGAGGCGATACCATTTCGAAAGTTGTAGAGATCTCTCCAACCACGAGACATGAAGGCCACTCCAAGCTCACCCTGAAGGTGAATGATCAGGGGATCGTCGAGCGAGGAGACTGGCTCTCCATCACCCCGGTCAGGGGTATTGAGAAGCTCGCCATAGGTAAAACTATGGACCAGGTCCCGAAGATTGCCTCTCGGGTCTGTGGTATCTGTCCAATCGCCCACTGCCTGGCGAGCATCGAGGCCATGGAGGCCTCGGTAGGCTGCGAGATCCCCACGGACGCAAAGCTCCTGCGGGTCATTCTCCATGCTGCGAACCGCCTCCACAGCATCGCCCTGCACAACATCCTGATCCTCCCGGACTTTTACATCCCGGGGACGGAGACGAAGATCAACCCGTTCACCAAGGAGCAACCTGTCAGGAGCGTTGCGCAGAGGATCATCCGCATCCGTGAGATCGGACAGACCATTGGAGCCATCGCAGGCGGCGAGGCGATCCATCCCTCCAACCCGAGGGTCGGCGGGATGTACCGTAACGTGAGCCCCCTGGCAAAGCAAAAGATGGCCGACCTGGCGAAGGAAGGCCTCGTCCTTGCCCACGAGCAGATGGAGTTCATGCTCGCAGTCATCAGGAACATGCAGAACCGGGAGTTCATAGACGTCGCGGGCAAGAAGATCCCGATTCCCAAGACGCTCGGGTACCACGACCAGGGAGTCATGGCCACATCCCCAATGTACGGTTCATCCAGCCTGGACGAGAAACCCATGTGGGACTTCACCAGGTGGAAGGAGACCCGGCCATGGGACTGGTACATGGGTGAGGTAACCATCGATCTTGAGGACCCCGGCTACCCAATCGGCGGCACCACGAAGATCGGCACCAAGGCCAACCCCCAGATGGAGGCCTGCAACGGTGTTCCGACCTATGACGGCCAGCCGGTAGAGGTCGGTCCGAGGGCAAGGCTCGCCACCTTCAAGAACTTCACCGAGAAGGGGACCTTCGCCCAGCACATCGCCAGGCAGCTGGAATACCCCGACTGCTGCTACACCATCCTCAAGTGCCTTGACAACCTGGATACCTCGGGCGAGGTCCTCGCATACCACATCCCCCAGGGAGACGGGGCCATGGGCTGGGCTGCGAACGAAGCCCCACGAGGGACCGATGTCCACCTCGCACGAGTGAAGGACGGGCGAGTGTTGTGGTACGAGATGCTTGTGCCCACCACCTGGAACCTCCCGACCTGCAGTCGCGGTCTTACGGGAGCGCCCTGGCAGATCGCCGAGCTGGTCGTCCGGGCCTATGATCCTTGCGTATCGTGTGCAACACACATGATAGTGGTGGACGAAGAGAACAAAATAGTCGCCCAGAAGCTCATCCAGTGAAGTGAATGGAAACTCTGTACTCCGAGATCGTGGTGGCAGGCTGCGGCAACCCACTCTATGCGGACGACGGGTTCGGACCCGCAGTAGTGGAAAGTCTCCAGGGCCTCGAGCTCCCCGATAACGTCACAGTCGTTGACGCGGGACTCGGGGGGCCCCATTTTGTCTTTACCCTCCTCAATCCAGAGTCCACGAAGACTCTTATCATCGTGGACATTGCGGACTTCGGAGGGGAACCCGGCGAGCTCAGATGGCTCGCCGTTGACGAGCTCCCCGTGGGGAGCTACCGGGACTCCCACTCCTGGGATCTGACCGAACCGCTACAGCGCATCAAGGATGATATCCGGGTCAGGATCCTTGCATGCCAGAAGAAGTATGTTTCTGCCCCCGATATGGTCATCGGGATTACAGACGAGGTACAGAGAGCCATTCCCAGAGCTGTATCAGAGATACTGAAGGAAATCGTGATGAACTATGGGACTGTTTAACTTCATCAAGAAAACCATGGGCTTGGAAGCCAAGCCCACTCAGGTTGCGACGGAGAAGAAGGTGTAAGCTACAAAGGAGGCAAAACCAGTGGCAAATAAGATCAAGCTCGGGCATGTACATATGAGCGGCTGTACCGGCTGCCTCGTGTCCGTGGCCGACAACTACTTGGGATTCATCAAGATCCTGGACGACTACGCTGACCTCGTCTACAGCCTAACGCTCGCAGACGTCCGGCATATCCCAGAGATGGACGTGGCCCTCGTCGAGGGATCGGTCTGCATACAGGACCATGAATCAGTGGAGGAAATCAAGGAGACGCGAAAGAAGTCCAAGGTCGTAGTGGCCCTCGGCTCCTGCGCAAGCTATGGGAACATCACCCGGTTCTGCCGCGGTGGGCAGCACAACCAGCCCCAGCACGAGTCCTTCCTCCCCATAGGAAATCTCATCGACGTGGATGTATACATCCCCGGATGCCCCCCGAGCCCGGAGCTCATAAGGAACGTCGCTGTCATGGCATACATGCTTCTGCAGGGGAATGCAGACCAGAAGGCCCTTGCGGATAAGTACTTAAAGCCCCTCATGGCCCTTGCGAAACGCGGCACGACAGCATGCTTCTGCGACCTGATGAACGACGTGATCAACCAGGGCCTCTGCATGGGCTGTGGTACCTGCGCTGCATCCTGCCCCGTGCGGGCGATCACCCACGAGTTCGGGAAGCCGCAGGGTCAACGTGACCTCTGCATCAAATGCGGCTCCTGCTACGGTGCCTGCCCGAGGTCTTTCTTCAACTTCGACGTGATTCCTGAATTCGAGACCATCAGCGAGATAATCGCTGGAGCGCTTAAGTGAGGTGAGAGAGATGATTGCAGATCCATATCTCGGCAAATACACGACCTGTGTCTCAGCACGGAGCACGGACAAGGAGATCCTCCAGAAGGCACAAGACGGTGGCATAGTCACCACCCTCATGGTTTATGCCCTTGAACAGGGAATCATCGACGGAGCCATTGTGGCAGGCAAGGGCGACCGGCCCTGGCAGCCCAGGCCGTTCGTCGCGATGAGCCGTGAGGACCTCCTCAAGGCACGAGGGACGAAGTACAACATCAGCCCCCAAATCTCCTTGCTCAAGGAGGCGACTCGATCCTTCGGCCTCGACAAGGTCGGGGTCACCGGCGTCTGCTGCCAGATGCAAGCGGTCCGGAAGGCTCAGCTCTATCCCATCAACATGCGGGATGTCCCGGACAAAATCGCCCTCGCAGTAGGGCTCTTCTGCATGGAGAACTTCCCGTACAAGTCCATGCAGACTATTGTTGAGGACCACGCGGGCCAGAGCCTCAGCTCCGTGAAGAAGATGGAGATCGGGAAGGGAAAGTTCTGGGTCTACACTGAGCGCGGGAACGTAGTCACCCTGCCGCTCAAGGTGACCCACAAGTACGAGCAGCCCGGCTGCCACGTCTGTCTCGACTATGTCTCCAATCTCGGCGACATCTCGACCGGCTCGGTCGGGAGCCCCGACGGCTGGTCCACGGTCTTCATCCGAACAAAGGTGGGGAATGACGTCTGGTCCAAGGCGGTCGCCGAGGGCATATTCGAGACAAAGCCCATAGAGGAGGTCAAGCCAGGCCTCGAGCTCGTCACGAAGCTCGCTAAGGAGAAGATCGACAAGAACCGGAAGACGGTCGAGGAGCGCAAGACCTTCGGCATCAACAAGGCGCTGCAGAACCCCTATACCTAAAACTCATCTTTTTTTCATCATCGAAATTATTCGCGTTATCTATACTGAATAAGGGGATGGGATAGGTTCTCATCCCCAATTTATCAGATCCTGAACCTTAGTGTTCTTAAGAAAGTGGTAGAATACACTGGTTTTTGTCGCGATAACGCCTGGTATGTTCCTTCTTCCGGAGTTTTGTTTGATTTCTCCGTTTTTTTCTCTCTCACTTCACCCATGTAAGACCCCCTTTATTCCAAAAATAAATACATCTGAGAAGAAGTAGGAAAATAAAAGCAAATATTTCAACTACCGAGATCGAGGTGATCTCGTGTCCCTTATATACAGTTATCTACGGATAAAGGAATAACACCTCTAATCAAAGAGAACAAAAGCAATTGCATAAAGATAATACTAAACATTGAACTGAATCCTTGTAGTTCCTGTGGGGACTGAACAAGATTCGTATAGAGTGTATTTGCTAGCTACCTTGCTCCTTGGAATCAGTTGCTTTACCATAAACATCGTCATTGAAGGCATAACAAGTACCAAGACAAGAAATATTGCAACCGGTGTATAGTTATTAATTATTCCAGATATAATATCCTCTGCCAAAGTGCAGCAATCTGACATTGTAACATTATATGACCTGAACTGTGGACTCCCATGTATCATTAGGACACAAAAACTATGTTCTTTTACCCTAATTTTAGGAAACCCTGAAAATGCATCCGAAGGTTTTGATTTCCTCCAAGTTTTGGATAGCTTTATTTAAACTTTGCGATTATTTAACCGACGTTTCATAGATTTACACCGATATAGAATTAGATTGCCTATTTATCTACTGCTATTTATTAAGGATTTCGATAAACCCCTATTTTCATGAGTCATTTATAGACTATTAATAAGCATAGGACGAGATATAAGGGTTCATCGAAACCCTCCATTGAAAGTTGGATTAATTTTTAAGTTACTGGCATATTGAGAAAATATTGGCATTCTTGCGTACATCTTCGGAAAGTTAGCTCTGAGGCTAAAAATTAAATTTGAAAGACAAAAAATGATTCAAAAGAACTCCGACAATAACCTAAAAAAGAACTGATCACTTATAGAGTTAAAATAGAAATTATTGAGAATTTCGATAAGCCTCTGATTTTCATGAGTCATTCATATGTTATTTACATGTATATGACAAAATTTGGGAGTTTATCTAAACTCTCTATTGCTGGTCAAAGTTCCTTTTCAGTAACTTGAAGAAAAATCATAAGTATGAATAAACTGATAGCAAATACCAATATACTACATTATGATATGTTTTTAGGGAATAAATAAATTACATATCATCGATTACACGATACTTATCGTATTAACTGCAGGAATGAAAACATGCTTGAGAAATTGATCTTAATAAGCAAAGGAAGCTACACATTGAACTATATATACATTACAATAACTATTATAACGATAAAAAAGCTGGTAGAATCGAATGAAAATTAATGATAACTGTGTCGGATGCGGTCAGTGTGTTTCTTTTTGCAATCAGGGAGCAATAGAGGTAAAAGGAAAGGCAACAGCAACTGCTGCCTGTATAGGATGTGATATATGTTTTCTGTACTGTCCGGTTAAAGCCATAGAGGTATCTGTGTGAAAGCGATTATTATTGGCGCCGGTTTAGGAGGACTCTTAAGTGCCGCCAAACTTTCGCAGGTAGGATACCAAGTAGAAATTTTTGAAAGACTTCCAATCACAGGAGGAAGGTTTACAAATCTCAATTACAGAGGCTTCCAGCTTTCCAGCGGAGCTTTACACACACTTCCTCATGGACCCACAGGCCCTCTAACCCAATTGCTAAAAGAAGTAAATGCTGATGTGCAGATTATTCGGTCAGACCAGCCAACCATACGCATGCCTCTGGAAAAAAGTAATCCTAATTACAGGAAAGGCTTCAAGGACATTTTTTTCAACAAATTTTTCACACCTCTTTCCAACAAAGATCGCCTGAAAATTGCTCTCCTTATTGTGAGTACGAGAAAAAATCGCCCTTCAGGGAGCAATTTGAAAGCATGGATCATAAATCAATTTAAGGATGAATGGCTGTTGAAACTTGCAGACTCCTTCTGTGGCTGGTCCCTTAGCCTGAAAAGTGACAATGTCCCTTTGGAAGAATTTTTTGAAATGATTGAAAATATGTATAGATTCGGTGGTCCAGGCGTCCCGATTGGAGGCTGCAAAGGAGTTATAGATGCCCTAGAAGCTGTAATTATTGCAAATGGTGGAAGGATTTACAATAAGACCGAAGTATCGAAAATTATTGTGGAAAACGGAAGAGCAGCAGGCATTTTTGCTGGAGATAGGGTGTATGAAGCAAATCTGATCATCAGTAATCTTGGCCATGCAGCAACTGCCCTTCTTTGCAGTGAAGCTCTTCTGGATAAAACATACGCCAGCTACTTCAAAATGCTTGAGCTCCTAAAGCCCTCCGCTGGAATAAAGATTTGCCTTGCAGCAGATGAACCTCTGGTAGGACATTCCGGAATCCTGCTAACTCCGTATGCAAAAAGGATAAATGGAATTAATGAAGTTACGCATGTTGATCCAAATTTGGCTCCTCCTGGCAAACACCTTACAATGTCCCACCAGCATATAGCCCCTGAGAATTTGAAAAATCTAAGGGTTGAAATCGAATTAGGTCTTGAAGATCTCAAAGAAATTTTCCCAGGTAAAAAATATAAAGTTTTACTCATTCAGTCATACCATGACGGTTGGCCTGTGAATAGGGCAGCATCAGGTCTGGATCCAGGTAATGAAACCCCAATTCTGGAACTCTACGTAGTCGGAGACGGTGCAAAAGGAAAAGGAGGCATCGAAATCGAAGGAGTGGCATTAGGAGTGGCTGCAACCATGACGAAAATCCTCGGCTGAATTTAAGGATGAAGCAAATTCAACAGGTGTTTTACCATTCAATCAAAAAATTTGTACTTTGTTACCTACACAAAAAATGTTTTCATTCCGGTAACCAATATGTGTAGGAATTACTGCGCTTACTGTGGCTTCAAACGGGAACCAGGCCAACCAGACGCCAAGCTAATGAGACCCGAAGAAATTATTCCTATTCTAGAAAATGGGGTAAAAACAGGATGTACTGAGGTTCTTTTTACTTTTGGGGAGTATGCAGAGGAGGTACCAGGGTATAAAAAATTGCTTAAAGAGCTCGGTTACTCCTCTACTCTGGAATATCTACTCTTTCTTTGTGAAACGGCAATAGAGATAGGGATCCTTCCTCATACGAATGCAGGGATTATGAACCGCTCGGAACTTGAGACACTAAAACCTCTGAACGCTAGCATGGGGCTAATGCTTGAGAGTACGGCAACCCTTGTTGCACATGAAAACTGTTGTGGAAAAGCTCCAGAACGTAGGCTTCATACAATTCGAGAGGCTGGGAAACTTCAGATTCCCTATACTACTGGCCTCCTAGTAGGGATCGGAGAGAAGCGGGAGGACAGAATTAAATCCCTAGAGATTATTGCAGATCTTCACAGGGAATATGGACATATCCAGGAAGTCATTATCCAAAACTTTGTCCCAAAACCAGGGACACCCATGGAAAACTTTCCTGAGCCTACAGTCGAAGAAATTATTGACACGGTGTTTCTTACCAGGCAGATTCTTCCATCTGATATGGCAGTTCAGGTAGCACCAAACCTCATTGATCCAAGCTCCCTTATCAAAAAAGGAGCAACTGATCTGGGAGGCATATCACCATTGACCATAGATTGGATCAACCCTGAAGCCAAATGGCCGGTATTAAAGGACCTGCAGGATAAGCTGGGGGACATCTTACTAAGGGAACGCTTACCAATTTATCCACAGTATATAAAAAAAAGATGGTACTCAAAAAGAATAGGCAAGTTGATCGGACAGCTGTCAGACACTCAAGGTTACCGGAAACAATCTTTAAAGAGCCTCCGGAGGAATTAAAAAATGAACAGCAGAATTCCAGAAGACCTCATAGAACGCGTATACCAGGGAAAGAGCACAAAAGAAGATGCACTTTTTCTCCTTAAGGTACCTCATTTTGAACTTTTCATGTTTGCGGACGAACTCCGCTCTCGTACTGTAGGAGATACAGTTACCTATGTAGTAAACAGAAATATTAATTTTGCCAGCAGATGTTTGGGAACATGTGGATTCTGCGCATTTAAGAACAAAAATGGATATATTCTCACTATTGAAGAGATTATGGCAAAGGTTAGAGAAGCAAAGCATGCTAATGCGACTGAAGTCTGTATCCAGGGGGGACTCCTTCCTGATCTAGGCATCGACTTTTACATTGAAATCGTAGAATCCATAAAAGCTGAATATCCTGAAATGCACATTCATTCTTTTTCGCCAATGGAAGTATACCATGGCGCCCGCATCAGCGGAATTACGGTAAAAGAAGCCCTTTTCAGACTAAATAAAAGTGGTCTTGACACTATGCCTGGGACTGCAGCAGAAATACTTTCTGAAAGGGTGCGGAAGATTATCTGTCCCACTAAACTGGGGACGAAGGAATGGATCGAAGTGATCAAGCAAGCGCATGCTGCAGAAATTCCTACTACTGCAACCATGATGTACGGACATATTGAAACCCCTGAGGAAAGAATCGAGCATATACTGATCATCAGGGACATTCAGAAAGAAACAGGTAGGATTACAGAATTTGTGCCTCTACCGTTCATGCCCTACAATAATTCTTTAGGGAAAAAATTAATGGAAGAAGGCAGATATGCCACCTCAGGCCTTGAAGATTTAAAAACCTATGCTCTCTCTCGAATCCTCTTAAATGGACACGTGGATAATATTCAAGCAAGCTGGGTAAAGTTAGGGAAAAAGCTTGCCCAATTTGCTCTTTGCTGCGGAGCTAATGACCTGGGTGGTACCCTTATGGAAGAAAACATTTCCAAATCTGCAGGAGCCTTGAATGGAGAATGGATCTCAAAAGAAGAACTTGAATGGATGATACATGAAGCTGGCAGGATTCCAAAAGAGAGGACTACACTATACAAAGGAGTTCATAAATTGGCTTTTGCAGATCCAAAAAAATACCACGGTGTTGAATCTCGGAATGAGTTCATCTATCGGGAATAGATATTAATGTACCAGCTAAAACAGGAATGATCATAATGTACATGAAAAAAGAGACATCTATCCGAATGATGTCGTTGACAGAGTAAATGAGGAGAAGTGCATCAAAGAAAATGCTCTTTTTATGCTGCTTGAAGGACGTCCATTTGAGCTTTTAGAACTAGTAGATATACTATGATTTCAGGCCATAGATGATGTTGTTAGTTATGTTTCATACATGAAATATACAGTTAATACATGCAGGAAACTGGGGATTCTATGCATGCAAGAAAGAAAGAGGCTATATAATGGGTTTGGAAGATATTCTCACAAAAGTGGTTGAAGCAAGAAAAGCCAAGGTTGTCGAGTATGTATGAAGGAGTATTTGCCCGACATTGACATGGAATTCTATCTTGAGATTGTAGAAGCGAGATTGATCTACTCGCAGGTACCTCAGCTGATATTTATTTCCAAGAGAATTAGAAAATTATTTGTCCTGAAAAAATTAATACCCAGAAATGAATCAATACCATAATTTTAGCGCATAAGATTGAAATTTCCACCAATGTAACCACCATATACGGGCATTTAGAGACTGTAGAAAAATAACTGGACCATATAATTATTATCCGCGAAATCAGAAAGAGACCGGAGGGTTTTTCAGAAATAATCTCCATGTCTTTTTTTCCCTAGAATAACCAATAGATGAAAAGATGCTGGTATAAGGAAAGTTTACCCGTAGTGGACTTGAAGATCTGCATATCATAACCATTCCCACATAATCCTCCACACCCACTTGATCAACATTCAGGACCCACGGGTTAATATCGGGAAAAATTCGCTTAGGTAGCTCTGAAGTGTGGAGCAAATTATATGAAATTGCGCTTATGGTGAATCGGATCTCAACAGCATCCTGAGAAAGCCATAGAGAATGGGTATTACTGAAGAGTTTGAATGGTTGAAAAAAAGTGTAGGAAGAATTCCTATTCATAGGGGTACTTTTACAGGACATTTAACCTCAATTTTCCGGGAATAAGGATTCACTTTCGAATTGCTGAAGAACCAAAGTAAGTACCAGGAAATGAGAAAAATCAAAAATAAAGGCTTTCCTAATTAAAAGATCCTTTTTAAGGAGTCAAGATGAAAGTAGTAATTCCCTATAAAAAATCCAGTGCAAAGTCCCGATTGTCCTCTGTCCTGACCCCGGAAGAAAGAGAGGAATTTGTGGAAATCATGCTGAATCACGTAATAGACTCAGTTCGAGAAGCTGGAATAGAAAATATCGATATCCTTAGTCCTTCAATGTACGGCCTTGAGAACATGAAGAAGGCCAGAGTTCTCCTGGATAAAAGCGACTTAAATGAGGCTCTCAATAGGTATCTTGGACAAACTGAGGAGCCAGCACTTATTGCTATGGCTGACCTGCCCCTTCTTTCGCCAGACCATATAAAAGCGATAATCTCAACAAAAGAGGATGTCTGTATAGTCCCAGGACGGGGGGGAGGGACAAATATTCTTTTTGTCAAGAACCCTTCATGCTACAGAGTCAAGTACTACGGCTCAAGCTTTCTGACACACTGCTCGATCGCTGCAGAATCCGGGCATAATATCGAAATATATGATTCTTATTTTGTAGGTATAGATATAGATGAACCAGATGATCTTGTCGAGCTGCTCATACACGGAAAAGGATATGCAAAAAAATATATCAGCCAAAAGTTCAGGCTTGAGATTAGCAGAGGAAGAGTAAGGTTGTCTCAAATTTGAAGCTTGTTAAAATATAGTTCTCAAATAAATGGGAAAAAAGATTAAATTGAAGCGAATTCAGATATGCGTCTAAGTTTAATGAATTGAGTATGTACTCTTTATAAACAATCAGCTAAATTTAGAGGTTTATCGAAATTCTCAGGAGTTAAAGAAAAGAGAATTATAGATAAACCTCTGATTTTCATGAGTAATTTATATTCCAGTTGAATTATGACCAGAATATCCCAGATACTATAGATTAAAATTATAAGAGTTAGAGGCCCAACATAGAGTACTGAAGCGGCTAAAAGGGATCCTTACTTGCCCTATTGGGATGAATAACTCTTAGATACCCTCGCATACAAGAACACTCAGCAAACTGAGAATGCCACTTGAAGAATTATAATTCTTCTGCTTTAATAGCATTTTCGAGTCTCTTCAGTTCCGAGACCATTGTTACAAATCAGAAGGATTAATGAAATCATTGATTATGACAACTAAAAGTGGCTCAACTTCCGGTATGGACACATCCAGTTTATTATCTAAATCTTCTGAATTAGGGGAATCTTTGATATAATAACTTTACTTGACGAAGTTTTTTGTTATTTTTTATCACTAATTCAAATTTATAGAGATAAAATTATATTTCAAGATAGAATTGCGAAACGAGTGACAAAATGAAGGTAAAAAAATCTGTTTTAGACTTTTATAAATTTAATGGAGAAAGCCGGTAGCATAATTGTTGTGAAACTGCAGGCTTTGGAAAGCAGAAGTAACTACACTCTGTGTGCCATCAGTGTTAATTTTTTAAGAGCTGCAGTAAGTATAATTGACATAAATTCCTTTTTATTTCTATGTTAATAGGACTCACCGGTACCCCAGGTACTGGAAAAACCTCCGTTAGCAGGTTTCTTGAAAAAAAGAGACACTGGAAAGCAATCCACCTCAATGACTTGATTAAAGAGGAGCATCTATACACTGAAATTGATGAGAAAAGAGATACTGTCATTGCTGACATGGAAATTATCCGGGAGTACCTTATAAAAACTATTGATGAAGAGAAACATAAATTGGAGCAAGGAAGGAAAAGAGCTGTACTGATTCTGGAAAGTCACCTCTCTCATTATATCGCAGACATTGTTATTGTACTCAGGGCATATCCACCTGAATTAAATATAAGACTGAAAACACGTTGCTATTCGGAAGAGAAAATAAATGAGAATATTGAAGCTGAAGCCCTTGATGTGATCCTAATTGAGGCGTTGGAATGGTGCAAAAAAATTTTTGAAGTAAACACTACAGGGAAAACCATTGAAGAAGTGGGACAAGATATTGAAAAAATCATAGACAATATTTTAAATGGAAATGAAAAAGATTTGCTGGAATATAAACCTGGCTCAATTGATTGGATTGACCTGATTCCATAGAGGCTTTTGATAAACCCCTAAATTTAGTCATGTGTTTATAAATGATATATAAATGACTCGGGAAAATCAAAGGTTTCTCGAAATCCTCCATAATTTGTGAAGTTAAGAGGATTGAAGAGAACGAGAGTAGCTCATCATATGAGGTATTCTGGCAGCGTTCAAGGGATATACGCAGATAATTTCCGGCATAGCAAAAAAAAGAATGAAGAAATAATGGAAGAAGAATGAAGAAATAGTGAAAGAAAATAGATCAGATGAAGGTATTTTATCTTCATCCTATCTTTTTTCTATAATGAAATTTTTCAATCTCCTTTCTTATTTTACGCTTTATTTTTTCCTACAAAGGAATACAGCCAACAGGCCAGTTATACCGCAAATAATTTCGAAGCCAGGAATGCTTGTCTTCTTTCCTGCCTCAGGAGGAATTGGACTTTCTCTTTGTCCAGGCGATTTAACATTTGCTGGTGTACTTCCAGAACTTTGCGGATTATTAGTTTTAGCCTTTGTTTCATCCACAGATTGCTTTGCAGTTGTCTTGCTCATTGAGCTGCTAAGGCTGCCACTGCTCAAGCTACTTTCTCCACTGCTACTGCTGATTAAATTGCTTTCGCCGCTTACAATATTGCTTGTTACAGGAAGAATTTGTGAGTCGGCAGTCTCAGGAGCTGGGTTAGCCTCAGGAGCTGGGTTAGCCTCAGGAGTTTTTAGAGATGGTGCACTGATTTTCGACAATACTTTGCTACTCGTTTTAGCCGGGAGCTCGCTTTGTTTAACATTTTCTTTATTTTTAGTAAGTATACGATCATTGCAATTATTGTCTACGCCCACCTTGGTTAAGTTGGGATATCCTATCGGTACTATATAACTGACCGATTTAGGGCCCAGCTGATCACAGTTAACAGTTGCAGTGTCCTGGATAGACCCATTTTCATTATTAGTTATATTTTCCTGAGGGACAGTGTAATTGCCAGCATAGGTCCTTGTTTCCCCTACTTTGAGAATTCCATTATTAATCTGAATATTAGTGGGATCCTGATTATTTACTGGTCCTAAAAGCTCAGTCAGAGTATCATTAACTGTTACATTGGAAAGATCAACTTTTCCATTATTTGTCACATCAATCCGGTAGCTAATTAAATCTCCAGCTGATGTTACATTTCCTGATGGGCCTCTTCCAGCAATATCAGTGACGTTTATGGAAATAGAGCAAGAAGGATCTATAGGTACTGCAACACTGGCTGATTTAGGATCCAACTGACCTGAGTTGACAGTAACGTTGTTGACGAACCCTCCACCATCATTATTGGTTATATCTGCACGAGTAACCGTATAATTTCCGGTATAAGTCCAGTTTTCTCCTACGTTGAGAACTGTGTTATTACTGTTCGACTCTATAGGTCCTGTTAAATTCACCAGGGGATCATTGACAGTTACATTGTTAAGGTCAATGTTTCCGTTATTTATCACATTAATCTGGTAACTGATTACATCTCCCTCTTTGGTGATATTTTCTCCAGGTCCGTTTCCGTTAACATCTGTAACTATTATGTTAACTGTATATGAGGGATCCTGAATTATAGGTGTTTGGAAACTATAGTTTTCCACCCCTAGTAGATCACAATCAACAGTTACATTATTGGTGATGAAACCAGTACCGTTACCATTACTGTCCATATCATCCTGAGTAACCGTATAATTATCAGTATAAGTCCAGTTTTCTCCTACGTCGAGAACTAAGTCATTACTGTTTGACGCTATAGGCCCTGTTAGATTCACCAGAGTATCATTAACACTTACATTACTAAGGTCAATGTTTCCATCATTTATCACTACAAACTGATAACTGATTACATCTCCTGTTGCTGTTACATTTACCCCAGTTCCATTTCCTACAACATTAATGGTTTCGTTAATGGTATATGAAGGATTTTGGATTATAGGTGTTTGAGTACTGATACTTTGGCCTTGAGGATCCTGCCCCTTCACATAAACTGTTGCTGTGTTATTGATGAATCCTGTCCCATGCCCATTACTGTTTATGTCATCCTGGGTAACCTTGTAATTACCAGTATAAGCGGCTGATTCAAAAAGGTTAATCATGGGATCAGTAACTTTTACATTTGCCAGATTACCTATTCTAACAGGAGTTGTCACATTAATCAGATAGCTGATTATATCTCCAACTTTTGTTACATTTCCTCCAGGTCCTTGTCCTGCAACATCTGTAACTGTTTTTGTAACTGTGGTGCCTGAAGATGTCTGTGGCAAAGGTGATGCCTCTCCTGCTAGCACAAACGGTGTAAGAACTATAGTAATCATCACTAAAGAAATAATTGAGAGCAGCTGATGCTTCGTAGCTTTGTCTATTCTTGGTATCAAAGCAATCAATCGATTGCTTACAACCGCAAGTTTTGTTTTCTTTTTATCCATTTATCCACTTCCTGTTACAAATATAAGCATTTGTTAACTGCCAGTATAAGCTAAACAAACGCCATATTCCCCCATAAACGGAGTATTTGTATTCTCTTCAAATTAGATGTGGAATTTTCCAAACCAAAAAAATTATGTGAAATTTGTATTAATTATAAAGTTGAATGTGCTTCTGAGTATATTTTTCAGACTTGACTGAATTTTCTAAACTTTCAGCAAGTATCTGGAATTCACTTTTTCCCATACAATTCGAAGAGGATATTAATACTTTTAACCGTTTGACTTATTTTATTTTTTGAGGCGTAACTTTATCAATATTCATAATAAGATATCTTCCAATATAAATCTTGCCATCTATTTGCTTTAATTATTTTGTTCGCTTACTAAATTACCTTGCTCCTTTTAACATATTATGAGCTTTTTAGTTTAATTTTTTCCACAATTTTTTAGCTTCATAAATTGTTATCAAAATTTATATTGTTAATCGCCTAAATAACAAAATAATATTTAATATTTTTTGGAAATTTCAGTTCTATAGATAAGGACCCTGATATTAAAAATATTAAATATGATATTTCAGATAAAAATTATATTGATTCAATGTGAAAATGAGACGCAAAACCAAAATGTTGATATTAGCTGCCCCAATGAGCCTTGTATTAGATACTACCCCCTTACAATGTAAGGGAACGTTTTCTTAGAGGTACTCATCGAATAGACAACAAGGACATCTAAAGGCACCTCTGCAGTAGTTGCGACAGAGCCTGTTGTAAGTATACTAATACGTTATTTCATGACCTGTGTATTGATGAAGGGTTCCGTTGCAAAAATAATATTTCTGCATTTTGACACTATATTTTTCACCNNTGATTAACTTTCCTAATTGTGAAGGTTTGTTCTGATTCTGCAAGGGAGTCATATTTTTTGCAACGGAACCTGATTTGGTGTGGAGTAGTTTTGTAACAAAATTAGAATATAAATCAGAATTGTCAGGAAAAACCATTCTTATGATAGGTAAATTTGAACCATCATCTAAGATCTGTCGTGTTTGTGGATACCATAACTGTGAGCTAAAACTAAAAGATAGAGAATGGAAATGTCCTGATTGCAAGACAAAACGTTATCGAGGCATTAATGCTGCAATTAACATCAAAAAAATTCTCATTCATTGATCAAAATCTAGTTGGAATCTGAAACCCGTAGAATGTAGGGGATGACCTTGGGGACGTATTCTCAAAAGAAAAAGGAACGAACCAAGAAGTTTCTTAGCCTTCAGCTGAGTGGTAGTTCTTGGAAAAGTACCACCTGAAAAGTTAAGTATTTAGCATTTAGAATATATCTTTGATTAGATCATGATAAGAGAAATTGAAGTCGAGTGCCCTTCATGTTCCCCTAAAGAAGAAGTAGGGCATCAAGTTCTGAAAGAAGGACAGAGCGCGCTAGTTCGTTGTCTGGAGTGTGGCCATGTACGCCCAGCGAAGATAAAAACACCAAAAGCCTCTGTTTTGAAGGTTATAGTCAGCAAGCTGGATATTTCGCGCACATACAAAACTAAACTGGATTCCGAGATTGTTCTTCATGTAGATGACGAAATAGTTGTAGATGATGAAGAAGCAGAGATAGTTTTCCCTATCATGATTACTGCCCTTGATGCAAGAGGGAAGCGGGTCATGATGGCGAAGGCAGAAGATATTGAAACAATATGGGGCAGATATATTGATGAGGTGACTGTAAAGTTTTCGGCGCAGTCAGGGATTGAAAAAACAGAGGTTATCGAACAGTGCGTACCTGGAGATTATGAGTTCGTTGTAGGAGCAGAAGAAAAAGTTGGGAACACTCGTCTTTTCATCACCAAAATTAAGGTAAAGGATGGTGAATTCAGGTCCAGAAAAGGTGATATTGTGCTTGCAAAATACGTAAAAAGGATTTTTGCCAGAAAGAAAGGAGATGGCTCATATCAGCGTGCTAGCCAAAAAGGACCGTGGTAAGAAATTCATGAAGAGGTAATCGATGGGGGAAGGGGATCCAGGGAACTATGCAAGCATCTCATTAAAGGGGAACTTTTTATTTCAATCGAACACCCTGCAGCTTTCTTTGGAGATGGGAACTTCACCAAGAACCGTTATTAACTAACTGAACTATATTTTTAGTTATATTTATAATGTAAATAAAAATGAGGTTTGAAAATAGTTGTGTAAGTAAAATAAAGTTTAAGATGCCTTTTTTTGTGTTAACTGGCATAAAAAATCTATTTTAGGCACATAAATCATCCGCTTTTTGAAAGCTATGTTTTTTAACTTATTTTTGCTATTTGATTCTTGGGGTATTGTAAGGAGAGTTCAAGATGTACAATCACATTAGAAATATCCTTGTGTCCTTCCCTCAGCTTTTTGCTGACCCTGTGAGAGAGATAATATGGGCATCTTCAAGAGACATGCCAAATTGAACAAGCAGGTATATATGACCTGATATCCCCCATGCTTCCTCATGTCTGGATTTTATGACGGTTCTTTACTCCATCAATTTTGATAATTAATTCCCTTATTTCCTCTTCTTCAATCCTGGACATATCTAGAGGGATCTTGAGTTCTCTTTTACAATTACGCATCCGGCTTTGAAAATCATAAAGGGAATATTTAAAGAGCTAATCGGAGTAAATACTGAGAAACCTAACTTTATAGCAGCCAATCTTATTATAGTCAAGAGAGAGCTATAAAGATCACTTTTCATATTTATAAAATTTGTCATAAGCACCTGACTTCTTAAAGATTGACCCTTTCTATACTCATATCTAGTGACTAGATAATTAATACACATTGTCTAATACTATGAAAAAACTCACAGCTGTAACCTTTGGCTTGTTTGGGATCAAAAAATGGTTGAGAGCGTTTTGGAAAATTTCAATGCCCATAAAGATTAGCAGTAATGCAATAAAAACAGAGGCTATAGTTTCATCTTTTTGGTGTCCGTAAGAGTGATCTCTATCCGGCGGATGGGATACAATAAAACTTCTGCCAATCCTATAATGCTGGAGATCCCCTCAAAAAGAGAAGGATACCAATCTGTAATCCTGCTTAAAGTACCGGTTAGAGTCCCATAACTAATTTTTGCAAATGCGACTACAAAATTTAAAATTAGGCATAGACAAAGGCTCGATAGATTTTTCTGAACTTTTTTAACAAATTTAATACCTTGTAATTAAATAGTATAGAACCTGGATATATAATAATTGAAAAAGGCTTTACATCGAAACTATAGAATATATATTAGTATAAATATATTAATTTGTCCTTTTGTAATTTATCGAATTTATACAGGTTTGTTTTGGCCAGTTAGCTGGTTAATATTTTCACTTTAGTCTAGTTTTTTAGGGAAAAAACTCAATGTTAAATTTGTGAAAAATCTCCGGTATTAAAATATTTTATACGAACGTAAGTTTTATTCAAAAACTATTTTTTGTATCATTAATTAAAAATAATACGTGGAAGTAGTAAATACTTGTTTGCAACAAATTACTTTTATAAGCTTTATAAACAATTTGTTAAAACCATACATTAATAAATACTAAAATATTTGATCGCTCTTGAAGTGTAAATTTACAGAATATTATCGGTGAAAGGAGATATTTAAATATGCACGATTTAGCAGGAAAAGGTCCAATAATGCAGACTGTGATGACTCAGACGTGGGAACTTCTGACTGAAGAACAGAAAAAGAAAGTTACAGTAATGAGAATGGATATGATAATAAAATTTTTAGAAATGAAAATATGTAATCTGGAAAAGATGATTGAGATAAAAAAAGAAGCTATAGTTAATGTTCGAAAAGCCCAGGAAATGATCAAACAGGGCAAGTGTTAGATAGAAGAACAATATCGGAATTTAGGTGCTGTAGAAATTATCTGAACTATCAAATTTCCAGGACTATTCAAGTAGGGCAGAGTGCATAATTTACTCTACAATCTGCCCTATACCCCTTAATCTTCTTTTTTGATTACTGTTCCATTATATCCATAGCAAGGTAAGGAAATATGTTTTGTAAGTCATTTATATTTAATATATAATTGCTAAATGCATAGTTTTTTTGGATGAAAATCGATTCATTTTCGCAGTTTCAGCCAGATTATAGGAAATTAATTCCTTCAATTTTAGCAAAATGCATAGTTTTTATTAAAAATATATGTTGTTTTAAAAAGTCAAAAAAATTGTTATGTTAATCTCGTGAAGGATAAAAAATGAATGAAAATTAAGTAATTATTTAACCTGCAAATTGGATTTATTTAATTTATCTAAAGTAACTGCTTTATTGTACCAAGCTGCTGAATTCTGCGGATTAATTTCAATCGCTTTGTCATAGGCTTTTATGGCTTCATCGGGCTTACTAAATTTGCTTAGAATATTTCCTTTATTGGCCCAAGCTATTGAATTATGCGGGTTAGTTTCAATTGCTTTGTCACATGCTTTTATGGCTTCATTATACTTGCCTAAAAAGGTTAGAATAAGTCCTTTATTAGTCCAAGCCATTGAATTCCGTGGGTTAATCTCAATTGCTTTGTCATATGCTTTTATGGCTTCATCGAACTTACTATATTTACTTAGAGCATTTCCTTTATTGGTCCAAGCTATTGAATTCTGCGGGTTAATTTCAATTGCTTTATCGCATGCTTTTATGGCTTCATTGTACTTGCCTAAAATGGTTAGAGTAAGTCCTTTATTGGTCCAAGCATCTGAATTATTCGGGTTAATTTCAATAGCTTTGTTATATGCTTTTATGGCTTCATCGGATTTATTTAGGTTAGTAAGAGCGTTTCCTTCATAGATCCAAGCATTTGAATTCTGCGGATTAACTTCAATTACATTTTCAAATGCTTTTATGGCTTCATTGTACTTGCCTAAGGTGGTTAGTGTAATTCCTTTATTGGTCCAAGCATCTGAATCCTGCGGTTTAATTTCAATTACTTTGTCATATGCTTTTATGGCTTCATCGAACTTGCCTAAGCTGATTAGAGCGTTTCCTTTGTTGTTCCAAGCATCTGCATAATGCGGGTTACTTTCAATTGCTTTGTCATATGCTTTTATGGCTTCCTCTGACTTGCCTGAACTGCTTAGAGTGTTTCCTTTATTGTACCAATCAATTGAATATTGTGGATTACTTTCAATTGCTTTGTCATATGCTTTTATTGCTTCATCGGACTTGCCTGAGCTACTTAGAGTGTTTCCTTTATTATACAAATATATTAAAGAGTTATGTGGGTTAATTTCAATTGCTTTGTCATATGCTTTTATTGCTTCATCAGATTTATTTAAATAATCTAGAGCAAGTCCTTTATTGTACCAAGCATCTGAATCCCTCGGGTTACTTTCAATTGCTTTGTCAAACGCTTTGATGGCTTCATTGTACTTTTCTGAGCTCATTAGCTCGCTTCCTTTATGGAACCAAACATTTGTAGATTGCGTTGCTCCTGCGATACTCACTAGTATTAAAAGTGCCAGTGCAGTGATTCCTAAAGCCTTTATGATTGTATGCTTTCTACTGGCTTTACCACATTTAGCTTCGTTCATTTTCAGTCTCTCGATGTTTGTTCAGATATTAATGATTAAAAATAACTACAAAAACACAAATGAATAATACTTCACTCTACAAAGTAAACTTTTCTACTAGGAAAATATATTTTTATATTAATTAAACTCATGGTTATATGCTATTAGGTGTTAAAATTTTAAAAATTTTAATAATATAATCAAGACAACAATATTTTAATTGACAAAAAAATTATTCTAAAAAAATGATCTAAATTTCAACACAATCCACAAAAAAATTGCAATGTAATGTAGAACATAGCCATCTAAAAACAATGGTGCTGAGGGTTTATTTCAAAAAACTATGCATGCTTGAGATTGTAGAGAATACAATTAAAGTCCTCGATCCTGCAATTTTACTCAAACTGTTCATGCATCATGTGGAGAAGTCATTCAAGCTGAACTTGTTAGTTCTTTTTATGAATAAAGTAGTATCCATCATTTTCATACATTTCCATATTTTGGAGATCAGATGTAGGCATGAATTATAAGTGCTGAGAAATCTCTAGATCTTTAGTTTTGGTAATCATAGAACCAAATCTTATCAAATATGAACTGCTTCTTCTCTTGGAAAAGAAAATATTTGGAGATCAATGAGTTTCTTAGATTAATTATTTCCAAAATAATGTTGGATCGCCTGAAAAGATAAAATAAGGAAAATTTCGATAAACCTCTGATTCCAACAAATTGCTTTTATAGGCCTTATAAACAATCAGCCCAAAATTGGGATTTCTGATATACTCGAAGGGTAATGAATCCTTAAATACTTTTTTTGCTGGAAATTTTGGGAGAGTAACTTTTATAACAAGGCTAAAATTCCTATAATTATTAATAATGTATGACTTCTTCCAAATTATTAATGTTTCTCTTAATTATTCCAAACTTTCACCAAAATTTGATGTTTTTTGTTAGAAATGAATCGATGAGTCAGAAACTACAAAATTTTGCGTTTATAACCACTCTACTAGCTAATTCGCTATCCAGAGTTAGATATGTTACCCCACTCAGAATCAGATTGATGAATATTTCCTATCAGATGAGACTATTCCTAAATTTTTTAATTAATCATGAATGAAATACGTGATCAATAAACAAAAGTTGTATTCTATAGCCTTACTTTCAGCAGCTATGATTTTAATCCTAGTGAGTATAGCATGTACGGCTCCATATGCATATATTACTAACTCTGGTAGCAATAATGTTTCTGTAATTGACACAGCCACAAACAAAGTTGTTACAAAGGTGAGTGTAGGAATAAACCCTTACGGAGTTGCAGTTACGCCAGATGGAACAAAGGTATATGTAACGAATGAAGGCAATGACAATGTCTCTGTAATTGACACAATAAACAATACTGTTACAGCTACAGTGAATGGATTAAACTATCCTTATGGAATTGCAGTCACTGCGGATGGAACAAAAGTATATGTGGCAAACAAAGGTAACAACACTGTTTCTATAATCGATACAACAACTAACACTATTTCAGCCACGGTGGATGTGGGAAGTAATCCTTTTGGAATTGCAGCCACACCGGGTGTAACTAATGTATATGTGACAAATTCTAACGCAGGGGTTGTCACTGTGATTAACACAACAAGCAATGCTGTTACAGCCACGGTGAGTGGATTATACGGGCCTTCTGGAGTTGCATTAACACCTGATGGGTCAACAGTATATGTGGCTAACCAGACAGCAATACTGTCTCTGTAATTAACACAACAATCAATACTGTTACAGCCAAGTTAAATGTAGGAAATGATCCTTTGGGAGTTGCAGTCACCCCGGATGGAACAAAGGTATATGTGACGAACTACTACGAAAATAATGTTTCTGTAATTGACACAACAACTAATAATTTTATAGCTATGGTGAATGTAGGACGTGGTCCTCTTGGAGTTGCAGTCACCCCAGATGGAAAAGATGTATATGTGGCTAACAACGGAGAAGGCAGCAATACGGTCTCTGTAATTAACACAACAAACAATACTGCCTATGACACTGTAAATGTAGGAAGCGCTCCTATTGCCTTTGGCCAGTTTATAGGTTCTGCCCCAATAAATCTATCATCAGTAACCGTACATGTCGTTCAAAGTCCATCTCTGAACATAACCAAATCAGCTAATCCATCCACTTACAACTTTGCAGGAGAGTCTATCACATACACTTATAATGTCACTAACACAGGAAATGTGAATCTCCTAGGAGATCTTACGGTTACCGATGACTATATCTCTGGTCCAATTACTATATTTAGCGATGATCTTTCACCTGGTACCAGCGTTACAGGAACCGGTACCTATTCAGTAACACAGCAAGACCTTAATAACGGTTCTGTGACCAATTTCGCATATTCAACGACAACTAATGGTCTCCAGTCAAACACTACTACTGCAACAATAACTGCAGTTCAGGGTCCAGCTCCGATAATCAACATCATCTCACCAACAAGCGGCTCTGTTGGTACCCTAGTAACTCTAATTGGGACAGGTTTTACGGGAGCTACAGCAGTCAATTTTGGATCCAACATCGGTACTAATCTTACTGTTGTCTCTGATACAGAGATCACTGTGAATGCCCCGGCAGGAACCGGAACTGTTGATGTCACTGTCACTACACCAGTTGGCACGAGCGGTACTTTTACCTATAATGCAGTTACGCCGGTTGCAAGCTTCACTGAAGATCAGACATCAGGAACATCTCCACTTGCGGTTCAGTTCTACGATACATCCAGTAACGTTCCAACCTCCTGGCTCTGGGAGTTCGGAGACGGAAGTAGTTCAACTATGCAAAATCCGGAAATTTCAGTTATTCTTCCCATGTGTTCTGAATACTTACTAGCTGCTGCAATGCTTCTTTCCTGGATATCATGTTCCTGATTTTCTGAATATATGTTCCTAACCTTTTTCCTATCTCAGATTCTTACTGAAATTCCCCTATTTCGAAGGTATTCTTTAACTTCCTTTATTGAATACTTACTAAAGTGGAATATACTTGCTGCAAGAGCTGCATCAGCTTTTCCTTCGGAGAACCCCTCGTATATGTGTTGAGGATTTCCGACCCCTCCTGAAGCTATGATAGGTATATCCAGCTCTTCGGAGAGTTTTTTTGTAATGGGGATATCATAGCCAGCGCATGTCCCGTCCCGGTCCATACTGGTAAGCAGAATTTCTCCAGAACCAAGTTTTTCTGCCCTTCTAGCCCACTGTACCGCATCAACTCCTGTTGCCTGCCTACCTCCATAGATAACTACTTCGTACCAAGCAAAAGTCTCATCTTCAAGTTCCATAATAGTTTTTTCAGGATTATTTTTTATGTCATTATTCCGCCTGCAGTCAATTGCAGTGACAATGCACTGGGCTCCAAATATGTCTGAAGACTCTTTGATAAATTCAGGGTTTTTAACTGCTGATGTGTTGACAGAAACCTTATCTGCTCCAGCCCTGAGAATCTGGCGGATAGCTTCAATGGAACTTATCCCACCTCCAACTGTGAGAGGAATAAAAACTTCGTCTGCAGTTCTTTCAATAACATTGATCATTGTTTCTCTACCATGGGCAGAAGCTGTGATATCCAAGAAAACAAGCTCATCTGCGCCCTCTTCATTGTAGCGCTTGGCGAGTTCCATAGGGTCTCCAGCATCTTTAAGGTCCATAAACTCTATACCTTTAACAACACAGCCGCCGGCTCTGTCAAGGGTCACATCAAGACATGGTATTATTCTTTTGGTGAGCATCTATGGGATAATTAAGTAAAATGCTATTAAAAGCTTATCGAAATTAAGACAAATAGTAATATCTTAGATTTAACCTGTTAAAAATAAAAGCAATTAACTGTAAAAATGAACCCGAAAATAGCTCTCAAGATAAGAGAAATCAAAATTTTAGAGTAGAAGGTTCAAGATTGAGAATTCT
The DNA here is from genome assembly GCA_003164755.1 of Methanosarcina sp. Classification (GTDB taxonomy): domain Archaea; phylum Halobacteriota; class Methanosarcinia; order Methanosarcinales; family Methanosarcinaceae; genus Methanosarcina. The sequence goes on along the minus strand of PLUB01000023.1, from coordinate 158,751 downwards.
GTATATATAACTTCTGCGTGATCTAACCAAAAATATTTATCACACGGGCACCATCAAGTTTAGACATCTCCACTTCAGAACTTTCCAGTACCTTTTTTCTAATCCTTATAGGAGCTCCTGCACGGAGCGCAAGAGCAATGCAGTCGCTTGGTCTTGCATCAAACTGCATGACATTACTATCCTTTCTTATAAGAAGGCGAGCGTAATATATTTTATCCACTTTGTCGTCGATCATTACGCACTCAATTTTAATTCCCAATCTATCAAAAATATTCATCATAAGGTCATGGGCCATCGGGCGAGGAGGTGAGATCTTTTTAAGCACATTTCCTATTGAGAGAGCTTCTAAGTGGCCTATGAACATAGGAAGCAGATTCCCCTCCATATTTTCAAGGAGCACCATAGGTGTTGGATCCGCAAAAATATCAACAATATAGACATCTTTGACGCGAATTTCTTCGAAGTCATTATTGACATTGATGTCCATAATCAATAGTTAATCTCACCCTATTAATACTTAATTAAATTTTCTGGATTAATTAACGTCTCATTTTTTTAAGCATGAAAATAATACTCCAATAACAGAAAGAACATTTCCATTTGATTGTAAAAATCAATGCTTTAATCATGCAGAAAATTTCAGTTCTTTTTGGTTCCGTAAATCTCTTGACACAATAATCATTTTGAACAATTTAATTTATTGTAGACTAGATATTTATTTGTAATTATTCAGCCTGGGGAAAAAATTGCAATAAATACCATTACAAGGATTATAATAAGCAAATTCCAGTGGATTTATTTTATTTCACTATCGTCGATTGATCATTTGTTTCTATTTTCCAATCAGTTATTAATCAGAAGTATCTATCGCGTTAAAATGGATATCATCCAACTTATTTTTAGTAGGCTGAATAGTTACGTCTTCTTCAAAATTTCCATGTCTGAACAGCCATACAGACTTGACAAGATCCGATCCGCAGGATCATATTTATGCGCTCCGAATGTATTGTTCGAATCAGATTTGTCATACGAGTCGAATGATAACTGCCTGACCGACGTGTTTTCAAGAATCCTATTATATGAGCCGAAATGATTATCGGGCCCGATTTGGACGTTCATATCCACGGTATTGAAATCTCCGAATGTGACATTATTCTCAAACCAAACTTTGGAGGGATCAGTTATTGGTTCCCTGCAAGGAATTGTGTTGAATGAACCAAATTGATCGCCTGAACCAAGAATAACGTAATGGCCGATGACGTTATGCTGATTAAGTTTGTTATACGGGCCAAGTACCGCATTGTTCTCGATTACATTGAACAGATCAATCTTGCTATCGTGACCGATCGTGAAGTTGTTCCGGATTTCATTGAACGGAAGGATTTTTATGCCGTAATCTATGATAACATTTGAACCAAAGTAATTGTCATGGCGAATTGTGACATTGGCACCAACGAAACAATTGTCGCCAAATGTAACGTTTTCACCGATATTTGCGGTTAAGCTTATTAAATCATTCTTGCCAAATTTTACTGAACGTGGGAACTCTTTTTTAACGAGTGTCTTGGGTTGAAGAATCACTCCATTGACATCTCTTGCATAAGTCAAGTCTACTATTGTTTTCCCCATATAGATTGTTGAGGGTACTATATCGTTTCCGCCCGACGCTAACGAATGTCCGTGGCAATCTGAATGATGCGCCGAGGAATACTGTGTGCAAGCCAGTGGATACTGCGGATTAATTTCAATTGCTTTGTCATAGGCTGTTATTGCTTCATCTGATTTATTTAAATTCGATATATGTTGCTGCCGGAGTTAGGAATATATGCAAATGACCCTGCACCTGCGAGACTCACTAGGATTAAAAGCATCAGCATAGTAATTCCCAAAGTCATTATGATGGTATGCATTTTGCTTGCATTGTCATAGGTTGCTTTGTTCATATTAGGTCTTCTAATATTGTCTTAGATATTGATGATGGAAAATAACTAAACAAATGTACCAGAATTAATACCCCACTCTCTAAATAAAAATTCACCTACATATAAATCATATTTCCCAATTTATTAAAAAGACTTTAATACTATTTTTAAAATATATTTGAACTTTCAAAGCTCTATAGGTGCGATAACATTTTAAATTGGAAAAAAACTATTCAGGAAAAACTTTTAATCTGAATTAGGATACAAGCCAAGAAAAGTTGCATTTTAAGGTCTACATAACTGTCCAAAAACAATGATGGATAGAGAATACAATCAAAGTCCTTGGTCCTGCAATAAACAATACAGAATTGGAATTGATAGTCAGATGATGTGGATCTATTATAAGTCTTACACCATGCCACTATTGACTATTCGGAGATACTCTAGTCAACTACGAACGTTTGTGGAGCTGTATAAGATACATTTAGGAATCTGATATGGGATTTCATAAGGAACTATCCAAAAACCTACTATAGTGGGTTGAGATTCAGTAATTTATTGATTATCAGGGAAATGGCTTTCGCTGTCCTAATTCATGCGCCCAGGATCAAGTAATGTTAATACTAATTATTTTTTATTCGTACAATATACTCATAAAAGCATATAATAAATTGAATTAAATTATATTTAAAAAATTTCCCCGTATTTTAAATGAGATACGAGATCGAGCTGTAGGCATTCCCTTCATCTGCAGCTCATAAGATCAACTTTTTTGATATTTTAGATTAGCCGGATCACCAAACTATCCAAATGAATTTTGGAAAAAATAGAAACTAACACGGTTTGAACTGATTCATGTAGTTTAACCACACCGGGCAATAAAATATTTAATGAGAAGCATTTATGACTGTCTAAATATCACATGTTTATCAGGTTTTTTTTAATTCCACATATAAAAAAGAAAATGTCGAGTTATAAGATAGTTAATAAAGAATGTTAAAAAAATATATAATAAATGAATTGAAAAAAACCTGATAAACATGTAATTTGTGATAAATAGAAAACACAAAAATAACAAATACTATCCCATAATAATGAGGCTTGTATTAATCATATAAACGTCAGAAGATCAAAACGTCCATAACGTTCTATACTAGTACGTGGAATTAAAAAAATGAAATAAAAAAAAGTTAACAGCGATTAACAATCTCTAATTGTCTCGTTGCTATTTCAGTGACCATAACATTATATAGTGCCTTCTGAGTTTGCTTCCACTTATAAGGTAGTATGTATCACCTATTCATACCGTTTTTGCCAGCAAACATCCGCTGAGCATCGGTCTCCCATCCACAAATATCCACTAGACTTGTAAGATCTTTTAATGAACTTGGGATTTATCTTGGATCCATTTTAGTATCCAAACACCAAATCTGTAAACTTTTAAATAATTCTTCTTTGATAATAGCCGTTCCCCTTGAACCTTTAGATCCACTAGCTTTTATATCTAGTATTTCAGGATCCATTAATTCGTTAATCATACAATACAGGGGATTTCCGGCTAACATCCATTTCTCTCTGGTTTCATAACAGTTTGTTTCAGATGATAGTTTTCCATTTTGACCGATTTTCAACATCTCATCGATTACGACGTTAAGAAACGCTGTCAAGTTTTCCGAAATTCTCTATAGTACAAAGATAGCTCAAAATATACCTAAGTTATTAAATTAATAGTTCTCGGAGAATTTTCCATCCTAACAGAAAGCTGCAGAGTATTCGAATAGGATTAACTTGAACTAAAAATAAGATTGATCCTAATTATGGATTAAGTGAATACTGTCAAACCTAGGTTTCAAAGATTTTTATCCAGGATATAAAATTGCTTCATAGCTTGGAATAATTACAATGTATACCAATCTGTTGATACATTCTACAACAACAAATAACAAATGAATTCTCAAAGATATAAGGCAGATTCTAACTCAGATTGCTTAGTCAGCAGCAAAAAAATAGCAAATTAAAAGGGTCTTTTAACTTAAATAAGAAATCAATTGGACATTCAAATGTAATTATTGCACTGGCAAAGAAAAGTGCCATAATAATATGGAATTTTATTACAAATGCTGAGCTGTGCGAGGATGAAAACGATGCCAAAAGGAATAAATTCAAGCGAGAAAGATTTTGTTGAGACTATATATTTTTGGATGATAATGTATAATCAACTTTTTAAAGATGTACACAATAATGCAATCTGTTATCTCCATGTTTCAGTAGCTTAAAAATTAATCTAACTTTCAATGAATAATGGTGGGCAAATGCGCCAAAAAATTATACATCCTGTAAATCTGCAAATTTCAGGTGTAAAAATAATTGATGAAATGATTGCAATTATGGGATAAAAGAAAAGTAAGAGTACGTAAATAACCATTTTCATCATGTACTTTCATGATAAATATGAAGAATAATTTGCAGACCGCTTCTAATTTATCAATACAATTGCCAACATTCTGGGGTAATTTCAAATAGTGCTCCTTAAAACTTACCCAGTTGTATTTCCAACCTGTAGACAAAGACCTTGCATCTTCACTAACTGAATATGTAGCACATAATATTTTCAATAAGAACTTGATTTCAGGCTTTCAATTTATTCATGTTCTTCTATTCTTTCAAAAACTTTTTCTTATTCACTTTTGCATAATAAATGAGATACTTTTTTATTTCTTAGAGACAACATAATATATAGAGTTTTATATGAATCCTGTATTTAGAGGAGTAATTAATAATGTCAGAAGCAGAAACTATGGAAATTTTAGAAGGTTTGCAGTTGAAGATTTTGAATAATACAGGTGGGGATCTTGTACTTCAGGCCCAGAAACTAGAGAAAGGAAAATACAAAACAGGCCATCAAGCTCCAGCTAAAATAGAATCCTATGAAGAAAAGGAAATCGAACTCGTAGCATGTGAAGGAAGCTGCGAAGGTGGAGCTGATATAGAGGGTTGGATCAAGTACGGGCTAAGTTGCTCAGAAGGATACTGCAAGTTACATTTCAAATATGTAGGAAGGGAAAACAAAGTCACAAATTCCTGTGAATGCCATATACACGATGGTAAAATGCTCTATGAAACCTCAATAGATCCGAAAAATGGAAGAATCGTGAGCTGGATAATAGGCCCTAAAGCGTAAGTAGGGAAGCATTCCGATATTGAATTTATCCACAAATCCCTTTATTAATCATCTTATTTTTTATTATTTTTGCGAAGTTGTTGTTTTTGAAAAGTGTACTGATTTAATCTGAAGAATTTTTCTTCCTTATTTATTTTCTCAGTTTTTTCTTAGATGTTCAGTATTTTATAATCACCTGAAGATGAAAAACACGGAGACAGAACTATGGGAACAATATTGCCGTGTCTTTCAATGCTTTTCAGTGATTCAATTTGCATTATAAAGTTGTGAAAAATAAATTTAATTAACGGTAGATATATTTTTCCTAAGTTTATTAACTGTAAAATTTTACTGTAGACTATAGAATAAAATTGAAGGAACAAAAATTATGAGTAAAAATTATCCAAATTGCCTACAATTAAGCATAAATAAATTCTGAAACATGCAAAAATGAATTTAATTTGACAACTCCTACTTGTTTGTCTATCTTTTATTTTCGATATCTATAAATCTCGAAGTAAAGTAAAGTTGATTAAGGCTAAAATTAATTTTTTAAATAGTATTATATATAATTACACGCTTTTATGATTTAATTTCACAATTTTCTACTGACATATAATTATTGCATCCCAAACTCCGTATATGTACACAGATGTAGAATCTACTTGCCTATTTGCCTACTATTCTTCATTGAAAGTTAGATTAATTTTTAAGCTACTGTCATATTGAGAAAATAGATGGCATTCTTGTGTACATCTGAGGGAAGTGGATTGCATGAAATTTTACTCATAAAAGACAGCTTGAGGTACTAAAGATGACAATTGTAGAAGATGCTCAAAAAGGAATAATTACAGACGAGATGAAGATCGTTGCAAAGGATGAAGGACTCAACCCTGAATTTATCCTACGTGGTGTTGCAGCTGGAAGAATCGTCATTCCCACCTCCCCCTACAGACAAGTGAAAATCTGCGGAATTGGAGAAGGACTCAGGACCAAAGTCAATGCATCCATTGGTGTATCCTCAGACATCGTTGATGTAGATATGGAAGTCGAGAAAGCAAAAGCTGCTGAAGCCGCTGGAGCAGACACCCTCATGGAACTAGGGACTGGCGGAGATTTCCTAGCAATCAGGAAAAAGGTAATTGACAGTATTTCCCTTTCTGTAGGTTCTGTACCCCTATACCAGGCTTTCATTGAGGCTGCAAGGAAGTATGGTTCAATTGTACATATGGCTGAAGAAGAACTATTCAAGGCAACTGAAGATCAGGCAAAGCTCGGGACCAATTTCATGGCAATCCATACAGGGATTAACAATATCACTATGGATCGGCTCAAAGCTCACGGGAGGTATGGTGGACTCTGTTCTCGTGGCGGAGCATTCATTACTTCCTGGATGCTCCACAACGAAAAGGAAAATCCGCTCTATGCGAACTTTGATTACCTGGTTGAGATTCTCAAGGAACACGAAGTTGTACTCTCCACTGGAAATGGAATGAGAGCAGGAGCAGTACACGATGCAACCGATAGGGCACAGATTCAAGAACTGATTATCAACGCCGAACTAGCAGATAAGGCCCACAAGAGGGGGCTGCAGGTCATTGTCGAAGGCCCGGGTCACGTCCCCCTCGATCAGATCGAAACCAATGTAAAACTCATGAAGGAAATGAGTGGTCACAAACCATTCTACATGCTCGGCCCACTTGTAACCGACATCGCACCCGGCTATGACCACATAGTAACAGCAATCGGTGCATCAGTATCTGCGTCATATGGGTGTGATTTCCTATGTTATGTAACTCCTGCAGAGCACCTTGCCCTTCCAAACATCGAAGACGTAATCATGGGAGTCAAAACAGCCAAGATTGCAGCTCATGTCGGAGACATGGTAAAGTACCCAGGCAAAGAAAGAGAACAGGATCTCATGATGGGTAGAGCCAGAAGAGAACTCGATTGGGAAAAGATGTACTCTCTTTCAATCGACCCGCAGCATGCAAGAGAAATCAGGGCCAGCAGAGCACCTGAAGACACAGATACTTGTACCATGTGTGGGAACTATTGTGCCCTGAAGATAGTTAACCAAAATTATAACCTCGCAAAATAAGCATTCATTGGTAAATTAACATTAAGGATTTAGTGCTTTATTATCTAATCCTTTTAAAAAAGAGGATATTAAATTAGCTCTTAAAATCCGTGATCTAATTTGACAATTGTTGCTTTAAAAATATTCCCCAAATTAATTTTTTTGAAAATTATTTTACAAATAAGGAAGCACCAATAGTGATATTCAATAAAGCTCAGGATGAGTAGTGTTCCCTACTCCTCTTCTTTACTCTCCTGATTCCAAATTTTCTGTATTCTTGATATGGCCATATATTTTTTTGCATTCAGCACTTTTTTTGGTATAGTTCTTTGAATGAATCATATCTAATATTTTAGTTTCTAACTTTGAAAGACAGAGAGTTGATCTGCTCTGAATGTTTAAAAAGCACGATATAGATATGAATGCAGCTATCAATATTAAGAAAAATTTTGATAAATTAATATGCATTTGAGCATTGGTTAGTTAAAATCTCTTAACAATGATTTTTACTCATGAAGATTTTTAATGATTTTGCTCTTAAAGAGAGATATAAACTTCTTCAGTTAATCGGAGACAAACTTGTTGAAATTGATTCCTTAATTGACTGGAAAACTGTTAGTATCATTTTTGAGTCAATGTATTTTAACAAATAAGTTTCTCGAGCCAGATATGAAGCTGATTCATCATTACGTTAAAAATACTTGTTTTACAGCAATTGCATGGTCTTTCTGACTTTGAACTTGATAAACAAAGAATTGCTCAGATTTCTTTCAGGAAATTTATTGGTTTTCCTGAATGCATACCATAAAGTACCACAGTCTGAACATTCCGAAAAAGAACTATTAATAACTACAAAGAAAATAAATATGTGGACATTTGCAAAGCCAACTTAATTGCTTTGGTTTTGAAAATAAAAAAGGGAATGATTCATGACATAATTTTATCCATTCAGACCCTGGACATGCAAAATCGGATAAACCTCGAGAAAATGAAGCAAAAAAAGAATATTCAGAGACGGAAGTTTGACAAAAAAGTATCTTAAGTAACAATTCAGATATAAATTCCATAGCATAATGGACAAAGATTATGAGCCAACCAGAAGACTCAAAATATTAACTTCATTACTTCATAATTCTCAGATAATTATCAGAAAAAATGAAGTGGTTTGCAGATATAGAGGATACTTCGAAGCAAAATAAACAGGTTATGATACAACAATGAAAAGAGCAGTAAAAGAACATCCTCTGTGAATGAGTTATGTATTATGAAACAATAGAATTTGCTTAAAAAGAGTTACTGGAACGAGTTTATGCATCACTACAAAGAAATTCAAAATAGGAAACGTTCTTTTTATTAATTTTTAAAAAGTAAATCTAAAAAAATTGTGGACAGCTTATGCTATAATCTCTATCAGTCGATGACACTGAATATAAAATAAATATTTTGAGGATGTCATAAGCTATTTTTAAAATTAAAGAATACTGAACCAGAAAAGGAAAAATTGGAGCAAATACCAAAATTAGCGAGAAAGATATGAACAGTATTCCCGCGAAGATAAAAAAATAAGAGGTAAATCTTTATCCTCTATCAACTTAGTGTTAGATAATCAAAAATAATATCCTATGGAGAGATTTTTATTTTTTGTATTTTTAACCTTATATCTTTACCTGTAGATACAAAATTATTTATAGAAGATATTTCAGCATGAAATAAATTATTAAATGAACTTTTTGAAAGCTATAATTTGATTCATCAGGATAAGTTGTTATATAACGCTGCTAATAATTCAGAAGATACAGGAAGTAAACAAGCTATATACCATAAGTGAAGTCCTTTTTCGTAGTAACAATCGACCACTCCATTACCTCCAAGCCCTTTTTAATATTCTTCTGAATTGTATAAATGGTTTTGGAACTGATGAGATTTGGAAATATTGACATGTGATACATAATTGGAGATAAATAAAAATATAGAAATCGAGGGGATTTTGTGTATAATAAGAGAGTCATGGACCATTTCATGAACCCAAGAAATATAGGGGAAATTGAAAATGCTGACGGCATTGGAGAAGCTGGAAACCCACATGGGGATCACATGAAAATTTTTCTAAAAATTCGCGATAACCGAATTGAGGACGTAAAGTTCAAGACATTCGGTTGTGCAGCTGCAATTGCATCCAGCAGCATGGCAACAGAACTGATAAAAGGTAAGACCCTTAAAGAAGCTTGTGAGCTTACAAATGAGTGTGTTGCCGAGGCCCTTGAGGGTTTGCCTCCCGGGAAGCTTGAATGTTCAGTAGTTTCCAGAGAAGCTATCCATAGTGCAATCAATGATTATCGCAAAAAACAAGGTTTGAAACATTTTAAAAGAGACCTTTAGGTAAAAAATTAGAAAAAATCTCAGCTGTACAGGCTTACTAAAAAAGATTCCATTTACCTCTTATTTTTTTATCTTCGCGGGAATACTGTTCATATCTTTCTCGCTAATTTTGGTATTTGCTCCAATTTTTCCTTTTCTGGTTCAGTATTCTTTGATTGATACCTATAGAAGCTACAAATTGCAGTATTGCATAAAAGAATGTTAAAATAAATGTCCTTATGGAGTTGCAATTACACCAAAAGGAACAAAGGTATATGTTGCAAATTATGGTAACAGCAATGTTTCTGTAATTGGCACTTCAACTGATACAACAGAAGTACCAAATTCGGATTCTCATAGCTACAAGGCAAAGGTTTCTTCGTCTAAATGTTTCAAGGCTAAATTGAGCAGTTCCAAAACGAAGGCTTCTTTGAGTAAACATAAGCAAAAAAACCACTCCAAACACCATAAAACAGGAGAAAATCACTCCGAACAGAGAAATTGAAGTAGAACTTGAAATTAAACATATATGGTTATACGTTGCAAACAAATAGCTTTATGGTGTGCGCCAAGCAATGTATACCAATGTATTCTCGCAAGGAATACACAATACTTTTCTCAATGTAAACTGGTATTTTTCATGTATCTAAGCACTTTAGCACATGAATTAACTCTTAACTAGTAAACAATTAGTTTTCACAGACGGCTTCGCCGTTGGTACTACATTTGTGACAAGATATCCCATTGCAGCATTGACCGTGGATGCAGGTATGACAGTGGGAGCCACCACAGTGATGATGTCCATGCGAATGGCATCCATTTGCCGCTCCAACAGTTAATGATGCTACAAAATAAACTGCTAACAAAATAGATCTCTTTATTTCACCATGGACATCACAAAGATATTAGCAATAACAATAAAAAATAATTCATAGAGCAAAAAAATTATTTATAGAACAACGAAAAATTATAGAAAATTCCGATAAATTACAATTTTATTCTAGTTGTTTATAAAGTCTATATAGTAGCATGTTTTAATCAAATGTAAATCGGAATTCACTATATAGAATATATTATTCATAATATAATATTAACTGGCTAGTAGTAAGGATAAGCTATTCTCCAGGGATAACCTCCCCAACCACAATCACAGCAGCCATCGCCACCCAAGCTGCCCCAGCCCCGCCATAGTCGCCTCGGCCGTGATGTGCACTAGCTGCCACAGCTGTCAAAGACACTACAAAAAAAGCTGCCACCAAAATAGACATTCCCTTCTTCATTCCACTAGAAGATAGTTTCAACATTGTTACCACTCACATTTTATTCAATTTGATACAATGTAAATCAGTTTAGGACTTACGGAATTTACAGCAAAAAAAGTAGTTGTTAAATGTGTAAGTCCTAAAATTTCAATAAACACCAGAGTTTATCACATGCTTATAAATGGTCTACGTACAACTAGTGAAAAATCGGAAGGTTATCAAAACTCTCTCTATTTAATAGCACATGCCTACTCAGCACCAAAACACAGTGATGAAATGTAAAAATCACTAGATTTTGGAACAGAGTCGTGTATGGCAAAAGGAAGTGATTTTGAATTGTATTGTCAATATATTATTATTCAATGAATATAAAATATCGAGAAATAGAAATACAGAATAAGAGTTTCTTATATTTAATTATTTTTAAAAATATTTATTAACTCACCAGACTATTCGTCATATGTTAAAATCAACTTTTTCCCAATCAGACTGAATCGGTAATAATGCTGTTTTTCTGGATTAAGCTTTAAATATGGACAGCTTTATTATACACAGTTTTTGTGACAAAATCTATGTGTTTTCTTATTTTTGAGCCGAAATAATAGGGCATTTTTACCTGATTGTGCCTAATATTCACAGTTTTTTTAAAATAGATGCTATGTTCAAAGCCAAAAAGTGCTGTGGAATGCTGAGCAAATACAGGTTGTGGGTTATATAGAAAAGAAAATAATGTTTCAAGAAAAATTGAATAAAAAAATTTATAACAGGAAAGCCCAATACTGTTCTGCAGAAAGGGAAAATAAAATTTTCTAAGTGTCTAGATACTGTTGGTGTGTGCAGCATCAACAGTATTTCTCAAACCAATTCATGATAAACTTTGATTTCCATAATGGTTAACTTGTTTAAAGCTCGGACCCATACCACATAGTCCATTATATTGTAAATGATCATTGTTTTAATGTCCTTTTACTAGGTATACTATTTTTGTCTCAATATTCCCATCCTTTAACAATTCATATATCATGATAGCCTGAAGAACTATCAAATGTAGTTGAACTATACTCATACTTAAGCCCATAAGCAATCAAATTTTAACCACTTGGATTTGTCGTTATTTTGTGATCGCCATTATTATAATAGATATACAGTTACAGCTAAATATCCATAACCCAGTGGAGCTGCTTTCGGGCAATTTATTAGTACACGTTCATCAACTCCTACCCCTGCTCCAGCACCTGCTCCAATATCAAAGCAAAAAAGATCCAAAAAACGTTGAGAAAGAATATTTGCTTAGAACTATTATGAATATTTTTATAGTCCTTTGAGTTTTCGCTAATAAGTTCGCTGACTAGGGATTAAATCTTCATAAGTATTTCTTCATAAGTATTAATAGTGCAAAATATGAAATATAAGTGCTTTGAACAAAAAGTTTGGTGTTCTGTTGGTGACTTCTCCAATTACCTGGAGTAAGCCTGCTGACATAATCTATAGAATGTCATTGAGCAATACTCAGCTAAATGCATCTTCGTTAGTCGCTAAAACTTTTGTCCACACCCACTATCAGAAACTTTAATGGGTGCAAGTGATCATACATAGCATGCTGATTTCACACTTTATGATGCTTTAAAATACAGTGATGCATCAAAAAATATTCCAATCATTGTACTGATCCTGTGCAGAAGATCCATCAAATGATTACTCTTTTGCAAGGTTTAGTGACTTAAGGTGAATTGAATTTGGGGTAAAGCTATCCCTTGATTCATAAAATCATTGATATGGGGAAGATTCTGTATATTTAAGAAAGGTATTTGAATGCTGGCCATACAAAAGTAGAAATTCATGAACTTAAAATTTCTATTATCCAAAAAAAACATGTATCAACATTGAGACAGTTTCACCAACAAGTCGCAGATATTTACTGATTCAACAAATGATATAATTGATGTTTTAAGTAACCAAGTTACGTATGTAGAGATTATTTAGAATATATATACAATAAGTGAAACAGCATATGAAAAGTAAGAAATCGAATTATTCCTTATTTCAGTTATTGCAATGTGTATCCCTAAGTCTTGTCCTCAAGTTATTGATCAAATTTGACAAATATCAACCATTGTGGTGGAAGGGGAAAGCTCATGGACTTCGAAGTGATTTTCTTGTTGATATAAGCTGGTAAACTCGTAGAAATGAACTTCAAATCAGTTAATACCTTAATTTGACACTTTTATCTTTTGTTGAAATGAGATTTTCTACTTGAGACCAACATTCTGCATCGATATGAATTTATGAAAGTCTTTTTCCAGCCTTTTCATTTTTCCAGTTTATTCTTGAGCATATCAATGGCTACACTGAGCTGATTCAGACCCAGTTTCAAGGCTACAGTAATGATTTTGTTATTTGAAGTATTGCAGAACTGTTGCTTGATTGAAAATAAATCCATTATGCACTGCTGATCTAGGACAAGTGGCCCATCAAGCAGATCTTTTGAGGTAGGCTTATTTTTAAGTTCAATTTTCCTTGAATCCATATTTGATTTGTTTTCTGATTTTGCACTTCTTCCTCCGTGTTCAGATGCTTCAGATTCTTGTCCTTGGATAGATTCCATTTGCTGAAGGCAGTGAGTAAGACAATTTTTTTTAATAAAATCTTCAACTTCCATCCCATTAATAGCTGCATACTTTTTCATTTGCTCAAGCTGCTCTTCAGAAAAGGATATACAGAGCAGCGTTTCATCACTTTCTTCGCTTATCCTAAACCCTCCATGTACTTTTACGTTTTCATTGCATCTTTAGCTTCTTTAATTCTTTGTTCTATACTTTTTCCACGTTTTAGTCTATGCTTTATTAAATCCTAGTTCTTGAGACTCTTAATTATACTCTAGGATCACGAAAATTCATTATTATTTCCAGAATTAGCGGCTTTAATGAATCAGGAGACCAGAAAACAATAAAAAGTCTCTAGTTCTTTCACTAATTTGTTCTTTATTAAGGTTTTCTTTTAATTTCAGTAGTTCCTAATCTCGTTAGTTCCGGAAGTACTTATACAAACCAGAAAATATACTAAAAACAAATATGAAATTCTTCGAATAACAAGCTGAAATAAATCAAAGTATTCTCCACCTAAATCTATTTAGCACATTGATTTACAGAATAATGGAGCTACAGAATAGTATCTACAGATAGAGTAGGTATCTGGAATGAATTATGGAGAAGGCACCATAGAGGTTCGGATGGTGAATAAGTCGAGCTACATAACTATTAGATGTAATTTTGCAGGATGCATTGTGATGGTATTCTATATGCACTCACAATAACAATGCTCTGATGTGTTTGGACGGGGAATATCCATTGATGTCGTGGAAGATATCTGAATCGTCAAGGATGTGTAAATAACGCCTTGGTGATGGATGAGACTTATCAGTTTTCAATATTAAATGCCCCCAACCGAATATTCTGTGATATCTTTTGCTCTTAATTCAAGTTTAACGACTAATCCAGTACTAGATGTACTTGGATTGATAGCTACTTATGGGAAAAACTGTGAAGAGTGCGAAATGAACATATATGCTGGAAGAAAATATATTCTTTTTTAAGAATTCAGCGTCAAACAGTATTCAGAGAAGCTAGAGCAAAGCTAGGTAGTTCAAAATAATCCCCTAGTGAAAAGCTTAGATCAGGAAATTTCAACTTTGGCCTTATTTAATAAGGTTGATTCTTATAGGGCATTTTTAATTCGTACTTTAATACCACTTTAGCAAATCTTTGCCTTAATACGGTTTTAAAAATTAATTTGACTTTAATTTCATGCTGAGAATTCGATGTCTTGTTCTGGAGTTATTGATCAAATCTGAAAAAAGATTACTACCAATGCATTTGGAAAAAATACGAAGAAATTCCTATGCCCATTTTTTTCCGTAACTCACCAACATGATAATAAATTAGTTTACCATGAAATCCACTCACATTTATTATGAGGATGCTAAGCCACATGAATTTAGATAATGAATCAACTACTTTCAAATTTGTATTTACATAACTTTTAAATCCATTTGAGTAGCGTACCGAGTAGGACAGTTAACTGCAGAAGATTAACTCTGCAGAAGTAACTCGGATTTATATATAATGTCCAAGCTTTTAATGAACAATGGTCAAAATCAGCTTCGAGCAGGGAACTCTACTTATAAAAGGTAATGTGAGGGTCCCAAATGCAACATGGGATGAAAGGAGCGGAAGCTTTAGGGCTCTTGCAATCCATTATATGCATACAACAAACTATTTGAGAAACTCAAAAATTCAGTTTGAAGATGCCGTGCTTAGCCTCCTTCCCTGTCCTGACCTTGCAGCAGCATACGAAGCTTCAGGAAACAAACTGAAATTAAGGGATTATCAGGCAGATCTCTCGTTTCTTGGGGTGAGAATGATAAATGGGGCGTACTTGTCCTGCCTACGGGAAGCGGAAAGACCCTTGTCGGAATTCGGGCTATAGTTGGGTGCAATACCCCTACTCTTGTGATCGTTCCTACACTTGATTTGCTTGAGCAGTGGAAAAAGCAGCTTGAAGAGAGTTTTTCCATGAAAATCGGATAGCTTGGGGGTTGGGCAAAAAAATTCTTTCTATTACAGTTTCTACATACAACTCTGCCTATATCCAAGCCGAGAATCTTGGAAACATGTTTTGCCTCGTTGTTTTTGATGAGGTGCATCACCTGCCTGCAGCAGGGTACAGGAATATTGCTGAATTTTCCGCAGCTCCTTACAGGCTTGAGCTGACAGCCACATACGAAAGAGAAGATGATCTGCACTCGGAATTAAACAGATTAATTGGTGGGAAGGTCTATGAAAAGAAGGTCTCGGAACTTGCAGGTGGACACCTTGCAACCTACAGTATTAAGCGGGTAACTACTCAGCTTACGAAGGAGGAACGGAAAGAGTATGAGCAGTATTATTCTATTTTCCTTAACTATATCAGAAAAACTAGAACAATAATAAAAGGGCCACAAGATTTTCAAAAGTTTGTAATTAAAAGCGGGAGAGATCCAGAAGCTCGAAAGGCTTTACTTGCAAGAAATGAGGCCAGATACCTTGCTTTCAACAGCAACTCAAAACTTGAAAAACTAAAAGAGATTCTGGAGACACACAAAGAAGATAGGATCTTTATTTTTACGGAACACAACCGCTTTGTCCACCAGATTTCCAGAGATTTTTTCATCCCTGCAATTACCTACAGAACACCTGCAAAAGAAAGAAGTTCTATTCTTGAAAAGTTCAAGGCAGGAAAATATAGGGCTGTTGTCACATCAAAAGTTCTTGACGAGGGCATCGATGTCCCTGAAGCAAATATCGGAATTATAGCAAGCGGGACAGGTAGCAAGCGGGAATATGTCCAGCGCCTCGGGAGGATTTTGAGAAAAGAAGAAGGAAAGAAAGCCATACTCTATGAAATTATATCTGAAGAAACAACCGAAACCGGAACTGCAAGGAGGAGAAAAAAAGCTTTTTCGGTCCAAAAAAATTCACACGACACAGGAAAAAAGTCCGATAGAGAGGAAAAAAGTACTGAAAACTCTAAGAATCCTAAAAATTTCGGAGGTAGCTCTTCTGCTCACATCTGATCTTCTAATAACCCACATTTCTAAGGGGAAAATAAGGCCTTCATATGCAGCTTTTGATCCAGAAAACCTGGAGATTTCGAGACTACTGATAGAGACATTCAAACAGCACATCGGGAAAACCTATGGAGACCTTCTGATCAAACTTGAGAGTTATGAACAAATGAACTACCGCTTTATAAGAGGCCTCTCACAGTTACTTGGAAGGCGGGCTATGATATCGAAACAGATGCAGCTGTCGCCCCTTCTTTAGCCAGAGAAACGATATTTGAAGCCTGTGGAGGAATGGCCCTTCATGTTGCCGAAAAAAACGAAGCACTGCAAAAGGCAGCAAAGAAACTTTCAATTTCTGTCCCAAAACTTGAAAAGGCACTATGGGCAGATCTTGAAGAAAACCAGGTTCTGCAAAGGTTCCTTTATATTTCGCCCGCAGAACTCCTCAAACAATACAACATTTCCCTGACCCAGGCACTATTCTTCCGTGCAATTGACTTCGATATATGGATCAGGGACGATTTTCAAACTATTCTGAGGAATATTCTTCGTTCGGGGCTTATGTACTCCCTGGACCAGGACACAGGAGATAAGACGGGTGAGAAGGAGGATGGTAAACAAGAAATGATGAAAAAAAAAGGTATGAAGAACTAAAAGATGTTCATCTTCATATTGAAGGGCCAGCCTCTCTTTTCCGAATGTCTGAGCGTTACGGGAATTCCTTTGCAAAAATATTCCCGATTTTGATGAAATCAAAAGGCTGGAGACTGAAGGCAGGAATTCTCTACAAAGGTTACCAAGGAAAAAGTATCCTCGAATTTACCCTCAAAAGACTCAGATGAAGTTTTCAAACCTGTATCTGAAAAGACCAGATGCCTAGAAGCCTGTTATTCAGAACTTCAGCTTAACGAAAGAAAGGAGGGAGATGTAACAGGGAAAGAAGTCAAAACTGGATTTTCAAAAAATGAAACTGAAACTATGGAAGATGATACTGAAATTGAGACATATGACAGTACAATTGAGCATATTTTTAGCAATCTCAGTTTAGGGAGCTGGAAAATAAAAAGGGAACCTACAATTCTCAAAGCCGGAAAATACGCTTTTGTTCCAGATTTTTCCCTGGAGAGGGATGCATGAAGGTATACCTGGAAATAGTGGGCTTCTGGACTCCGGAATACCTTGCAAACAAGATTAAAAAACTCAAGGAAGTAAAGGAACCTGTTATTCTCCTTATTAACAGGAGACTTAAGTGTTCTGAAAAAGACTTCCCTGCTCAGGAAGTGATTTTCTTTGACAGGAAGATTCCGATAAATGAGGTCATGAAGGTTCTAAAAAAATACGAGAAAAAAAGATTTGTAGAGGACTACTCAATACTTCAGAAAAAAGAAATCCCGCTTTCTGGAGAACTGGTAAACCTTGAGGAAATCGCAGTTGAGAAAAAAGTACTTCTAGAAGCCTTAAAAGAAGTAATTGCGGACAGGCATACTAAATCCGAGAAATGCAGAGAATTCGAGGTATCTGAAGAGTTAGAGAATTGTGGAGATTATGCTCTCCTTGGAAACTACTTAATCCACATAAGGCTTCTTGAGAGAATCAAACTAGAATTTGAAAAGCCCGGCGCAGCAGAGACATATGCAAGTGCAGTAAAGGTTTTTGAGAAATTTAAGTTTAACAGCAGCCTTTATTACCCTATTCTCGAAAAACTTGGGTATAAAGTTATCTGGGCAGGGCTGAGTGAAGAAGAGGCAAAAATTAAAAAAATTTCTAAAATAAATGAAAAGCACAAATATTAGAGAATTTCGATAAACTCTTAAAATTAGTCATATTCTTATAATTAGTGTATAAATGACTCGAGAAAATTAGAGGTTTATAAAAATTTTCTATTTATATTGATAAATGCATAGTTTCTTGTCTGGAAAAACTATATTGGTGCTTTTAATCTTAGCAGGTATCTCTAGCAACAACAATGTTTCTATTTTAGACAAGTCTGATGAAGCAATACAAGCATATGACAAAGCAACTGAAATATAAGATCAAAACCTTTCACATTTAATCTGAATTTCTAGCCGATTCAGATGATTGAACAGTATCCAATTGCTACTCACGTCCAGGTTGGGTATATTATCTAAAATATGGACATATGAAAAGTGGGGTGTATATAACACTCACTTTTTGGAATAACCAAACTTTTTCATAGGAATCTTTTTTGATTAGTAAATTCGGCTGTCTCGAGATATTTTCAACGTTTCAGCGAATAAACTTTGACCATGTGGTGTGGATGATACCGTATCTTTGCTTCTCGAAGACCAGAGACACCAAGATCGCTCTCACGGTTGATATATTCCACTTCTCCAGCAAGAACCATTGCAGTATCTTTGCTGATACCTTTGTAGATTCCTTCATAATCAGGCAATCCTTTCTCAAAATGAACAACTGCAGTGTCTGCATTGAGACGTTCAAAAATGGAAATGGCACCTACCTGCGAATTAACCCGAATCAAGAGGCCTTTAAGGGATAGCTCGTTTAAATGTTCAATTGCATAGGCTGCTGCCTCTATTTCGTGGGCAAGGTAGGAATCGTTCTCACATCCTTTCCACTCACGCCACTTCGCTAGGAAACTCATTATCTTTTCTCTGTCTCTAGCTGTGATATTCTCTACCGTATGGCTGTAATTATTCCAAAACTTTTTGATATGACTACGGATCTTAATATAGTTCTTTCCTGTGAGCTCTGCAAGGTCAGTGGCTTTGTAAACATAATCGTAGTGGTCCCGGTCCGGCACCAACATGAGATTGGGATCGATTTTCTGTAACCACCATGCTGTATCCGGATCGATGAACACAAGGGGTGTGTCGTCGCCCACATCCAACGCTAGCCTTAAAAGCGCACTCATGAGCGTAGGATCACGGGGACCGATCGGCGAATGGAATCGCGTCACGCCTCTAATAGTGCTTGAAATAATCACATTTCCATTCACGTAAATATACCGGTAATGAGCAAAATGGTTCCAGCATACCATGTTAGTGAACATATTGCTGCTGTGGATCTGTGGGTAGAGTGCATAATGGTTCTCGAAAAAGGTGCGGTCTTCTAGTCTTACAGGTTTGAAATCCTCCAGATCAAGCATTGCAGATTACCCCAGTATATCAAGGGAACAGTCCCCTATATATGGCCAAAGCCTAATGGTTGGTGAAAGTTTTCCGAGTTGTGTTCGGCAATAAGGCTTAAAATACATATTCCAGACCTTCGTATTGTAATCAAGATCCTATACTCTTTTTTCTGTATTTAATTACGATGACAAGATAGTAAATGGAGCATCAATTCTACTTTCATTGATTACACATATATAAAATTTATTTGCCTATTTGCTTACGATTATTCATTAAAAGTTAAGTCAATTTAACATGAAGGTACTTGACTAAACTGGTTCCCCCCATTCTCTATGCAACTTTTTTTTTCAGAATTACGATTATTCCAGGAATATTTTGGCATGAAAGTATATGCTATAATCGTCAAAGACGCAGATGAAATTAGAAAACAAATTCTAGCGAAGTTTGCTATGGTTAGAGAAAGAAATGAGTCATTAATTGGTTAGATTTTTCATCTGAACTTGATCTATTTTTACTAGAATATACTTTCCTTCTCTTGTTAGCATGAGATATAATTGTAGCCGGGGTTACCAAAATAGCCATCAGAGATTTTTAGCTCCTGGTATTTCTATCTGTTTTTAATTAATTAGAGTTTGCATCTGCATCATATAGTTTCTTTTGTTTCCTGGCTAATTTCAAGCTCTTTCTTCAATGTCTAATCATGCCTTTCTAACTCTTCAGATTTTGTGGCAATTATGCTATTTCTATCGGATCCGATGCTTTTGATAATTCAATCATTAACCTTACAATCTCAGCGTGTTTTTCCTGTAGCCCCATTTCTATTTTTTTGATTTCTGTAATACGGTCGTATGACTTTTCGGTGTTATATGATTCTGCTTGATGCGTGTTACTAGTTAGCTCTCCACTGCTACTGTAACGTATGAGGTTTTATTTTTGTATTTACTTCCGCAACCCTAAGTAGATTAAATCGCGTAGATTTTCAAGGATTTTAAAATTAATATGTATGTGTGTTTCGTTAATCATACTACCATGTTGGCTGTATTACTTAAAAATGTAATGAAATTTTTTATTCAAATTATTTAGTTTTGAACTATGAATATTATTTGTATACTACTGATTATAATATTATTCTGCGTAATATATCCTAAAAAAGAGCACTGAGTGGTAGGATCAAGTCATGGGTGATGTCATTAATAATAATTATATATGCAAAGTTTGAAAACAAAAAGCCTGTGATTTACGAGTTTTGAACCCATATTTACCTCTAAATGGAAGCCAAAACTGAGAAGATGCATAGGTTTTACTATAAAACATATGCATCAATAAAACCAAGAAATCTTGTTTTCTAATGAAAGAAAAGGATTGATAACTGTCATTTTTACGAAATTTTCAGTCCACTGCTAACTTTGGTAGTGTTGAAAATCTGCTGTAAATTATAAGTCTTATTTTGCATATGGAATCTAATTAGGTTTTTCTGATATGATATTCTTTTTTTTTAACTTTTTGAAAATGATGTTGATAAAATAAATTTCACTAATTAATTTAATTAGAATAGATAGTAAAGGAATTTATTGATTTTACTTATGTGGTTTTAATATTTTTTTCATTTACTGGTCATGTACAAAAATGATTGATCTTCTCTACTCATAGAGAAAACTGATGATTTCAGTTCGAATAACTTTCCCACACGATAATTTGACAGCTTTGAGCAGAATTGCAGAATCAAGGACTTTACTTGTATTATCTACAAACATTGTTTTTGGATAGTTATGTATGATCTTACAATGTAGTTTTTCTTGCTTGTATCTAAATTCATACTAAAAATTTTTTTCCCTGAATAGCTCCCTTGCAATTTAAATTTTATTGCACTATTAAAGTTTTGAAAAATCAGATAAGTTTTAAATATAATATCTAAGTTACTTTAATAAGTTAAAGAAAATAATTTTTAAGTATGAATATTTAATTTAGAAAGTGAAGCATTAATCCTTGCATATTTGTTTAGTTATTTTTCACATTAATATTTTTAAAAAAAAGAAGGAGACTAATATGAAAAAAGCACCATATGATAACGGAAGAAAAAGGCATACCATCATAAAGACTTTAGGAATTACTATACTGATGCGTTTAATCCTAACGATTTTCGCAGGTGCGGGGTCATTTGCAGATGTTTCGAACTCTGGCAGCAACAATCATAATGATTTAAATAAAATATGAAAATGACATAAAAACCCAGGACACGGTAATTGAAATTAATCCGCAGAATTCAGAAGCTTGGAAAAATAAAGGACTTGATCTAGTTGTATTGCAAAAGCCTGAAGAAGCAATAACAGCATTTGACAAAGCAATTGAAATTAACCCGCAGGATTCAATAGCTTTGAAATACAAAAGAGCTTTGTCTAATACTGAACAACCAGCATATCAAGATTCAATGGTTGACAACATATATGGTAGATTAGCTCATTGTAGATAAGGATATGAAATACCTAGGTACTGCATTAAATAACACCAATTTCACGTCAGTTTTTACATACGCAAATACATTATATACAGACAGTCAGAAGGCTCTGGATGACAGTGCTTTATATAATGTATCGCCTGATTTACAAGGTGCAAAGGATGAATATCAATTATCAATGGTACAGCTCCAAAGTGCTGCAGTTTATGTTCATTCTGGAGTCGAAACGTACAAAAAAGGAAATGCAGAAGCCGGAAACTTTGAGATGAAACAAGCTGTTCCAAGTATTAATTCCTTCAGAGAACATTTTAGTAGAGCACAAAACCTATTAAAAACTTATAAATACAAAAATTAATCAATTCGCTGGTGTTTGTGATAGCCAAGTTACCTTTCGGAGAAAAAATCATGATGATGAGTTTCATCTTGCATTACACACGTAGAAATATGGTTATTTCTTGATACGAAGGAATTCACATGAATAAACAATAATCAGTAGTATTTATTTTCTATTTTTTTCCGATGTTTCGAGCTTATGCTTTTGAGAACTAGATCGCCCCCTAGCGTATAAAAATGTACAAGTTTCTGCCTATTACATGCCAATAAATGCAAAAAAAGTTTAAGAAAAAATAGTAAAATTCTGGCAATTCTAATAAAGAAAATTGGTATCTTGCAGTACAAGGTTTAATGCTGAGTTTCTATAAGGTGATAAAGTTGAGAGTGTATAGTAGCGAAGATATGAATCTCATTTCTCAGGTTCAAGCAGTAGCTTTGTGTACTGCACTACCAATAGTTCTTATTATATTTAAGAACTTTTTCAAAATTTCAGATCACAACGAGCAGAAGTTGGAAGAATATGAAAACCTAACTTTCGAAGAAATTAATTATAAGGTTAAAAATGATCCTTATTTAGTAAATGCCAATCATATTATTCCTGATGAATTTATCGAAAAAGGTATTAAAGGTCTTATTGAAATAAAATTTTTGAAGCAATACAGGAACGGTTTAAGGTTAACAGAAAGTGGTCTAAAGGCGGTAAAACTCCTGTTAGTTATGGATACAAATAGCAGGTGATTTAATGAATTGGATAATAGGTATTTTAGCTTTTAGTGGTCTATATATGAAGCTATTTTATAATTTTTTAGAGAACAAAGAACTATTAAAAGACAAATATAACTTAAAATTATATGTGTTGCGTATATATTTACGGCATTTGTTCTAACAGCAACCAGTTAGTATCTAGAATGGGCAAGTTCAATGCTTGTTTTTAATTGGCTCGTCGGTTTAACTTTACCACAAATATCGTTTTACTACATAACAAAGAGCAGTTATAAAAATTAGGAAACATGGGCGGATAGTAAACTTAAGGAAAAACAACGAGCTATAGAAGATTTGAATAGGTCTCAAAATGATTTAAAGAAATCTATTGCGACTTTTCTAGCTCTTTCTGATAGTTTTTTTGTGGAAATGTTGTTCAGTGGTGGCTGCAATAAGGACGAGATTGAACAAATTATGAGAGACCGACGCGATGATCATATTCTACAAGGACTATTGACTAAAGATGTAAAACAGATTTATGATGATTCTATCAAAATAATTATTGGGAGCAAATTTATGTTCAAGGATTACAAATTAATGGGTCGTCTGGGCAGTATATCCAAAGTTCTGTAAAATATGATTGACTCTATACTCATTTTTTTGCCACAAAAATAGAATTTATTATGTTTACTGATGCACAAATTATACTTTAAAACCTATCTATATTCTCAACGTAAACTCTCTATTACTATTTTATTCGCTAGTACTCCTACTAACAAACTTAATAGTATAGTAAAATGCATATATATCTATTTAATTGATTATACACAAAGACGTTTATTTCAAGCCGAATCTGTTTTTTAGTAGATAAGTTCCATACTAAATGTTATATACTTTTCACGATTATTATGTAGGATGCTCCTCGCTTCAGGTGTGAATACTCTATCTTATAATCGTGATATTTAATATAGTCAATTCTATAGCATCGATTTTATGGAATTTTCACAACTTCAATATATTTAACTATATTCGGTTTCAAAATTTACATATCACCTGTTTCAGATTGACCACGACTGAACTCAGATTTAGTTTTGAAATTATTATCAAGAGCATATACTACTCTTTCCAAATATGTTTTTTAAATGATTTTCTGAATCATTTTCTATTAAATCATTCTCTAATTCATCGCAGAAATCCATCGTATTTCCGAGTGAATTTATAAATTTTGAGAAATTCAGCCTTGTTTTTAAATGTATCTATAATTTCAATAAGGGTTATAAAAAATCTATAAAAAGTTAGTCAGATATAACTGACCATTTTTGAGATAGCTTGAGTTTGGTTTTTATCTAGTTCATAGTTTTCACAGTCTCATAAACAATTTTGTTAATCTGGTCTATGAAAAATTAAATATAATACACCTTATCTGCAATTTCTGATCCAGTGCCAACTTTTGAAGCCGCTTCACTTTTTTTGAAGATCCGATATATCCTGGAAAGCATCAATCCTGAAAGCATAAATGCCAGAAAGTCAGAGATCGGAAAAGCTGCCCAAACTCCGACAAGACCGTACAACTGGGGGAGGACGAGGACAAGCGGAATGAGGAAAAGAAGCTGTCAGCTCATGGAAAGACAGAAAGCAGGCTTTGCTTGTCCTAGAGCCTGGAATAAGGTTGTTGTGACCACATTTATTCCTATCAAAAGTGTCCCCAGAACCATGATGGTTAAAGCAGTTTTTCCCATTTCCAAATATTTTGGGTCGGCATTGAAAATTCCGAGAAGTTGTTCTTTGAAGAGCGTCATTACAAGCAAACCAAAAATACCAAAGACTGTTGTCGCTGCAAGTGATAATTTTACGGCATCGGTTATCCGTCTAAATTTTTTTGCTCCATAATTATATCCTATAAGCGGCTGCAAGCCAAAAGGCATTCCAATAAGAGGCAGGAAGATAAAGCAATTAATCTTCATTACTATACCAAAAACTGCAATTGCTATATCTCCCCCATACCTTGCAAGTTCACGATACACAAAAATAATCATCACATTGCTTGCGCTTTCCATCACAAAAGATCCAATACCTATAGCCCCAATTTCTTGAATAATTTGCATATTCGGTTTCAAATTTTCGAATTTGAATTTCATAGCTCCTTTTCCTTTGATGTAATATTGCAGAAGCCAGGTTGAAGCTATCCCCTGGGAAAGCACAGTTGCAATTGCAGCTCCCTGCACCCCCATTTCAAAACCGAAAATAAAAATCGGGGCAAGGATGATGTTAAGACCAACTCCTATCAGCATTGCGTTCATGGCAAGGCGAGTATTCCCTTGGGCTCTAACAATGTTCTGAACCGAGATCCCAAAGACAAAGACAATTCCTCCTGCAATTATAATTTGAAGATACTGCCGGGCATATGGCAGGACTCCAGGAGTTGCTCCAAACAGCTGAAGAATTGGATCAAGGTAAAGGAGACATAAAACGCCAATAAATATGCTGAAGATCAGATTCAGGGTAAAAACATTTCCAATAACCTTTTCTGCTTTCTTGATCTCCTTTGTTCCAAGGGCATGCGAGATGATGGAAGCACCTCCGGTCCCAAGAAAAATTCCTAAAGCCAATAATCACCATCTGAACTGGGAAGGCTATAGAAAGGCCGCCTATAGCCGCTACACTCTCTGCTCCATAGGCTCTTGCTACAAAAAAAGTATCCACAATATTATAGAGAGCTTGTACCACCATTCCAATAATTACAGGAGTTGAAAGCATGATCCGAAGCTCCCGCATGTTTTCTTTTCCCAAAAATTCACTTGTTTCATCAACATCTTCTATACTTTGTGCTTCCTTCCCGTTTTTACATCAGATCATCATGTCTATTGGATAGATATTTGAATTCAGGCTCAAATAGATTAAATGCAGCTTTCTTGGTTAGTTTCCTGAAAGTTTCTTTTTCTTCAGGTGTAAAGTCCGAAAGGAGTGCGTCAAGAAAAGCAATCAATTTTTCAAGAATAATTTCTCTTATTTCCTTCCCTTTTTCAGTAAGATAAACCCTATAAGCCCGAAGGTCACTTTTATCTCTTTGCCTGAGTAAACATTATAACCTTCTTTTCCCAGGTGCTGGATTGGCTCTGGTGCTCGTTGCTTTGCTTACCCTCAAGATCTTTGCAAGGGTTTCTTGAGATATGCCATCCTTATGATACAGAACCGTTAAAAAATCAAATTGTCCATTTCCAATGTGATAAGCTTCAAGTTCCTTTACTATATATGCTACGTGGCTTCGATAGATGTGTACTATTGGATCGAGTGTCTCTCTTGGATCTTCGTGTTTTATTTCTCCCACTTTACAATGCTTTGAGGCTTATTTAAGGTAAAAGCTATTTGAATGATAGTTCTATAGAAAACTACAATAAATACCTATATTGTTTACATCTATAGTTTGCCATAACTTGAAAATTAACTAATGTTTCTCCCATAAAATAATAACTATTTGCTTCCTTCTGTGGCCCGCAAAAAGTAACGGAAATTGTATGAAATAGTTGTAATTTTCTGGATCTGACGAAAAAATAATCGAGTTGATCCCCTAATAACTTAATAAATGATTATGTACTATTTATACCTACAAACATTTTATTAAGTTAAAATATATAAAAATATTACCATTTTTAGAACAATTGCATCTTGCAGATGTAGATACTCATCAATCCGAAGGTAATTGAAGCACCATACTTTTGGATCATCAAAAAATACTATTACTATCCCCCCCAATTAATTTCTTAGATGATCATAGGCGTAATGGGGCCTGAAGGTTCCTACTCAGAAAAAGCTGCAAAGTTATGGATTCTAAAATGTGGCTTAAGTGACGCAGAAATTCAATATTTTGCAGACATAGAGGATGCATTTTTGGCGGCAGTTCAAAGAAAATCCGATATTTCAATAGTACCGATAGAGAATTCTATTGAAGGATCAGTAGGTATCACTCTTGACCTTTTTCTCGAAAGCGAAGCTGTAACAGTTGGAGAAATTGTTGTTAAAATAGAACACTGTTTGCTCTCTAAAGGTAGACTTGAGAATGTCAGGATCATCCTTTCACATCCACAGGCGCTTGCTCAGTGTAGAAACTTCCTAAAAAAATACATTCCTAAGGCCGAACTTCGAAGCACAGGCAGTACTTCCCATGCAGCCAGACTTGCAGGAGAGTTCGAAGAAATGGCAGCAATAGCGTCACCAGAGGCTGCAGAGTGTTACGGGCTGAAAATTCTTCTTTCAAACATTCAAGATCAGAAAGAAAACTACACTCGTTTCATTGTTTTGAAAGCCGGGAAAGCCGATTCATTTGAGCTGGTTCCATGTGCCTCAAATACCAAAAGGAAATTACAGTTAGGATTGGAATCAGGGGCTGAGTTTCAGTATGAACTTGTAATAGAACCTGAGAAGTTTCGCCTTTCAGCTTGCAAAACTTCCCTGATTGTATATCTTGAAAAAAATAGACCTGGGGCTTTATATGATATCCTTGGGGCTTTTGCAAAAAGAAAAATTAATCTGACAAAGATCGAGTCAAGACCTTCGAGAAAGGGTCTCGGAGATTACTACTTCTATATCGATTTTGAAGGGTATACCAGCAATGCGGTTATAAAAGATGCCTTAGAAGAAACAAAAGCTAAAGTTGATACTTTAAAAGTACTGGGTTCTTATCATGTTTTTAAGAGACCCAATTCTTAGCCTGGAAACAATGGTTTATACTGCAAATTTTATCTCATTTCTCACAAATTTCTAAAAATTGGAGAGTTCCCACTCAAAAACCAAGTTTTTGATACAAAAACTTACTCAAAAATAGCTTTAACTATCGAAAAAGCATATTTTCATGATTCCATTTTTTACTTACTACTGCAAGATGTAACAGGAAGAACAAAAATATTTATCTTCAGATTCTTGTTGTCTAAGGGAATCGTATCTTAAAGGAAAGTGGGTTATCTTTTTTATATGATTTCCAGTTTAAATCGTATGCATGTTTGAAATCATAAGAATTTAAAATTGAATGCCTTAAACATTCACTATTTTTAGAAGATTTCGAGTTACTCGAATTGTTTTCTTCATGGCCCCCGGTTCAAATCTTTCTTGCTAATTTCTATATATTTGACCTGACTTTTTCTTTTCTGGTTCATTATTCTTTTATTTTAAAAATAGATTCCGCTATCCCTAATATACTCTTTTTAATTACATTTTGATTTTGCTCCAAAGTATCCTCTGGCCCTGTAAACAAATTCATTTTTTCAGATAAATCTACATACGAATCATGAAGTTATGCAATTATTGTTTTGGATTTTCTGATCAGCTCATAATCCTTGGCTATTATGCTATGAAATTTATATGCAAAGTATGACTTCCCCATCCACTTTTTGTCCATGTCCTATCTCCCTCCCTCCTTTTTTTGCTTTATTTTCTAGAGATTTATCCGCTTTTGCATGCCATGATTTGAATGAATAAAAGTAGCTCTCTGAATCATTCCTTGTCTTATTTTCAAACCAAAGGCAAACAAGTTGGCTTTGCAACTGTCACCACATTTGTTCTTCTCTGCAGTTATCAATAATTCTCTTTCCGAATGACCAGACTGGGGTGCAATCTGGCATATATTCAAGGAAATCAAGAAATTTTCTGAAAGAAATTCGATTAATGCATTGTTTCTCAAGTTCAAAGTCGTAAATACAATACCCTTGCTGTAGAACCAAAATTTTAAACATAACAATTACTTAAGCTTCAGGTCTGCCCCATGGAACTGTTTTGTTAAATATAAAGACTCAAAAATGATACGAAAAGATTTCCAGTCAATTAAGGAATCAATTTCAGCAACTTTGTCTCTAACTGTCTGGAGATGTTTGTATCCTTTTTTAAGAGCAAACTACGTAAAAATTTTGATAAGTACAAATTAATGTTAAGAAATTTCAAATCTTCAATACTCAAATTCATGGGAGTTTATCGAAATTCTCGAAATTAAAAATTTTGATCAAAACCCCTCTCCTGTATTTTATTTTCTGGAACAGAAAAAAGTATATTTGCAAGCTTACTTATTCTCAGCACTTTCCGGCTGCAGAGCCTGAATTTCTCCGTGAACTATCCTATACGATTTGACAGCTTTTGGGGCTCCGAGAAGGAGTTTTCTAATCCTGTTATGAACGCTAGGATACTTCTGGTAGTCCAGTTCTTCAAGGAGATTTGCTAGGATTTTTATCAGTGGGATATGATACTTTACCTCCATTTGGTCTATATTTGCAAAAGCGTTGAGCATATTGACCGTACTATACTCATTTACTGGGGCCAGTTTTCGCAGGCTCTCTGCAAAGAGATCTCTGCCTTCTTCTGTTTGGAGAGATTTCTTGCGGTTGCGAGCAAAGCTTCCGTAAAGGGCTCGCTGATCATTTGTTTGCTCAATCCTAAAGGCTTTTGACCGTCCGATTTCTTTGATCAGTTTGACAGCATCAGCACTACTGTTGTTTCCTATAACTGCAAGGAAGGCTTCCCAGGCAACTAGGTTCTGCTTTGATTCTGCTTCAAAAGCTCTCAGGACTTCAATTTTGTCAGATGCTGAGCTGTTAAGGTATGCAGCAAATGCACTAAGTCTATCAGTTGCGCAGGTTGCAGTCTCAAACTGCTGTTTTATGAGGGAATGGATGTCAGGCGTGTCAAGGGTTGCAAAAACGCCTAGGCAGATATTTTTTGCCTGTCTGTTTTTGATTGCTCTTGCTGTCTCTTCCAGCGTAAAATCTCTCATAACTGAGGTATTTTCAAAAAAACGGTAGGCTGAAACAACTGAATTTTTGTATTTCCAGGCAACTGCCTTTAAAAGCTTCTGCTTTACATCATAAAGTGCCTGATAATGGTGGGCAAACTCCTCGTCTTCCACGGATTCAAATATGGTCAAAAATTGGCCTCCTGCCTTTTCGAGAAGCTGTCGATCATTCAAGAGCTTGTAGTAGAGCTCAATAAAGTCTTCTGAAGGCTCTGATTCAGAACTTGTTAGGAGCCTCATTTTTTCTCTGTCCACCAGTGTATAGAAAGCTGTAAATCTGCCTATTGTATCTCTGTCTTTTTTTGCCTGCAGCAAAAGCTCATCTTGACTGGCTCTGTAGACAAGTTTCCCGTAAAAAGAATAGCCTCTATTTAGGGAGAGAAAGGCTGGAATATCCACGTTTTCAACATTTATTTTCGCAGTTTCTCCACTGACCCTTTCCAGAACTTCTACAAGGTCATTTCCGTTTTCATCCACAAGTGCTGCTCTGAACGGGAACTCCCATGGCTTTGCGCCCTCAGGAACCTTCTGTTTCAGGAGGATAGTAAGCGTTCGAGAAGCCTTTTCGTATTTAGTTGAAACCTCTACTGTAGGAAATTTTATCTGTTTTAACCAGGTCTCAGACATTCTTTTTAAGGGTTGTCCGCTTTCTTTTTCCATTGCTTCTATCCAATCCTGCGTACCTGCATTGGAGTGCCTAAATTTCCTGAAGTAAAGATCCAGTCCTCGAACAAATGTATTTTTTCCTATCAGTGTCTCGATCATGCGCACGTATTCTGGGGCTTTTATGTAGGTAACTGCAGTGATCAGATCATTAGGATCGTTAAAGCCATCAGGAATAATTGGCATGGATGCAGCTCCAGAGTCCAGGGCTAGAGTACCAGATGCAGGCGCGAGCAGTTCTAACACCCTGCCCAGTCTCTGGTAGTCGTCGCCGAAGAGTAAGGCATGGTACTGCTCTTCCACATGTACAGTCACGGCTTCATTCAACCAAATCTCAAATGGGCTTTTTCCTGTGACTTCGGATCCGTTCTGGTTATGGTAATATTCATGTACCTTGACCCGGATCATATACTCAAAAGCTGCGTCAGTTGTCTGAGGAAAAGGCATAATGCGATTTGTGCTAATTGTGGTGTTTCCAACATTTTCCATACCCCCAAAGTCCGAATTCTGCATCCCTATTTCCCTGTATACGGTACCTGTGTATTTGTACCCGTGACTTATGGTTTTGACAATTTCTTTAAGCTCATTTCTGACCTTTGCGGATTCTTCCAGCGTGGATTCTGATTTTGCCTCAAGTTTTATTTTTTCTTGTTTGTGGACAAGTTCCCAGAGTTTCTTTCTGATTGGCAATTTTTCTTCGTTGAACTGCTCAGGCCCTGTGAAGATGTACACCCACATGATTGCATCATGCAGAATGCTGAGAGCTCTTTCTGCAGCTTCTTCGTTTGAATCTGGTGGCACGAGCAGCTCAAGCATGAAGGTTCCACCATCAGGGTACTCAAACTTCTTGGTAAAGGTCGAATAGGTCCCCACCCCTAAGAAAAAGAGATACGTAGCCATTGGAGTTATCGAGTTCTCATAGACTATTTTGTCCCTTACAGGCCTTAAGGTGTGCCGCTTGACCAGTATATTTCCGTTTGTAATAAGGTTTGTGTACCTTGAGTCTGCAATTATGGTAGTTTTATAAGTGCACTTTGCTCTCATGTCATCAATGCAGGGCACAATCCTCTGGAATCCCCACTGCTGGCACTGTGTGATTTGCTGCGGAGGAGCTTCTGTGGGGGTCTCGTCATAATACAGCCCCTCAAGGATATTTTTGGTTGGTCTACATACCGTATCCGTAATGATCGTTATCTCAGTATGTGGGGGGATCATATCCATGAAATTAATTTCAAGAATCGCATCCTGTTCCCTATATTTGTAAAAGACCTCGTACTGTATGCAGCTCACAGCCCGAATCTCAAGGTTCTTGCAGTTTAATTCAAGTTTCTCTATCGGCTCATCTCTGGTCTTTACCCTTAGCATGGATTTCACATTAGTTCTATCATCATAAACATCAAACGCAAGGTCCATGTGCAAAACTTCAAATGTAAGCTCTCCGAAGTCTTCGGGATAATACTTGTAAATCCTATGTTTCATAACAAAGTCACCTAGTGAAATTTACAAGAGTTATATTATGGGATAAAAAGGGAGGGATGTGATTTAAAGTTGTAGCTTAGGGAAAAAGAGTATCTTTTTTCGTCCTCCTAATTTAATTGTTGTTTAGTAGACTCATGGATAAATTCCATTTTTTAAAAAATTGACAGTTTTAAATGCAATTATTTATGCTTAATCTACTCAAAATTTTGTAATCACGGAAAACTAGAAGGGAACAAAAAACGGTTGTTTTTTTCTTTTTTCAATGTCTTTCTTTCTGTCCGTGGTACAACTTTGCATTTAAGTTTTGTAGAGAGATACATATATGTGGCTACGGATTCATCTTGGTAATTGTCAAATATTTTTTAACTGTTATTCAACATTTTGCAAATGTATATGGGTTTAATAATTTGTTTGCTATTGATCACTATCATTCATAGAAAGTTAGATTAATTTTTAAGCTATTTTCATATTGAGAAAATATATGGTATTTTGTGCATACCTGCAAAAAGTGGATGACGGCTATATTTCACAATAAATCTTTTATTATATCCTAGTCGTTTTGTTTGACATTTAAGTGAGGCTAAGCATCTCTGCTTCAATATATGAAAACATAAAATTCGTTACAATGAAAACTTAGGAGGGTTTCGATAAACCTATGATTCTCACAAGTAATTTATATATCATTTATAAGCATACTAATAAATATGGGGGTTTATAGAAATTCTCAATGAAATCTATTTTCCTTGGGCTAATAAAAAGCCTCGTTAGCTATCACTTTATTGCTACCGAAACCTTTAATATATAAAAGATTCATGAAAAGAATTCATCACAGTTCCTCTCATCTGTATGCGACTGTGGTTTAGTGGCTATGACCTGAGCTTCCCAAGCTTAGAACCCGGGTTCGAATCCCGGCAGTCGCATTGATGACTTATTTGAATGTCCTTTCTATTAAAAATACTGACTATTTTTATTTGCAAGATAATATTATAAAAAATTTCTGCAGAATAACTTTTTGGATATTTTTCCAGCAAGATCCTCTTTTGGAATATACTTTTCTAAATTCAAAAAAGGGGCAATCCTGTGAATATTTTTCCTGTAGCTTATTTCCTGAAATATTCTACAATGGTAACTATTTAGCTGGGCAAAATGATGTAAATAGCCATCTTTACAATGATTCAATAAGCAAATTTTGGTGGGCTGATTTTATTTCACTGTTTGTTATTGATATTTTTTTATTTTTCTTCCATCAATAATCGTAAGTATCTATTGAATCAAAACAGAGATCTAACTGCTTTATAGTAGGCTGAATTGTTACTCACAATGTTTTCTTTGTCATCAGTTATATTCACAGTATATGTGGCAATTGTAAGGCTCATTGATGCTTCTTTAGACTCGGAAGTAAAATTCCAGTTTGTTGCAGCTTTTAAGAGAATATATTAAAATTTTTATAGCTATAATAATTCGAATTTCGTCGGTACCAAAATCATTTATACAAACCAAAAGAAGATCTAAAAAATTATTTAAGATTACAAAGTCGTTTATTATGAATAAGAAAAATGACCCCACTTCTGGTATAGACACAGCCTTTTTGTTATCTGTATCTCATGGCTCACATAGTATCGTTGATTATAGTTACTTTATTTAATACAGCAAGGTATAGCTATAGGAAGTTCCATGAATATATATCATTTTTCTGGGAAACCACACAAACATTTTTTTCTAACAAGTGAAATATAAAGTTAAATATGTTCATAATATTTTTGCTTTAGTAATGAAGGTAGAGTTTTTTATATACCTCCCACATTGTCGTCATATGCTTATTAATTATATGTAATTACTAGTGAAAATCATAGGTTTATGAAATTCTCTTAAATCACTCAATCTATTATGGACCGTGTAATTGCCTAAAGAGCCAATCTCAACATCAGTGATCAGAATTACATTTGAGCTTTGATGGCAATTTATTGATTCGATTTTAGATGGCTTTGCCTACAAAGATTAGAAGCAAATGTTCTGCTTGAAATAACATTTATCGAACATTTAAAAACAATTTAATATTGGATCACTTTAATTTATTCGAGCTGGACTTATAAGTTATCTTTATGATTGAGTGTATACTATGTAAAATATAAAGCAAAGATAATCGAATCGAAAAGTCCATTTTGTAAAAAATTATGACCATAAAAAAGATATATAGTTTCTTATTATAGACTTGGGAAAAATAAATTTTTTAAGATGGTATTTTTCCTTATAGGGCTAAAGCTTATGCATTCGTTAAATGCTGATATTTAAAAGCACAAACGTATTTTTCTTACTTGACACCAAATGTGTAGATGTAATCAATCCGGATATTTTTCGGATAAAGTGATTTAGGGGGTATAGACTAAACTAAAAATAGAAATATCTGGTGGTCCGTGAACGATCTCATCTCGCCAGTAGAATTCCTAAGATAAAGGGTGATCCAAGTATAAATGCGTCAGCATCTTTCAGCTTCTCTAGAACAGGTGTTAGTTCGTCATTCATCGCGCATTTTCCATAACTTCCCCACACTTTAGTTTAACAAGCAAAAACTTATGCGCTATTTTAAACTGAAATCATAAGGATGGATTATTTCTCTCTCTGTACCCTCTGAGGCTGCAAAGTCAAGCTTTTCTTTCAACAGGGCTGCAGTACTCTATTTATTATTTGGACTTACATTTAATGTTATTACTTTTTATAATTTTACCTTCATCCTTCTGCTTTTCTCCGGGTTCTTTGGAATTATTGTAGAGCATTTCGACAAACCCTATTTTATGGCTTGTTGTTTATAAAGCTTATATCAGAATTTGTTGAAGTGTGGGATTTATGAAATCCTCTATCGCCTCAGTTACCCCAAATTATAGCAAGAGTAACCATCAAAACCGATCCCACAAACCCAACTAACCCTACCCAGGAAAAAGCACCTCCATTGAACAGCACATAAGTCGAAACTATAAGCAGGACAGCAAAGTAGAATTCCTTTGAAAAAATATTTATTATGCTCTCATTTTGTTTCATGAAAATGAACTTATCTCCCATCATTTCCATTTTCTCGGCAAGTTCTCTGATTACAGCTCTTAATTCTGCCTTTTCATCTGCTGGTTCAGTGCTAAATTCAATATTAAGAGCAGCGCCTTTTGAGATATTAAGCTTTTTAGAAGCTTCCATGAGAATAGAGATCGCAATAGGTTTTATGTTGTATTTAGGGTCGAGTTCCAAGCAGACTCCCTCGATGAGAAGGATTGCCCTCTGAAGAGTTGAAAATTCTCCGGGGAGCCAGATATCATACTTCATCCCAAGTTTTGCAAAATTGTCACTCTGCCTGCTTTCAAGCCCGTAGTTCTGGTTTGCGATCAGGTTATCCATATCTTTCCTGAGCCTGCGAATATCCACATCACCGGCATCTGCAGCTCCTATTTTCAGAAAACTCTGAGTTGCGCCTTCCACATCCCTGTTATTGACAGCGTAATAAAACTCCAGAGTATTTATTTTAAGCTCGTCATCTATACTCCCAACAGCCCCAAAATCTATGAAGGCAATAATATCGTCTTCTTGAACTATCATATTGCCTCCGTGAGGATCGGCATGATAAAAGCCATCTATATAGACCTGTTTAAGGTAACTCTTGGTAATAGTGCGTGCGTATTCCGATTTCTTGCTTTGCGGCTTTGACATGTCGATTAGATCTTTGATCTGAATTCCCTGGATAAATTCCATTGTAAGTACATTGGCAGAACAGTAATCTGGATAAATTTTAGGCACTGCAACATTTCACATTCTTAAAATTGTCCTCAAAACGCCGCATATTAACAGCTTCAATTCTGAGATCAAGTTCCCGGGTAAGCATTTCCCGGATCTCTAGTAAAAAAGAATCAATATCGAATTTCTGTTCTATCACGAGCATTTTTTTTATAATCAGCTTGAAATCTTTTAGGATAGAAAGATCTATATTTATAGTATCAATGAGATTTGGGCTAAGAATCTTTACAGCTACCAATTTACCTTCAATAGCTCCTTTGTAATTCTGAAATAAGGTTATACTTTATAAGAACTCTTGTAACCTCAAGATAGCGTTTTGTCTTCCCCAGCATCCTTTATGGATTAGCAATTATTGTTTAATATAGTTTTTTTAAAATGAATTAAGATTATTATGTCTAATGTCATCCTTTTGATAGATAAAATATTATATAGAGAATCTCGATTTACCTCTAATTTGTTTCTTCGCGGGAATTCTGTCCAAATCTTTCCCGCTAATACTTGCATTTTGACCTTATTTTATTTTTGTCTTGTCCAGTATTCTTTGTTTTTAAAGATAGCTTCCGCTATCCTCAAAATACTCTTTTATTTTCAATCTTCTCAATTGATAAAAATTATAACAAAAAACTAACACAAAATCTTCAGATTTACTCTTTGAACAGTAGTGGGAAGAACTTTTTCTGCTGGGAATATCTTTTTTTAATTATTACATAAACTAGTTATCTTGGAGCTCTTTTTGAACTGATCCTCTTGTTTTTAAATATATCACTAATTCCCAGAGGATGTTCTTTTACTGCTCGTTTCATTGTTGCATCATAAATTTTGATTTTGCTCCAAAATATCTTCTTCCTCTGTAAACGACTTCACTTTTTCTGGTAAATCTACCTGAAATAATAAAGTGATTCTGTGGTTGTTTTGTCTCTTTTGACTAGCTCATAATCCCTGTCTATTATGTTATGCAGTTTATACCCAAAGTATGACTCTCAACCCATTTTTGTTCAAGCTACATTTCTGCTTCTCTTTTTTTGGCTTCATTTTCTCGAGGTTATCCATTTTTGCGTATCCAGGATCTGAATGGATAAAAATAGCATCCTAAACCATTCCTGTGTTTATTTTCAAAAACAAGTCCATTAAGTTGTCTTTGCAACTGCACCCATATTGATTCTTCTTTGTAGTTATCAATAATTCTTTTTCTGAATAACCAAATCTGGGTATTGTCGGATATATACTCAGGAAAACCAAAACATTTTCTGAAGAAATTTTGAGCAATTCATTTTTCTCAAGTTCAAAGTCTGATAGATCGTGCAATTGCTGTAAAACAAGCATTCTGAACATAATGATGACGTCAGCTTCAGGTCTGCCACTGAAAACTGTTTTGATAAAATATATGGACTCAAAAATTATACAAAAAGATTTCCAATCAATTAAGGAATCAATTTCAGAAAGTAATCAACAACTAGCTGAATACGGGTCTATTTCTCTTTAAGAGCAAAATCAGCAAGATTTTTCACGAGTAAAAATTATTTAAAGATATCTAAACTCTCCAATGGTCATAATGCATCGGAGTTTATCGAAATCCTCTATAACTTATTTCCAGAGATCTTTTATTAAGTTGGGGGCTATAAGATCCACTTCCAGCAGGCCCTCTGGATAAGGTTCAAAAAAAGTCTGATGCAGAAGATATTGATCCTCAAAACGTACTATCCATGACCTGATTGTGTTTATTGCTGGGCAAAGAGAGGTTTTTCTTTCCCTGTATTTTTGAATCCACTCAAAAAAAAGGGTTTTTTCACCGTTTGAAAGATTCTCTGAAAAATGCCCGAAGGCATGCATGAGTACGTTAATACTCGAAGTATATCGAGGAGGTTTGGTTAAAGCATTGTAGAAGTGTCTTTCATAATCTGAAATCATTTCATAAAAGGATTTTTTTTCTTTATTTGCAACAATTGCCCCCATTTTCCGGAGTTCTGCCTGGCTATAAGCCATGAGAAGATACTTATTTACAGTATGAAACCTGATCAGATCCCTTATGTTCCCTTCGGATTTTACTTTCCGGAAAGCTGCAAATACAAATAGCTTTGTCAGGAAATGTTCTTTTATACGGGCGTTTATGAGCCTTCCTTCATCCTCAATTGGAAGGAAAGGATATCTTTTCAGGACTGCTTCCCCAAAATATCCTGACGTTTTCCCAATTGCTCCTGACTTATTAACAGAAGAATAAACTTTTACATCTTTCAGCCCACAGGAAGGAGATCTGAATTTAAGAATAAAACCGTCAACATTTACTAGTAAATCAAGAAAATCAGTACAAAAAACCTTCATATCTTCAGTTACATCCTTACCGCTTGTAGGTTGGATCAGCCTGTGTTCTCCTTTTTCAATAATTATTCTCACTGGACTTCTTGGAATACCAAGCCCTATCTCCACTTCCGCGCAAACAGGCAGGAAATCAACATACTCCTTAAGCTTTGCCACGATTAAGCTGCTTATCATACCTCCGTTATATCGGCAGTGATCAAACTCAAGGCATTTACTAACCACAACTCTCGGCTTAACAAATTCTCTCATTTTTAAACCTAAACAAAAAAGAATTACTAGCATAAATTATTTTTCAGAAAGAAAGGCTTAAAATCTTTTTTGTTCGGTCATAGGAAAACGATGACGGATTTTTATCCCATCTTCTCGATTGCTGTTGAGAATAAGTTTTGAGCAAACCAGCGAATAATGGGTGAACGGTGACACGCATCATAAAACCAAGAAGTGCATGAGAACCTGCTTTCAACTGTCTCCAGCTTAATCTATCTGCCCATGTTAATAATGGCTACCTACTAACTGGTCAAGAACCACAATAACAAAAACAAGGGTTACAACTCACAAAATCATAGTTGTTAAATCTCCCTTATTTACTGTCTCCTTAAGGTAGCTGCCTAATCTAAGAAGTATGAAATCACGCTGACTGTGGTGAATATCTCTACAGCCATCAAGAAAAATCATCCTCCAGTTCAATTCATCATACTATTCCAGATTAAGATTATGGCGGCAAAGGGTAGTTCCAGCGTCTTAAATCACATCCAGCCGTTGAAGCGGAAAATAGTGCTTGCTGCACGTAGCTACATGTAGCTACATTGGTATATCCTTAAGTGATTGATACCAGGCAAATATCATATTCCATACTTGGGTTATGAAAATCAAAATAATAGATGCTAGTTCTATTACAAATCTCTGCGGCAGAAAAAACTGAAGTTCAATAAGACGACTAGCAGAAATGAGAGAATTGGCTCTTTGCAGTATATCAAGTAATGGTGAGAATACACGCTCTGCATTCCAATTATAGGTGGCTATATATCCATAAACTAAGGTAAAAAACACAGGAAGTATGTAAGCAATAACCATTTAGCACAGGTTATAGGTGATTCAGCATGGAATAGTTTTGTAACAAAATCAGAATATAAATCAGAATGGTCAGGAAAAACCATTATACTATAGATAAGTTTGAACCATCATCTAAGATCTGTCATGTTTGTGGATACCATATCTCTAAGCTAACACTAAAAGATAGAGAATGTAAATGTTTTGATTGCAAGACAAAAAAATAATAGAGGCTTTAATTCTGCAATTAACATCAAAAAATTCTCTCTCATAGACCATGATCCAATTGGAATCTGAACCCGTATAATTCGTGGAACGCGCTTGGTGACTTGTTCTCAGAAGCGAAAGTATGAACCCCAATAAGTACTTAGCCTTCAGTTGAGTATAATTCACAAGAAAAAGCTGTCGAAATGAATAAAGCTCGAAACTAGATAATTATAAAATTTAGTGCGAGGGATGGGATTCGAACCCACGAACTCCTACGAGAATAGGCCCTCAACCTATCGCCTTTGACCTGGCTGGGCAACCCTCGCACATAGAATGTTCATCTGTCTTAATATCAAGCATTTATCAATATATTATTTTTTGTCAGCAAACGAAGTTTTACTCAAAAATATAAAAACTGTCCTTAGACTACTTACTCTGCTGAACTAGGCAACCCTTAAGTCTCGTTTTATTTTGAGATATATGCGTGCTTTGCACCCGGCAATTCCTCACAATATCATGGATAATATATAAACATTTCGAGACTTAAAAGATCATTGCAATACTTTTTAAAGACCCTAATAAAGCAAACAATACAAAAAATATTCAATTATACAAAATGTCGGAGAATTATCTCCCATTGAAAATTTCAGAATCATAAGACTTGAATTATGACAAAAGCAAATTATGGACTGCATCTAAGCAGTCGTTAGAGCTGGTTTAATATGTGTAATATTTCTTCAGCTTTACCTTTAATTACGTTCGCTGCATTTAGAGCAAGGGCTTTAGCTGTGTAAGAACCATCTGATTCCATGGTAAACACAAAAGCTTTTTCATTGAAGTTTATTTTAATTGCATGGATGTCACATACCTGCTCACAGAGCCTGCAGAGAAAACATTTAAGGATATCATCCTCAGCAACTCTAGCTCCGGTTCCTTCGATTCTTATGATGCCCTTTGGGCATTCTGCAGCACAGTGACCACATGCATCACAGTTTTCAACAGTTATAATAGGTACGTTCTTGTAACCGCATGCTACACCAGCTTGCCATTTAACACTATCTCTACCGTATCCCATATGGGCAATAGCTTCAAGCACGAGTTTTTGCCCCTTTTTTAGCTCAACAATAGGTATATTAGGATCAGCTGGCTTGATTTTGGGATCAGAAGAAATAAGATCCCGCGAATAAACAGTTGCTGGACCTTCTGCGCTAAGGGTTAATGAAACCTCGCAGGCAGGACAGCCTCCTCCTCCGCAATTACATTCTGCCTGTGGTACATAAGTCTCTATATCCGTTATGAGCGGTATTAAGGACAGACGGAGGACTAGCTGCTCATCATAGAGTACCGAGGTATTGTCATAAAGGTTTACATACTCAATCGCAAGAGTTGGTACATCTGCGATCATGGCACGCCGAACGCTGTTGGCAAAAGATGTACTTACATTGGAAAGTACGAATTTTGCAGATCTTTCCGATAACTCCAGAATGTCTACTTCCATCGTCATATACCCTAATTTCCCTTATATTTTTATCCATTCAAAAAATAGAATTTTGAAAATTCACTCAGACACGCCTTCCGCCTTTTGGGCGGGTACCATCATGCGGAACAGGAGTAACATCTTCGATCCTACCAATTCTGATTCCTGCTCTTGCAAAAGCTCTGATCGCAGCCTGTGCACCAGGGCCAGGGCTTCTCTGCTTGTTTCCTCCAGGAGCTCTTACACGGATGTGGATGCCGTTTATGCCTTTATCCCTAAGTTGGTCTGCAAGCTGGCCGGCCATCTGCATGGCAGTGTAGGGAGAGCTTTCATCCCTTGCAGCTTTTACGACCATACCACCAGAAGACTTTGCAATGGTTTCAGCTCCTGTTATATCTGTTACAGTGATGATCGTGTTGTTAAACGATGATTTGATGTGAGCCACGGCCCATTTCATATCTGCCATCTTTACCTTCTCCCTCTCTTCTTCCTTCCGCCGCCCCTTTCAGGAACTTTTTCTCTAGCTTGTTTTGCATCGGCAACAGCTTTGAGAGTGGTAGTTTTGTCTGCAAGAGAGGATGCCACCTGGACAGGCCTTTCAGAATGAGATTCACTCATGAGCGGAGAAGTCTCATAATACCCGATATGCATCTCTTCTTCCTTTGAAACCATCATCCCTGGAATAGTAGCTTTTCTTCCGTTAACTGCAATATGCCCATGAGTGATGAATTGACGTGCCTGGATGACGGTCCTAGCAAGCCCGAGACGAACAACCTGGGTTTGAAGCCTCCTTTCAAGGATATTTTCAGTCTTTAAGGATAGGATGTCGTCAATCTCAGAGTTCGGCTTGATAATACCATAACGGATAAGTTTTGAAAGAATTTCTTCAGACTGGGTTTTCAGGTGTCCCACAAGTCCTTCTTCCTGACCATTTGCAACATTTGCAAGCAGTATCCTAGCTTCGGATCTGAACATCCTGAGAATACTAGCTGCTCTCCACACTTCTTTTTTATTCCTGAGGCCGTATGCCTTTACCAACTGAACTTCGGCAGCAATCCTTGCTTCCTGCCATGGATGCTTCGGAGTCTCATAACTTTTTCTTTTTTTACCTGGATATCCCATATAAAATCACCTAATCGAAAAATTACTTCTTCCTGCTGACTCCAACAGTTGATCCACGGCGGCCTGTAGATTTAGTTCTCTGCCCCCTCACCTTAAGGCCCCTTTCGTGCCTGAGCCCCCTGTAAGCACGGACCTTTTTCAGGTTATTAATATCTTCTCTGAAGGTCAGCAAGATATCCGTTCCAAGCAGATGTTTATCCTGTCCTGTTGTTACGTCCCTTTGCCTGTTTAACATCCAATTAGGAACAATATCCTCAAATTTTTCGATAGAGTTGTCTAATTTAGCCACTTCTTCGTCTGGCAGGTATCCAAGTATAGCAGTTGGACTCACTCCTGCTCCTCTTGCAATGAGTATTGCAGTGCGCCTCCCTATTCCTTGAAGGCCTGTGAGGGCATACTGTACCGGCTTTGCCCCCATCAGATCGGTATTCATAATCCGAACAAGATGCCTTAATTCTTCGTTATTTTTTTCTTCTACCATATACTTCCTCCAATGGAGTGCATACAGCATCCTGTAGCCCCTGATAGAACACCCAAAATAAATATGCGAAAAACTCAGGAGCAGCTCTCTAAAGGAGCTTCTTTACAGCATATACTGATGAGTTCAGTTACATGAAACTACCAGTATATAATTTTATCTTCACTAGCTTTCTATTCAATACGAATTCCAGCAAGATTAAATGGAAAAATAATCGAAGATCGAGTATTTGAGTAAAGTGCTGAAATAT
Source organism: Methanosarcina sp. (assembly GCA_003164755.1). GTDB lineage: Archaea > Halobacteriota > Methanosarcinia > Methanosarcinales > Methanosarcinaceae > Methanosarcina. Next base: position 116,176 of record PLUB01000023.1, on the reverse strand, counting down.
AGATGAAAATATTGAGAAACTTGCATTAACAATTTCGTAGAAAATACAACGCCGAGAGGGAGATTCGAACTCCCGAGGGGCTAAGCCCCACAAGCTTTCCAGGCTTGCGCCCTACCACTAGACTACCTCGGCATAAAGCAGATGGCTCGACCTATACCATAAAGGAATTGTAATATATATATGTTATTCTAAAGGTAGTATTTCCGATTTGCTGCAATTCTGGATAAGAAAAGTAGATGGCATTTTTGTGTACATCTACAAAAAATGGATTTAGGATTTATTTTGGGGAACATAATTTTGGAGTTTATATTTTGGCTTTTTAAAAACCCTTTTTAAGAGTTTATCCGAAAAGTGCTTGACCTCTGTAACTTTAACAATTGACAATATGCACAACCTGAACGGATACTCGGATATTAAATACCTATTTGTAATTTTACAACATTCCATTAGTTATTGTTCTGATATAATTAAAAGCTAGAGCACACAACATCTACCTTAATCTAATTAACTCCTGTCGACTGATATAAGATAAGCTTTACTGCTATGTGGCCCTATCCTCGAATAGAAAGCCGAATCATTTATATATATAATATTGAAAAGTGGCGTGAAAGTACGCTCAATTTCAGCTTTTGAAATCCTCCTGGGCCCATAGCCTTCGGGCTCTTTATCGGAGAAACACAGCAGGAAATATTTACCGCCTGCTTTTAGTACTCTATGTATCTGCCGTGCAAAAACTTGCCTTTCTTCATCCGTCATCGTATGAAACAAACCGGAATCTATAACGATATCGAATTCAGCCTCCATGAAAAGCTTGTCCATACTTAACACATTCCCGACGACGAAATTTACCTTAACATGGCGTTCTATGACCTTTGCCGTTGCGTCAGAGATGGCAGCTTCAACAAGGTCGATACCTGTGACTTCACACCCATTCATAGCTAACATTATTGCATTATCACCCCGGCCGCATCCAATATCCAGGGCTCTTCCAGGCTTAATTTCTCCGTCCTTTATAAGAGCTTCGAAAACTGGCTGGGGGTGACCGACATCCCATGGGGGTGTACCCTTATATGCTTCATTCCAATCCAAGCTAATTTCCTCACGATTAAAAATTCAGCTACCATTTGATTACAGATAAATATTTTGATAATTGATCACTGGATGCTTTCAGGTTTCCCAGAATAAAATTACCCGATGAACTATAGTACAGTTTTCTCAAGATATGAGACTTTTTATTATTTTCTGGGTTTTCGATTGATTGCATGGCATTGCTCGAAAGTTATGCAATATCTGATTGACTCTATATACTGTTTCTTTCGCTATAAAAAGCAGGATGCAGAGTCAATGAGTATGTGATAATGGTTATTATTTGTTGTTTCATTGATGCATAGGTTTTTATCAGTACTTATAGATATTTGAATAGGTATTAAATTTTAGAAATTTAACCCTTTTTATTACCTAATCTAAATAAATATATTATGAGCATGTAGATTCCTTAATAGAGTACAAATTAAAGAAAATCAGCTCACTGAAATTTGTCATTTGAATCTTAATAAAAAGGGCTATTGATGTAGTTTTGTCCAGGTTGAATAGTTACAAAACATATTCGAATAGAAGAGTCCATTCCAGACGAAGATTAACAGTATTCCTGCAACTGCAAGCAGAGAGTATCATTTGCAAACATTTAAGGTAAATTAGGATATGTCTTGTGATAAGGCTCATCACTCATGTACTTTTTCCATTCCTCTTAAAAAACCCAGACCTGGTGTGAAATTTTTCAGGATCAGGCCAGAGCCAGAATGGAAATTCGACACTTATCTCTTGCATTTAGGTGGCAACAGTGAAGGGGAAGGAAAATATCTCCTAAATCCAGATCCGTATTCTAAGGTGATAGAGACAAAAAAGCTCAAGCTTGTCAGAATTTACTTTGGAATTACATACAGGTCAGGTGAAATCTTTCTCTCAGAAATAGCCATACCTGACACAGAAGGTAAGGATAATGAATATAATCGCACACGAAGGATTGCTTACACAATAGCTGAAACAAAATGGGTAAAGCTCCAAACAAATGATTCTATTGGAGCTTAGGATACTGTTTTAGCAATGAGTGAACTCCCGGCCCCAGAATGGCCTGAGGAACCGGAGAATATAATAAAAGCTATTGAGGTCGCTTTCAAGGACAGGTTCATAGACGATATTAACCACCCTGTATTAAAGAGACTGAGGGGTGAGCTTTGATGCTTCCCTTTTCATTTTTTGACCATATTTATGTAATCGACTTCGAATTTATAGCAAAACCTAGTGAACATCCAATACCTGTTTGTGTTGTTTGTCATGAGATAAACTCTGGAGAAACTAAAAGACTGTGGCTTTTTGAAGAAAAAAATAGTCAGCCACCCTACTCAATAGGTGAAAATGACTTATTTGTCGCTCATATGAGTTCAGCAGAGTGGGGATGCCACCTAGGCTTAAACTGGCCCTTACCGTCCAATGTAATCGATAAGTTCGTAGAATACAGATGCTTTTCTAATCATTCTTATGACAGAAGAGGTGCAAACCTACTGGATGCATGTAAAGCTTTTGGAATAGAAACTATTAGCAAAGTGGAAAAAGATGCTGCAAGAGATCGTATTTTGGCTGGTGCTCCTTACTTTGAGGAAGATAAAGAATATATTATGCGTTATTGTGAATCTGACGTGCTGGAAACAACAGAGTTATTCAAACGGATGATTATGGTCCCTGATTTCGACATACCCACTTCTCTCTATCGAGGGGGAGTATATGAAATCTGTGGCAGAAATCGAATATAATGGTATACCAATTGATACCAACCTACTTCGTGAATTACAAGAAAACTGGGAGAAAACAAAAATAAAATTAATCAAAAATATTGAAAAGTTTGGAATTTACGAAGGTACCAGTTTTAAGATAAATAATTTTGAGAAATTTATTCAAGTCAACAATTGGGCGTGGCTGAGGACTGACGCAGGTCTGCCAAAAATCGATAAGGAAACTTTCAAGGAAATGGCAGAAATCCATCCTGAAATCGGGCCTTTGAAAGAATTAAAAGCTCTCATCGGCGGGTTAAATTTCAAGTCTATTATAGCTGGTTCAGATGACAGAAGTCGAACCTTAATCTCTCCTTTCTGGACTAAGAGCGGTAGAAATGCCCCTAAGGATGACGAAGAGAAAAAGAATAGAGGAGAATTAAGAGTTAGGTTTATGTTTGAGCTTCCTGCTTCTCTGAGAAGTTTGATAAAACCGACCGAGGGGAAAGTACTTGCGTATATTTATTATGCACAACAAGAATTCTTTATTGCAGCAGTTCTCTCCAATGACCCAAATATGATTGAGGCATATAAAAGCGGGGATCCATATCTGGCTTTTGCAAAATTAGCAGGTGCAGTTCCAGTAGACGCTACAAAAGAAACGCATGGTAATATGAGACAGCTCTTTAAATCCTGTGTACTTGGTGTTCAATATGGCCTGGGTGCAGAATCACTTGGGTTTAAAATTGGTAAACCGACACCTTATGCAAAAGAATTGCTTAGTCATCATAAAAGAGTCTTCAAAAATTATTGGCGTTGGGTAGATATGACCTGGACTCAAGCCTGTTTGATGAAAAGGATTGAAACCTGCTATAAATGAGAATGATTGTTTCAGGCTCCAGCAATAAGGAAATGTTGACCGTCCGAAATTTCCCAATTCAAGCCACTGGAGCTGAAATTCTTAGAGTCGCATGTATCCTTCTCGCGGAGAACAAAATTAAAATTGTTGCTCCAGTTCACGATCGTTGATGATTGAGTGCGACTAGAAGGCGTCAGACAAAGAGATAAAGATAGCGAGAAAGTTGATGTGTGATGCATCCGAGATCGTTTTGGGTGCAGGTAGTAGATTGAAAATAGATGTCGATATTGTCCGCTATCCTGACAGATATATAGATGAGAAAGGTGCCGAAACTTGGGAGCTTATTACGCGGATACTCATGGAGATAAAACAAGAGTAAAACCCACCATAAATGAGGCTGAAAGATCCTGGACAGACTTTTCAATTTAGCTGTAGAACCTAATCCCAATTTCGCTGTAGAGCCATATTAATTAGCTGTACAGCAAAATTCTAAAGTCTCATGATCTCGGTTTTGCTACTTATATTTCTTTAATATATCTTCTTTATTTCTTCTTAATATTTGATAATAATATTAAATGGGAGTAAGATAATGCTGGTGAATCCTAAAGAGAAAATAAAAGGATCCTTCATATCACAAATGCCTTCAGAATGGATTGTAAAGTTACCTTCCAATTCAGTGGGGCATACATATAGAGTTGCTATGTACATTTGGCACTTAAAAGGGGTGAAAAAATCTAAAGATTTAGTAGTCACCCTGAAGGGTATAAACTCATTTCTACCTATCCCTGATTGGGCTTTTCCGAAAGCTTTGGATGAGTTAGAAAAATGTGGGATGATAAAAACTGTAAGACAAAGAGGTAAGAGTCCCACTGTGACTGTGTTATGCAACAATTGCTATGAAGGGTATCCCACTTTAAAAACACACGCCTTAATAGCCAAATAACGATCCCAACAATAAAATTAATGTGGATATGTATATATCATAGATAAAACATCAGATCAGAGCTCCCACAATCTATTTTCTTCCAATTTATTTAATGAGTTGGGGTAAACAGGCTAACCTGAAATGCCAAAAAAAGTTGATCTTGTTAACTGGTGAAAGTCGTTGCCTGCAGCCCATGAGTAGATTTGATTGAAGGTTTGAAGAGAACCCTATAATTATAACTAGATTTAATTAATTATATAAATATATCGTATATACCCTAAATAATACAAACTTGAACTAAATAGCTAGGAATATATATAGATTTTACTAAAAATCTAAGTAAATCTTCCATTCTTCCGTTCTCTCCGAACTTGATGTATATCCTGTTAAAGTGATAAAAATATATGAAAAATATCTCATGACTACCTATCGCTATATTGCAGTAAAATCAGGGGGGTTTAATTTTATCTAAACAATGACTTATTCTGAGGTTACTAGGGAGACTTTTATCTAATGTCCTATGAATTTCCATCGCCCCACCCATAAAAGCGTCTCAAAACGCCTGAGAATGGCTCATTGTTGATTTGATGTATATAATCCCCGCCAGTATGTATCAGAAAACGAAGAAAATACTAAAAATGATATTGTATAGAGCTTGTAATGAGCTTAATAATTAAAATTGGGGGTTACTCCAGCCCCGTGTATTTTTATCTTTTTTGCCTACACTACTTTCCGCACTTGTGGAATCTAGTAAGTTTCATTTAAAACCTTTGGACATAGTATATAAATTCTCAATATAAGCGAAAAACAACCGTACGGGCTATCTTCCATGAGATAGCCCGTTGTACTAACAAACGAGGGCAAAGAATGACTAAGAAACCTTTTAAGGGCGTCATCAAACTTGATGTTCGCGATTCTGTAGCGGACTGGGAACCGTATACACCAACCAAAGCTCCTGAGGGAGCGCCTAACATTCTGTTCATTCTGTACGATGATACCGGTCTTGCTGCCTGGTCACCATTCTGCGGGAGGATCAACATGCCGACACTGCAGATGTTGGCAGACCGAGGTTTGGCATATTCACAATGGCATACGACTGCGCTTTGCTCACCAACCCGCTCCACTATGCTGACCGGGCGAAACCATCACGTCAACGGCATGGCCTGCGTCACCGAGGGGGCAAATGGATTTCCCGGTGCGCACGGTCGCATCCCCGATGAGTGCGCTACGATTGGACAGATCCTCCAAGATGGCGGCTGGAGCACCTTCTGGGTGGGTAAGAATCACAACGTCGCAGAGCAAGACGTAGCCCCGGGCGCAAGTCGAAAGCAATGGCCTCTCCAGAAGGGGTTCGATCGCTTCTATGGTTTCATTGGTGGCGAGACAAACCAATGGTATCCAAACCTCGTCGAAGACAACCGGTTCATCGACCAGCCTTACTTCCCTGAGGATGGCTACCACCTCTCAAAGGACCTAGCTGACCAGGCCATAAAAATGATACGAGATCAAAAAGCCAGTCACCCCTCAAAGCCGTGGTTCATGTGGTTCTGTCCAGGCGCCAACCACGCCCCTCACCATGCTCCGCAGGAATACATTGACAAATATAAGGGTAAGTTCGATGACGGCTACGAAGCTTATCGGGAGTGGGTCCTTAAGCGCATGATTGAGAAGGGAATCCTGCCAAAGGAAACTACGCTCACCCCAATTAACCCGCTGCCGGATGAGTTAGCGAACCCTACAGATTTCGTGCGTCCCTGGGATTCGCTCAATATTGACGAGAAGAAACTATTCTCGCGCATGGCCGAGGTCCATGCGGGATTCTCAGAATATACGGACGCTCAGGTGGGTCGCATAATCGACTACCTGGAGGAGAGCGGCCAACTCGACAACACTGTCGTCCTCTACGCAGCAGACAATGGCGCCTCCGGAGAAGGCAGCCCCAACGGATCGGTCAACGAGAACAAATTCTTCAACGGCTACCCTGATTCCTTGTCAGAGAACATGAAGTATCTGGACGTGCTAGGCAGCCCGGAAACATATAACCATTATCCTACCGGCTGGGCCGTCGCCTTCTCGACGCCGTTCAAGATGTTCAAGCGCTATTCAGAATATTCGGGTGGCACCTGCGATCCGCTGGTAATTTCGTGGCCAAAATGTATCAAGGCGCGGGGGGAGGTCCGGCATCAGTATCACCATTCCACCGATATCGTCCCGACAATTCTGGATATATGCGGGCTGGAGATGCCCAAGGTCTATAAAGGAGTGGAGCAGTACCCGCTAGCCGATGTCTCGATGCGCTACACTTTCGATGCGAAGCCCGATGCTCCGACACAAAAGAAGCGTCAGTATTATGCTATGCTCGGTACCCGTGGAATCTGGGAGGAGGGGTGGAGGGCTGCTGCACTTCATACTCCACTGACTGGAAAAGGTAACTTCGACAAAGACCAGTGGGAACTCTACAATGTGCAAGCAGATCGCTCAGAGTCGGAGGACTTAGCAAAAGAGTATCCTGAGAAGCTTCAGGCTCTAATTAAAGTCTGGTTCGAGGAGGCGGAAAAGAATCTTGTACTGCCGCTCGACGACCGCAGCGCTTTGTAAATAGTCCTAATTGAACGACCTACCGATGAACCGCTGCGAGAGAGGTATATCTACTATCCTGAAACGGCAGCGATCCCGGAAAGTGTTGCCGTTAACACACGTGGTCGTTCGTACAAGATCCTCGCAAACGTCGAAATCACCGATCCAAACTGCTCGGGCGTGATCTTTGCCCACGGTTCGCGCTTCGGCGGTCATGCGCTTTTCATTAAGGACAAGAAGCTGTACTACGTTTACAACTTCCTTGGCATCAAGCCTGAACAGCAGTTCGTCTCACCCACGCTAAATCCTGGTAAATACACACTCGGTATGGAGTTTACTAGAAAGAAAGTAGGCCCAAACAAAGAGTCTCTTGGCACGACTAAGCTTTTTGTCAATGACAAGGTCGTTGCAGAGGGTCCAATGCGTGCACAGGTGGGCATGTTTACGCTTTGTGGTGATGGTCTCTGCGTTGGATATGATAGCGGTGATGCTGTCAGCCAAGAATATAAACCACCTGGAAAGTTCAAGGGCGGAAAGATCCAAGGCGTCGGAGTCACTGTCGAAAAAGCACAGTACTTAGACCTCGAGAAGCTTGCTGCGGCAGCTTTCAACTTGGACTAAGCATTAGATGCGCCTTGCAGCACCCTATCGAGACCGTCAGCTTATCTGAACAGAAGCTAAAGGTCTCAGAGTGCACTTGAAACATGATGTTATATTCTGAAGACTCTGGGATATTAAAATAAAGTGTTAATATTTAATTTTTTGATTGTGAAAATCTTTTGTGAGGTATTTCGAATTAAATATACTTGCAAGAGTATAATGTCGGCGAGCTGGTACGATAAACCAAACCGAGAAATAAATATGAATGCATGAAAGGAGTTTCAGTAATGGCAACTTTAACAGTTCTTAAGTTTGACACCTCTGATGGTGCAGAAAATGAACTTGAAGTGATTGAGAACTTAAGTAAGCAACAAATGATTAAGCTACATGATGCGGCTATAGTCACCTGGCCTCGGGGAAAAACTAAACCAAAAACAAAGCATTTGATCTATTTAACTCGCATAGGTGCACTTAGTGGCGCTTTTTGGGGGTTATTATTCGGTATTCTCTTTTTTATTCCTTTGGTTGGTCTAGTCGCTGGGGCTGCGTTAGGTGCGGTAGTGGGTTCAATGAAGCATATGGGGATCGATGAAGATTTCATAAAATCTATCCGTAGCAAAGTGACTGAAGGAACTTCAGCTCTCTTTCTTATGACTAGCGATGCCGTTGAAGATAGGGTAGTAGAGGCTATGAAGCAATCAAAGTTTGAAATCATTGCTACCAACCTATCCAAGGAAGAAGAAGAAAAGATGCGTACAGCCTTTGCTGAAGAATGAAGTTAGCTAAGAACAAAATTAAGTTTTACCCTGGAGAAAACTCTTTGGTAAAACACCTTTTTTTAAAAAATCGATTATAAGAGCAAAGAACATCTTTTACCAGAAAAGATTAAGAAGAACCTAAAGCAGCATTTTGTACTGGTGAATAATTAAGGAGTTGTAGAATATGGGAATAGTGGAAGAAACGCAGGTTATGGAAAATGAAACTTTTTTGCCAACAACTACAATCAAGGGGTCTAAAGTTACCAATGTCAGTGAAGAACACCTTGGAATGCTTGAAGAAATGATGATTGATCCAGATAACGGAAAAATAGCATATGCAGTACTTTCTTTTGGTGGTTTTCTTGGTATAGGTAATAAATTATTTGCCATCCCTTGGGAAGTTCTTGAGTCAAGTAGGGGCGATTATATCCTGAGAATTGAGAAATCTGTTCTAGAAAAAATGGAAGGTTTTGATAAAGAAGAATGGTCTTTAACCCGCGATGAATTAGCCAAGGTATATGCACACTTTGAAATTCAACCTTATTGGGAAACTAAAATGGGAATAGTTGAAGAAACGCAGGATATGGATAATGAAATTTTTTTGTCAACAACTACAATAAAGGGATCTCAGGTTATCAATGTCAAAAAAGAACACCTTGGAAAGATTGAAGAGTTGATGATTGATGTGGGTATGGGAAGAATCGCATATGAAGTACTTTCTTTTGGTGGTTTTCTTGGTATAGGTAATAAATTATTTGCTATCCCTTGGGAAGCTCTCGAATCGGATGGGTGGGATTATATTCTTAAGATTGACAAATCTGTCCTAGAAAAAGCTGAAGGTTTTGATAAAGAAGAATGGTCTTTAACCCGCCATAAATTAGCTAAGGTATATGCACACTTTAAAATTCAACCATATTGGAAATCAAAAAAATATATAAGTTAGACAAAAAACAAACTTGGAATTTGTTAAGTATCCAGATCGTTTACCTGGATATCTAACATTAAGAGGATTTTGATAAATCCCTACATTTTATCATGTGCTAGTCTATTAATTTCAAAGTGGAATGAGACAAAGCTCTTGAAAGACTGAACACGTTTAAATGCAAAAATAATACGCATCGCTCTTTCAAACGAAGATGAGCTTAAACTCTAAATGGCATTTGGTACAGGAGAATAACTAAGAGGTTAAGAATATGGCTGATTCAACGTATCTACCAGCACACACAATGCGAGGAGCAAAGGTCGTCAATAGTTCTGGAGAACATCTCGGAAAGATTGAAGACCTAATGATTGATATGGAAAGTACCCGAGTAGCTTACGTGGTGCTTTCTTTTGGCGGATATCTGATGGGTATAGGTGATAAACTATTTGCTATACCTATGGAAGCTTTCAAATTTAGCCAAGATGGACACGATTGCACTCTTAATGTCGATAAAACAGTTCTGGAAAAAGCAGAGGGTTTTGACAAAGATAAATCATCGTTAACTCACGAGGAACTAGATCGTGTGTATACTCATTATGGATATAAGCCTCATTTGAAGAGATAAATCGGAATCCTCTGGAATGGAACAGAAGGCGTGGTCAATAGAATAGTTTGCAATAAGGACAAGATTATGAGCAAGACAATACTCATTACTGATGCTGGGCACGGTTTGGGAAAAGGGATAGCATTTGGTTTGGCCAAAGCAGGTCATAAAGTTATTGCTGCTGCACAAATCTGGTTTCAGGTGTGGGATTTAAGATGTGAAGCCAAAGAACAAGCTATCGATATTGAAGTAGTTAAGCTCGATATTCGAGATTATATCGATCAGCAGCATGCACTGACTTATGATATTGATATTCTGGTTAATAATGCCGGAATTATGGAAAGTGGTGCAATGATCGATATACCTATGGAAAGAGTACGTGAATCATTTGAGACAAATGTGTTCAGTCATCTAGAGCTGACGCAGGGCTTTGTGCATAAAATGATAAAACAAGGCCATGGTAAGGTTATCTGGATTTCATCGGTGGCTGGAATTTTTAAGGTACCGTTTGTAGGAACTTATTGCGCTACTAAGCATGCTATCGAAGCCATTGCTTGGGCAATGAAAGAAGAGCTTGAGCCCTATGGTGTGAAAGTCGCGACTATTAACCCAGGCGCATTCTGAACTGGTTTTATCAAAACCTATACATCAGTAAAAAGATAGATGCTATTTTTTGTGGTGAAAAAAAATACAGAGTAATTCATAATTTGCAGAACTTTCGGTGCACTACGATGCGTTTAATTTACAAAACGTTAAATAGCGTTGTTAGTACTAGTATATATGTATAAGATGTTATAAAATAACTAGATATAATATTCAAATATGTGCATGAAATATTATTGTCCAATAGCAAATGATAAAGATAGTCGTTTTATAATTCTTTAAAAGATCTTTTAAAAAGCATTAATAAGTATTTTAGTCCAGTATGATTCGGATTTTTGCGGAACCGCAATCCTAGGAAAGGCCAAAATAAAGTTCGAGGAGATGCCCACATCTGATCCTCCATAAGGTGAAAAATAGAACATGAAGCAAGGGTAAGGACTTTGATATCTCCTCTTTTATCGTAAAAGTATAACCCTGTAAGAAAAAGGGTAAAAGAAAATAGCAATGTATGAGCTATCGTCCGTCCGTTTGCAATGGTAGAAGAATAGATGATTATTCCAATAGGTTTATCAATTAAGTCTGGAAGAAGCGATCCAATGACTATATATGTTGGATCTATAATAGTCTGCAATTGTGGTATGAAAAATAAAAATCCAAAAAATATTCCCAATGTAACGCCAATATGTCCAAAAAGAAGCATTGTGATTTAAATGTACTTAATCTATATATAAATATTGTCTATTCGTTAGAGAATGTCTTCAAATTGAATTTGATTCTACAGATAGGATGAAGTACCATCCTATAAAGTTAATGTGTAATTGAATTTCACGTTCATCGGTTAAGTAAGGAATCGTGCTAAATTACATCGATTGTCAAACTTTTTAAATTATTCATAATGTAAAGTTTAAATATCATACAGATTTCAATTTAAGTGATCAAAACTTGTAACTAATTTTTGCTTTGAAATCGAGATTATAAGGAAAGAAAAATCCCGAGCCGATGACCAATGATAACGTAGTCAAATAGATAACTAGAATTACACATGTATGTATACATGTGTTCATCAATGGGATGTATGTTCAATAGCTTCAATTCTGATTATGGTGACTGAACCGAGTATGAAATAGGGAATATTCTTTTTTTCTCCTATTTTTCTTCAAGGTATGCAAGGACAATCTATCTTCGCTTATAGCTGTAATCTCTGTTTGTGTTTAATTAATTATAAAAGTGTACTCACAATTAAGATAGTACAAGAGACAATAATAAAATGTTACCAGATAATCTATCAATGTTTTAATTTGATCTTTGTATAAAACAACAAATAAAACAAGTGAAATTCGGAGATAAATTGCAATTTTGAAATATGGAAAGCCTTTTATAACCAAATTTACCAGTATAAAAATAGCAGCAAAGTGTAACTATATAAATCATAGAATATAAATTATATCACAACTACAGTTTGGCTCAGACAGGCAAGTCTGCAAACCAGATATCTTAGAAATTATATAAGATTAGAGCTTAATCTAAGAAATCGTTTTGAGAGCAGAATAATAGAGGTAATTTTATGACCAAGGATCCAGAGTCCAGAGAAAATATCGAAAACGCAGATTTCAAAAATGATAACAAAGGTATTATAATTGAATTTGTGAAAGCTGAATGTTTCAAGCAGATATATGCCATTGGAGCCGCGGGCGGGCATAGTCCATATGATTTCAGGATTGGTTTTTACAACGATACTCCAAAGATGTTCGGGGATGTTCCCGATTCAAGGATTGTTGAAAGGCGTGTTGAAACTGAAGTAATTCTCTCTCCAGTTGCTGCTCTTGAACTTAACCGTTGGCTTACTCAGCATATAAATGAATACGAGTCCGTCTTTGGACCCATCGCAAGAGCGATTCCAAGATCGAATAAAGAATATACAAAGCATGATGATGAATGTACGGAAATTAAGGGTTACATCTGAAAGATAAAGGATACAATAGTTGCTTATACGCCTTAGATGCTTGAGATCTTATTTTTGAATAGAGCCACTTGAACTACAAGTATTTAAGGAACTATGGATATCGATGGTTATATATCTCTGTAAAGGGTATGTAATTTTTAGTTTTCCTCAAAGTCGGTGAAGTGAAGATTCAGAATAATTTCCGGTTGTTTTCAGGAGCCTTTGATAGGGGTAACATGCTGAAAATAGTGTATTATTACTCTGATGAGGTTTTCTTGTACTGGCTTTGGAACATAAAAAGCAGGAACCCGATAGTACGGGAACCAGAAATAATTAAGCGAGGGTTTAAATTTGTTCCCAAATAAAAAAGTTCAGAAAATAGTTGGATCCAGGATCCAGGTAGAAATGAAAGGCGATTTTAATCTGCTTGAAGGTACTCTTAAGAGTGTGGATGATTATATGAACCTGCATCTCGTGGATACCATGGAAATTGTAAAAGGAGAAAAAGTTCGTTCCCTTGGTTCTGTAGTGCTTCGGGGCAATAACATCATACTGATTACTCCTGTCGAAGAATAAAACTTCACAAGGAATCTCATTGTGTGGGATTATGGATCTTGAAGAAGAAGCATACGATATCATAAAAAAACACACGGAAGGAGTTTTCCAGAATATCATCTGGAAAGAACTGCAAATAGACAGCAGAAAATGTTCCAGGATCATAAAAAAGCTTCTGGATAAAGACCTTATTATCCGTGAAGTGGGTGTCTCAAATGGGGCAAGGACATACCTCCTGAGAGCAAAAGAAGAGATTAAGGAGAAATACGACCTCCTACTTGCAGGGGAAATGTTTTCAGTTTGTACTGGCTGTAGCTGTGACTGTGAGCCCGAATACTGCGGGAGGCTAAGCGAATGGATCGGAAAACTAATGGAAGAAGAAGCTAGAAAATCTGAAGAAGTCGATGAAATCGAAGAAATTTTTGAAAGCGTTGGAGAAGCTGGAGAAAATATCTGAAAAGGTTGAGATAACTATTCAGCTTACATAAAATCAGTTAAATGATATTTATTTTAATATAAATTAATACTTCTGAATGATAACCACAAAACAACTTCAATAGCCAATAGTTAAATAAAATGTACCCTCCTAAATTTGCTCAGTGAATCTTGGTAAAGATGAATATTGGTATTGTTTTTCCCAGGCTGAATAGCTACAAATAGTTAAAATTGCATAAAAAATAATATGTAGTTAGAAGATCGAAAGTTCATAACTGTTTATAAATATATTCCTTATTAAAGAATAACCTTAATAAGACTACAAAATGCAAATACACAAAAAGAATGGAATGGATTCAAACCCAAATATTCTAGTCTTTAGAATGAAAACTCGGATTTTAATCCTGGCAGAAGCATAGATTCAATTTGTATAATTCATTGTCTTGAAATAGATTTCGCTGACAAATCAGATAAAGCTATAAAAAAGTATAATTAAACCTGGTAACTATTTTTATAAAATTATATCTAAGTAGTAAAGTCAACGAGAATAACTTTAGGATGGATAGATTTATATATTACAAACATATAATGAGGTCTCGCTGCAAGATGCAACGTGCTCCGGTAGTGTAGTCCGGCCAATCATTCCGGCCTTTCGAGCCGAAGACTCGGGTTCGAATCCCGGCCGGAGCACCAAAACGAATTTATTTTTAAATCAGTAATAAATTTCTGAAAGTTTTAACCGATTTACAAACTTTTCCAATTTATTAATACTCAGCCCCTTTCCAGGATATTGGAATTTAATTTTAGTATTCCCTCTACTTTTTTAAAATTCTGTTCTCCATCAAGCTGTAATTAGGAAATTATAGCATCGATTTTGCTTCACAGCAGACAGCTTTAAAACCCTGAACCTGGGTAAAAATCCAGATGGTTTCCAGAGACCGTGCTGTCTGGATTAGTGCACTATTAGAACTGTAGGAAGTGTGCTAATTTTTCTGATAAATCATACAGCCAAATAAATTATGAGAAAGTTAGATATACTTTGGAATAAACAAAAAAAACATATAATATCTAGAGATTCAACTTAGAATTTGCAGCAAGTATGCGATACCACCTACTCCCTTCAGCGGTATAATTTTCTTAATTATTATGATTATTCTGGTTGTCCCAGCAATAATATCAAAACTTAAAAGGATTTCGTTGGACATCAATTTTCGGCTTGTTGTTCATAATACCTATATAAACAATTTGTTGAAATTGTAGGCTTATCGAAATTCTCCATAGAATATCTTACGATCCAAAGGAGATTTTCAAAAAACTCTGAAGAGGAATTAAAGAAAACACATCACATAATAAGCATTATTTATATAGGATTTCGATAAACCTCTGATTATTATAAATATATTATGTACCATTTATCAGCATATGAATAAATTAAAGGGTTTGTCAAAATCTTCTGTAATTAATTGCTGAATTTACTATAGTAGAGAGATATGGGTCCTTGATGACAAATCCATTTTTCTAATTTTTTGAAAGGTTAATTTTTACTATGAGATCTGTATTCTTCAGTCTTGCATTCAATATAACATACTGAAACAAATGACCGAAGTTTAAATTCGATTATTAGAGAGTTAATTAAGTGTCGATATCGTGACTATGGGTCCCGAGGATAAATATTTACATATGAGCAGGTATTTTTAAAGAGCAATTTTGCTGGAATGACTTTTATATCCTCAACTATGTTCAACAAGAGAAAGCTGCTTTACTAAGGCATTTCACCTAAAAGGCAGCAATGAGGTATTTCATGAATACTAAACTTGACCCGTGGAATTCAAGCGACATCACTGACTATTCCAAGTTATTCGAAGAATTTGGGATTTCTCCTTTTGAAAACCTGCTTCCAGAAATCCCTTGCCCGCACAAGTATATGAGTAGGAAAGTTATCTTCGGTCACCGTGATTACGAACAAATTGTAGAAGCAATGCGGATAGGTGCTCCATTTTCAGTCATGGACGGATTTATGCCCTCAGGAAAAGTTCACTTGGGACACAAAATGGTTATGGACCAGATAATCTGGCATCAGGAAAGAGGAGCTAGTGCTTTTGTTGGAATTGCGGACAGGGAAGCATTTTCAGTGCGTGGTTTTTCCTGGCAGAAATGTAGTAAAATAGGTGTAGAAGAATACATATTAAGTCTTATTGCTCTCGGTTTCAAGCCAGACGGCTTGATTTACTTCCAGTCAGGTTGCAACAGCGTTAAGGATATGGCATTTGAACTCGGGGTCAAGGTTAATTTTTCGGAACTGGGAGCCATTTATGGTTTTTCAGGAGAAACGAACCTCTCTCACATGTTAAGTGTAACAACCCAAGCTGCAGATATTCTTCAGCCGCAGCTCGAAGAGTTCGGAGGGACAAAACCAGTTGTAATTCCTGTCGGACCTGACCAGGACCCTCACATTAGGCTAACTCGAGGACTTGCAGGCAAGATGAATATGTTTAAAGTGGAAGAACGAGAAGATGCAAAGACAGGTAGAAAATATTTGAGTATCCGTGGAAAGAGTGCATCTAAAGAGGCTATAAAGGAGCTAAATAATCGTATTCCGTGTAAAACAAAGCTATATGAAAAGCATCTGGACTTACTAGAGCTCCCTGATTTCTCATTGCTAGAGAAATTTGGTTTAGAAATTAGTCAACGAGATAGGCAAAAGTATTATTTAAATAAAATTGAAGAAGTATCTGTCTTTATTAATGAAATTAGCCCTTATACATTCATTTACTACGAAAAACATTTAGTTCAAAAACAAATATCGAAGCTTTTCAGAAAGCTGTTAAACGAAATTGTAAGCGAGGTGGCTACCGAATTTAGGGGCTATGCTTTTATTCCTCCTGCATCTACCTACCACCTTTTCATGAGCGGTCTCCAGGGAGGTAAAATGTCTAGCAGTGCCCCAGACAGCTACATAGCGCTCACTGATGATCCCAAAGAAGGGGCAAAAAAAGTGAAGAAAGCAAAGACTGGAGGCTGTGTAACTCTCGAAGAACAGAAAAAAAAGGGGGGAGATCCTGAAGAATGCTCAGTTTTCGAACTCATGCTCTTTCATCTACTTGAAGACGATAAAGAATTGCTGGAGATAAAACAGGAATGCATCTCAGGAACGAGGATGTGCGGCTCATGTAAACAGCTTGCAGCGGAAAAAATATATGAGCTATTAAAAGACCATGGGGAAAAACGAGAACTTGCGCGTGAACACCTCGACGAATATAATATCATATACAAAAACTAAATCTTGAATTAAATATAATGCTTGTAATCTCAAAGATTTAATATTTTTAGACTATAAGAATGTGATCACGAATGAGTTTTCAGGAAAACCTCACAACTAACGAGAAAAAAGTCTTGCTTGCTCTTGAGGAACTAAGGTCTACAGCACCCGAAAGATTGGAGCAGAGATCAGGACTTCAGATAGATGCGGCAATGCAGGCAGCTTTCATGCTTGCAGAAAAGGGATTGGTGTCAGTTTCCGAAAAGGTGCTTGAAAGTTACTTTCTTACAAAAGAAGGAGAAGAATACACAAAAAATGGGCTCCCAGAGCGCCAGATTATTGACGCACTAAAAGCCCCTACTTCTCTTGAAGAACTAAAAAGCTATTTTTCTCCGCAGATGGTAGGTATTGCAGTCGGATGGGTCGTAAAAAAAGGCTGGGCAAAAGTTGAAAACGGACTAATGGTGCCATCTGGAAAAGCGGAGGTTGGAAAAGATGAAGAAGCTTTTGCAGCTTTTAAAGACAAAGTAAAAATTATTGGAAAATTTGTGGACAGGAAAGGAGCTGTAAAAGACCTCCTCAAGCGCAAACTTGTCACAAAGCACGAGGAAAAAATCAGGACTGTTTCCATAACGAATATAGGCAGTGCTCTAGCAGCTCAGGGTATTGTCCTTGAAGAGGAAATTGCTCAGATCACGTCCGAATTACTTAAGAGTGGATCTTGGAAAGGGAAAAAATTCAAGTCCTATCGACTTGATATGACTCCTACCCCTCTCTATGGTGCTAAAATACACCCTTACAGGCGCCTTATAGAAAAGATGCGCCAGATCTTCCTGGAAATGGGCTTCACAGAGATCAAGGGCGAAATTATCCAAAGCTCTTTCTGGAACTTCGATGCCCTTTTCCAGCCCCAGGACCACCCAGCAAGAGACATGCAGGACACTTTCCATCTGGGTAGCACCTGTCAGCTTCCAGCTGAGTATTCAGAAAAAGTAGCTGCAATGCATGAGTACGGAGGAGATATTGATTCATATGGGTGGGATGGGGTCTGGGACAGGGATCTTGCCAGGCGCAATGTGCTGAGGACCCATACAACTGCAGTCACTATTAAGTATCTTGCTGACAATCCAGAACCGCCAGTAAAGGCCTTCTGCATTGACAGAGCTTACCGCAGGGAAACCATTGACCCTACTCATACTCCTGAATTTGAGCAGCTTGAAGGAGTAGTTATGGATAAAGAAATGTCCTTTGCAAACTTGCTCGGGCTGCTGACAGAGTTCTACCAAAGGATGGGATTCGAGGATGTTCGCTTCCGTCCTGGATATTTTCCATATACAGAGCCAAGTGTGGAACCAGAGGTTTATGTAGATGGCCTCGGTTGGGTTGAACTTGGAGGCGCGGGGGTTTTCAGAAAAGAGGTTACGGAACCCTTCAGAATCAAAGAACCAGTTCTTGCCTGGGGACTAGGGGTTAGCAGACTCGCCATGCTTAAACTCGGGCTTAAAGACCTGAGGCTTCTTTACCAGTCCGATATTGACTGGCTCAAAAAGAGCGAAATATGTAGAATATGAATAACTGCCAGAAGATTTTAAATACTTGTATAAGAGTAAAGGCTGAAACCTGCCTGTTTAGATCCCAACAGTTCTTCTCTTATTTTAACCAATCTTATTTAACGTAAAAAGGACTTAATTATTCAGCCTAGTAAAAATCAGTTTAAGGATATATATTTCCCTGCGATCATTCCAACATTCTACAGGTGCACACAGGTGTAGAATTTGTTTACCTATTCGCCAACAGTAATTTATTGAAAGTTATGTCAATTTTTAAGCTTTCGTTATCTTGAAAAAATACATACTGTTTTTGGTACGTCTGTGGAAAGCGTGAGAATACTTCTGTTTTGTGACTGATCTGAAAATGATAAGCGTGATCAATAGCTAACATTTATATAAAATGAACCATCAGATATTTTGCTCAGCAAATCTTACTAAAGACCACTATTGCAATTTGTTTTGTCAGGTTACTAGTTACTAAAAGATAATTAAAATCAATTAAGGAACCAATTTCAATAGGTTTGTCTCCAAATTACTGGGGACTTGTGTGTTCTTCTTTAATAGTAAAATCATCAAACATTTTTATGAGTATAAGTTAATGCAAAGAAATTTAAAAACCCTAATTCTCAGATGGATAGAGGTTCTCTAAATTATCCAAAATTTAAAAAAATTAACTCAAAAAATGTGTCCATTGAATCTTGAAAAATTTTTGTTGGTGTTTTTTATCTTAACTGAATAGTTACAGATAAGGTTTGGTACTTCAAATAATTGTCTACAAAGAAGTTTATTGTTTTTCAACCTTGGATTTTCTTTTTAAGCTTCTTTGCTTCTTCTGCAACTCTCTTTTGTGAGTACACTTTTGCTATTAGTTCCACAGCATCAAGATTACGCACTGCACTGTCAAGGTATCCGAAAACATCACCCTGGTATGCGGAAATCCCGTAATTATCTTCAAGTCTTTTTATGATTTGTGACGGATCCAGTTCTTCAGTACGCAGCCGGATTATTTTTTCCGAAAATTTCTGTTCTGCGCAACCGCAGTAAGGCGAGTCCTTGCATGCACATGTTAAAAAGTCTGAAGCAAAGTTCAACATGAGCTCCCGGATTTTTGTGTCAAGCTGGTCGAGGGAATCTCCATCAAAAATTATGTCAAGGGTAGCTCCCTGAAAAATCCTTGAAGGCATATTCACATGTAAAGAACTGCCTATATTTTTTGCATACTTAAAATACGCAGCATCGAAAAATTCCAGGTTTGTTGCAATCTTTAAAGGATCATTATCTTCAAGCACTGCATCCCTAATAAGGAAAGCTTTGGATATAGGTAGAAAATGGGCTGCAATAACTTTCCCTAATTGCGTAAGCGTTATCCTGTTTCCCTTCCTTTCTAAAAAGCGGTAGCTTTGCAGACGCAAGATCAGTTTATCCAGATCGAAGCTTCCGAACATAAGGCTGTGGATCTTTTTGAGATCCTGGATAGAAGAGGTGACCGCAACGGATGCAAGAACTTCTTCAAGTTGTTCACCTTCTCCATATTCAACCCCTATGGACAGCATTTCTCCTTGCAGTAGCTTAATTGCGACTTCTTCTTCTGTACCTGGTTGGGAGCTTGAATAAGATTTTCCTGGCACTGGTATAAGCACAACAATTCCCCTATCATGGAAGTCCGGCCTTCCTGCCCTCCCGCTCATCTGCAAGAATTCCTGGACAGAAATCCATTCTATTCCCATTGCAAGTGTATCAAATATAACCTGGGAAGCCGGAAAATCCACGCCTGCAGCAAGTGCAGACGTTGTCACAACTACAGGTAGTTGTCCTTTTGAAAAGAGAGTTTCAACCTTGTTCCTCTCATATTGGGTAAGTCCTGCGTGATAGGGAGCCGCTTGGATTGAAAGAGCTCCTGCAAGCCTATGACAGTTTCTACGAGAATTTGTAAAGACAATCGTCTGTCCCCGGTGATTTTTAGAAGAGAACATCGAATATTCTTCTTTTGCAAGCTGGGAAATCAGCTTTGCTTTTTCATTCTCCTGGCAAAAAAGTAGGTGCCTGTCGATAGGAACTGGTCTATGTTCATAAAGGACAAGCTGAGCTCCAAGTTTTTTTGAATAGGCCTCAGGATTTGCAACGGTTGCGGAAAGGTAGATAAATTGAGCTGTCGGTGCCGCATAAAGTAATCTTCCAATTAGCCCGTCCAGTCTGTGCCCTCTTTCCTGGTCTTCGAGCATATGTACTTCATCCACAACTACAGTTCCGATTTTGCCCAAAAAATCGGCGTTTCCTGATCGAAGCATGTGATCTACGCCTTCATAAGTTCCTACTATTATGTCTGCATTCGGACTGGTCTGCATTTTCAAGCGCGTAGATGTCTTTATAAGAATTGCACCAATTTTTATGGAAGTAGTTAGCCCAAGCTTTAAATACCGTTCTCTGAATTGCTCATATTTCTGATTTGCAAGAGCTACTAGTGGAACCAAATAGATCATTTTTCCTTTTTTGTCCAAAAGATTTTGGATTCCTGCCATCTCCCCTATAAGTGTTTTCCCGGTTGCAGTTGCCGAGACTACAAATTGATTTTTCCCTTTCAAAAGCCCGGCTTCTACAGACAGTGCCTGAACGGGAAATAGAGTCTCTGATTTCTGTTTCAGAATATTCTTGAAATTTTTTTCGAGAGGGAGATCCTCGACCCTTAATATAATAGTGGAAGGAATTGTTATGATAGTATCGTACCTGGTAAACTCGGGATCTAGCTTTTCAGGGCTCAGCATTCTTATGGTTCTATCTAGATCCTTTGTTTTAAAGAGAACTTTCTCCAGAAAACTTACGGATTTTTCTCCGTAATGCAAATCTGCTGAGCTGACTACTCGCACAAGTTCTTCTTTCGCACATCCCCAACATATGAGTTCATTATGGAACTTGATAGACTTGCTATTTGTAAAATTGAAACGTTTATTGATCCAGCAGTGTTTGCAGATTTTAACTCGGTCTGCAGTGAGTTGAAAACCCTTAAGCATTTCTAGAAAATTAGCTTCATCTGCAGAATTTCCTCCTTCTGCAAGCATGATCCTGTTTGCACCGCGTAAAATCTCTACAAACTTATGCGGGGGGATGAATTCTTCTTTTGTCTTGTCGATTAGAAGCCTGATTTTGTGAGGTCTTGGTCCTTTGTGACTATTATTTATATAGAGTTCGGCCACATAAAGTGGTTGCTTCATCCGGTCCTTTATGGCCATAATTATTATTTTCGATTTTTCAGCGTAGACTAGGACCCAGAGAGTCATTGTTTATCCTGATATCTGAATGGTATAAGTAGACTTCCTTTTGGATTTAAAAATAAATATTTTGCTGCTGTATTAATTTTTCAAGGAAACTTATTCTATTGTTAGAGGTGATATTTATGACGTCCACTTCAAGTATTAATTCACATGCACACTTTTTTATTTTACACTTTTTCGTGTACCTGTCATTTATTCACTTTTTTTCTTGAGCACCTTATCAATAGGATCCGTAATATAAGTGGATGATTACTCTAAATAGATAACAAATATATCTATATGATTTTATTTGCACTTAGATAATCATCCTACACTATGTACTTTTAATATACTTTTCCTCCTCTGAACACCTTATTCATAGAAAAATAGAGAATTTTGATAAATCTCGGATTTTCACGAGTTATCTATACTCCATTTATATGCAGCTGAGAAAATTTAGTCGTCCCATATTATTAGTTGATTCTATTTCCGGCAATAATCTGAATGCCATTTCGCAGTCTGTAATAAATTAATAGAAAAACAAATAGGCCTTAGAAAGGAGAAAATAAAATGAAACTTTTACTGATTGCTGACATCCACGCAAACTATGAAGCCTTCCAGGCTGTTCTTGAAGTCCCTCACGATAGGGCCATATGTCTTGGAGACATAGTGGATTATGGGCCAGAGCCTGAAAAATGTATTGATTTCTTGCAAAAGAAAGTAATCCCAACAACAAGAGGAAACCATGATAATTCAGTCGCGTTTAAGGTAGACTGCCAATGTGGATACAAGTATAAGCATCTATCAATTGCGACCAGAGAATATACATGGAAAGCTCTTGATAAATATAGAATAGAATATCTGCAGAAACTCCCTCTACTGATTAAAAAGATAATCGATGGTAAAAGATTCTATCTGACTCATGGAAGTCCTCGGTCTGTGTTTGAATATATTAAACCCGAAACTCCGGATTACTTAATTAGGAATATGATAGATGAAGCAATGGAACCTATAGATGCAGATTTCCTGATAATCGGACATTTCCACATTCCAATAGATAGAAAACTCGGAAATCTTACAATTATAAATCCGGGTTCAGTAGGACAGCCAAGAGACGGAGATCACAGGGCAAACTGTGTATTGTTTGATACAGAATGCGAAAAAGCCGAATTTCTTCGGCTTGATTATGATATCGATGCAGTTTGCACAAAAATCAAAGATAGAATGCCCCCTGCAGATGAATTGATAGATATTCTCAGACGGGGGTACTGATAGTAAGAAAATAGGTAGTCAATTGGACCTAGGCCTATCTGATTCAACTATTGTTATTTATATGTGTTCGGGCTTCATATCTAAATTCATGTTCTATATAAGTGGATAATGAGCGATTTTGGAATTAAATTCAGATATTAGATTATTCCGAAATTTGGGTACAAATTAACCTCATAGTAGAAAATTTATTTCAATTGTATAATCAATTGTAGTTGCGAAAAAGCCTGTTCACATACTTTTTTGTTACTGTTCTTCAAACTTTATTGTAACCTTTCATAAAATATTTCATTCTCCAGTAGAGTGCCACATTCACAAGTCCAATCATAACTGGTACTTCAATCAAAGGACCTATTACAGCTGCAAATGCCTGCCCTGGATTAATACCAAAGACTCCCAATGCTACTGCAATTGCCAGTTCAAAGTTATTACTTGCCGCGGTAAAAGCAAGAGATGTTGTCTGTGCGTAGCTAATACCCATTTTTTTAGAAACAAAAAACGAGATACTAAACATAACTACAAAATATATTCAGAGTGGAATCGCAATTCTCACGACATCTAAAGGCAACGTAACTATATATTCACCTTTTAAAGAAAACATTATAATAATCGTAAATAGTAGAGCATAAAGTGAAATAGAACCTACCTTAGGAATGAATTTGTCATCACACCATTTGACTCCTTTTGAAAGACGCAGAAAGTAACGGGTTAAAAAGCCAGCAGTAAAGAGGACCCTCAGGTATATTGCAACACTTTGGGCTACCTCTCCCATAGAAATATTTATATCTATACCACCAAGTCATAATTATTTAGGTAGCAAGGTTATAAAGATATAGGTAAAAACGGAGTAAAAGACTAGCTGGAAGATAGAATTGAAGGCAACTAAAGCTGTAGTATACTCATTGTCCCCCTCAGCTAAGGTATTCTAAACATCACCATGGCGATACACCTAACTAGGCCAATTAGAATGACACCTACCATGTATTCCGGATATGCTCTAAGAAATATAATCCCCAGGATGAACATTAAAATTGGACCAAGGACCCAATTTTCCAGTAAGGATACTCCAAGACCTTATGATTCCTGAATACCTTGCTTAATTACTCGTATTTGACTCGTGCAAGGGGGGGATACATCATTACTATCAAACCAATAGCAATGGGAATAGATGTGGTGCCTATGGATAGATTTTTTAAAAAGCCTGCAAATCTCGGATAAACGAAGCCTAAACCCACACCGATAAACATGGATAGAAAAATCCACAGAGTTAAATAACGATTTAGAAAAGATAATGTTGATACAATAGATTTTTCCAAAACAAACACCGCTATTCTTTTTGATAAACCTAATTCTATTTTCAGTCAATCGCAGTATCTACCACTTGCTAAGATTTTCTTTAGTAGTTCTAAATCTTCTTTACAGACACTGATTTTATCTATTTCGTCGTTGATAATGATCGAAAGGAAGGGGAATCTTTGGAAAATGTTATCATTGAGTTGATAATAGACCCACTGTGATTTTTTATCAGAATGAATGATTCCTGCTATTTTCAACCTATTCAAGTGCCTTGAAACTTGGATTGTTTTATACCCAGGACCGCCTCAATATCGCAGCCACATAATTCACCGTTTCTTAAAATATTCAGTATTCTTATTCTGTTTTCATCGGCTAATGCCTTAAAAATAGAAACAATATCTATAGACATCATCACCCTTTATATGAGTATGTACAATTATACTCATATTACATTTTAAACTGCCGTTTTTGCTCTCTAAAGCTCCTCAATTCAGAAACTTTTAACATATTTTTTGATTTTAATAACTTAACAGTAATTCCACTAGCAATTGACTGTAATAAATCAAAAAAAGTCAGAAAATAACAAAAAGTATCCACAGAAGAACAACGATAAAAAAATCGACCGGTAGTATACTAAAAGTTCTGTAAATTCTAATTGGCTCGTTATTCTTTTCTTTGCCACGAAAAAACAGAATTGATCTGTGGTTTTGGGGCAGAGGTTTGCTATAAAACATATTCATAAACAAGCTATCCACATTCAAATATTTATCAACCAGAATAGTAGATTAAATTTAAGCTACTTCCAGATGATGCGGATAATGATAGCCATAGTTGAAATTTGGTAATATCTGGAAGGGATTCCAGATTTGAGGTGCACGATCTACAAGAGCCTATAGAAAAAGTGTTATGATCTAATGTATTTAGTATCCAGGAAAACATAGATCTCACAGAGTTACTATGTATAGGAAGAGTATCTTTCTTACTCTTTTTGTCTACTACTCCTCACCATTCTTTGCCTCTTCTCACCACTCTCGTCCCTCTCTGATCAAGAACACCACTACTATTAACCCGACTAGCGGATCTGCCTGCCACAACCCAAAAAAGTAATTAGTTGTAAGTCCCAACAGTAAAGGCACCGATAGGAAGGCGCAGGTCAATGTTTCCTTAGAATCAGCTACTAGAGCTTTGCTATTGATCTTCATGCCCAGATCGCGCTTTCTAAACTAAAGTATAGGCATGATAATCACTGAAAGACTGGCTATGATGATTCCTGATAGCGAAGGCTCAGGAATCTCTATGAATATTAACTTCTTTGCAGATTCGTAAAAAATATAAGCTCCAAGCAAGAAGAAAGTGGCTGCCACAAATTTTATGGCTTTATTTTCGCTTGTTCTCTCCTCATCTTCTGAGCATACTTCATGCTTACTAAGTCGCCAGATAAGGATAAGACCTGAAAGAGATTCAACTATACTATCCAAACCAAAACCTATTAGGGCTATACTCCCTGCATGGGCTCCGAAGAATATAGAGAAAAAACCCTCAAGAACGTTATATCCTACAGTGAAATACTCAAGATTAAGAGCCTTTTTGTAAAGCTTGTCATCCACATCTCATCCTGTCCACAAAGCACTGAGAATATATAAACAGTTACTCCTTGTATGTTTAGTTGATAGTATATGTTTTTGTAGATTTATAATGTCTCAATGGTAAAAAAGATACCAAAGACAATATATATCCCTTTACCGAAAGTACTGATTGATAATCAGTACACTTCTATTTTTTCCCAATATTTCCAAATCATTGTGATTTATGCGGCACAATATTAATGCATAGATTTTTGTGCCAAAATCTCTGAATTTTCTAAATACCCTCCAGAATAAGAAAAATTGCTGTTCTATTACTCATGGAGCTGAGGGGACTCATAGAACATGTGGAGCTCATGGAACACTTGGAAATAATTAACCTAAACCACAATCATAATTAAAACATAAGAAAAAAAATAAGTAGGTAGTATTCTCAACAAAACTAAAAATATGAATAAATTGAATCAGAAACTCAATTTTTACACCATAGTCTCAATTAATAAATTTCTAACAAATTTCTCCATCTTTTTACTTTCAACAAAAAATAATTTTTTGATATGTTTTACGATTTGGTTGTGTTTTTATATTTGGATATTAGTGGAATAGCAATCTTTCATTCCAAAAGATTGTTGTCATTGTCTTTGGAATCTGGATTAAGTATATTATGAATGTACTATTGCATACATCCCAAAATAAAATGTTTGAGTGTAGTTATGTGTCTAAAAGTAAAAAAATTATTAAATAGCTCTTCGTTATGATATAATAGTGTCTCTTACCCACAACTTATAAGATTTATTTTGTATATACTTCATTGATGCTCATAAGATCCCAATTATTCATTGCTGTTATCATGGTTAAGGATTGAGATCTCATATATTTAGGATATCCTTGTGGGTCAGAATGCGCAGAATCTCAAGGATAAAGAATGATAGCAATCTTTCAAGTAAGAGCTTGTCTTAAAATTAAATCAACTTGTATAATTATATAATGAGCAATCTTGAATTTAAATGCATATAAGAAATTATTCCAAAATGCACATCGGGATTGCTATCAATTCATATTCTAGTAGAATTACTCAATATACTTTAGTTAAAGTTTTTATCTTTTACTATTCACATCATATAAAGTAGCCACCGTAGCCATATGATGGCAAACTAGTACACCGCCTATATAATAGCATCCAGCGCCATAGCCCCAGCCGCCATAGCCCCCAGCCACCATGACCATGACCGCCCATATGGTGGCACTAGCTGACCACTGCAGTCAAATACACTACGAACAGGACTGCCACCAGAATTGCAAGTACCTTTTTCATTCTAAATAATTGTTTCAACATTTGATTTCACTCCGTTTATATTGTTTAAATTAATAACATGTTAAAGTATAGAGAATTTCAATAAACAAATCTGTCAGGTCTTTGCCGATTCAGCTATTAATAGCTTTATCTTTGTCGTTTTTCATTGCCACTTTTTTCGTGGGTACTATTTTCGGTCCAGTTCCACTATCCATGGCCACACCTTTGGAGGCTATTTTCTTTCCAGTTTTACTATTAACAGCTATGCCTTTCGCACCTACTATCTTTTGTCCACTTTCACCTTTCACGGCCACTCCGTTTGTGATTATATTTTGCCCTGTTTTACTATTTACAGCTACGACTTTCTTCTCTTTAAACACAACAGGTTCCGCACTTACCGCTGCAGCGGTCACGGACATTAAAAAACAAACTGCTAGCAAAATACTAAGTGTCTTTTTCATCTGCTTTTTAGCTCCTTTTAATTCATTTTAAAGAATTTTTCTACATAACATTTTTCTACAAAACCCTATGTAAGATTAAATAATACATCAAATCGGTCTGCATTAAATAATACATAGGATTTTATTTATTGTATTTATATTTTATAGGATTTTCATAATATTTTAAGGTGTTTCTGGCTATTTCCAGTTCTTAAATTGGTTGTCGTTAATAAATAGTCACTTATAAAAATAGAAAAAATATACATGAAAATAAACTTTAAAAAATAACTCCATTTGAGCCTTTATTTCCCAAAGAAAGCTTGAATAATTTTATTAAAACAATTTAGGATTATTGTCAAGTGATTTTATTAGATTAAAGCAAAAATCTTTTCGGAATTTCATGACGTAGTATTTATATGAAAATTACAGGATGTTCAAACTGCCTATGTGTTTTTGGCTATTTCTGATATTAAAATTGATTAAATAAATCATTAGGTAGTATCTCGAATTTGCTTAAATTCAAAGTCAAAATTTTATCTATAGTGTTTAATTGGCTCATCTGACATATAATTTTCTAGCCACACACTTCTTTAAATTTTGAATTTTACTGAAAAACTTGTATACTGCCGATCTGCTTCAGTGTATGAAAACACAAGCATTAGTTACACCAGAAATTCAATCTTGAACACAGCAATCAAAATAACGAAAGCCAACAATAAACAGTTTCTGTGCCAAGAACTATGTATTTTCCTTTTCTTCCTCAATCCAGGTTTCAGTCCTTTGAGGCTTGTTAGAATTTTGTTGGGATTCTGAAAGTCCTGTGAGTATTTTTTTAAAATGTTCTCTGAATTTTATTATTCTCTCTTTATTGCTGTAGACATCTTCTCTAATTTATCTTTTTCAAATATACACATCTATATGTACCGATTAGTTTTTGTTCATAGGATATTTTATACAAACAAATAATATATATTTTATAATATGCATTTAAGATTTTGATAATAATTTTCTTAATTAATAATTACTACAAGAAAAACAATATTTTATGGAAAAGGAAAAGAATTAAAGCATCAGAAAATTATAAAAAATAACATAAATGAGGCTAACCTTGAGGAGGCAAACCAGAGAAAAGCTAACCTTAAAGACGCTGACCTCATGGAGGTTAATTTTGAGAAAGCTAATCTGATGAAGGCTAACCTTGAAGCAGCTTTGCTTGGAGAAGCTTACTGATTATCACTTGACGAACTTTTTAAAGTGAAAATGCTTTATGATACTAAATTGGACGAAAAACATATAATACCACTAAAAGAGAAGTAGCTGCCCTTTTTGAAGAACTTACCGAATGAGCGGATATTATCAGACTTCCCACTCTGAGTTAACATGTTTCGTGACCGTCTGATTATTAATGAATATGTTTTTGCGCTAAAATCTATGCATCATTCGTTTTAGATAGTTATGTTCTACATTATAATGTAATATTTTTTGACTTGTATAGGAATCCAGATAAATTTTCCCCTTCTAATAGGTATCTTGCAAGTTAAAATGTTGTTCTCATGATTTTTTTTGAAAATTTGGATGAATTCGACAACTAATATTTACAAAAAACACATTTTAATAAATTGAAAAATATATTTTCCTAGTAGAAAAGTTTACTTTGTAGATTGAAGTATTATTCATTTGTATTTTTGTAGTTATTTTTCAGTATTAATGTCCAAACACACTTCAAGAGGCAGAAAATTAAAACAGCGATATATAATAAAGAAAGTAGAGGCCATGTCCTCATAACGGCTTTCGGAATCATTATGCTTGCTCTTTTAATCCTAGTGAGTCTCACAGGTGCTGGGCCATTTGCAGATATACCGAACTCCTGCAGCAACAGTACCTATAATTTAAATAAGTCTGATGAAGCAATAAAATCATATGAAAAAACAATTAAAATTAACCCTAAAGATTCAAAAGCTTGGAACAATGAAGGACTTGATCTAAGCAAATTAGGTAGGTACGATGACGCGATAAAAGCGTATGACAAAGCAATTGAAATTAACCCGCATAATTCAGTAGTTTGGTGCGATAAAGAAACTTTATCTAGATAGATTGAATAATTTTGATTTGTAGGTTAAATGTTACTAATTTTCATTTATTTTTTATCCTTCGCGAAATAAATATAGTGACTTTTTGGTTTCTTATTTTTTACATCTATTTTAGTAAAACATGTGTGTTGTTCCTTAAATTTTGGTGAAAATGTCCTCAAACTTCGTTTTTAATGTCTTAAATTTTGATTAAAATGGCAAAAATACATAATTTTTAATACAAACAAATCTATGCAACAACGAAACAGAAAAAAATTTCTATTGCTTCGGATAATTGGAACTTTTTCCTGTACTTTGAGAAAGTTTAAGTGCTTTTTCGTGATCTCCCATCTGATGATAGAGGCCAACGAGCTTGTTTAGAGTTGTTGCAACAGAGGGGTGTTGGGGACCAAGAACTTTTTCACGAATCTCAAGAGCCCTTTGATAAAGTTTGAGTGCTTTTTCATAATCTCCCATCTGACGATAGAGTCCAGCGAGATTGTTTAGGGTTGTTGCGACAGATGGGTGTTGAGGACCCAGAACCTTTTCATAGATTTCAAGTGCCCTCTGATAAAGCAGGAGTGCTTTTTCATAATCTCCCCTCTTATGATAGATTAATGCGAGATTGTTTTGAGTTGTTGCAACAGAGGGGTGTTGGGGGCCCAGAACATTTTCACTGATTTCAAATGCTCTTTGAAAAAGTGGGAGTGCTTTTTCATAATCTCCCATCTGACGATAGAGTTCGGCGAGATTGTTTAGGGTAGTTGCAACAGATGGATGTTGGGGACTCAGGACATTTTCACGAATGCCAAGTGCCTTTTGAAAAAGTGGGAGTGCTTTCTCGTAATCCTCCATCAGACAATAGAGTTCGGCGAGATTGTTTAGAGTTGTTGCAACAGATGGATGTTGGGAACCCAGAACATTTTCACGAATGCTAAGTGCCTTTTGAAAAAGTGAGAGCGCTTTCTCGTAATCCTCCGTCAGACAATAGAGTTCGGCGAGATTGTTTAGGGTTGTTGCAACAGATGGGTGTTGGGAATCCAGAACCTTTTCACTGATTTCAAGTGCCCTTTGATAAAGTGGGAGCGCGTTTTCGTAATCTCCCATCTGACGATAGAGTCCAGCGAGATTGTTTAGGGTAGTTGCAACAGATGGGTGTTGGGGGCCCAGAACATTTTCACTGATTTCAAATGCTCTTTGAAAAAGTGGGAGTGCTTTCTCGTAATCCTCCATCATACAATAGAGTTCGGCGAGATTGTTTAGGATTGTTGCAACAGATGGGTGTTGGGAACCCAGAACTTTTTCATAGATTTCAAGTGCTCTTTGAAAAAGGGGGAGTGCTTTTTCATAATCTCCCATCTGACGATAGAGTTCGGCGAGATTGTTTAGGGTAGTTGCAACAGATGGGTGTTGGGGACCCAGGACATTTTCACGAATGTCGAGTGCTCTTTGAAAAAGTGGGAGTGCTTTTTCGTAATCTTCCATACTTTCATAGAGTTCAGCGAGATTGTTTAGGGTTGTTGCAACATCTTGATGTTCAGCTCCGAGTTTTGCTTCAAGAATTTGCAGTGTTTCTTCATATATAGGGGCAATTAGTCGCCAAAATGCTGCACTGTTGAACGGACCTGAAGCAATAATAATCCAATTGAGCAAATCTTTGGTTTCAAGTGTTATTTTTGCGTGATAAAAGGCTTCTATAAGGGCTTTTTCGTGTTCTGGAGTGATTGATTTAATATCCATTTTTTTCAGTATGTTCTTATAGTGCTCAAACATGAATTTATGGACATTTTTTCTGTCAACAGGATCTTGATATTCCCTAAGGCTTTTTCTCATCAACCGATGAATAGAATACTCCCCATTAGTGTTTTCTCGGATAAATGAAGACTTGATCAGATCTGAAAAGGGACAAACTTGAAGTCCTGTATCAAACCTTGTCATTAATATCTCGAACAGATCTCGATCCCAGAAATTAGTTGCTGAGAGTACTTTGAGAGCGTGTGTTTCACTTTTATCCAGGTATTTCACAAATTTTTTAAAGATCTCGGGTTGTGTCTTTCCGAAGTCTTCTGAAATTGGCTGTCTTTTTTTGTAGATCTTTATCTTTTCAAAAGTATCTACAGACAGGTTTAGGTAGTAAGGAACTCCTTCACTAGCTTCAATTATTATATCTCGAATATCTTTATTTTCAATACAACACTCTTCCAAAAATTGTATACAATCGTTTTCTGAAAGCTTTGCTACTTGGTATTGTTCCAGAAACATTTCCCAGTCTGGATCACATATAGAAGCCCATCGTAATTCTTCTCTCCCAGAGATTATCCATGAAATTCCCGGCATGTTTGAGAAAAGGTCATCCCTTACCCATTTATCATTTTGATGTAAAGTATCTTTATCCCTTATACCTTCCCAGAGAGCTTCGTAAGTGTCAATAAAAATGTATACGTTTGAGTTTTGATATAAGTATTCAGAAAAATCAGCGGCAAAAATAGCTGGTAGCAATTCTTTGATCCTATTCGACTCAAATAATTCAACTGTGAAAATATCAATGTAGTGTAGATGGAGCCAACTTCTGAAGCTTTCTGAAGCTCTGTTTAGGATTTCCCACGCTAATATAATTTGTCCAGAGTTGTCAAGAACGTCTATAATCTTTTCTAAAAATTCCCCTTTCTCAATCAAGGGATAATTTTGTTTTGGGAGTTGGGTTTCTGGATGAGCTTTTTTCCAGTATATCGCATGAACAGCATTAAAAATGTGAAATTCTGCATCACATTTTTCCTGGATTTTGTTTCGTAAAGTTATGAGAAATGTACTTATGTCCCAATAAGTACTTATGTCGAAATCGATGGGAACCCAAAATATATAGGGGTATTCGTCATCCAGTATCTTTTGCAACTCTTTTTGTAATTTGCTTTTCCCGATGCCAGCGATACCATAGTAAAATAAAATATTGTATTTTAGAGTTCCTGAATTATGGATGTTCTCTCTGAAAGCCTGGATACAGAGTTCCCTATCAACAAATACTCTTTCTTTTTCAAAGTAAATTGTAGGACCAATTGGCATGTGTATCTCCATAGACCAGTTTCTGATAAACCAGGACTCCGACTTATTTACGTATCTTCAACTTGCACTATATAGCACTACTTAAATATTTCAATTCCGAAATCTGATGAAAAGCTTATGTTATGCTGAAGAGGTTTCTGTTTTCTTGTTTCATTGATGCATAGGTTTTCAAGTAAAATATATTTATATTCTCAATTTCAGCTTCCCACTACCTTTTTTGCACAATTACCCAACATAAAAACTGTGATTTAAACTTTCTTTTATAAGATTAAAGGTTTAAAGCTATTGATTTTCAAGTTTAACTCGTAAGTCCCAGAGTAGTTCTTAGGCTTTCTATTGAAAGTTTAATATGTGGCTAGACTTATTTAGAGTCAATTCATGAATTAATGATATTTTTAAAAATCAATTATAGTTGCAAATCTAATTATTGACGCTTAAGTTACTCGAAATTCTATAACCATGGAAAAAACGTAGAGAATAGAAAAAATACTCTCAGCCCCTTATTTTCTTGTTTTCGATGCTTTTCTTAGTTTTACTTTATAGTTAAGTTTAGTAGAAAAATACATGTACTTGACGATAAATAAATTTTATGTTCTTTATCAGGGAATTTCCATAGATTAATCCCCAATGACACATCCTTAAAAATGCGTTAGATATATCATGCACTTCCTCAGTAAATCTGCTCCGCCAGATAGTTCTCAACACCCATTTGTTTGATCTGATAGAGTTAGGCTTCGATCCAGTCGATGTGGTCCTCTTCTTCCTTCAGGATCGACTCGAAAAGCACTTTGGTGTTATTATCCCCAACCTCAGCTGTAAGATGGATGCTTTCGTTGTAACCTCGGGTAGCCGTCTCTTCGGCTCCATGGTCATACTCATGCATATTTGGTACTTGAGCGCCGATGATTATTTGGTTCAGCTTGCTGACGATTGGCTTCCCTTCATGAAAAAGGATGCGGTCGATCAGTTTCTCAGCGTGCTTCATCTAGGCGATGGCTCGCGTCTGGATCATTTCTTCCAGTTGCTTGTAATTCCAGTTTTC
This sequence comes from Methanosarcina sp., assembly GCA_003164755.1. Taxonomy (GTDB): domain Archaea; phylum Halobacteriota; class Methanosarcinia; order Methanosarcinales; family Methanosarcinaceae; genus Methanosarcina. The sequence continues at coordinate 82,518 of PLUB01000023.1, read as the reverse complement.
ACACATCTCAGCAAGGACAATATGCTGATTGATAGCAATTAGTTCATCGGCCGAACGAGTGTTTAAATGTTCAATAATCGTCTCGTTCCCTTTCAGAAATAAAATTCCTATTGAATCGAAAAAGGTGCTTCAGCTAGGACAATTCTCTTAATGGTTTCACTTGTAGATTCTACAAGTTTCTATGAATTACCTCCATAAGCGGAGGTGCTGACATTTCTGGCGTAACAATCTCTATATATGCACCTGTTTTATTGTTATCCAGCTCTGCCATGATTTTATCCAGGTCACCACAGGTGGTGGCCTTTCTCATCAGCCAGCCCTCGCAACCAAGTATCTCTGGCAATTTATGATATTGCCATTGAGCAAGGTAGTTGTAACAGTAATCTAACTTCTCAGATAGCATTTTTTCTATCAGGTAGCCGTTATTATTCAGAACGAAAATGATGGGTTTTAGACCAAAGCGGTAGAACTGACAAATTTCTTGGGCAGTCATCTGGTGCGCTCCTTCGCCTGTTATGAGAATTACCCGCCGATCCGGTGCAGCCAGTGAGGCACCAAAGGAAGCTGGAGTAGCCCAACCTATCGCCCCCCAGAGCGTCTGGCTATGGAACTTAGATCCTTTAGGTAAAAATATTGGCAATAACCCGTAAAAGGATGTGCCTAAATCCACTATGATGATATCATCTGGCTTAAAAAAATTTGCGTAGCTCGCATATAAATAATCAGCCGTTATTAGGTTGTCAACTTCCACCTTAGACATTGTTGGACGCTTAGCTACAGGACCCCTGATATCAGTACGTTTATGAAGCCTTTTGCTGAGCTCATCCAGTACATCTGACATTTTTAGATTAGGGTAATCAGCATGGCCTATATGTACATCAGAAGGCATGATATTGATTACGCGGGATTTGTCCAGTCTTGCCGTGAATTTACCTACTCCCCCCAAATTTATATCAGACAAGATAGTGCCTATGGCAAGGATACAGTCGCAGGATTCCACGAAATCCCTAATTTCAGGATTCACAAGATGTCCGCTGTATAAACCCAGGTAAAAAGAATTAGTCTCGTCGAGCACTGACTTATCCATTGCCATGGTCACATAAGGTAAGCCTGAAGCATTAACCACGGCTGTGGTCAAGTCCTTGAGTCCGAAACGATCAACAAAAATACCGGGCATAATACAGGCTTTCCTTGAATTTGATAATTTATTTATAATGATTGAGACCACTTCTTCCAGCACTTCAGGATCACTTTTTACAGGCACTTTTGCTAATGCAGGGCAAAATGAGACATTCTCATTGACATAGTCTTTGGGTATGGCAATGTAGACTGGACGACGATATTCCATGGCGGCCGCGATGACGCGCTCGACTTCGTTAATGCAGTTTTCTGGGGTAAGTACTGTTTTCGCACATACGATAGGAGTAGCCATTTTCATGAATAAATCGAACTCTCCGTTGCCAAGAGCATGATGTACTATGGCATGTTTCTCCTGAACTTGCATATTTGGCATTCCGACAATGTGAAATACCACAGTATGCTCCCCATAAGAACCTGCTATACCACATAATGCTGACAGTTCACCCACTCCAAAGGTAGTAGACAATGCTGACATGCCATTGATACGAGCATAGCCGTCGGCAGCATAAGCGGCATTCAGCTCATTGCAGCAACCGATCCAGCGTAGCTCCTTATCATCACATATGGCATTGTTGATAGGAAAAGCATAGTCTCCTGGCACGCCGAAAATATCCCTGATGCCCAGCTGTTTTAATCGATTCAGAAGATATTGAATAACTGTCTTAGGCATAATAGTACTCCCTAGTTCATGTTCGCCTGCCTCATAATTTTGGGCAAAGCTCAGTATTTATCACTTACAAATATGTGATTACTATGTAAAAGTATTACTGTCCTTAAAGTCATGCAACTACTTGATTTATCAGGAATTGGCTTCAGGACCAGGATGGGAAATGATTTTGATAATGATTTTAAAAGGGATATCCTGACCTCTGAAATAAGTTATATGTTTTTTGTGTTCAGATATCAAAGACTTTGAAGACCTAGAAGGTCTATAAAAATATTTTTAATATTTCTAAGCAAATATTATTCCTCAACGTCTTTTGGATCTTTTTTGATTTGACATTGGAGCAGAGTTGCTCTACAGTAATTAAACAAATACGATGAAGCAATAAAAGCATATGACAAAGCAATTGAAATTAATCCACAGTTCTTAGCTACTTGGTACAATAAGATGACTCTATCTAAATACATAAAATAAATTTGATGAAGCAATGAAAGCCTACGATAAAGTAATTGAAATTGACCCATAGGATTCACAAGTCTTGAACAAGAAAAATATATTATCCAAACAGATTAAATAAATCTAATTTTATAGTTGAAAATATAAACGTAGGACAGGCCATGGACAGGCTCAAAGTAAGGTTCTCAAATCCACATGGTAGGTCTCCACGAAATAGATTTTAGAGTCGCTGAAGTAAGTTATGTGGGCTTTGTGAGCTAAGGAATTTTGGACCGTTATTTGGTGGATGGTTTTTGTGACCGTGGTTGAGATTGTGATAGAGATTATTACATAGACCATGACTGTTTTTGCGGATATGTTGGCCATAGCGATTTATTTGAATATTTTTCGTTAAACTCGGCTTTTTTATGCGAATCAATAGATTTAATTTGTTATTATTTGGCATTTTTACTAAATAAATTAATTATGGAGTCTTTGTTAATTTATGCCTACACTTGGCAATTAATTGAAAATTAATGATGAAAATAAATCGTAAATTGGCACTGTTTCAAACATCAAAAAAAGACTATTTAAGCTTTAAATCCCAAAAAAAGCAATATAATAACAAAAATTTTAGTCTATAAGGAGCAAAAAAGAATCATAATTTATATTTTAAAGAATAAATTACGTTCTCACCTGAAAAGTCATTGAAGTTCCGAAAGGCACAATATCACATAGAAGGAATTTGACATTAGACCTATAGTTACGTCTTTGGATTTTATTTCTTCATTATATGATGTGGATTTTTGCGAAGTATATACTGAAGTTAGGTTTTGTGGAATAGATCTTTGTTATTTAGTAGCAGATGAGAACGCAAGTTATACTAAGTTCCTAACATATTTAATATTTCTAACATATAGGATTGTTTTATCTTTATATTAATGCTAAAGTTCTGTAAAATCTGATCGGCTCTATATCCTTTTCTACACTGCAAAAAGTAGGATGTAGAGCCAATAATTTTACTGATTTTGCTCTTAAAGAAGGTTATATATGTATGGTAGCCAGTTGGAGACAAACTTGTTAAAATTGATTCAATAATTGATTGAAAACCTTTTATGATCATTTTTGAGTCAATATATTTAAACAAAACAGTTTTAGGAAGCAGATCTGAAGCTGCTGTAATTTTAATACTAAGCTTTCAACTTCTAAGGGACTAAAGTAAAGAAAGGGGATTATTATATGAAAGAGAATCAAGCAAGCTTTACTGCAATGTCGGTAGCGTACATGCGTGCCTATCATTCCATGCATGATACTCCTAAAATTTTTGATGACTTTTTAGCCTATGATTTGATACCCGTGGAAAAAAGAGCACTAATTGAACAACATTTAATTGAACAAAATATAACCTGCGGTCAACAATTGAATGATTCTGATTATTCTGTATCGCACTCAGATCAAACAATTAACTCAGAGTCATTAATGCAAGAAACCCATCGATACGCTGGCATTTTCAGCAGCCGTGCTCGATATGCTGAAGACGCACTAGAAAAAGCTGTTAAGCAAGGGGTAAAACAATATGTGATCCTCGGGGCAGGAATGGATACATTTGCATTCAGGGAACCTGAAATGATGGAAAAGTTGGAAGTATTTGAGGTTGATCATCCCGCCACACAAGAATTTAAGCTTCATCGACTTGCTGAGTTGGAATGGGAACATCCAGCAAAATTACATTTTATTTCTATAGATTTCACGAAGGAAAGTCTGGTAACCGCACTAACTAGTTCGTCATCATATGACCCAAAAGTTAAAACCTTCTTTAATTGGCTTGGTGTCACTTACTTCTTGACCAGAGATGAAGTATTCACAACACTGCGTTCCATCACAGAGATTGCTCCTGCGGGAAGCATTGTTGTTTTAGATTATCTCGATATCGATGCATTTATCCCTGAAAAATCGTCTCCACAAATGCAAAAATCATTGGAGTATTTGAGAAAGATAGGTGAACCTATGATAACTGGCTTCAATCCGTCAACTTTGGCCGAAGAGCTCGCAAGTTTAGGATTTAGTCTCCAAGAGAATTTGAGCCCAGCGGACATAGAAGAACGTTATTTCAAAGGACGCACGGATGGGTATCACGCATATGAGTATGCCCACTTTGCATGTGCAGTTGTCGAATAATTAGTGATAACCTATCCCTATGAAGATTCTGATTTACCTTTGATTTTTTTTATTCGTGTGAGTCCTATCCAAATCTTTCTCAGTAGTTTCTGCGTTTGACTTTCTTTTTTTCGAGATCATTATCGTTTGATTTTTAAGACAGATACTGCTCTCCTTAAAATACTCCTTTTATTTTCAATGTCATCAATTGATAGAGATTCTGAAGGATTTCGAGAAACCACTATGCATTTGTGCATTGAAGATTTTAAATCTCTCAACAATAATTAGTACTCATGAAAACTCTTACTGATTTTGCTCTTAAGAAGGATACAAACGTCTTCAGTTAGTTGGAGATAAACTTACTGAAATTGATTCCTTAATTGATTGGAAACCTTTTCGTACCATTTTTGAGTCCATATATTTTAACAAAACAGTGTCATGAGGCAGACTTGAAGCTGCCATAATTTAAATGCGAAGCTTTTAACTTCTAAGGGACTAGAGTAAAGAAAGGGGATTACAATATGAAAGAAAATCAAGCAAGCTTTACTGCAATGTCAGTAGCTTACATGCGTGCCTATCATTCCATGCATGATACTCCTAAAATCTTTGATGATTTTTTAGCCTATGATTTGATACCTGAGGAAAAACGAGCACTAATTGAACAACATTTAATTGAACAAAATGTGACCTGCGTTCGACAGTTTAATTATTATAAGTATGCTACATCTCAATCCAATCGAACAATTAACTCAGAGTTATTAATGCAAGAAACCCATCTATACGCTGGCATTTTCAGCAGCCGTGCTCGATATGCTGAAGACGCACTAGAAAAAGCTGTTAAGCAAGGGGTAAAACAATATGTGATTCTCGGGGCATGAATGGATACATTTGCATTCAGGCAACCTGAAATGATGGAAAAGTTGGAAGTATTTGAGGTTGATCATCCCGCCACACAAGAATTTAAGCTTCATCGACTTGCTGAGTTGGAATGGGAACATCCAGCAAAATTACATTTTATTTCTATAGATTTCACGAAGGAAAGTCTAGTAACAGCACTAAATAATTTATCATCTTATGAACCAAAAGTTAAAAGCTTCTTTAATTGGCTTGGTGTCATCAACTTCTTGAGCCGAGAAGAGGCATTTGCGACACTGTGCTCCATCACTGAAATTGTTCCTATGGGCAGCATGATTGTTTTTGATTACTTAGATACAGATGCATTTGTGCCTGAAAAAATGTCGCCATATATACGAGAATTAAAGGAATTTTTGCTAAAGATAGACGAACCGATAATACAGGCTTCAATCCATCAGCATTAGCTGAAGAGTTCGCAAGTTTAGGATTTCGGCTTCATGAGAATTTGAGTCCACAAGACATCAAAGAATGTTACCTGCTAGGACATATAAATGAATATCATATGCAAGAACATGGGCATTTTGCATGTGCAATTGTTGAATAATAAGGCATATAATATATTTCCCTTGCTAATGGCAATATTTGTCATTAATTTATTACTTCATTTTTGATGACCGGATTTAAAAAAACTTGAGATGAGTAAAAAATTAGATTATAGAAGATTTAGATAAACCCCTAAATTTCGTCTGATGCTTATAATTGGTATATAACTGATTCGTGAAAATCAGTGATTTATCTAAATCCTCTATATACTTATTTCCTGTTAGCCAGTCTTCTTTTATATCAATGATTATTGAGATTGCTAGTCTTAATACTAATTCCTGATTAGTGAACAATCCAATAACCCTGCTTCTTCTTTTTAGTTCCTTGGGAGTCCTTTTCCATCATATTTATTATTCTTATTTTTTTCAGTAATTTCCTAGAAACTAGCTCTAGTTATTCATTGAATACTTAGAGCTTTCAAGCGTAGTAGCCAGCTAATAGAGCACGACCTTACTGTTTGAAACTTAGTAGTATTTCTCGATTATTGCCTATTTTTTGAGAACCCGATAATTCCATAGCTTATAGGAATATACAAATTTCAATCGATTAAATGCCCATTAAATGCAAAAATCATCTGAAACAAATCTCAGTTTACTACTTTTCAATATCATGAGACCGTTGGTGTCAAAATTTATGTTGAATACTAGGGAAACAAGGAAGAAAAAGAAGAATATATGCAAATGAAATGATTTAATTTTGAATAATTCCTTTTTATATAGAACGGCAACGATTTTTTTTTGAAAAATGGACTTTATGGCATCAAACTTTGTTAAATATAAATTTCTTATTTATAATTCTGTTTATTTTATATTCATTGAATAATAATATTTGAATGATACAACTTGATCACCTTTCATGACATATGCGACTATGTTCCAAAATTTGATGATTTTTATATTTTTTGATTGAAAATCTGAATTAGGAAGAAAAATAAAACCTCCTATCAAAATTAACGTTTGATATTTAGAAACTTCAATCGAGAAGTATAATTACAAGGGTTGCAACAAATCGCAAAATCGAGTGATTTGTAATTTTACGTTCACTGTTGAATTTTAGGGCTAAGTCGGCATATTCTATGAAAACATAGATGATTGCGATGGACCCCCGATTTTCACAAGTTATAGGTATACCGTTTATCTGAATATAACGACGTTTGGTGGTTTATTAAAATTCTCGATGATTTAGTGATAGGTTTAGAACTTATATATTTAACATACAAAATGTTGTGCTGTTCAATTACGTAAGTCCTAAATTGATTTAAATTGTAGCAAATTGAATAAAATAGGAGTGTGAATAAATGTTGAAACAATCATTTAGAATGAAAAAGATACTGGCAATTTTGCTGGCAGTCCTGTTCGTAGTATCTTTAACAGCAGTAGCAGCGAGTGCACACCGTGGTAGTGCCGGCTGGGGCGGCGGCTACGGCGGCTGGGGCTATCCAGGCTGGGGTTATCCTTATGGCTATCTTTACTACCCTTGTGCATTCCCATATATGTGTTAACCATATAACGGATATTATAAAATAAATTAAATATATTGTGGAGGATTCCATTTTACCTCTTATTTTTTTCTTCGTAGTATCCTGTTTAAAATCTTTCACGCAAATTTTGACCTTATTTTCTCTTTCCGTTCAATATCCTTTGATTTCAAATATGCTTCTGCTATCCTTAAAACATGTTATTTATATTTAATATCATCAACATTCAGCATTGATTATATTAAAAGCTATGCTTTTTTCATTAATAATTGTAAAAAAATGCTCTCAAATTTCTGCTTTAAGGAGAAAAATACACATGTGTTGTTACAAAAAAACTCTGCATAGAATTATTCAGTATAAATAATAGTAAAATTCACAGAACAGAAAGAAATTATGCTGAAGTCCAATGCATTTCCTTCATTTGATAAAGTATTGATTTTGGTTGTAAACGACATCAACAACAATTCAAATATAATCCAATAAAATGGTACAACAGAATGAAATGGTAAATTTCTAACCTGTAGCTGGACAAGATCTAAACTAAAATACATGTGGCAAAAAAGCATACTTAAAGGATCGGAGAAAAAGATGTACTAATTATGTTTCTTTGTTGTCAGGTCTTGAACTATAAGTAAATTCTATTTTTATTCATATTGACCCAATCTTATAAGGAAATAAAAATATAGCCATCAATTCAAGCAGTTTATCAGGAATTAAGCCATTATGCCTTGAAAAATTGCCATGATGCTGTTTCATTTCATTCTCAGTAGCATTTAGACTCAGTGACCGTTTTTATTAGATCTATCAGTGATGCTGATGATGATTGCCATGGTGGTTGCCATGGTGGTGATGGTGGTGGTGCCAGTGATGATAGCTGTCCCAGTATCCATCTCCATCGTATCCGTCACCATATCCGCCTACTACAACGGGTGTTTCTACAACAGGTGCCCCTAATACAACTGGTTCTCCATAATAACCACCATAATAACCACCCCCCCAGTGCCCGTGGTGATGGTGATGGTAGTGATGATGGTGATGATAGGGTGCAGCGCTTACTGTCGCAGCTATCACTGATGCTACAAAAAAAATTACCAATAAAATACCCAGTATCTTTTTTGTTCTGTTAAATATTTGTTTTCCCATAATACGCACTTCCAGTTTATTTTTATAAATATAGGATATTGTAAATTCTATTCTATTTTGATGTACTGATGATGTACATAACTAGAGAAGGTTATTTTTATCATCCTAGTTATTTCAAATTAATGATACGAAAAAAATTTTCTAAACGAAAAATATTGCCGCATTGAACATTTCACAGTCAAATAACAATTAAATATTAATAATTATTTTTAAAGCACACACATTGAAATACCAGTTTTGTAAGCCTACTAATTGGCTATAGATCCTGTTTTTGTGATGAAAAAAAAATGGCGTTAAAAAGAGTTAAGAGTGACCTAAAAATGGAAAACACATTTGAAAAAGTTGAAATTGTAGTTATAGGCGGCGTAGGTTTCAATTCATACAGAAATTTTAAGGTCCTGGCAGTGCAGACCCCTTATGGAGAAGTCGCATCCTATCACAACACTATTAGGGGAAAAAGGATTGCGATCATTCCTAGGCACTCAGGAAAAAATCATATTCCTCCTCATAGAATCAATTACAGAGCGAATATATGGGCCATACATGCCCTTGGGGCAAAACGTGTAATCTCCACAAATTCTGTTGGATCAATGCAAGAGCACCCAGTGGGAAGTTTTGTGGTAATCGATGATTTTATAGATTTTACCCGGAACAGGCCTTCAACCTTTTATGATGACACTACTGTGCATATTGACGTATCTGAGCCATATTGCGCGGAAATCAGGATAGCCCTTATAAAGGCCCTTGAAAAACAGATATTTCCCTACACTGAGGGCATTTATGCGTGCACAGAAGGCCCACGCTTTGAAACTAGGGCAGAAATTCATATGCTGAGCCAGTTTGCAGATATTGTAGGCATGACTGGTGTGCCAGAGGTAACCCTCGCAAAAGAACTCAATCTTTGTTATGCTTCTCTTGCCTTAGTCACAAATCAGGCATGTGGAATGACAAAACATAAATTAACAGCAGATGAAGTAACTGAGGTGGTGGAAAAAACTCAGGAAGCAATCTTCGAAATTATCTCAAATGTGATCGAAAACATTCCAGAAGTCCGAAACTGCAAATGTAGGTTTTCAAGGGAAGGAGCTTCCCTTTAAAAACCCTATTTGTGAGGCTCAGAAAATATCTTATGTTCAACTCTTTTTACAAATACTGTTGCTCTCAATATAAAAATGTAAAATTTTGAACTATAGTATATATGTTATCACATTAATAATATAGATAGATTAACATATAATTTCAACAAACTAAAACTATGAGCTGGTTATTTATAGAAATTATATAAGTAATTTGTTGAAGTCGAAGTTTTATAGAAATTCTCTATAGAGGATTCTGATTTACTTCTGAGTTCTTTTTTCGTGGCAATCCTGGCCAAAATCTTTCTCGCTGATTTCTGTATTTAGCCCAGTTTTTTGGTTAATTATTCTTTGATTTCAAATATATCTTCCGCTATTCTAAAAATATTTCTCTTATTTTCAATGCCATCAATTGATAGAGATTATAACAAAATGTTGTACAGAACACCATTGGGTTCACTCTTTTAATAATAGTAATAAGAACTGTTCTTGCCTTAAATACCTTTTTTTGATTATTACGTAAACTAGTCCACTGTAGCTTTTTTTGAACTGACCCTCTTGTTTCTTAATATAGCACTAATTCCCAAAATTTGTTTTTTTACTGTTTTTTTCATTGTTGCATCATAACCTTTTAATTTTGCTCTAAAGTATCCTCTGTCTCTGTAAACCACTTCACTTTCATATAATTATTTGTATTCCGCAGTTCAATTTTATAGCACAAGGGTAACTTAAAATTTAACTCCGTTAGTTAATAACGGTTTCCGGGGGATTTATTGTCCCTGTAGCTTGCTTCGGGGGTATTCGATTGAAATAATTTACCCTTGGGAACAACACTTACTTCGCAAAACTCGGAATTAATTTACCGGTTATTAATAATATTGTTTAGGATAAATTGTCCAAAATATACAAGTTTAGAAACCGAGCACCCTATGCAAGAAATATTGAAAATGGTTTATAAGTTATGTAGCCATATATAAGCTCATGAATCATTCTGTTCGCAGTTACAAATTATTTCACGTTTAAGGATTAAGAGGTGTTCTTATGATTGAAATAAAATTACATGGTACATACAATATTTATTATGCAATTCTTGGAATGCGGAACCCTATGAATTCCTGGCACCTTATGGACAGCAGGGAACTTGATCAGGCAGGGAACTGCAAGATAGGCGAAAAAGATCTGAATCTGGCCCAGAGGCTGATTCTTGCAGGGAGTGAGCACGGCAAATTTTTAAGGTTTATTACAGTTTGTTTTGATCTCACAGCTCCTCTCTACTGGTGGAAAGAGTTCGACACTTACAAGTTCGCAGAAAAAAATTCCTGCTCCACAATGCATAAGTTGACCAGCAAGGATTTGGGGGCTCATGACTTTTCTTTTGACAAGCTAACAGATTTCAGGAATGCCCAGATCCGACATCTTAACGATCTCATAAAAGCCTACAAATCCCGTGAAGGGGAAAATGAGGAAGATAATGAATTCCGAAAAATCGTGTTCATAGAGCTTATTCAGGATCTTCCAAGTGCTTACATGCAGAAACGCACTGTAATAACCAATTACGCTGAACTCCGAAATATTTACTTCCAGCGCCGAAATCACAAGCTTGATGAGTGGAGGAAGTTCTGCACTTGGGTAGAGGAGACACTACTATATGCAAAAGAGCTAATTTGCCTGGAAAAAAGTGAGATTAAAAATTGAAACTGAATTAGTCAATTGGTGCTCTTTAAAGAGGCTATGTGATAGAAGCAAGAAAAATGTAATGATCTGCAAAGTCTGTCGATGAATGAACAAATTCCAGAACATCTTTACGGATTAACTAAGGGATGAAGATGACCGAATTCATAAAAACATAGGAGTTATGCAGTTGGACTGAAATATCAATGGCATTAAATTTTTAATTGTCCATATAAAACTCTGAACAACAGTGTTAATATTTCTTGAGTAGAATTAAACAAACAAAAGCACTCATTTTTACTCAAATTTATAATTTAGATAATGATATAAATTTCTTCAAACTTTTTTTATTTATAACATTTAAAGTTATACATTATTTTCTTTAATTTTTGAAATCTTTCTTTTTTAAAAATATATTGTATTGATAAAAATACTGTTCCAATAGTAGAATCTATTGAATTTGTGTTCTAGCTAAATTTATCAAATGAAGCTAAGGTGCTCGAAATAAATTAATCCGGCTCGAATTTGTAAAACAAATGTCAGCGGAAATCTTTTTCCTAGCAGGAAAACATTTATACACATATAGGTGAAGCTATGCTTAATTTTGGAAAAATGCAACATTTTCTGAATTTGAAGAACATCCAAATCCTGATTTATCTTCATTAAGCTTCTGGAGGATTTTAATAGACCTCTAATTTTCACGGGTTATTTATATGTTAATTATATACAAATGACAAAATTTGGGGATTTATTAAAATATTCTCTAATTTATTTTGTGCAGCTTATAGATCAATGTATAATTAAAAATGATCACAGTAACTCAAATAAAAGGAATCACAGGAAGCAGTAGCAATGTCTGAGAGTGAGCAGTATTCGAGAAATATATTAATGGATTTTATCGAACTTCAACCCCTTGATATCGAAATATGTGACGTAACACTCCGAGATGGAGAACAGACACCAGGTGTTGTATTCACGAAAGAACAGAAACTGGCAGTTGCCATTGAGCTTGATTCAATTGGTGTTGAGATTATAGAAGCCGGATTCCCAGTAGTTTCTGCAAAAGAAAAGGAAATCGTGAAGGAAATTGCAAACCAGGGCTTAAATTCAAGGATCTGCTGCCTATCAAGAGCAGTAAAAGGAGACGTGGATGCTGCCCTTGATTGTGATGTTGACATCGTGAGTGTTTTTATTGCAATGTCCGAAATGCATCTCAAATACAAGTATCATAGGAGTCTTGAAGAAATGCTCAGCTGTGCCAAGGAAGTCATTGAATATGCAACTGACCATGGGTTAAAAGTACGTTTTGCAGCTGAGGATTCAAGCCGGACTCCAATAGACCGCCTAAAGTGGGCTTTCAAAGAGGTGGAAACCGAATATAAAGTGCAATACCTAAGCCTTGCGGATACAATAGGAATCCTTAATCCAACAACAACTTACTACCTTGTTAGCGAGATTTACAAATCAGTTAATACTCCCATCTGCATTCACTGCCACGACGATCTTGGAATGGCCACAGCTAATACCCTTGTAGCAGCCGAAGCCGGGGCAAAGCAGCTCCACACAACAGTCAATGCAATCGGAGAAAGGGCAGGGAATGCCTCGCTTGAAGAAGTTCTTGTGGCTCTCAGAGTACAGTATGGGATTGAACGTTATGATACAACAAAGCTGACTGCACTTTCTAAAATGGTATCCAAATATTCAGGCATCACACCCTCAGCAAACAAAGCTATTGTCGGGCAAAATGCTTTCACCCACGAATCAGGGATCCATGTCGCTGCAATCTTGGAAGAGCCACGAACTTATGAACTCTTCCTTCCGAGTATGGTTGGTGGAAAACGCAATTTAATTGTTGGAAAGCATACCGGCACAAAAGCCCTGAAAGGTATTATCAATAGCATCGGCTTCTGTCTTGAACGGGAAGAACTCTGTGCTCTTATTGAAAAGGTCAAGGTGTGCACAGAAGATAAGCACAAAAGCATCTCACGTGAGCAGCTCGAAAAGCTAATCACGCAGGTAAGACAGGAAAAGAGAACTACAGAAAATAAGGTAAATGGTTTTTTAGCTGAAAATGTTGGAGAATAGAACTTTTCATAAACTTATTTACGTCTCTAAAACACTATTTCCTAAAAAAATTATAAAACTCGCTATTTTTTCACTGTTTTTGAAATAGTTTCTTCAATCCAGATATCAATAACGTGTAAAAGAATATTTGGTTTTTACGTCGTGAGTAGGATTTAATATGATGCCAAAAGTGAGGTCAATCCATGATTAGTTAGAATGTTATTATTTCATATCTTACGCAGCTATTTTTTTGAGTCAAATATTAAGTTATATATTATATTTTTACTAATGTATATATGGTCCCGCTATTTATATAATTGATTATAACTATTCAGCCTGGATAATACAACATCATTAGCTATTTTCTGGAGAGCTAATGAGCAAATATAGGTGGTCTGATTTCATATAACTGTCGTCTAATAATTATGTTTTTTATTTTTCAATCAGTCATAAATTCGAACTATCTATTACATCAAAACAGATATGATCAACAAATTTTAGGTCGGCCTAATAGTTAAGATTGGGTGTTAAAATATCTAAATTTCAGTAGATCTACTTAATTTTTACCTTGAACCCTTAATTCCAAATTATCTTAGGGGTTTATTTTTGTATTCAATTTTATTCCATCCTCACATATGCATCCCCCGTGATCTGTACAGAAATTACAATAGTTGCAGTAGATCATCATTTTACTTATCAACAATTCATTTTCTTCGAAAAAATAACACGAGATATATCAGAAAAATGTGATGTTGTTGAATATGAATTAACAAGTGACTTTTAAGTTCCTAGTTCTGATTCATTGATAGAGCATCTACCTGTTATATTTGAAAATGCACGAGATCTGAAGGCGTTTACGCACAAAAAAATACAGATAAAATCGATTCATAATTAATTGAAAAAATTGCATTGAATAACATGATTCAGCTATCAAAGTTTTTCCAAAAGATCACAGAGAATTTTGTATATATATTTGGCTTCATCATAAATTTGTGCAAAAAAGAACAGATTTAAAAAATGAAGCTCAAGTTATTCCTACACCTGAAATATTCAATCTAAATGAAGTAATGGAATACATTTTTGGTAAGAATTGTAGATAAATTCTATCATAGATTTCTTTAGGAAAATAGTTTATCAGATATAGATAATCTCCAGCTAAATGTTCATATAGTGAGTATTCAAATAAGAGAGCTTCTGGCCATATAAATTACTCACATAGTTCATTTAAGCTCCAGGAATCTCCAAAACTTACAAAGTATCTTGAAGATAAAATCAAAATTTTATAGAGAATTATTTTCAAGTATTCTCATGAGAAGCAATAAAGTGAGATTAAATATTTAATGTCAGATATTATTATTGGATAAATTAATGCAGCAACTTTAATTGCTGAAATCGACAACTTTAAATATTTTCCTCCAATGTATAATTTGTTTCATGGATTGGAGTTGTTCCAAAAATATAATAATCTGTAGATTAATTCTCCAATGGAAGAATCACAGAAAGAGGATCAATGGTAGCAAAGTGAATTATAATGCAGATTGCTCAGTAAGCAGTAAGAAAGGGAAATAGCAAGGTAAGATAGTTTTTTTTACCGGAAGAAGAAGTCAATTGGACATGCAAAGGCAATCATTGCTCTAGCAAGAAAAATTGTAAAAATAATATAGTATTTTATTACAAATGATGAAATATATAGAGATAAAAAAGGGTCAGAAAAAAGCGAAATTCGAAAGAGAAAAATTGTTCGAGCTGAGAAATTTTCGGTTGATGAGCGCATAACAATAATTGATGGAATTATTGCAATTATGAAAAAATGAAGGTGAGAGCACGTGGGGAAGATTCACTAATGTACTTTCATGTGAAATAACCAAGTGAGATATACAATTTGTGGTTTACTATTATTGGTTCTGCGGATTCTGAGGGGGTTAATATACTCTGAGATTTGGTGTGAAGATTAGTAAGCCAAAATTCAATTTTTGACACTTTTAATTGCATTCTGGTTTTTAAAGTTTCTCTATAAAACCATGGTAAATAATAAAATTTTGGTCATATCGATAGGTTGTTGAAAATCTTAGAAAATTTAGATAAATCTCCGATTTTAACAAATTGTATATATAGGCATATATAATAAACCAGCTCAAAATTGGAATTTATCGAAATATTCCGTAAACTCAAGACTCTCTCAAGATTTTCTCGAAAACAAAAGATATACCAGTTTTTCAGATTTCATCAATTCTGTAAGGAGACGACAAAAATATTAATTACACTTAAATTAGTGTTCTTTTAAATGATACCCATTCTATAAAGTTTTCCACATAAAGAACATTAAGCAGAATCAGACTGTATTTGAGCCCGTATTGATTCTGTCTGAATGTGCTCAAATTGTTGAATTTGCTCATAATTAGATTTTTTGAGTTTACATATCCTTTCTGTGTTACGGAGGAAGATATATGGTACATTTTAATGAAGGTAATAGAAGATATAAAAAATTCAATGAAAGTAATGAACGATTTCTTGACGCTCTTGGTCATATATTTGATGAATGGCTTATGAGTAAGGATGAGAAAACGTTTTTAAGGGTGAGGGGTCAGAGTGGTGGCTCTAGGATATCTGTGCTTGATGATGTATATGAAGCAATTACTGAATATATGGAAGGTAATGATGATTTCGTAAAAGACGATTTTGTGCTTGAATTTTGCGAGCTTATAAAAAATGAAAATGTGGATCTTTATGAGCGTTTGATAAGCAAGATTGTTGGTGATTTTGTATTCAATGTGGTAAATGCATATTCTGTGAGTAAGTAAAACTATGTCTGATGGGCATTTTGATCTTGACTCTGTTTTTTCAGAGCCATTTTTAAAATTAGTTGAAGGTATGCCTTGATTTTAGAATTCTTTTAATCTATTTTCTGTTCAATTTATACCCACAGTTCAACTTCGTTTTTGGCCTTCAGCTGTATTATCAACTACTTAACTTCGCCAATTGAGTAAAACTAAGCACTTTTGTTTGTGCTATTCCGTCCAAAGAATACAAACACAAAATATCTAACACTCCCCATAATTTCTAACAAGAATTTATGCTTCTCTACCGGATCGATTCTTTTGTTCAATTATTTTATGAAAAACTTAATTTTTAGGATCTTTTTGGCAGGCATAAAAGAAAGGGGTTGATAGTGTACCAAAAGTTCTGAAAAATCTGATTGATTCTGTATTCTTTTCATTCACACTTAAAAAAGGCTGTAAGCAAACATTTATGCTAACAAAAATTCTTTCATTATTTTTGAGATTTTTTAGTATCTTCTATGATTGCAAAAATTTACCATTAATTCAACTATCAATCCGCTGCAAGCGATTTAAAATTCAAAAAATAAAAAAAGATTGTTATTTTCTATTTATGCATAGATTTTAAAGTAAACTCTATGAATCATTGTTTTTAGACGGCTATGTCCTCCCACAAATTATAACTTTTTCCAAATTGTGTCAGAATTTAGGTTAATTTTTTTTGGAATAGCTGTTTTGTAAGTAAAAATGTTGTTGTCTTGATGATGTTATTAAAATTGTTAAAAGTTTAACAACTAAAAGTAATGTAATCGATATTTAAATTAATTAATAAATATATATACCCAGTAGAACAGTTTACTTTGTAGAGTGAAGTATTATTAATTTGTGTTTTTGTAGTTATGTTTAAGCATTAATATATATATAAAAAAATACCATGTGACTGAAAATGAAAACAGCAACGTCTGAGAAAGCAAGTTGAAAGCATATAATCATAACGGCTTTAGGAATCATTGCACTGGCACTTTTAATCCTGGTGGGTATAGTAGACGCAGCGTAATCTTCAAATGTTTGGTTCCATAAAGGAAGCGAGCTAATGAGCTCAGAAAAGTATAATGAAGCAATTAAAAGACTATGACAAAGCAATTGAAATTAACCCAAATAATTCAGAAGCTTGGTATAATAAAGGGAATTCTCTAAGACATTTAAATAAATATAATGAAGCAATACAAACTTATGACAACGCAATTAAAATCAACCCGCATAACTCAAAAGCTTGGAACAATAAAGGCATAGCTCTAGTGAAATTAGGTAAATCAGATGAGGCAATAAAGGAATTTGACAAAGCAATTGAAATTAATCCACATGATTCAATAGCTTGGTATAATAAAGGAACTTTATCTAAATAGATTGAATAAATTCGATTTATGAATTAAATAGTACTAATTTTCATTTATTTTTTATCCTTCGCGAGATAAATATAGCAATGTTTTTGCTTTCATCAAAACATTTTTTTTAATAAAATATATGTATTTTCTGTAAATTTTCGTAAAAATATCCTAAAATACCGGCTTAAAAATGAGAAAAATGAGTAGGTTTTACTAAAATAGTTCCAAAATCATAGAAAATGTTGCTGTCGAATTGAATTCTTGGTTTTGAGTAACAGAAAAAGAAAAACAAATTGCATGATAATTCAATCATTTAAATCATAATATTTGTAACAAAAATAATAGTGTGTTATTTTATTCCTCCACTGCACAAGTCCTATCAAGAAAGATGCTCTTTCTTTCATACTTTTTTACTAATCCAGTTTTGGATTTTTAGTATGTCACTTGTCCTAATAGCCACATTAATGGCTGCCTTTAAGGTATAATTGGCCCACAGGATAACCTTCATCATAACCATTTCTATAGCCATCGTTATAGCTAGAATTTTGACCTAAACCAGCTTTGATATCATAAGAATTACCGTTGAAAGCAGCTCTGTAGCTGGCTCTGTAGCCGGCTTCATACCCTTGTTCATATTTGGGGCTTTTCGCGCCCCATAAGTTTGCTAATGCAACTGTTAATGCTACCACTAAAAAAATTGCCAGTAAAATAGTCAGTATCTTTATTAGTCTGTCAAATGGCTGTTTTCCAATTTGTCTACTCCCCAAACCTTTAGCCAATTTAATCCAATTTTTATGCTGTTCGTCTTCCAATCAACTTCTCCTCTCCAGATTCACTGGTTAAATACTATATTCTAATTAATCATCCAAATTTGTTTCTTTGAAAATATAATCATTGGTAAGTTCTATTATATTATATGCAAATTATTTATATTCTACTAAATAATTCTGTTTTAAAATCTAGTGATTTTTGTACTTATTGCAAAAAATATAATTTTTTAAACAATGTGCCGATTTTTTTGTAAAATCAATGTGTTATTCTCTAAATTTGACTAAAAATATTCTTTATTTTGGTTGAAACTTGAAAAATAGATAGGTTTTCCCACAAAAAAACTGTTTATTGAAAGTTTGTATTTTCGCATAGTGACCACTAATTCCCAAATGTTTTTGGACATTGACTGCAACGGATCTATGACTTTTTCGTATTTTTGCAGAAAATTATGCAAGCTGCCCATTTAATTGATGAGATGTATAATTCCAACTATAGTTATACCTATTATTGTGAGGTGAATGCTATAGTTGCTATTGGTTTTAATGGTGTTGATTGTGATATAAGAATTGTTACTATTGTGCTAGATATTACCCATCTTACAAAATCAGATTTTAATGACATTATTTACTATACATTGTAGCGTAATTATTTAGAATGTATTTATAGCTGTGGTGTTCATTGATTTTATATTGTCACTTGTTTAATCTTCTATCCTTGAGTCTGTTTTTTTGTCTGACTTTTTACAAAGTTTATTCAACCTATTGTATTTATCAGAAACCATTTTTTGAAGATTTTTCTGGCAGAACTTACCAAACTCATATGCATGGATAAAAATCTACTTTTAAAAAATCATGTTTTTCTAGAATTTTAGAAATTGATGCTACAAACAGTTAAAATATATAATTTTGTTATTTTATCCCTAAAAATTCAGAGTAAGAAACTATTTAACTGATATTCTTTACTCTTTTAGGACTAAGCTCGAAGAACTTAGGGATAAGAAAGCAATTGAACTAGCAAAGTGTTCGACTACAAATGGAGGGGATTCGTTAGTCGTAAAATAAACAAGCTTTATACTAAGTTATCAAGAATCGTTTTTATATCATTTATTTTTCTTTTTTCCTTCTTATGGGCCTGTAATAGCCGCTTGTCGTGGATCTCCGTATTATCTGTTAATGAGGTTAAAAGTGCAATTTCACATAGCTATCGATTGAATTAATGCTAGCAAAAAGTTTTTTCCTCTTGTTCTCGAGCTCATCTATTAAATAGGTTAGTCTTTTTTCGGAATTTTCGATATCTTCTTCAAGTAAGCGAGCTCTATTCTGAAGCTCTTCCTCTTTGTGTTCAAGCGCTACGAGTTTCCCGGTATCCAATACCGCTATTTCAGTTTTCTTTGCTTCAAATTCCTGCAGAACTTTAAGGTAATCGTTATTCCGTTCTGAAAAATCCAAAATTGCAGTTTTGACCTGTATCAGAGCTTTATTTTTTTTCTGGGTCTGCATCTCCAGGGATTGATCCTCAAAAACCTTTAGAAGTTCTGGGAAAAAAGAGGGGGCGACATTTATGGGATCTTCAAGACAGATGTAAAGCTGCTGCTTCACTTCAGGCTTTAAGTTGTATCTACCACTTTCATGAAGTTTTTTTATTTTTGAGAGATGGCTTGAAAGTGAAAGTACAAAAAAACTCAAATCTTCTTCTGCTTTCTTAAGTCTTTCCCTAATTGTAGTTGATTCTTTCTGAAGGTTATATAACCTATGCCAGGCATCTCCATTTCGTAATTCTTCGACAGCTTGGCTTGCTATGCCGATTTCATGCTTCAAAGCTTGAATTCGTCCCTTTTTAGACTCTAATTCCAATTTTTCTGCTACTATTAAAGTCGAAAGTTTCTGGATTTCTTTTATGTCCAAATAAGCCACTTCAATAGCTTCCGTTTCCGTTACGTTTTCAAAAATTAGTTCTCTAAGATCTTTAAAGACCTTTCCTAAGCTGAAAAGGCTTTCATTAACTTCTTTTGACTCCTGAGGAAAAACACCTTTAGTATAGTTGAAACTCCGATTTGTATGCTCCAGACAAATATCAAAGTTCTTCACAGCTGTCTCATAAAATTCTTTTAGAGATCTGAAATCTGTGTCGTCTGCCAAATTGATTTTATAGATCAGCGTTGCGATTTGCTTCGTAACATTTTCCCGACTACTCTTTGCTAGTTTTACAGCTCTGACATCAAAGTCTCCCTTGACTTTTGCTTCTGCAAGCATGGAGTTGCTTTCTTTAAGCTCCGAAAGCAAAGCCTCAAGTTTCCTTAAAAGATTTGAGGCATCCGTTTTTATTCTGAAAGATATTTTTTGATAACTATCATCCAGCCACGCCGGCAAGTCTTCAAAATCTATTTCTCTGAAATCAGTTTCTTCACTTGAATATTTTTTCCCGAAGAACTTTTTAATCCATTTCAACCTGAGTCATCCTGAATTTGATAAAATTATTTGCTTTAAGTAATTCCATTACTCAAATCTATTTTCCAAAAATAAATTTAATAATTATCATTTTCTAGCCGTCAAAAAAATAAGTTAAGCATAAAGGAAAAAATAAAGTCTCCATTAATCCTATATATATATAGCTATAATAAGTAGTTCTGATTTTAATGAGTCATTTATATACTACTTCTAAGAATATAACATAATTAAGAGGCTTATCTGAATTTAGTAGCTTATCTGAATCCTTTAAATTCATAAGAGGAAATTAACTTTGAATAAATACTTACTTAGGTGAGTTTTCTCTGGACTCTTTCATAAAAGCAAGTATCTGAAATCTTCACAAAGCGTGCTGGGAATTTGGATTTTTTAAGTTTGACTACATCACCGGTTCTGATTCGGTAGGATTTCTGTCCGTCAATTGCAATGACAGCTTCCTTTTTTTGAGCTGCTAATTTAATTGTTATTTCAGTGTCAGATGGGATTACCCAGGGCCTTGAGGAAAGTTTGAAAGGAGCAACAGGAACAACTACTATCGCATTTACCCCGGGGTTTACTATAGGACCGCCTGCGCTCATTGCATAGGCAGTCGAGCCTGTGGGGGTTGCAAAAACCACGCCATCTGCACGTATGTCATCAAGAAGGCAATCACCGATATGAACTTGAAATTGAATAATTTTTGCAGGTTTTGCTGACATTATCGCAATTTCGTTGGTTGCGGTCTCAATCAGTTCCTCGTTAAGGAAAACATCTACTCGCATCCTTTCGAGATAAGAAAAACCGTACAGAACTTCCTCTATAGTTTCAATGGCATCTTTTGGTTCCACATCTGCAAGAAAACCAAGAGTCCCCATATTAATCCCGAGTATAGGAAGAGGATCTTTCATCTTGGCAATATTCCGAAGGACGGTACCGTCACCTCCTACACTGATAACCAGTTCGACGCCTTCGTCTTTCATTTTTTCAACAGGAGTACCTTCTATTCCAAGTATACCAGCTGTGGGAGTGGCGACAAAAATTTGCACCTTTGAGCTGAAATGTGCAAGAATTTCTTTCACCATTTCAATTACTTCAGACCTATCGCAACGTGAATCGATTCCGATTTTTTTTATCGCCATTTCATCCCTCTTATTATAATAATAGAAAATATATCTTATGCGCATATCCATTGGACTGCAATCATTTCCATCGCAAAGATATATTATCAGAAAGTCCTAAAATGGTTTCGCCTCCTCCTATAACAAGCTCGCCAATTCCCACCATAATTAGCTGCTTTGCTGTCATATCAGTCACGAGCAGAACATCTTTAACATTAACAAAAGCATTCAGTCTGCCTAAGGCTACAAATAACAATTCAAACCGACCACTTTCAAAAAAATGATATCTTTTTAAAGTTTTTGTATCTATTTCGAGTCCTCTTTACATTTGCCGGTAGTTTTAACAATGATACACTTTTTCCTCAGGTCGGATTTCATGGTGGAATCTTTTTTTTCGTTGATTTAAGCTTCTTTTCCAGTCTTTGCATAATATTCTTGGCATATTTTAAGATTATTCACATACTCGAACTTCATGTATACTGGACCATGATAGTCAAAAACCATTGAAACTTTGTAGACTTGGATCCCTACAGGATAACAAAAGGTTCTTCCACGAGGGCCAATAACAATATAAAATTAGGGAGAATTTCCTAAAATGCGCTTTCCAAGTTTCTCATTGATAATTTTCATAGCTCCACCACAGCTTTAACCACCTAAACAATAATATCCGTCTGTGAGATCGATTTTGGTAATTGGAGTCCAGTCGGCCACCATTCAAAAAAAGTTACCTTCGGCATCAGTATCTTCAAGGTGGGAAATGAAATTTGATGTATCTTTGAAAGCCTCTTCAGATAATTCCAAATAGTTTGAATCTACTAAATTTAGATTTTCCCTAATCTTCCTAAATAAATTTCGCATCATTTGTTCTCAGGGTGCAAAACATATATATTAACATTCATATTTTAATCTTAATAGAAATATTTATTTGAAAATTCTGGATCACTGAATATGGAACACCATATCTAAAAAAATGGATTCCGAACATTCAGATTGAATACCCGAAATCCTCAAGAGCTGAAGTGTCAATCGAGACTTACATTCCGAGGGCTTTATTTGTTTTCTCGATCGACTTCGCACCGTCACTTTCCAGTTCCATCATGGCCCTTATGGCATCCACATTTTCGGGAACTACAATAGACTCCTGGTGGATGGCTTGGAAGAAGTAAAGTTCCTGTTCATTAACTGTTATGGACTCAGGCCAGATGCAGTTCTCCCACATATCATTTCTGGGACGCTTTATGTCCCGAGCAACTTCCATGATTTCGGCTGTTGAAGTAATACCCTGCCCTACGAAATGTATCCTAGACTGGGAACTGAAAATCTTCTTGATGTTTTCTGCAGTGCAGTCAGTGTTAATTTCTATATTTACAGTATGCAGATGCATGAGAGTTGTTGGAACTATCAGCGCTGCAGATGTGATATTGATGTTTGGAAGCACACTCTTTACATCAGGTCCATGGTGGGACGGAAGTTTCACTGGGTTAAGTACAATCGCATTGACAGGCCCCTTTTTAATATCATTGGGGTCGACTGCCCTCCTTGCAACAGTTACCCTCACCTTATTTATCCCAAGTTCCCTGTCTATCGGCGATATTACCCTGCAGAGTCCGGTGGTATTGCATGAGACAACCCTCACAAGGTCACGACCCACAGCCCCATCGTAATTACTAGTTGCATTAAAGGAGAAACCTGTTAGTTGATGACTCTCCCCTCCCTGCCAAATTGCCTTTACTCCGGCTTTCTCATATAAAGGCTTATTTTTTTCCCCAATTCCCCCTGGAGTACAGTCCACAACAAGGTCGGCTTGTTCGATCATTTCTGAAATTGTCCCTGCCGAAGGTATTTCTGCCTTCTCAAAAGCTCCGATATTTTCAGCAGGTGCATATATGTCATACCCTAGCTGATGTGCTACTGCAGCTTCATAGTTCGGCTTTGTCTTGGAAATTCCGATAACCTCCATATCTTCCTGAGCCCTTACGGCATCTGCAACTCGTTTCCCTATGGTTCCGTAACCGTTTACTGCAATCTTTGCTTTAACCATTTGTTATCCTGTCCTGTTTACTCCTTTTCTATTCAATTCAGTATATAGTCTTAATTGTAGCTAAATTATGTCTAGACAGCTGAAAACTTAATTTTCATCCTAATTTGTAATTTCCTAGCCGTAAATTGTCTAAGTCTAAATTAGAGGCATAAATTTAAGGTATATTTATGAATTTATAATTTATTATAGATGTTAAATAGTTATGCTGTAAACTAATCCCCTATACCTTCGATCACTGATACTTATTTAGTATATTCATATTTCGAGTATTTTGACTTTAGCCTTATTTCGAGATATGATATCACATGAAGTTATAGGTCAGAACAGAATAAATGCTTTTCCCGGGCATCTCTTATTGATTAAATAAAGTAGAAGGAAAATTAAGAGCTTCTGGAGCTTACAGATCATTATCCTAAAAACACGAGTATAATGTATAGATATCCTTTTTCTTACTCTGGACAGTATTTTTTCCTATGTATTTGTTTCAAGTTCGACCTGATAAGGATTATATAAAATATGGAGTTGAAATTACTCTGAAAACACATCAAATCAACCTTTTTTGATCGTAATAAGGCTAGACTAATCTCTATGCTATATCTATTGGATAGTCGTTGGTAAAGAACCTTGAAAAAGAGCTTAAGAGTAAGATGTAATCGGTTGTGAATAAAAACATTTTTAATAATAGCTTGAACAACATGATTTATATATTCAGTACTTCGTACGATTTTCCATTTCCCTCTAAATGACGCCTTAATGCACCTTTAATAGAATTAAAGTCAAAACGATATATTGATGCTATATTACAATCTCTAAAGTCTATGCAAACATTAAGGGGGATTTCAATAAATCTCTAATTAAGGTTCAGGAATCTTTTTTTGAACCTCAGCGATAAATTATTCAATGAGTGTTTCTTTTTTTCTTTTTTATCTAGGTTTATATGTTAGTTTTCTGTACCCTAAATCTTTAATTATTTGTCTCATTCTTGGCTTGGAATAAGATATTTTGAATTCTTCTGTAACAAATTGGATTGCACCTTGTGTTTCCCAACCACGATAATAACCATAATCTGTTGGTATTGGCTCTGAAAGTGCTTTCCTCAACTTTGAAAATTGTTCTTCTTCAAAAGAGATTTTACTCCTCGACCATTTTTACATTTAAGGCTGAGCAAACCTTCTTTTTCAGCACGCTTTACCCAACGACAAATCGTTGAGCGATATACTAAAAAATCTTCTGCAACCTTAGATGGACTCAAACCATTTTTAACTAATAATAAAGCTTGAAGTCTCATCTGCTCGTTTTTATCGCAGGAACTAATTGTTGCCTTAGCAATATCATGCGTAGTAAACATATCCAAGCTCATAATTCAATTAATGAACTATATCATATAAAATGATGTTGCATTATATTTAGAGTTGACTATATATGAAATAAATGTCACTATTAAACTTCGGAAAAACAATTTCATTAGCTATATTACTTAGGGTTTTATAAATACGTTTCTAGAACCCATTTTCGTTATTTTGTGACGATTTATTTTATTTTTAAGTCTTGGATGGGCTTTCAATTACACAACTTTTACAGTCAAACAAATATCAATATACTTATTTCAGATAGCTGAATAATTGCTAATAAAATAGGGATGTGTTGTTAAGAGGAACTAAAGAATGAAATCGACATTATGCAGATGTACACAAATGTATAATTTGTTTAACCATTGGTACACGATTATTTATCAAAAGTTAATAATGATTCAGTCTGAGGGATTAAGTATCAATAGCTAACTTTATCAAGATTCAATGAGCAAATTACGGTGAGCTTATTTTCTTTAATTGTTAACTATTGTTAATATTTTTTATTTTTTTATCAGTTAGTAATCAGAAGTATCTATTGAAACAAAATACATATCTTTCAACTGATTTGTTGTAAGCTGCAATAGTTATGAAGGTTAGATTAATTTTTAAGCTACTGCCATATTGAGAGAATGGATGGCATTCGGGGGTACATCTGCGGAAAGTGGGAGGAAACAAATAAATGAAATGCTCTTGTGAGAACAGCCTCAAGCGAAATATATAAATACGATTATCGCTTTAAGAATGTTCGCAACAGGGTGGACAAAAAAGGTACACTCGATAATAAAGCCGCTTTAACTCAGTTGGTAGAGTGTCTGGCTGTTAACCAGAATGTCGTAGGTTCGAGCCCTGCAAGCGGCGTAAGACTTTAGTATATTTTAAAGTACACTTTTCTAGGAAAATATAAACATCTTTAAAAACATTTATAATAAAAGTTTATAGCTTCATAACTAGCTACTAACAATCACTTAAGACATAATATTTAATAAGGGCCTGTAGCTCAGTCAGGTTAGAGCGCTCGGCTCATAACCGAGCGGTCACCGGTTCAAATCCGGTCAGGCCCATAAAAATATATTAAATAGTCCTAAGCAAATATTATTCCTCAAAGTTGTTTGGATCTTTTTTGATTTGACATTGAACTGGAGTAGCTCTGCAGAAATTAAACAAATCTAACGAAGCAATAAAAGCCTATGACAAAGCAACTGAAATAGTAAATGAAATTAATGCATAATTCAATATTGTTGATTGAATAGTTACTTAATTTTTAGTTATTTTTTATCCTGCACGAGATTGAATTTTCATCTGATAGTATGTAAGTTCATATGGTCTCGGACATTCTTATTTGAAAATCATGTTTACGATCACATTACTCCTGTCTGATAATATTCTGGCAATCTCTGATTTTCAAGTCCTTTTTCCTGGAAAAAATGTTTTAATTTTACTCCTAATTCTGCCCTCGCAAAATGCGGTAAATTATGCATTCGGAGCTGATTTTAAAGAATCCATACGCAAACATCATTTCGTGAATCTAAAAGGTTCTCAGCAATATTGAATTTGACATTATGTTCTATGCATGTGTATGACTGTTATGTCCATCTATAAGAATTTCATTCCATAATACAAGCGATCCTACAGCCATCCTTTAGAATATTCTCTTCAAGAGTTTGGTATTCGTTGGAAGACGAGGGTGGTATCAATTACTTGAATTCGTCATCAATAATCTGATCCATCCAAAAGCCTCTCAATAACTTCATTAAATTGATCTTGGCGATACATTGCTATTTTTCCAAGCTGGTTATAAAATTTCATGTTAATGAACTCGTTTTTACTTCTTTATGAGTTTTATTTTAAAAAATATATAACTACTATAATATAGGATTGTTTTTATATGTAAGAGATGCTTAAAAATAGGAAATGTAATTTAACTGGAAACTTCAATCCGATTAGCATGTCTCGGACTTTTAAAATTGTAAGGTTCTTTTTCAATTGAAAATCTGAATCATAAGGATTTAGTAATTTTTTCTATGTGTTTCTTACTATTTTTGCTTTGACTAAGATGTGAGCGGTCAAATACTCTATTAAACTCTGGAACGTTCGAGTTTTGAAACATATAGACAGAAAAAAAATAGACATTTTTAAAACTATTAGGACTTATGAATTGAGTTATAAAATTAAGGCTAAAGGGATCAAATTAAATCGGTTATAACTATTAGGCTGCTGCTTTTTACTTGATTTCAAAAGGTATATTCGATGATTGAAGAAAAGTGCACAACTCTAAAAGAAAAACATTTGGAAAAATCTCCAATTGGCATAAATTGTTTTGATGATAGCACTTATTGTAGACCGCTAAAGGGCCTCAAAGCACTTGTATAGAAAAAAACGATGGTCAAGAATGATAGAAAAACTGATAACCTCAGGTATCCGCCGGAAAAAAATACTGAAGAAGTATCTGACATGAACGAAAATATAAACTTGATAAGCAAATTCGAAGCGTAAGACACTGGAAAAGCATCCGAAAATCCGGAGGGAACCTCAAAATAAACTGAAAGCCGATGGAAAGAAGTATGATAAGACACATAGCCCTAGGCAACCAGTCCTTCCTCATAAATATAGATAAATGGTTCCAAGGGAGATATATTTTCCCCACGTGAGCCAGGAAAATCACCTTATAGAGCATGCCCAGCGGATAGGAGTCTTTACTGACGGCAGGCTTTCCTGAGTTTACGAAATCCTTTTTCAGGTTATGTAAAGCTGTGCTCTAGTGGGCTGGATGCCTGCTGCACAAGTATAACCCGGACGGGACTCTAGGAAGCAGCTGGCACCCTTGGATAGATTACGGACAGCCGTCCCTCCCGATTCAGGAAGATGAAACGGCTCTCGTCGTCCATACCCTGTGGAAATATTACGAGGCTACAGGAAAGACCTTGAGTTTGTAAAAGAACTCTATGAACCCCTTGTAAAGAAAGCCATTTTTTTCTTAGACGGCTACATTTATCCTAAAGACATTCCGGTTGAGAGCTACGACCTGTGGGAAGAACGGAAAGGCATCTTTACTTTCACGGTCTCTGCGATTTACATAGGGTTTCTCACTGGAGAAGAACTCGGGCACCTTTTAAATGATGAGGAAATCTGCAGAATCTGCCAGGTCCGTTACTTCAAGCTCAAGCAGACGATCATAAACGAGCTTTAGGATATCGAAAAAAACATTTTTCTCCGAGGCATTCGGTACGAAGACCACGACACAAACTGCAAAATAGTAGACAGTACGGCTGACAGCAAAATAGTCAGTAACTTTTTTATTTTACTAAATGATTGTTTCAACATTCGATTCACTCCTTTATGGCTAAAATTAATAGTTATAATGGAATTTATTTTTGGTAACTATTCAAACTACCAAAAATTAGTTGGTTGATATCTATTACTATTACACCAACAAATTTCGATGAACTATGAATACTTACTGAGCTTAATCAGTTATTTTAAATTAATTATAAAAAAAACAGTTTCTGAATAAAACTTATTTCCCATAAGTATTTTAACATTGAACAATAATTTAATATCAATACTTTTTATAATAGTTTCTGAATAATCCTTATTTGAGCGATTTCTACGACATTGTCAGTAATGGAGCCTTAGGAATTCAACACAACGATTAAGCTTGTGATTGAGAGCATTGCAATGGATACAATAGAAATCCCATTAACCCCTATTACCGGATTTGCTGCTCCATAACAATAAAATATGAGACAAGAATCCGGCTATGATCAATACTGTAGGTAAAAGAGTGCTCTCAAAGACTATGGCTAGTCCTGAAATAATATTAGTTACAGTTCCAGTTTTAGAGAAAGCTGCGATGCTTTCCACATGCTTGTACTTGTAGAAGCTCCCCTGAAATACCTGTAATTTTACAATAAATATTTCTAAGAAAGCAATATTATGATTTTGATACTAGAAGTATTGGTTTTTTTAAATTTACCATATACTTTTCATTCATTAGTAAGTTCCTATAATGTTTGTGCACCTATCATTATTAACTCGTAATATGTAAAATAACTAAGTTAAGTGATTTATGAGATGATTAGTTTCCTTATTTGACTTACACTAACCTGAAAAGATTTCTGAGAACTTCGATAAACCCTTAAATTTCGTCAGATACTTACAAATGGTTATAAAATGACTCATGAAAATCAGAGGTTTATCGAGATATTTACTAATAAAATTTGTGTACCATTCTTGCCAAAAATATTTGTCAGCACATCGTTTCGATTAAGCATTTCAGATGCAAGAGTGGAGGAGGTTCATGTTATATGTTCTTTATGATAAAAATTTATGGCGAAGCCTAACATAAGACCGAAATAATCTATGGTCTTTTAGGGAAACTTTCGATGAGAATCGTGTTATTAAGTGTAAGTTGTACAATGGAGTCAGAATATAATTGACCTAGCCTTTTATGCGTAAACGCCTTCTTATTCATTTCCAACTACAAAAGGTAGATACTTTCTCAACCAATCACAAGTAGAAACAAAAAAGTTATTTATTGATTCACATGGAAAAACATCACATTTTTAATCTATAACCCAACTTTAAGGAGCTAAAATTCCACCATTATCCTAGCGAAACGTTATTGCTGTTTTTCAATGAGTATCCTGAAGATAGTAGTAATGAAAAAACGCATATGATTGTCTAAACTATAAAACTTGGGAACTATTTCTGCCAATTTAAATTACCAATTCAGAAGACAGTGGAATTGCCTAAAAAACCATTTTGATATCCATGATCAAAATTACATTAGTGCCATCGATGACAATTACTATTAGTTTTCAGATTGTTTTGAAAACTAAAATTAAACGAACTTCTTCTAAAAATAACCATAAAATTAATGTTCAAAAAAATGTAAAATTAAGGATACTTCAGAAAATTTGGATTTACCTCCTATTTAACAAATTGTTTATATAGAGATTATAAACAACCAACCAAAAAATAGAATTTATCGAAACATTTTTTGACCTATTTGAGCCTATTATTCGAAGAATTTAACACTCGTTTTTGGGGCAATGTAAAAAGAATCTTATGCTAAAAACTTTCAATAACTCATGGAGACTACCTTAAAATCCTAAGTTTTATATTTCTCAATCAAACAAGCTTCAGGTCTCGAGTAACGTTATCTATGAGCTCTTCTTTTGCTGGTCCGATTCCAAGAACAGTAACTGTTCCAGGAGGAATTTCCGTGAGTCCTGCATCCTGTATCAAAGCTGTTGAAAGTCCTTGACGTCTTGCTTTTTCTTTGACCACATAAAGATCCTCAAGAGTAGGAACTTTAAGAACAACTTTTTTTTGTCCACCTTCCTTCCATTTTTTAACATCATCTTTAGTTGACCAGTCGGCTGCAGAAATGGCTGCGTGAGCTACCTGTACTGCAAACTTGCCTTTAGAAATTTTAAGATCATCCCGAGTAACTATGCACTGTTTATATTCACTCATCCTTTACCTCAAGCTTATTCAAGGTCAGCATATTTCATAAATGTTTTCAGTATTGCTTTCTTTGGCTGTTTTACCCTGAAAAGATATCTAATAAACTATAGAGGATTTCTATAAACTGTGGATTTTCATAAGCTATATAGACACCATTTTAGAAGAATGTGACGAAATAGAAGAGTTTGTCAAATCAGAGATATACACTTCTAGATATAATGCAACATTGATATATTTGAGAGTATTAGATTAAATTGATTATGATATTTGATATGTTTACTACGAATGATATTGCTAAATCAACCATTAGTTTCTGTGACACAACAAAAATGGAACCTCAAGCCCTATTATTGATCAAAAATAGCTTAAGC
The DNA here is from genome assembly GCA_003164755.1 of Methanosarcina sp. Taxonomy (GTDB): domain Archaea; phylum Halobacteriota; class Methanosarcinia; order Methanosarcinales; family Methanosarcinaceae; genus Methanosarcina. Next base: position 51,505 of record PLUB01000023.1, on the reverse strand, counting down.
CTAGCTAAAGTTGCAGAAGATTTTTGTGGACTATTGCTCAACTGTACATTTTATTTAAAAGTGTGCTCAAGAAAAAGGTTTATTTTGCCTTAAATATAAACATAGTTAAAGAGTAAAATCTCTTTTAAAAGGAGAACATCTTTTTGGGCTAAAAAAACACTTTCAGAGCCATACCATCATATATTGTTTATCATCGTGATTAGAAAACAAAAGACTCAATCCAATTTTGAAGAAAGGAACTTAAAACGTCTTATTCTAAATCAAGAATTGACTATGATTAAGATTTAGAGTTTAGGAAAATAACGTATCTGCTTAGACCAAAATGAATAAACTAAGCACTTATTAATAAATGTATAGCTTAAGTTCAACAAACAGCTTTTAAATTTTAATAACATATTCATTACCCATGCTGTTAGTAATTTTTGTTTGGATTCAAGAATATATTAGATGTCGAGTGATCAAGGACCCAAAACAGATTAAATATACAATTGGTTCAAAAGCCAAAATCAACATTAGAGAATATTATGCTGAAAACTAAGAGTTTTATATATACGATATCGAAATTACATATAATGCAGACTCTTTACTATAAATCATTATTTTAGAGATTTTGGATAAACCCCTAAATTTCATCATATGCCTATAAATTGGATATAAATGACTCGTGAAAATCAGAGGTTTCTCAAAACCCTCTATACTATTTCATCCAACATTTACAGTCATTTTCTATAAAATACCCTGTATGTTATCAAGAATATACTCTGCCGGATTTATTCCCAATGCATCAAATATTCCTTTCCCAGAAGGTGTTCCATTGATTTCAAGAATTTTAGGTGTTCGTTCAATCCCATTATAGTCTTTACCATTTTCTACGTTAATAATTCCAGTAAAATACTCAACGATGTCTACACCTGCGAATGTTGTGCCTATTGCAATGGAAGCTTTTTCTGCAATTTCTTTTTGTTCATATGTAAGGACGCAGCGGTCCACACTACCACCCTGGCTGAGATTGTTTACCCAGGAACCTGCAGCAGCTTTCCGATAAATTGCACCAATTGCAGAATCTCCAACAACAAAAACTCGGATATCCCGCCCCGGGTTTTCTATAAACTCCTGAATATATAGCATTCCTCTTTCTTCAAGCAGCTTTTCAAGAGCATCTTCCAGAGGTACAGACTCAGCTTTTCTGTCCGAAAATTGAAGTTCTCCATCCTTGATCCTTGCAATATTCTTTCCTTTATATCCAAAAGTAGGTTTTATGACAGAATCTCCAAATTTTGATACCAGCCTGAGAGCAGATCCCAGATTATGTACTGCCACGGTTTTGGGTGTAGGCAGACCAGCTTCTGCCAGAAGATAAGAAGCATGATACTTGTTTGCAGCATTCTGGATAGCTTCAGGGGAATTAATGACCGGAATTCCGCCAGCCTCAAGTTCCCTAAGGATATCAAACCTGAAAGAAACCCCCTCAAAAGCCCCCGTACCCATATCCCTCACAATAAGAGCATCAAAGTCCAAGAGGGAGATATTGCCAGCTTTAAAATAAACTGTCGATTTGATGCCTGTTGAATTTATGCTGACCTCTGCAGTCCTAAAATCCAGAATAAAAGGTGAAAAGCCTCTTTTTCTCGATGCATCAATAAGTGCCCGAGCTGTCCAGTCTTCTGGGTTGGTAACTATGATACCTATTTTTTTCATAAAGTATCATCTAATGGATACCAAATAAAGTTTACGATAACGAAACATTAGAAAACTTTTCAGCCGTTAAAGTGAATAAGGGGGATTATATCCAGATGAAATGATATAATAGGTATATATATGTATATTAGACCTTGATGAGAAGACGAGGAACGAAACCAAAATTAATTTATACATTATATCCTAATCAAGAATGTAAAGATAATTTCGATTTACATCTAATTTTTTTTCTTTGTGGGAATCCTGTTCATATTTTTCTCGCTAACTCCTGTATTGCCCTGATTTGGTTTTTCCAAATTCATTATTCGTTGATTTTAAAGATAGCTTCAGCTATTTTTAAAATGTTCCTATTATATTCAATGTTATCAACTGATAACTATTATAACATAGAGCTGTACGCAACATCTTCATACCTACTTTTTAAACAGTAGTGACAACAAATTATTCGGCTTTGAATCCCTTTTTAGTGATTACAGAAACTCTTTCGACTTGAGCTTTTTGAGCTAATCCTCTTATTTCTTAAACAGAACTCATTCCCAGAAGATATTCTTTAACTCCTCTTTTCTTTGTTGCATCATACCCTTTAGATTTTGCTACAAAGTATCTTCTGTCTATACCAAACTACTTTTTTTCTGATAAATCTATTTGGAAATCATGAAGTGAGACAATTGTTGTTTTGAAATTTAGGATCGGCTCATAATCTCTTGCTATTATGCTATGAAGTTTATTTCAAAGTGTGGCTCATCAACTTTTTTGTGTAGGGCCCGTCCTACTTCACCTTCTTTTGTGTTATTTTTTCAACTTTTATCCACTTTTGCATTACTAGTATCTAGATGGATAAAAGTAGAGTCCAGAATAATTACCTTTTTTTATTTCCAACCAAGACAATCAAGTTGTCTTTGCAACTATTTACACTATTTGATCTCTTTGCATCTGTCAATAGTTTTTGATATGAATGACCAGAAGTGTACTTTATGATATGCACTCAAGAAAACCAAGAAATTTTCTGGGAAAAATTAGATTAAACATTGTTTCTCAAGTTCAAAAACACAATATTACTTCAGCTTCATGTATCCCTCATGAGACTATTTCGAATAGATTTTTGGGCTCAAAAATGATACGAAAAAATACCCAATCAATTAAGGAATAAATTCCACAAGTTTGTCCCCAACTGGTTAAAAAAAATTATATTCAGTTTAAGAGTAAATTCGCAAAAGTTTTTATGAGTAAAAATTATTGTTAAGAAATTTAAACACTCCAATACTCAAATGCATCGGAGTTTATCTGAATTCTCTTTAACATCTATCGAACTCGGCAAGCTGAGGTTCCCTGAATTTCAGCTAGTGTGAGGAAATATTACCCAGTATTCTTTTGGATAAGGATCCACGTAATCTTTCTAGCATTGAGCTTCAAAACAGAAAGTGCATTCAACCTAACATGACTAATCCAAAATCTTTCCAGATAAAAATTTTTGTAATTATCTTCAAAATGTCCAAACTTAACAAGATATAGAGCAAATATAGCAGACTGTGAAAACATTTATAATCTGTGTTCGCTTTAAAGGTTAATTATAACAATATAATTTGAAAATTTTACATAATAGTTCCATGATATTTTTTAGTTGACAAGATATCCATAAAACTAGGATTATCGAAGGAGTTAACATGAAAGACTACGAAGTAAAAGTGTTAGACGAAAAAGATCACCTATTCATTGAAACCTTGAAGAATCGAGGGATTTCAAGAAATGTGGCTACTATCGTGACATATCTTATGAATGTAGACGAAAAGTCATCTCATGAAATTGAAATAAGTACTGGATTAAGGCAACCAGAAGTCAGTCTTGCGATTAGATTAATGCGCAATAATTCATGGATCCGGGTGCGATCGGAAAAAAAGCCTGGGAAAGGGCGACCGATGAATATTTATTCCCTTATAACTCCAATTGATGAGATTAAAAGTTATTATGAAAACAAAATTTACAACAAATGTAGAGGACCCACCTCAGTAATCACGAATCTGAAGGTAATGAGCAAAAAGGTGCCCCTTACTCCTTCAAAATAAGATCTTCGAGAAAAATTAGCTCCATAATGGCTAATTGTCCTTTTTGGGATTCATCATACTGGTAAAATCAAATTTTTCAGGATTTTTCGTACCTTATCTTGTATTCATGCTAAAACTTTCTTACAAGATTCGAGGTGATTTGCATCTCATATGTAAAAAAGTATTCCTATGAACCTCTGATTTCAACGAATCATATATACTATCCATATTTATATGATAAAATTAGGGGGTTTATCGAGATCCTTAAAAGTTAATCTTTGCCTCTTTGGCTCTACACTGCAGCTTTTATTAACTGCGTACATTGGTATAATTTTTAAGTCAATTTTTTCATCACTTTTTGATTTTATCCAATGACTAAGGATATTTTTTCCCCCCAAACTAAATAGTTAACTTTATTGAATAATGAATAAGATAGCTCAATTACATTTTCAAATCTCATATCTCAACGGATCTTTAGCATTGTTTTGTTCAAAAGCTTCTAGTCTTTCAATACACGAACCACATTTCCCACAAGCGAGTTCACGTCCACTGTAACATGTCCATGTTTTGGAATAATCAACCCCTAACCTAAGTCCAATTCTCAGGATATCTCCTTTTGTTAAGTTAAGGTAGGGAGCTTCTAATTCAATAGATGTATAATCACAAAGTTTCAAAACGGATTTCATGGCTTCTAAAAATTCCGGTCTGCAATCTGGATAAATTGCGTGATCTCCAGAGTGTGCACCGTAGAGTATTGTATTGATTCCTCTTGAAATCGCATAAGAAGCCGCTAATGCGATTAAAACCATGTTCCTATTAGGAACTACCGTACTCTTCATATTCGATGCAGCATAGTGTCCTTTCGGAACTTCTATTTCGCATCTTGTAAGAGAAGAGGGGGCGAGAGAGTTTAGAACTTCAAGATTATAAACCCGATGAGGAACCTTCAACATCAAACATGTCTCAATTGCATAGTAAATTTCTCGAATGTGTTTTTGGTTATAGTCAAATGATATCGCTTTAACTTCGTATTCCCTACTAACTATGTCGTAAAGGAGGGTCGTGGAATCAAGACCTCCAGATAAAATAATTAACGCTTTCATATGTACCTCTGGTTTTTCCAAATGTTTTATGAAACTGAGGAGAAGACTTTAATTTTAGGAAAAATACTTTTTCTACACCCCCCATATATAATATATGATAATTGTCTTTTTGGCCATTTAGATGCACTATGATAAGATGATTGAGGGAATCGCATCGATTTTTCTGTGGAATCAAAAATCTCAAAAAGTTATGATGAGTTAAATAAACATCTGACAAACCAAAATATATACAGTACACAATACTTTAACTTTGAGTTTAAAGCAAATCTATAGAGCCACCTGATTAGGAGTAAGTAATTTCTATTTGTTCTCTAGTCAATTCCTTATCAAAATTTTTCCAGCATTGTTTTTCTGTTCAAGTACCTTTATTTTAATTTCATCTAATTTTTGAGAGAATTAATATGTAATGTTCAAGAAGATTTGAATCCAAAAACTTAAGCTCATAACTTATTTTTTAACATCCAGTTTTGTCATGAGCCCAGCCAAATTGGCCGGAATCGCTCCGATTGCTGTGCATGTCTCCAGAGAAAGCCCTTTACAAGTAACATCCAGATGGTATTTACCTCTATTCATAATTTCCTTTGGGAGTCCTTTGTGCCCCAATCCTACAAGGAAGAGAAATGAGCGATTTCGGAGGGCATTTTCAGCAATTTTTTCAGGCAAAACCTGCCTTTTGGGATCTGGTTTTGATGTAGTAATCACAATTTCACCAAAATGTGCTGGGAAGCCTTTCTTTGGAAGATCTGATACAGACAGATGGTTTTTTTCATAAAGAATTTGGAGGTAAGTTCCTGAATCTCCTATAGTGGTTTTTTCCATCACAAAAGCCACCAATTCTTCTGTATTCATTTTGAATGGGAAGTCATAAAAGGAAAGATGGAATCCAAAAGCATGACATATTGGAGCAGCTCTTGCAATTACACGGTAATGAGCATCCAGAACTTTGATCTTATCGTAGGTATTTACTATCCCAAGGGTAAGCATAAGATGTTTCATTAGCTTTTTCATAAAATAATGTTTCGTTAATTTAGGAAGTTCTGTTCAAAACTTATAGGACTTACGCAATAGTAGGCTCTAAGCAAATGATTATACTAATTTGGTTAATATAAAAATAAAGTTTATTTTTGTCTAATTTTGGTTATATATATAATTGATGCAACTATTTGCATTTTTGTTTTACTTTCAAATCAGGAAATCAAAATAACAAAATTTGTGTTTTGAGATCAGTTCGATAAAAATAAATTAACATAACTGTGCAATTTTTTCCCCCAATATAGTCTTCATCACCACAAATTATTAATTATAATTAATATAAATGTATTAATCATTGTAGTCTAATGTTTTCAATAAATTAGAGACTTTGTATTATTCCATAGGTTTTTTATATATTCCAGTCAATTACTAGTGGAATTAATGATAAATTTCGGCGGTCCCAGAAGATATTAAAGAATCTCATAAATTATTATGAGTGTGTATTGATGGAAGCGATCAAAAAAGAAGACACACTAAAAAAATATTATGGAAATTAGGACTTACAGATAGACAAATTACAAGCGTTTTCAATGTTGATATGGATACAGTTTAGGATTGGAGAACAAATTTGTGGTTCGATCATAACCAAGTTGGAGTAAATATATTTTCACTAAAAAAAGCAGTGAAGATAAACTTAAAAAAGCATTCTGGAAATAAGGGCTCTCAGAAAAACAAATCGCTAATGTTTACCTTGTAAACAGGAGTCACATTAGCTATTGGCGGAAAAAAAGGATGACGAATTTTTGTGAAATCAGTGCAATTTATCATACTTCCTCACTTAACCGAATACTCACATCTTCCAAACTTTTGATTAATAAAAACGATATTCTCAAATTTATGATAGAGCCTAATTGAGAGGTCAATAGTTTTAATTGTAAAGTTGCAGTAAGTACATCACTTTTAGGATAGGCCCTTGTAGAAATTTAATTTATAATTATAGTTGCCCGTTAAGGGCAAAAAGTTTAAATTTAAAAAATAGATAAACACCAATATAGTCTTCTAGTTTTTAGATATAAGCTGAAAAGAAGAGATTTTAAAGGCTTAAAGCTCCAATTTTTAGAAATTGAAATTATACAAACATCCCTGTAGTGTTTCATGTTCTTAAATAAAACATAGGTAAATTTGTCAAGTCTATCAAAACAATTAACTTATGAAGATTCATAATTATAGGAATTCTCGATTGTTTTCGATATATAAATTCATCTAGCGAGAACAAAATACAAGTAAAAAGGATATGAAATCAAGAACTTCTCTGAGTAGTCATAATTTCATTGCTTATCAATTTTTGACCTTTTTGAACCATCCATAATAAAGTAGGAAAGGGTTTCGATAAATTCCATTTTTTGGCTGGTTGTTTATAACGCTTATGTAAATGACTCTTGTTAATCAGAGGTTTATCGAAATCCTCACTAATATGTTCTTGCTACATACACAAGAGTTTGGGTTTCTTCCTTGCAGACAGGACATTTTTCTTTCCAGTCCTTTTTCTGCTCCAAAGGAATTCCAAGGATTCCTGCATTTATCTGGTCTTCCATAATAAGTCCACATTCTTTCTTACCACACCATGGAATTGTTGCAATGCCTTTTTGGATTTTATCTTTTACTTCTTCAAAATTAGTACAGTTAAATATACGGTTTAAAAGCCCTATTTTTGCTTTATCATAAAGGTTTTTGTGGATTGATTCAAATCTTGATATCACATCAGCTTCAATATCAGAAAGCGAAATATGTTCTTTATTTCCTGTGTCTCTCCTTACAGCCACAGCAATATTCTTTTCCAGATCTCTAGGGCCGATTTCAAGCCTTAAGGGTACGCCTTTCATTTCCCATTTATAATACTTTGCTCCGGGGCGAAGATCACTTGCATCGATTTCAACTCTTATCCCTATTTTCTTCAGGCGTTTTTGAACATCTTTGCAAACTGCAAGCACATCATCTCCTCCTTTCTTGAAGATAATTGGAATAATTACAACCTGTACAGGTGCGATCTCCGGAGGCAAAACCAGCCCTTTGTCATCTCCATGGATGGAAATAATAGCTGCAATAGATCTTTCTGAGATCCCATAGCATGTCTGGTGGGCATAGCACTGCTCCCCATCAGGAGCTTCATATTTAATATTAAATGTTTTTGCAAAATTGTCACCCAAATGATGGACTGTACCTATCTGAAGAGTCTTTCCATCAGGCATAACTGCATCCAGAGCATCGGTATAATCTGCACCTGGGAATTTATCCCAATCAGGTCTTCTTGAACGGAGCACAGGAATTCCAAGCCTACGGTAGATTTCGGTATAAAGCTCAATAGCTTCCCTAACCTGAACCTCTGCATCTTCCCAGGTTGCATGCACTGTGTGAGCTTCTTTGAAGGAAGTAATCTCCCTTAGCCTTATCAAGGGTCGGGTGTGTTTTGTTTCGTAGCGGAAAGTATTCACTACCTGATAGAGTTTGAGAGGCAAATCCGCATGGGACCTGACCCATATTTTGTACATTGGATAAATGGCAGTCTCACTGGTTGGACGAAGAGCCAGAGGTATCTCAAGAAGATCTTTTCCACCGTGAGTTACCCAATATACCTCATCCTCAAAGCCTTTAATATGCTCAGCTTCTTTCATGAACTCGTTTTCGGGAATAAGCAACGGGAAGAGAGCTTCCTGGTGTCCACTGTTGTCGAGGACTTCTCTTATTATGTTATAAGTATTCCTCCGAATGGCAAAGCCGAAAGGATACCAGACATAGAGCCCTTTCACAGGATAGCGGACATCCATTATTTCGGCCATCCAAAGGAGTTCATTATACCAATCGCTAAATTTTTCTTTTGGAGGGAGTGCTGCACCTTTTTCGCTTTCTGCCATACCTTCACCGTATTATCACAATATAAATTAATTATTTAGTTCATCAAATTCAGGCATTTGCGAGTCCCAGCACATGCCTAATATCAAATGCTACGTCTTCGATAGGAAGTACAGGCTTTTGTGCTGACCGAAAAGCTCTACTCCATACAGATAAAGTGCCATATTAAGCCCTATAACCTCTCTAAAACTCTACAAAAGAGTATTCTAACTGTCATATACTGAGACTCCTGATATCTAAAAAGAAAACTGCTGAATAGCCCGCATTGTTCTTTCCTTTATTTGAATAAAAGTTTATAACTATATGTGAACTAGATCCCCTGAATTTTTGTCGGGCTGCCTAAAAATAAGAACGCAAGAGTTAATTCCCTTCTAGGAGCTGGACATTTTCCAAAGCTTTATGCGTAAATTCGGATTTTTCAATATCGAAAACTATCATACCGTTATTTAGCTTTTCTGCTTCCTCTTTTGAGAGCTTGGTAGTGATAGCCTTTTTTGAAATTATTGCGCTATTCCCGAAAGGATCTTCGATGACGACTGTAATTTTTTTCTTGCCTGCGATAACTTCTTCGAGCATACACAAGAGCTCCTGGCTTCGGGAAAATTTATCTTCGTCTTCCTGTACCCACCTACTTGCAGTCATCAGTACACTCCTGACACGATGAAGTACGCCTTCGATATTCGTTATGTAAGACTCTGAAGCCATTCCAGGCTCGATAGTGACCCCCATTTCCGGGATGCGAATTGTTCCTGATGTTGAGCGGATAACCCTTGCGTCCAGGTCTTCTTGAGTTTCAACTGATATTTCATAACGTATGGGTTCTTTGCTGGAGAGGCTCAGAGTATCTGCAAAATGGAAACTGCATTGGCATTTTGCACTAATGTACATGATCTCCCCGAAATAGGGGATATTGTCCTTCTGCCAGTTTATCACAAGATCGTCGTGACATAGCGGACAGCAGACCCTTGTCTCAAAACTTTCATGCTTATAAAAATTATGATTCAATATTTCCCACCAATTATTTTGGATCTATCGATTTTAATACCTGTGGGAGTTACAATCACAGTGTTTCCTTTAAAACCTGCAATATCTCCACGAACATCGACGATTACATCTTTCAGCTCTTTCAAAACCCTGTCCCTCATCAGGTCATCGCCCCTGATGTTTGAGATATCTATCATCAGGATATTTCCATTGTAGATCTCCTGCTTGAGTAGGGATATCTGATTGATATTTGAGACTTCTGCGATCTTAACATAAGTCTCTGCAGGTTCTTCCTCGAGAGCCTCCTCGTATTTACTGAGATCAATTTCGGTGTAGTCGTCGGCACTAGTTGTACTTCTTACATTGCTGCCAAGGATTTTGTCTATGAATTTTGCCATTTATGCACACCTTTCGTATTTTTTTAGATTTGAATAATAATTGTCCTATATTGAAACCTATATTAATTAATTTTTGCTATTAAAGCTAACCTTGATTTTAGTCTCTGTTTCAAGGAATTACCCACCTATTAATTCAGATTTTGTTTAGTAAGAATCTACATGCTTCAAGAGCATTTTCAGAGTTCCATGCTCCATAGTTTATCTCCTACATGGGTTATTGACTTTATAGCTTTACCTGAATTGATCTCAACCATCTGTGGACCCGTCATGAGAGCTTTTCCAATTGCAAGAGGCTTTTTATGAACCTCTTCCACAATGATTACGAGATCTCCTTCGTCTATTTCGGGATCAGCCTCCACTACTCCAGGAGCCATGATGTCCGCCCCATCCGAAACGAAGCTAATAGCTCCTTTATCTACAGTTACAATTCGCTTTTTGAGTTCAATCTCAAGAGCTCCACGGACGGTAGGAAAAAGCTGCCCTTCTATTTCAAAAAATAGGGGCTTGCCATCCACAAGGATAATGGAATAATCCTCCAAGATGATTTTTTCCAGGACTTTATTTTCCAGCCCTGCCATCGTTTCACCGAAGATGGACACGAGGTATTTTAACATCTTGTTCTTCGTATTTTTCCTCAGCTGAACTCTTGACTTTACTTTCAATAAATCACCGGATTTCAAAAATTTCATGCACTATTTATAGCATAGGGTTCTTGTGCCTTTTAAAGCTTATGTGGATTCCTAAAGATTGCTGAAACAAGATTTCTCATTTTTTATTCGATTTTTTCCTTCAACTTTACAAAGAGCAGGGGAAGAGACACCAGAAAACTTCCTAAAAATATGGGCTCATAGCATAAGGGCTCTAGAAAGAAAATAACAAAAACCAGACATATCCTGAGAACTGAATAAATTCCTGTATTAAAAGCCCCATTGCAAATCCGCTGGAACTCATCTGAGACAATACAATAAACAAACCTAAATAATATTAATCTACCAACCCCGATGAGGGAGAAAGCCACGAAGGAGCTTTGTGGAAATTTCAATCTCAGTCGACACAACTAAAAAGGTAGTATTAGGATGGAAAATTAGTCAAAAAACATATTACGAAATCAAACATGCAATTACTCTGATAAAACAATCGAATAGGATAAGAAAATCTCAATGTTATGTGATGGATAAAGGATATGATTCAAAAAAAATCCATCCCTAATTAGAGAAGAACGAAGTGTAGACTCAATCATATCTGTAAGAAAAAGAGAGAACGAAAATTTCTGGAAAATATAGAAGACAGATGCACTTAACCTATGATAAGATTAAATAAGACAACAGGAATATAACTGAGACAACGTTCTCTGTTGCCAAAAGGAAGCTGGGAGAAGTACTTCTGGTAAGAAAGTTCCATAATCAAGTCAAATAAGTAAAACTTCAACTGAGAGTCTAAGATGTAAATAAAAAGATAGTAGAAATAATTTGCATTAAATTAATGATTTCTACATAACCGTTTTTTCCTCCATTTTTGAGATTATTTTGCAATTAAAAAGAATCTATCCATTTTTGAGGTTTCCACTTTTACTTCAATTCTTTCAATCCTTTCAAATAAGTATTAAATATGAAGGTATAATATTCTTTGCTTAACCCAGTTATATTAGTAAAATCAAATTTCGCTTATCGTTTAAATATATAGGTACAGAACGAGTTTCTCAAGAAGATACATTCTTCGATTTTAAACCACCCATACATGTAGTGTCGCTAGTTCCATAGATAGAATATCACAGAAATCAAAAACAATGTTTTAATTTTTTTTGAGATCCATCATCTCAAAAACTCCACCTTTGATATCCAAAATGAAGAAAAACTGTGTTTCAAATTGAAGCGAATAGTCAGGAAAAATGATTAAATCAAGGATGCTACCTGATTCAGGAGTACAGACAGCAAACTGTATGCATCTATCTAAACCAGAAGTTGGGTCATTTCTCTATCCAGAATCAACAATTTATCTCTCCAGAATCAACAGCCCCATTATTTCCAATACCCTTTTTGGAGTTATTATGGTTTGCAAAAATTGTCTCGGAGATGAGGGAACTCGGTATTGATTGAAAAAAATGGGTAGATAGATCAATATTTAAGTAGAAGAGTGTGAGCGGGTTGGGGAGTGGGGGTCATATGGGGAGTGGGGGGTATGGTATGTGAAAAAAGTTTTCCGCTCACATCTTACAATTACTCTTATTAAAATTAATTATATAAATAGCTATGCATTCTGTTCCATCATAATATAATTAATCGTATAATTTAATAATCATATAATATAATAATCGTATAATATAACAACCCTATAATCTAATCATCACATAATATAATAATCATATAATACAAAACATACATCAACATTTAGATTTAGAAGTTCTTTGTTTGATCCAATTATATGCCAAATAAAAAGCCTGCAAATTACTAAAGAAACCTTAATAATTCACTTGAAACATTTTAAATCATCCAAAGCAAGTTTTCAAAATTACCGTGACAAGAAAGTATTTACTTGATAACTGGTTCTTTTGTACTATGAACCCTGATAGGCGTTTGATTTATGGAGCAGCTTTTGCAATTATGGGACTTTCGAACGCTGTCATTCCTATCCTTCCGGAGCTTGTGAGCCAGGACTATAGCGCTTCCGGAAAATTTGCTCCCAGCCTGCTCTTTTCAGCCTATTTTTTTGGAGCCCTGGTTACAATGCTACCTTTCGGGATTCTAGCTGATAGGTTCGGAAATTTGAGGTTTATAGGATTTAGCATTATTCTGACAGCAATTTCAGGGCTAACCATCCTACTCTCAGAAAACCTCTGGATTCTTTTAATTTCAAGGTTTATAGAAGGTTCTGCCTGCGGAGCTTTTTTCCCAGCTGCCTTTGCCACCCTCTCAAGATCTAAGGATCCAGTGCGTTATATCGGAGAATTCACGTTTCTTTTCAACGCAGGATTGGCAGCAGGTGTTCTTTTTTCGGGTTTACTGGCGGATACCTACCTAAAAGGAGCAGTCCTTGTGTTTACAGTTATCACTTTTCCTTTGATCTTATGCCTTTTTCCAAGGCACAGGGAATTGATCCATCCTCAGAACACAGAAAAGTCAGGTTCACTACCTCACCCCCCCGGAAGACTTTTTAGAGATTTGTATAATGTTATTATAAAACTACTTAGCGGCAGCAATTCAAGGATCTGGCTCAGTTCTTTTCTTCTCAATGGAACCATCGGAGTCCTTATAGCTTACTATCCGGATTATAGCCTGGGCACTATGACTAAAACCCAGCTCGGGAGTTCTATTGCTAGCCTCTACGCCTGCGCCATGATTACATCTCTCCTTATCGGACGGGTCAGGATCAAGGAAAAAAACATAATCCGGATTGGATTAACATTTTCTGCCCTTGGAGCCATTTTAGTCATTAAGTATCCTTTTCTCGGCTTTTCAAGCCTGGGTGGAGGATCCGGAATTGCGCTGGTAGGTTTTGCTCTGGCTGTTGCCAGAATGAATTCGAATAGGGGGCTAGTAATGGGACTTTTTAATACAACCATCTATGCCGGGCTTTCTTTTGCCCCTATTATTGCAGGGCTTTTCACAGGCTTTTTTAGCTTTGAAAAAATATTCATAGCAAATGGTTGTATTCTGGCAGCAACTCTTATATTATAGAATTGAAAAAATTCATTCCAGCAAAAACTTTAGTTAGTTCGGCATGAAAGTGCATAAGGTTACAAACATCACATATTTTACTACCCCCATTTGCCACAATCATGTTACTCAACCAATTATTCTACTTTCATCAACCAAAAGATTTCAGTATTAACAATGTTACTCTTTTGGATTTTTCCCTATTGTAACCTGTTTAATTTTAGTACAGCTCATCATTTGTAATAAGATACCATATTATTGTGGCAATTTTCCTTTGCAGTGCAATAATTGCTTTTGCATTCCCAATTGAGTTCTTCTTCCGGTTAAAAAACTCTCTTAGCTTGCTATTTTTCGTTCTTGCTTCTGCCTTAGCAATCTGCGTTAGAGTCCACTTGTAGCCCTTGATCCTCCCTTTGTGAATGCCACTGTAGAATTTATACACATATTTAGTATACATTTGGATCGGTTCCAAGCCATTATTATTTCCTGAAGAAAAATTCTTGAAATTAGCAATTTCAGCAACTAGGATTATTGCACCAATTTTCCCAATACACGGAAAAAACATTCGAATTTCCATCTGACTTTCATGCTTTCCATAAGAATAATTCAAAATTTCTCTCCAAAGTTTCGATTTCATCAGCAAAATACTTTAGGAAATATACGGATTCTATTACAATTAGGACCTCCACAGTAGAGGATCTGCAGATTTATCCCCTCATTCAGTTAGTATCATGGTATTCCGATTGATCTCTATTTTTTTCTTCAAAGGAATCCTGTCAAATCTTTCTCGCTCATTTCTGTATTTGATCGGGTTTTTTCTGTTCTGGTTCATTATTCTTTGATTTTAAAGATAGCTTCGCTATCCTTCCGACATTTAAAAGATATACAATATATAGAATTTGTTCACCTATTTTCCATTATTGCTCATTGAAAGTTAGATTATTTTTAAGCTACTATAATATCGAGAAAATAGATGGCATCCTTATGTACATCCGCGGAAATTAAGGTCATTGAAATACTCCTTCTATTTTTAATGTCATCAACTGATAGAGATTATAACAAAATTTATACACAACATCTTTAGATTCACTCTTTGAACACTAGCGACAAAAACTATTCTGCTTTGAATATCTTTTTAGTTACTGCATAAACTCGTTCCACTTTAGTTTTTTAGAGTTGATCTCCTTGTTCCTTAATCCATCACTCATTCCCGTAGGATGTTCTTTTAAGATCTTTTCATTGTTGCATTATAATTTTTTGATTTTGCTCCAAAATATCCTTTGTCCCTGTAAACTACCTTATTTTTTTCTGATAAATCCATATGAAAATCATGAAATGATGTAGTCTTTGCCTCGAACCTTCTGATCAGCTCATAATTCCTGTTTATTATGCTATGAAGTATATATCGAAGTGTGACTGAAAACTATTTTTACCAATGTTCAGTCCCTGCTTCTCTTTTTGGTTTCATTCTCTTGAGATTTATCCACTTTTGAGTGCTCGGATCTGAAGAGATAAAAGTAGTTTCCTGAATCAGTTTATTTTTTTTGATTTTTAACCTAAGGCAACCAAGTTAATTTTGCAACTGTATCAATATTTCTTTTTCTTTGCAGTTATAACTAATTCTCTTTCTGAATGATCAGACTTGGTATTGTCTTGTATGTACTAAGGAAAAACAAGAAATTTCCTGAAAAAAATTAATCAATACTTTGTTTCTCAAGTTAAAATTAGGGAAATCATGTCATTGCTGCAAAACAAGTATTAAAACCATAATGATTAAGTCAGTTTCAGGTCTGCTTTCTAAAAGTGTTTCGTTAAAATACATGGACTCCAAAATTACACGAAAAGATTTTCAATCAATTAAAGAATCAATTTCAACCCGTTTGTCTTCAACTGACTGAAGACTTTCGTATTCTTCTTTAAGGACAAAATTAGTAAGAGTTTTCATGAGTAAAAATTATTGTTAAGAAATTTAAACTCCCCAATACTCAAATGCATAGAAGTTTTTAGAAATTATCTAATATAAATTAAAGTTATATGATCGGATTGGGCATGCTATTTATTGATACCACCAAGTGAATTTTGCTTTTTATTTCAAACCAATACACTCTATTTTTAATTATTGGCGAAGCCGACCTTAAAAAGACCTCGATGGAAACATAAAATGTGCATTGTGACTCCTTTTTTTGTCTGAAATTTCCCCAACCTATATAAGCATCTTATTCATCCAGGATACTCTTTAATTTTTTATTATTTATTAACCAGATATGTTCTCTTGAATTCATCCATATCCAGTACTTATGTGACCCAGTATTGTATGTAGTTACTTCTGAAAAACTATTGAAAAATTAATAAGTTGAAGAATGAAAAAAAAGTGCACCGAATTTGTCATAATTATCGAGATTTAGATAGAGAAGTACTTGATGCCTCTGTTTTTCAATTCAATTAAGTATGTTCTTACTTTTTACTCTCAGCTTCTTGGAGTTGGTTAATATATATACCAATATTAAGGAAAAAATTATAATAGTTGGTGATATTCTAGATATAGAAATCACCATCCTTTAATCTGAATTCTGCTACCTGTATAGTACATTACATATTCATTTTTTCATATTTTTACTTGAGTCAATTTCATTTAAACCATTAGTAATTGTGAAATCACTAACTATAAGTTCAATGTTTTTCCCATTAGTTGGAGGCTGATTCCAATCCCACAGCCATAAATTCATTAAGAGATCTGCAGGATCCTGAGGGATTCCAGAAACATTTGTATAATTAAAGTCTGCTATAATTTTTCCGTTTTCCTGCACAGATGTAAATCTTACATAGCTTGGTTTCCATTCAAGAGTATATGTTGTGTTTGTACCGTTAGTGTCTGGGACAGCATACGCATGAGCATTGCCTTTAATTTTAGTAGGCTGTACAGTATACGTCAATTGATCTCCATTTGTTTTACCCCATGTTGAAGCTTCAATGTCTAATTCATTATTATCGTTTAAATAAGTGAAAAATCCGACCACGCTTTTATTATCAAATGTATAAATAGGTGAAGCTACCTTCCAGGTGAAAGTACCATAATGATATTTATGTTGACTATTCAACATCGTACAGTTCCATATATCTCCGTTCTTTACAATTGTTAAGTGCATCCTATCTTTGTCATCTATCCATGCACCAGTATTATTCCAGTGATTATTAATAGGATCTGATCTACCTTTAATCACATACCAATTTAGCCCTTTCCAGTAAATTACCCCATGTGTAGGATATTTATTCACTCCTTTATCAACTGTCCATACACCATTTTCCTGAGTTGCTTGTGTATAAAACAATGTCCAAATTCCGTTAGTATCTTTCGCAGGGATCCACAGTTTCAAGAAGTTTCCATCATCACTAAACACACCTGCACTGCGATCTAATCGAATATCCTTATACATCGCACATGATGGATCACTGATTTGTAGCAGTGGCAAACCTTGAACCGTGAAATTATCCGTATAGTTTTTTGCAGTCGCAAGATATAAATTATCTTTAGGTTCGTCGAATCTAAATAATGCGTATATTGTTGAGTTTCCGGGATAATTCATCGTATTCATAAGCAAGGGTTGATATTCGCTTGATTGACCAACTACTTGTTTATCACTAAAATGCACACCATCAGTGGAAGTGTATCTGTATATAACATGAGGTTTTGGATCGATATCAACAATCCACATGTAATAAGTTCCTGTGGAATTATCATAAAGAACGGCTGGTGATATCCCATGAGCAGTGACATTCATTTCTGGTGAAACAGTAATACCATCATATGTTCTAACTTTCGGATCTTCTATAGTTACGTTACTAACTACATCCCCAATTACATAGTAGCACATAAGTTTTCGAGTAATAGGATCATATACGATATCAGGGTAAGACCCATAAGCATTTGAGCTATAATCAGATACTATTGGCTTTCCGATAGGATTTGTCACTCCATAGGGTACATTCCAAAGTAGTCCATCATCAGAATAGTACAAACATGCATTTTTAGAGGTACCATTCGAATCTGAAAAGGGAGTAATAAACATCCACCATTTATGACCAAATACACCAGATGTATTGTAATAGACATCAGGATGATTGAACTGATTATATCCATATGGGTCAGGTATCGATACTGAAAGTCGGTTTGATGTGTTTAGAAGAGTACCATTTTCACTTTTATTTTCGTGGGATCTTTCTTCTGGTAATGCGCCTGACATACAGCCAGAAACAAGAAGAAATAATGTTATGACAACGATTCCAATTTTATAATACATATGTTATATTCTCCGTAATATACGAGTGCTTACGCGGTTGAATTGAAAAACAACAGCATTAGACCCTTATTGATATAGAGTATAATTAATATAAAGGGATTCCATATACTTGATTTTATCCCTCAAAAAAACTTTTTATAATTCTCTGAGTTTTGGATTGACTACAGTCAATGAAAATAAAATTAATGCTCAATTTTTACGATCCCAGAAGATATTAAAACAATCTTCGAATGAAGGCCTAAAGGCAGCTGATGAAGTATATAAAAAGAGATGGACCTAAATAGAGCAGCATTAATCGTATTGTGAATTATATTTTACCCGTTATCTGAATCATATGGGTTGGCATTATCTGGTTGAATATAGAACATCTAGTTACCACCATCATATACAATAAATTGAACATCTCGAAATAATTGAACATAATCAACATTATTTGCACATTTCGAGCTGCATGACTGATAAGTTTGAGAGTTTTGAAAAATATAAAACTCGTAACTCACATATTTAGTTACTTCTTTGTACAAAATATATAGATATTATTATATATTAAATGAGTTATGAGCTGAGACATTTTACTATGCATAATATTTATTGCTAAAGCGAAAATTTGTTCCTGCGAAAAAAACGAACCTATTGAGACTTCAAGCCTATTATTGTTAAATATTATTTGATCCAGCTAAAGTTATAGAAAACTTTCCTCCACATATCAAAGATTTATCCTTGGATAAAGTGTACTGATGAGGAAGATTTTCTCAACATTGGATGTAAATTTGTAAAGGAATAAAATCTCCTTTAACAGAAGAACAACTTTCTAATTTAAGGGAAACACTTTCAGAACCAATGACAAGAGATAATGGTGATTATCGTACTCAGCAAACACAAAATGCAATCAAATTTGTCAATGAGAAATTCAATTTATTTTATTCCGAGTCAAAAATTATACTCTAGATCAAAAAAACAAATGAAGTGCTCAGGTATGAATTAGATCTCTTCAATCCAAAAGAGATCCTAAACTCCATTGATCCAAGCATCACATGTGATGATAGTAATTTCTTTTGTGGATTCAAATAAATCAAGATGGTGGGCAATCGAGGACCAAAACCCAATTAAATTTACAAGTGATTCAAAAGCCTAAATCAACATTTGAGAATGTTATACTGAAAACGAAGAGTTCTATGGGTATGATTTAGGTATTACATAAAATATGTACTCTTTCCTAAAATCATTATTTGATTTTGATAGAGATATAGAAACAAAGATCGTTCTTCCACTGGACTGAGCCACATGGTATAAATTAAAAAAACATAGAAATTTTATCAAAAAAATAAGCATTGTTTGTAAACATTATTTTATCCTCCAGCTACACCATAAAGAAGCCCAACTGAATATCGTTGGATAAGAAAATGAAGATGTTAAAGTCAAGAAGATCATTCAAAAATATTAAAGTAGTAGGAGAAAAACTGAATGAATTTTGAGAAAAGTACACACTCATAAATAAAATGTTGTATTATTGAAAAATACCGACTGTGATTCACGAAAACTAGGCATAATTTCTACTTCAAAACTCTACAATATTGAATTTTATAGAGGCATTACAAAAAAATGGAACTAAAATGTTTGGATGATTTTTTTATGAACTACTGAGAAATAAGTGTAAACAAATAAGCAATAACTAGTAAGACCATAGCAAAGCTGTACTACTGATAAATTAATAAAAGTTATATATTTTAATGTTATATGACGTATGTGAGGTATATTTAATATGGATACTGCTACTGCTACATCCTGGTTTGATTTGTTAATAAGTATTATTGTTATTTGTGGTCTATTTGGTGTTCTTGCTAATATTGTTTATTTTTATGATCAAGGGCATTAAGATTTTCCAAAATAAATGCTTAAACAAAGAATTACAAATGCAACAGCGAGGATAAGTTACTGGAAGTTGTAAACAACAGAGTCCTTATCAAATATGAACAACAAAGTATATGAATCGATTTTATGTATATAGGCAATAGCTATGGGAGCAACATGGCATTGCTTTCGATATAAACAGTCTTTTAATTTGTTAAATATTGGCAAGTGTTCCCTGTCTAAATGTTATACCATGGCACTTGCTTAATGTATTTATTTGAATCAGATTCCTTTGATATCATTATCTCATAATTTGGCACGGTATATTAGTGTGAACAAATCTTGAATGCGTATAACTCGTTGAAAATTTACAAACTATTTTCGCTTTTTACGTAATAGATACGTATCTCAGCCTAACAGATCGGGACATATTCATGAGTTGTTGAAAATAGAAATATAAGACTAGCTACACATTTTTCCAAAAATGAGAGCTATCCGACATTTCACATATGTAAAATTGTTTGTCTATTTATTCACTATGATTTGTTGAAGATTAGTAGAATTTCATAAACCCCTAAATTTCCTTATATGCACACAAATGATATATTAATAGCTCGTGAAAATCAGAGGTTTATCGAAATCCCCAAAATCTACTCTTGAAATGATACATGTATAAATCAAAGGCATTTAAAAAAATCGCATGAATTTTCAGAATTAATTTTAAGAATTTATTAAAAATTATAATAAACTATGTATATAATATACACTGGTATCACCATTCGAGTATAATCTATCAACGGAAGTATCTCCCTCTAGTTCTTTAAAATCATTATGATGAAATCTTCCAACAACATTCCAGACAGTTTCATAAACTATTTTGTCAAACATCGTCATCATGAAATATTCATTCTGAGTATAGGAGTTCCCAAGATTTTTGGATATCGTATAATTAAAATGATCCGTAATATTTGCCTCTTTATAAGAAGATCCAAACAACTTCCCAGCTTCAACATGGCCCAAAGAACCTGCTAAAAATCTATATACTGGACTCATTATATACACACTATTGGTAGCAGAATTTTTGAAATTTAAGAGCCACTCAGCCCCATTCATATCCATTTGTGTAATTGATGGGTTGGGTTGCATAACATAAGGTGATGGGTACAAATTGAGGATAGATACTACTGAAGCAATCAGAATTATAATCACACAAACCATTGGTGCAAGATTAAACTTATGAATTATCATTTTTCTGGTAATAATGTATGATAGCACAAAACCAGCGAATATTGGAGTGAAAATTACTAAATATGCTTGCAACCTATCTGAACCCATTGCTTGTAGACCTGGAAGAATATTAAACAAATAAAATACATACATTAGGCCAATAAATAATGTGATACTCAGTAAGATTATCAAATTTTTATTGTTTTTTCTATAATTGGGATATTTTAATAATAATACAAAGCTAAGGAAAAAAAATATTAAAAAAATAAAATGCTGACCCATAAGTCTAAATAATAATCTTAGAAATTCTAATTTAGTCAAACTTAATTTACCAACTGTGCTACTCATCGAAGAAATTACATTTGGGCTTGAACCTGCAATAATTGAATAATACATCATTTTTATATTTAGATTAAACTTTTGGAATGAGAGTATCCAAGGAAAAAATATAGCTGTTTCAAGTAAGATAGGTGTCAATGGGAAAGAAGACTTAATTAATAAAATCTTTTTATTTTCAAATATAGGAATCAAAAATTCCATCAATCCAATAACAACTAGCATTAATATTAATATCACTGTGGATAGTGGATGGAAAAAGGGATACAATATTAATGTAATTAGAAATAAGATTGCATATTTCATAGAGTATTTTTTTGTTAGTGATTTAAAATAAAAAAATAACACAATAGGCAAATATAACAGAGACCATCCATTTGGCATAAGATAGACAT
The DNA here is from genome assembly GCA_003164755.1 of Methanosarcina sp. GTDB lineage: Archaea > Halobacteriota > Methanosarcinia > Methanosarcinales > Methanosarcinaceae > Methanosarcina. The sequence goes on along the minus strand of PLUB01000023.1, from coordinate 29,638 downwards.
CGTATCCACTAAAAAATACACCAGCAATTGAAGTAACAGCTAAAATTTGTTCTTTTTTTGTAACCAAGGAAGAAGTTGCCAGTAAATATATAGATATTACGTAAAAAACTGAAATTAAAGCAGTACTATGGTTTGCTATAATCTCATTGGAAAGTCCCGTGATATATACAAGCTCTGACAATAATATATGAGTTATCGGATATACGAGATCAGAGGGTATATGCCCAAATGTTAAAATCTCTTTTAGAATTCCAAAATGAGAGATATTATCTCCTCTCCATGAATAATAACCTCTAATATAAGGAATATAAAGTAGGATAATTCGATCAAATAATAGTATCAAAAGTCCTAAAAAGCAATAATTATAATAGTCTGATTGATTCCTATGTACAATGTACATAATAATAGAAATTCCTCCAAATATACTGAATATCAAGCTAATCCATACTATTGGAGGTGTACTGTTATACAACGATAATTCATAACCATGAGCTGGATTAAAATAAGCCATCAGAATCGAAAATAGACTAAGCATAAAACAAAGTATACAAATCAATTTGAATATAATATTCAGCCCAAACATAGAGATCACAAAGATACTTCATAGAAAGTTATATAAATATCAGATATTATTTTGATGAATAAATACTTTTGATTACCAACTGATGGGAAAATAGAAAACCATTTGATATAACCTAAAGTTAAAGAAAATACACAACAATATTTGTTCAATTAATCTTAGTAAAGAGAGCTGTTGATGATTTTTCCCCACGGCTATAATAGATTTCCTTTATTTACAAGTATTATCTCCTTCTTATCTCCTTCTTATTAGTTTCGCAGGAACACCTCCAACCACGGAATATGGCTCGACGTCTTTAGTAACAACTGCACCAGCACCAATTACGGAACCATTTCCAATCTTTACGCCTGGAAGTATTATTACTCTACTCCCAATCCAAACATCATCGCCTATAACTACAGGGGCAACTTCTTTACCACCTTGGTATCTCATAGGAATTGATTTGTCTGAAATTTCATGACTAGTTGTCATTATAATAACATCTTTTCCCATCATGACATCATTTCCTATATGCACATGCCTTTGGACAAAAGCGTTTATACCAATGCCAGACCTATTTCCGACTCTAATAAACCTTCCATCCGCAATGTATGCTCCTTTCTCAAGATTTATATCCTCCCCACACTCATCAAAAATTCTACGAGCTAAAAATCCTCTAATTGGTTTTGATAATTTTAAGGATTGCAGCTCATCGGAAACAGGGAGATGCTGAGCAAATGAATAGTAAATTATTAGACAGAAATACTTTCCAATGGATTCTAGATATGCACTTATTTTTGAGTTCAATATTGTCTCTCCAAAATCATATAGGGTTGTGATTTATTCACACGTTCCATAGATATACACAAGAATGCAATCTATTTTCCCAATATTACAGTAACTTAAAAATCAACCTAACTCTCAATGAATAACAGTTGGCAGATAAACAACAAATTATAGATCTGTGTATACCTGCTGAATTCCGTTTATTAATTTGAAATTCAAAGTTTCTCTACAATTTAGGATATACGCTTCACATTGAAGGTGACATCATCATCAAATATGTTTATATGTCAATTACCATTTTTCTGTATGGACTGATAACATCGTAAGATGTTATCTGATATTTTTTTCCAAGTAAAACCATTCCTAATTATAGTATCTCTCGCTTTATCACCGAGCTTAGTTCTCATATCAGCATCATCAAGAAGTGTTAATATAGCTTCCTTCAATGCACTTGCATTTTTAGGGGGAACCAGAATTCCATTCACACAATGCTCTATAAGTTCGATATTTCCAGGTACTTTGGTGGCTACAATCGGAAGTTTACAGGACATTGCTTCGAGAAGTGAACCAGGCAATCCTTCATAATGTGAAGGAAAAACGAACATATGAGCATTTTGATATAGCTTTATTATATCATTTCTACCTACATGCCCTAGAAATTTGATACGATCTTCAAGATTTAGATCTTTAACTTTTACTTTTAGCTCATTAATTAAAGGACCATTTCCAGCCAGTATAAAGTGTATGTCACTATGAGCTATGAGAACTTCTTTTGCGCATTCAATTAACTCAACCAGACCTTTACCATAACTAATTCTCCCCGTATACAGAATATATTTCTCCCCAATCTTCTTATCAACTGGTGAAAACGAATCTTCATCGACCCCATTATATATGATTCTAATATTGTTATAATCCAACCCATATTCTTTAAGATCTATTGCCACTTTTTTCGAGACAGTGGTAATAAGATCTGCATTTTTCAGCAATTTTCTTTCAATTGGATAACTAATATATTTTGCTTGAAATTTAGTGGCAAGAGAAAACAAGTCTTTTATATCTATAACTTTTTCAGCATCAATCATAGAAGAATGAATTGTTAATACTATCGGAACCGTAGAATTTATTGTAGGAGGCAAAGGTGTATGTATATGGATCACATCAAAATTGTGCTCAATCGATTTCAATAACTCATTCACAAAAAATCCATGAATATGTACATGAAATGGGTAAACTAACGCAAAAGGAACTTTGTATAATTCTATATCTTCAAAATGGTCTTTCTGTGTCTTATTTAAGCTTCCACGCGTAATAACAGTTACATTATGTCCCTTTCGAATAAATTCCTTTGACATATTGTAAATATAATTACCAATTCCTTCCTCAGGAGGTAACTTTGCGGAAGTAATCACACATATTCTCATAGATCATCAGACCATCAACACTTTTGTAATTGAAATAATATTACTAATCTATATGAACACTTATATCTATTTTGAACTATGTATCATATCAGATATGTTTATTGACTTCGTTCCAGAATGAATAATTAAACCTTGTTTAGATATCTACTAAAATAAACAAGCTTAAATTTTCGGATTTCATATATAATTAAGCTATTTTGTCCGTTTTTCTTTTGAACAATGGTTCATATTATTTTTTTACTCAGTAGGCTTCGTAATTAAGCATCTCACCAACTTAGTTAATGATAAAATACTTCCTGGATAAAGCAAAGTAGTAGCAAATGAAACTCCAAGTAACTTCCGAGATAAATTATTATTAAATTAGGACTTAGGATTTGAAGTACAAAATTGAATTTAGATATATACATTGTAGTAAAACTTATTTTTTAGACCATTAGAGTTAATATTATCGAGTTCTTAGCTTAACAGCGTAGATAAATATATAGTGCTTCAATAAACCCCTAAATTTCTTCATATGCTCATAAATGATTCTTGAAAATCAAAGATTTATCAAAATTCCTTAATTTACAATTTATCAACTGGTGACTTACAACTAATGTATGCTTGTTTCTTCAGCTTACAAATTCTGATCTTCGTTTATTTATTCATTTAATTTCCAATCACGGATACATTTTTTTTGAGAAAATTTTTTAATATACTTTCAAATTCATTCGTTATTTTATTCCAATCTTGATCCCGCGAGCACAAACTAGCTTTATTACCTTCAGACTTTATCATATAATTTTCAGAGAGATAAATTGCTTTTTCCAAAGTCTGCTCAGGATTCTCGATATATACGACCCCATTGTTATTACCAAATTCCTTTTTTAGTCCAGGAAGATTTGTGGCTATTACAGGTTTTCCCATGGCCATATATTCGTATATTTTAATCGGGACTATATTCATCATAATTTCGTTTTTATAAGCTGGCAAAAGGCATATATCAGCGGAGGCAATATGTTTGGGAACTTCTTCAAATGGGATTTTTCCTGTTAGTATCAATTTTTTATTAAGATTGTTTTCAGATTTCATTTTGCTTAAAAGTTTGTAGAGGTCCCCTTCTCCAACTATCATTAGTTTAATATTTTCGTTGTCAGTGCTAGAAAGACTTTCTGCGACCTCTTTCATCCCAGAGAAATCATATATCCATCCCATGAAGAATAATAGGATATCATTTTTTTTAATCCCATATTTTTCTCTGATTGATGAACCGTCAGTTTGCGGATTGAATTTCTCAAAATCTACGCCTGCAGGTATTACTGAGATCTTATTGACGTCTCCGTCCATTTCCACAGCATAGTCTTTCAATCCTTGATTAATGACAAATATCCTATCTGAGCCTCTAATTGTCTGTTTTTCAAATTGTTTTGCAGTATTCTTTTTAAGTTTGCTTGGAAGTAGTGTATGCAAATGATCTATGAGGTAGTACACAAAAGGAATATTGTGTTTTTTAGCCTGTTTCATACCAAGATACGCATTGAGAATGCCAAATGATATTATGACTTCCGGTTTGAACTCCATAATTTGTCTTTTAATTTCTTTTTCGTGAAAATAGAGGATAGATGCCATATCAAGTATAGGCAGTTTAATCATCCCTGGTCTGATGAGAGTAATGTCTGCTTCCTTGAATATCTTATAAGCTCCTTTGATTTCCTTCCGACCAGTGAATATTTTTCTATCTTTATGATCCTCTTTCCACAGATACTCATAGTCAATTACTCTTATTTGATGACCCCTCAAAGCCATTCTATCCATTAGATGATGCTGTTGATGAGGCCCTCTTTTAATCCAATCTGTTTCCTGCAGTAGTAAGATTTTCATTAAGCATCACGTCAGAATTCGGCACTCTTATCAATATTTACCCAGTTTTCTTTAAACCAGGAGTGGACATTCTTTAAACCATCTTCAAATTTCATCTGAGGTTTGTAACCAAGTACTCTATTTGCTTTATCCACACAGGACAGAAGCTTCGTCTTTACATCCCAATCTCTGCGTTCTTTGAAAGTGACCGCAGCTTCATTATTCGTCAACTCGTTGACAATAGTTGCCATTTCAATGACCTGGTGATCAGTACCAGATCCAAGATTGAAAGCTTCACCGATAGCTTTTTCTTCTACACCCATAGCAACTAACCCATTGACAATATCACCCACATAGGTCCAGTCTCTTGTTTCAGTGCCTTTACCGGTAATTGGGAGCGGGATTCCTTTCATCGCCCAATAGAAAAAGTTGGGGATTACATTCCGATATTTTCCCGGGACCTCCCCTGGTCCATAGGAATTGAAGAAACGGGCGTTTGTAATTGGCATGGCATAAAGATTATGGAAGTAATTGGTATAAAGTTCACCAAGAAGTTTAGTTACCTGGTAAGGTGTATGAAGACTGATTGAAATATCATGTTCTTCAAATGGCATTTTAGAATCAAGCCCATATACTCCGCATCCTGATGAAGAATAAACAAAACGCTTTAATTCAACAAGTTGAGAGTACTGGAGAACTTTAAGAATCCCGATACCATTGATCATTAGATCTCTTTCAGGATTATCTACTGAATTCTGGTTTGCAAAATGAGCAGCTAGATGGAAGACATAATCAGGCTTTTCCTTGAAGACACGCTTGAGCATTTCATCATTCAAAATACTCCCTTTAACAAAAACAATATTATCTGCCTTCGGTATATTCCATTCATAAGAAGATGAGAGATTATCTAATATGATAACTTTTTGTGCATTCATCTCAGAGAGTTTACGGCAGAGGTTTCCACCAATTGCACCAGCTCCACCAGTAACTAGTATATTTTTCTCTTCATAATCATTTGTATAATCTCTCAATTTATTCACCCACAAGATAGTGTTTTTTCATCCAATCTACTGTCCTACGTATTCCATCTTCTGGAGATACTTTAGGATTATGTTTAAGATCTTTGCTTGCTTTTGAACAATCAATAGTTTTTACTTTTGTTGTAAAAGCTTCTGCTTCTTCATAAGTGACTAGTGAATCGTCCACGCCCACGAATTTCAACACCAGATCTGAATATTCTTTAATATCTTTTTCCCATTCAGACCTTCCAGCTACATTGTAGACCTCTCCGGGGATAAAATTATCAATAATATTTGCCCAGGTGTGACAAGAATCTTCAACAAAGTCAATTATCCTTTTATGAGCTTTAAAAACAGTATATTGTTTATTATGAAGAGCAAGGTAGATAAATTTGGGAATAAAACCTCTATATGGTGTGTAATGCTCATGGGGGCCGTAACAGTTTACAGGACGAACCCGAACAGTTTCTGTCCCGAACATCTTTGCAGAATTCATGCACATGAGTTCTCCAGCCCATTTAGTGATAGCGTAATCATTCATCTGATAGGTATCTTTAATGGGATTTTTTTTCATTACATCTTCTGTCATGACACCCTCATAATCACCATACACCTCGGCGCTTGAATAGAAAATCATGCGAAATTTCAGTTTTTCTTGAAGGCGAATCATATTTTTGGTACCTATCATATTAGTCTGCCAGAGATTTTCATAGTAATCCTCTCCATTCCATCTACCATATTCAGCAGCTAAATGGTATACGTAATTGAATTTTGATTGCTCTAAAATTCGTTCAAGCTGTCTATAATTTCTGACATCAGCCCTAATATAATTCTCACGTCTAGTGTTATAGATATCAGCTGCGATTACTTCGTGACCTCTAGTTTCTAATTCATTGACGAGATTTGTACCTATGAAACCTGCTCCACCAGTAACTAATATTATTTGAGTCTCCATAATATATCCCCCCAATTACCATTAAGTATTAATTATAAAATTTTTAAGAATTTGCTTTTCATGTTCCATCACAATAGAATATTTGGATAATTTATGAGAGAGTGGGAAAAATAATGACAGCTATTGATATTAACATCTTTAAGTGGTCTTAGTATGGTTATCTTTCTACAAAAGCTTGAACCCTCAAAAACAATCAACATTACCCAGCGCATGGGGAACTGAACTGCATACCTCTTAACATAGCTAAGGTTAGCAGGAGATGGATTTTCAGGTAAAGATTACCTATTCCAAGGATCATGCAAATGGCTATGATATCAAAACAGAGCTTGTTGAACTCCATATCTCTAAAAATAAGGATACCGAATTCGAAACTGTCCGGAATCATTTTTATAGTGCGAAACTCAAAGTCTTTAACCCTGATTTAATAATTATATAGAGAGTCGGTTTTATCTACATCTACAAACATTTCGCTTTTTATTACCATGCTCAATATGTTGAAGCTGGAACTGTTTTTTGCTGAAGCTTCAAAGCGCTGAAAATGCTATGGAATAAGTTATATTAGCCCATGAGTATTTGTTGGCCAGTTTACCTGAAATTAGTTTACTCCCCCATATTTGATAAAATAATTAGCATAAATAAGTATATACCTATATTATTCAGATAAATACTAGTGTTTTGATAGTATATATATTTATTTAAACCGACGCATTTGACTAAAACTATTTAACAAAGTGCTGCAAAAAATGCACTACTGATTTATAAATACATATAAGTAATAAAATTTATAATTTATTCCCATCGAATACCCGCAAATTGCTACGTAGATCGAAACTTCTAAGATAACTGTTATTCTCACTTCCAGCAGAGGTACATAAGAACGCAATTATTTCCTCAACATGACAGTAGCTTAAAAATTAATCTAACTTTCAATAAGCAATAATGGAAAATAGGCAAACAAATTCTACATATGTGTACATCTTTGAAATGTCGGTTTAATTATTTAAAAAGTAAATTTGATAACAACGTCTTTTGTACATGATATTCTCCTCTGATGCATAAGTCTTAAGATAAATATTAAACCCCAAACTGTTTGAAGCATAAATTAAAACATAACATCTTTTGAGAACAAGACCCCAGGCTCATCCCCCGAATTTCACGGGTGTCAGATTATAATTAGATTTTGATCAATGAAAGCGAATTTTATGATGTCAATTACAGCATTAAGTTCGCTATCATGTTTTGTCTTCAATAAGGACATTTCCATTCTCGATATTTTAGTGTTAGATCAGAGTTTGGTATCTATAAATATGACAGATCTTATACGATGGTTCAAATTTACCTGTCATAAGAATGTTTTTTCCTGAACATTCTGATTTATATTCTAATTTTGTTACAAAACTACTCCATGCCGGATCACCTATAGCCTATGCTAAATGATGAATCTTAATTATGCCTTTAACATTCAGAGTTTCAATAGCTATTGCTTGGTTCTCGCTAATAAGTTTAAAAAAAAGTTTGTGTTAAAATCATTTCTCTGATTTAACTTTTGATGTTGAATTTGACAGATTGATATTGATAATGGGATAAATATTAAATACTGTGTTAAAAATAAGGTAACAAAAATAATCTTCAATATTTTTAGATTTTTATTGATGGCAGCATTTTTTACTTAATTATAAAAACAGAGGCTAGAAAAGTTCTAAATAAAGTAATCCTAAAACATTAGACACGTCGTTATAAATTATATTTACAGTGTGAGGATTTATGATAGATTTAATAATTTATTTAATTATTGGTATTATCGCAGGTATTTTTAGTGGCTTCTTTGGGATTTGGGGAGGGACAATTATTATTCCAGCGTTAGTATATTATATAGGATTTTCTCAATTAAAAGCTCAGGGAACTTATCTAGTTGCATTGCTTCCACCAGTTGGCATACTTGCACTTTTTGAATACTATAAAAAAGGCAATGCTGATTTGTATGCAGGCATAATTATTTGTATAGCTATGATCATTTGTGCAAAGTTTGGAGCGCAATTCGCAAATAACTTACCATTAGATGTGATGAAAAAAGCTTTTGGAATATTTTTAATTTTAGTAGGAATAAAAACTTATTTGGGTAAATAATTAGAGAGTATTTCGATCGCCTTATAATTAAGAGATTACTACAAAAATATGTACACAACATTTTTCGATCCACCCCTTGAACATTAGTAGTAAGACTTTTTTTCCCTGCTTTGGATATCTTTTTAGTTACTGTGTAGACTCTTCCGCCTGGAGTTTTTTGAGCTTAATCCTCTTGTCTCTCAATAGATCCTCTATTTACAGAGGATATTCTTTTACTGTTCTTTTCATTGTTATATTATAACCTTTTGATTTTGCTTCAAAGTATCCTCTGCATCTGGGAACTATTTCATTTTTTTCTGATAAATCAACCTGAGAAGCAGGAAGTGATGAAGTCGTTGTTTTGAATCATTTGATCATCTCATAATCTCTGTCTATTATGATATGAAGTTTGTATCCAAAGTGTGACTTACTGTCCTTTGTCGTTTAGATTTCATCTTTGCTTTTTCCTTGTTTTTGTTTCATTTTCTAGAGATTTATCCACTTTTGTATATCATTGTCTGAATGGATAAAATTATGTCATGGATCATTCACTTTTTATTTTCAAACTGAGACAATCAGGTTATCTTTGCAACTGTCCCAAAATTTCAGTTCCTTGCAGTTATCAATAATTCTTTTAGTGAATGATCAGATTATGGTATTTTTTTGTATGTACTCAAGAAAACCAAAAAATTTCCTGAAAAAAAACTCGATCAATACATTGTTTCTCAATTTCGAAGCCAGAAAGATAATCAATTACTGTTATCAAATATTTTAAATACAGGATAGTATTAGCTTTATATATGCCTCCTGAAACTGTTCTTGATAAATGCATGAGCTCAAAATGATACGAAAAGATTTTCAATCAATTAAGAAATCAATTTTACCAAGTTAGTCTCCAACTGATTAAAACCATTTTTATTCTTCCTTGAGACCAAAATCAGTAAAAATTTAAACTTTCAAATACTCGAATACATAGAAGTTTATCAAAATTATCTATAGGCATAGATATCAAATTAAATTTTGTTTCATCACAATTATACTGAATACCATACCAAATATGTATATATATAGATATATTTTGTATATGTATAAATTATAATATGAAAAGTCTAAAAAAATATACCTGTGTTGTCTATCATAGTTTAATGAGGACAAAAGAAATATATCTGCTTTTAAAATTACCTATTCCGAGTTATTGGAACATTCAATTTTAAGGAACTGTAGTTACTGTACCTTTTTAGATACATTTTGACATATATAAATCTCAAATAAGTTCTAGAAGAGTAAAATAGCTTTTTATATAGTCTCGATGGTAGAGTTTTTTAGATGTGTTGTGTATTAGGAAACAAAAACGTCTAGTGAAAAGATATTTGTGATCCTTACCAGTGGGCTCTGAGTATGATACTTTGTTCAGAAAAACATAATATCTCTTTGCAAGAAAGCGTATATGTAGTAGGAAAGGAAACGGTTTAGAAAGGACTGTAATGAGCATTCTATCGCAACAAACTTTGGTAAAATACCACTCATTTATCAGTCAATTTTTCTTTTTTGTATTTTTCCCATATCTTAAATCCTCCATAATAGAATAGGCACAGAAATCCTATTACACTACTGACTCCATAAGAAATTAAACGCTCCAAAAAAACGAAACTGCCTGCAGATGCAAAAGGTAACCCAGAATATAAAAGCAGAGAAATCAGACCGCCTTCAATTATTCCAATACCTCCGGGAGTTAATGGTAGGAGTCCTAGAAGAAAGGAAAGGATTGAAACTGTTACAATAAGATTTAGGGGGAGAGAAATATTCAGGGCTAAAGCAACCAATTTAAGACGGATTATATCAAGTGTCCAGACACTAGAGGATAGAAGCAAAACATATGTAAACGATTTTTCAAACTGTTTCCAATTTTTCTGCAGATTTCTAAGGAGGGCAGCAAACTTTGCTCTGAGAAACCAGATTGCCATTCCTGCTGTGAGGAAGGCTAATATTAATAGATGAGTTGATTTTAATGTTAGACTATTTATCAGGGGTAAGAATCTAATCTCTAAAGAAGGAAATGAATATAGAACATAAATTAATAAAAATGCAATCGGTATTGCTTCAACCAGTCTTTCGAAGAGGATTGTTTTGAAAGCGTTAGTATAGCTTATCCCAAAGAGTTTTTTGGCCCAAAGTATCCTGAGAGGCTCCCCACCTGTCAGATTTGCCGGAGTGATGTTATTCATGAATATCGCTCCAAAATAAATGGGAACAAGACATCTGGCTTTTAGATTGTAACCAATACAAAAGAGAACCTTCTGCCAGCGAACTGCAAATATGTACACGCTCAACAAGTAGACTAAAACAGCCGGAATAACATAACGTATCCGAGTTTCCCGGAATGTTCTTAAGATTTCTTCCAGAATAGGTATGATATCTATCCAGTAAGTATGGACCAGAAGCACCCCTGCTGTTAGCAGTAAAAGAACTGCAATGGTTTTTACCAAGGTTCCCATGTTCAAGAATATACCTCACACGATTCAAAGTGGGATTTTATTGTAAGTAAATATTTCCATTTGGTCCTCCTCATAATTTTCTTTTTGAATCCTGTATCTCGAATAATCCAATCGAGTTTCGCTCATTAAACAATCCTGAAAATTCGTAACTATCTAGAAAAAATAGCTTTGTGAATTAGATCATTCAGAGATTTCTTGCCACTATTCATGATATCAAATTTACATTATTAACGTACTTAGCCGGCGATATGAGAGGGAAATGTAAATTAAAGGAAAATGTCGCTAATAGTTCAAATTTGTTGTAGTTCTGAATAGTTACTCTCATCCATTACAATTTTTCCTCAATAATTCACAAGGAAAAAACTTTATCCATACATCTTGGTTCCATTTTATTATAAGCGTCTCTAGAGAGTTCAATATTATAGAATTATTAAGCGGAAATTATGCATAATCTCCTAAACTATTTTGTGATTTGTTTTGATTGAGAATATTTTATAGTTTCTATATTTATTAATCAACAGATTTGCGCTTGATTTCTATCTCGATTAAATTTTGTTAAGTAATTCAGGAGTAATTTTGATGAAATATTGCATAATTCTTTAGTTCCGTCTGTTACTAATCTAATTATATCCTTACTGATTTGCGGTGTCAATTTCCGGTGTCAAGATATGCCCTAATCCTATAACTGACTTTAACAAGATAATATTATACATAATACATTTATAGTACAAAAAAATAGAGTTCTTATACAAACCATTTGGAATATATTCGTAGCTTAAAACCTGTTTTTAATATTCATCCGATATTCTGAGATGTACATAGTTGTAGATTTGTTTTCCCATTTGCCCACTATTATTCATTGAAAGCCAGATTAATTTTTAAGCTGCTGTCATGTCGAAAAAATCGATGGAATTTTTCTATACAGCTGCAGAAAGTCGGACACTGGCCTCAAAATCGAGTTAATATTTTGAAATGGACTATAAAAAGATTGTTAATAGTTTTAAGTAAATATAATTTCTCAACGTTGTTTGGATCTTTTTTGCTTTGACGTTGGAGCGGGTTTGGTGTAGATGGGAGTTAGTGTAGGAGTTGGTGTTGTAGTTTATTGATTCAGACCACAAAGCTATTGGAATACTTGCTAAAATCAAAAAACATATCATTAAAGATAAAATTTTTCGTATATTTTTAAACACATTTGGTACCTGCAATATCTAGTCACGTTTTTAGTGTATCACAATGTTACTGCTAAATAGTGCATATTCATTTTGATTTAACATAAAAATGATAAATAAGTATACTGATATATAAAGGCGTATATATGTATATATATGTTAGTGTATACAGTTTATTAAATAGTGATTATGATTTTTTCCCCCATTCTTTGCTCGGATCAGGTAGTAATACTGTGCGATGAATTCAAAGACTAACCTGCAGAGGATATCTTATAATCGGAATGATTGATGAAGCAATAGCCAAAAAAAATCTAGCTGGGTAGATCGTGAGCTCAATATTGATGAATCTTAAAATTATTCTACCATTCCAGATATTCGCCGAAAAGAAAGGCGTATCACGAATAGTTTCAGAGGCTCTAGAAGGGTCATTTGGGCTCCTTCCACAACGACTCGATTGTGTCATGGCTTTAGAACCTGGTATTTTAATCTATGAAACAGAAGCCGAAGGTGAGGTTTATGTGGCTGTCGATGAAGGTGTTCTGATCAAGACCGGTCAGCAAGTGCTGGTTTCAGTTCGCAACGCCATTGTTGGAACAAACTTGAGCCAATTGAGGGAAGCGGTGGAGAGAGAGTTTTTGACCCTAGATAAGAGCGAGGAAAAAATACGTTCAGTGATGGCAAAATTAGAAAGCGAGCTTGTAAGTCGCTTAGTGGAGTTTCATAATGGTTGACGAGCTGAAAGTGAAAGAATCGAGGGATAAACAAACCCTAGCCAATCAAGTTGGAACAAAAGCTGAACGCAAACTCAGGGCGCAACGTAACGTGACGCGAACTATTTGGCTTGGTTTGGGCATGATGGGGCTTATCGGTTGGTCTGTGACTATTCCAACCCTTCTTGGTGCAGTAGTCGGTCTATGGTTGGACAAGCACTATCCAGTGAGCTTCTCCTGGACGCTTACGATGCTACTTATCGGTCTGATCATAGGGTGCTTTAATGCATGGCATTGGGTGACCAAGGAATATCATAAAATGCAACCGGAACAGGAGGATAACAATGAATGAAACTTTGAATTTAGTTTCGGCTCTGTTAGAAGGCTTTTTGTTCGGAGCAATTTTCTTCGCCGGCCTTTGGTGGACTGTTCAGGAGGGACCTTCATCCAAAAGACCGGCACTTCAGTTCATAGGCAGCCTAATGCTGCGGATTACAATTGTAGTAACTGGATTTTATTTTGCCTCAGGTGGCCATTGGGATCGGGTGTTGATGTGCTTATTTGGGTTCTTCATTGTGCGCTGTATTGTAATGAAACTCATCAGACTGCCAGAGGAAGAATCGAATCAATTGGCAAAGGAGGCAAATCATGCGACTTAGTCCTGATGAGCTGATTTTTTGGCAGTACGGTTTTATCAAACTCAACGCCACGATTATGTACACATGGGGATTGATGCTCATAATGATAGTCAGTTCAAAAATAATTACAAGCAAACTTTCCAGTGGTCTGAATCGTTCTATTTGGCAGAATTTCCTGGAAATCATTGTCACGACCATTTTGACTCAAATTGAGCAAGTGGGGTTAAGTCGGCCACGAAAATATCTTGGCTTTCTTGGCACACTATTCCTGTCCATCGCTGTGGCCAGCTTATGCACTATTATCCCCGACTATGAACCTCCAACAGGATCGTTATCAACCACTGCGGCGCTCGCGATAAGTGTATTTGTGGCTGTGCCGATCTTTGGTATAGAAGAGCAGGGGGTTGGTGAATACCTTAGGTCATACACGGAGCCGACATTGATCATGTTACCTTTTAATATCATCAGCGAAATCTCCCGCACGCTGGCTCTGGCGATCCGTCTGTTTGGTAATATGATGAGTGGGACGATGATTATTGCCATTTTGTTGACCATTACGCCATTTTTCTTCCCGATTTTTATGACTGCTCTCGGTCTGCTCACTGGAATGGTGCAAGCGTACATCTTCAGCATCTTGGCCACAGTCTACATTGCTGCTGCCACGCGCACCCACAAGGCAAAGCCTGAAATTGGAGAATAAAAATTGAAATTATATCAATAGAAGGAAACACTATGGATACTTATATGACTACAATCGCAGTGGCATCAATTGTCACTTCCGGCATCACTATCAGCATCGGAGTCATTGGACCAGCCATTAGCGAAGGGCGAGCTGTCGCGACGGCGCTGAGTTCATTGGCACAACAACCCGACGCTTCCGCGACCATCACTCGGACTCTATTTGTGGGCCTGGCTATGATCGAGTCCTTGTCTATTTATTGTTTCGTGGTCTCGATGATTCTTATCTTCGCCAACCCTTTCTGGAACAGCGCAATTGTCTAATCCACAGAGGAAAGTTAGATTATGCTTATTGATTGGTTCACCGTAATTGCCCAGATACTCAACTTCTTAATATTGGTTTGGTTGTTAAAGCACTTTTTTTACAAACCCATTCTCAATGCCATCGACGCGCGCGAGAAAAAAGTCGCAGATGAACTTGCGAATGCCGAAGCTAAAAAGACAGACGCGCAAAGAGAGAAAGAGGATTTCAAGCGTAAGAAAGAGGAGTTAGACCAGCAACGTATTGCGCTCTTGAGCAAGGCGAAGGATGAAGCAAAAACCGAAAGCTTGCACCTCATAGAAGAAGCACGTAAAGAAGCCTTTGATTTGATGTCAAGGCAGCAGGAGGCATTAAGGAATGAAAAACAGAACTTAAATCAGGCAATAAGACATCGTGCTCAACAGGAAGTCTTTGCCATAGCGCGAAAAACACTAATTGATCTGGCTGAAACGAGTTTGGAAGAGCGCACAGTTGAAGTGTTTTCTAGAAAGCTACACGAGCTAAAAGATGAGGAGAAGAAACAAATTGCCTTAGAACTTAGCGCATCGCCAAGATCGCTGCTCGTTCTCACCGCCTTCGATCTTCCACAGGAACAGCGTGATTTGATTAAAAAGACGATTACAGAGACTCTTGGGATAGAGATTCAAGCCAAATTCGAGACTGCACCAGAATTAGTAAGTGGTATTGAGTTAATCACAAATGGACTAAAAGTGGCTTGGAGCATAGGAGATTATCTCACATCACTGGAAAAAGGTATAAATGAACTTCTGGAAAAGCAGCCTAAGAGTTAAGCAAAAGCCGAGATGGGGCTAAACCTACTAAACCTGAAAACCAAAACTACACTTTAGAACCTAACGGGTCTAAGCCAAAAAAGATTAGGGGACCAAACAAAAATCTGAGATTCAAGAAAAATCTGAGACAAAATTCGAGTCTATAATTAAGCAAAGGGTCAATACCGAACCAAAGCTCACATGGAGAGTTATGAACACAACCCCTAAAAATCTGAAAGATGTTTTTGAGGATGCTTTCACTGAAATAAAAGAGCTGCATGGACTGATCAGCCCAAAGCTTACTCTTCAGGAGGTTGGCACTATCACTACAGTTTCCACAGGTATTGTTAATGTCTCGGGCCTTCATAGTGTGGGTTTTGAAGAAGTGGTGAAGTTTCCCAATGACGTACTTGGGATAGCTTTTAATGTGGACGAAGAAGAAATCGGCGTAGTTCTACTAGACGAATACTCACTTCTGCATGCAGGAGATAAAGTCGAACGCACTGGCCGAGTTATGGACCTGCCAGTAGACGAAAAATTGCTTGGGAGAGTCATCGATCCACTCGGTCGGCCACTAGATGACAAAGAACCGGTGATCTCCACCAAGAGATTGCCTATTGAGCGCCCCAGCACGCCAATTATGGATCGTTCTTCTGTAAATATGCCTCTCCAGACCGGTATAAAAGTCATAGATACATTAATACCAATTGGACGAGGCCAGAGAGAGTTGATTATGGGCGACCGCCAGACTGGCAAAACTACAATTGCGATCGACACAATCCTTAACCAGCGAGACTACAATGTTCTGTGCATTTATTGCGCCATCGGTCAGCGCGCATCAGCAGTTGCTAAGGTAGTAGCAACCTTGCAGGAAAAGGGAGCAATGAATTACACTGTTGTCGTCGTGACTGAAGGCAACTCCCCACCAGGTTTAACCTATATTGCTCCTTACGCAGCGACTAGCATTGCAGAGTATTTTATGGAAGCGGGAAGAGACGTGCTGATTGTTTACGATGATCTAACCAATCATGCACGTGCCTATCGCGAACTCTCTCTATTACTCCGCCGTCCTCCAGGACGTGAAGCATATCCTGGTGATATTTTTTACATTCACTCGCGTTTACTGGAGCGTGCTACACACCTACTCAAAGAGCTGGGTGGTGGCTCACTGACTGCCCTTCCAATCATCGAAACCGAAGCGCAGAACATTTCTGCCTATATTCCAACCAATTTGATTTCTATTACTGATGGGCAGATATATCTCTCACCATCACTTTTTGAATTGGGCATTCTGCCTGCAGTCGATGTCGGCAAATCAGTTTCGCGTGTAGGTGGTAAAGCACAACATGCTGCCTATCGCGGGGTGGCTGGGGATCTCAAGCTTGCCTATTCACAGTTTGAAGAGCTTGAAGCATTTACCCGGTTTGGCGCTAGGATAGAAGAAAACACCCTCAAGATTATCGAGCATGGGAAGCGAATTCGTGCACTTCTCAAGCAGCCAGAATTCTCTCCTGTATCAATGTCTGAACAAATCTTCATTCTACTTGCGTTGAATGCTAAACTTTTTGATAACGTGCCGCTAGACCAAATGAAAGATGCTGAACATTCTCTGCGAAAGGCGGTACAGGATGTCTCTGCGGATGTGCACAAGTGGTTCGACACCAATGAAGAATTGAGCGACAAAGATCGTGAAATAATCCTCGAAATCGCCCACAAAGCATTAGTAATCTTCCAGCATATTTCTTAATCCAAATTTAAACCGAAATCGAAAACTGAAGTAAAAACAAGTAGGAAGCTACAACCGAGGTCAAGTCAAAACCTCAAAATAAGGAGGATGAATGAGCGACACCATGGAGAGTCTGCGCCGAAATATCAACCGAGCAGGAGATCTTCAATCCGTAGTCCGCACGATGAAAGCCTTGGCAACCTCGAGCATAGGACAATATGAGAAAGCAGTAAGCGCGTTGGATGACTACTATCGCACTGTAGAGCTAGGGTTGAGCGTATGTTTTCGGGATAGTATACCAGATATCTTTTATTCAGGACTAGAGAAGCAGAAAAAAGCTATTTTGATTGGTGCGATTGTGTTTGGTTCAGATCAGGGACTGGTGGGCCAATTTAATGATGTAATAGCTGATTATGCTGTCAAAATATTACCAGGTTTGCCAGGAAAAGCTCAGGTGTTATCTGTCGGTGAGCGCGTTCATGCACGTCTTGTGGATACTGACCTGCAGATTATGGGACTTTATACATTACCGAATTCTATCAAGGCCATTACCCCACTAGTCAAGCAGATTCTCTTGAAGATCGAGACTATCCATAGTCAGAGTAAAGTTTCCGAAATCCATATATTCTACAACCTCCACAAATCAAGAACTTTATATGAACCAACTAGTCAACTATTATTACCACTAGATAAAATCTGGAGGCAAGAACTGGCTGAACTCCCTTGGCCGACTAAAAATTTACCCGAAATAATTGGTGATAACATATTAACTTTGCAAGCCCTCATTCACGAATACCTCTTCGTTTCGCTCTTCAGAGCGTGCGCCGAGTCTCTTGCAAGTGAGAATGCGAGCCGTTTGGCAGCGATGCAACATGCTGAAAAAAACATAAATGAGATGCTAGAAGAACTCAAGGGAAAATACTACCGTTTGCGACAAAATAGCATCGATGAGGAGTTGTTTGAAGTCTTCTCCGGCTTTGAGGCGCTGTCCCATTCTCGCAATTCTGCCCAGTACGAAAGTAACATTTATAAGAATTAGTGAAAAAAATAGATTTTCAAGATAGAATTCCAATTTAAGAGCTTCTAGAGTGACTAAAACCTCTTCATTTAAAATTACCTGGTGAGGGAAAAAATCGAATTAGCCTGTTTTGGAATATAATGAAGATAAATAACACTATGCTATGCGGATACTCTGGAAGAAGCAAAGAGAAAGTTGATATTATCAAGTTCAGTACATTTAGATAGATTTATTTCGTCAACTAAAAAGTTTAGAGATATAAATATCAGATTATATTAAAGAAAATATTTCAATCAAATTTGCAGAAAAATGATTCAACCGCGTAAATCCTATATATATTAAAATTAATAGCTAATGTTAATACACTCAGAACTGAACTGTTTGAAATGGAAACCACTTGTATAAATGAAATCTGGATTTTTCCTGTTCAACCTAAATGTAAGGGTTAGGAAATTAATTATAACAACCCAACCTTAAGCAAAATTTTATTTGAGCTGAAGATGTTTATAAGAGGGTAACAATGAAACAGTACAAAATAAAACGCGGTTTTAAGCCTGACATTGACAGAATCTACTCGGTAATGGAGGAATGCTTTCCCGGGGAAATCTTCAGAAACGGAATATATCTGGAGACAGCCTACGGAGCTTTGTCAAAGATAAAGGTATGGATCGCAAATAAAATGCTCTTTGTTGATACGGTTTCCGATAAAACTATATCAGATGAGAAAATAATCTTGCAGACAAATAAAGACTTCCGGGATTTTTTATACAAAGCTACTGGATACACGACAAAAGAGCGCATGAAAAACGCAGCTAAAGATGTAGACTAAAAATCCGTATGCTGAGTCTCATCTTAATAATACTATCATTTTGAAAATCCTTATTGGAGGTATTTTTTGGCCACAGATTTTTTGGAAAAACTAAAGAACCTAGAAATTCCCACCTATCTTCGTGTCTGCTGTGGGACTGATGGTTCATTGACGACTCTCCTGGAGATAATGACCAGAAAGCCGGTAATTGTAACAACCGAATCACAATACACTGTAAAAGCTGATCTTGGGACGGCTGACCTTCTGGAAATAAAAAAAGGTAGTGAGGTAAATAACAGAGTAGTAAAGCTCTCTACAGGTAATACGGTTTTTGTGCACGCAAGATCACTCTCGCCTCTCGAACGAATGCCTGAAACCATGCGTGAACAGCTCATGCGCGCGGACATCCCTATAGGCCAGATTCTGCGCAGCCACAATCTCGAGATAAGGCGTGATATGAGCGAACTCGAAATTCTAGAAAGAGAATCTACTTTCGACGGCATACCTGTACTTTCCCGTTCCTACAAGATAATCCACAACAACTGTACCTTCATGTGGATCAACGAACATTTCCCAATAGATGAACGATGGAATTTATGAAGGGAAAGGTCAGGAATAATAATTTTAGATACCTAGATATTATATGTGAACATCAGTAGGTCCAAAGACTACTTTTTTATTTTTCAATTCTTACCTCAATGGTTCACAAGAAAAAACTTCATAATATATCTTAATTCTATTTTTTGTAATCGTCTCAGAATAGCCAATATTGTAGAGTTCTAAAGTAGAAATTATGCATACCTTTCACCTAAATTTGAAGGAAAAGTAGAGATTTTATTAAAATAATTGTGATACCAAAAGCTAAAAAGTTGCTATCTTTATCCCTGAAAAGGGTAAATAACCAATAAATCTTGGATGTAAATGAGAGTAGTATTACAGTTCAAGTGAAGAGAATTGATTTCAATATTGACCAACTTTGCCTTTTACTGAAAAGACGATCGTTATGTCCACTATAGTCTACCATTTGGTGCGTGCTCCAATTCATTCAATCGACAATAACCCACCCATAATTCGACTTTGCTGTTTCATTTTAAACATTCTGATGGGAAAATATTTTTGTAATTTCAGAGGCCATAAGAGAAAATCAGCAGATGAAGAGAAGGAATGTACCTCATACAAGGGAATAGGAACAGATATGCAAAGAAATCCCATACCCAATAAATGATGATTCTCGAAATAATTGTGTTATACGGACTCGCAAAGCTAACATATAGCTACTAGATATAAATGCAAACAAAAACTGAACTATGCTCACACTAAAGTCTCAAGTGATAAAGCCGTTTAATGTATTGCCAGCACCAAAAAATAATCGATATAATCCAAACCGTACATAAGATCTTAAATGATGATAATCCCAATGGAACAATATGCTTCGAAACATAAACTCCTCGCTGATTTCTACCATCAAAATATTGATGATTGCGAGCATAAGAACCCTCTGGTTTGGCGGCAGGCTCGTAAATCGAAAAACAGTAGCCAGAAGAGAAAACAATAGGATAGATAGCCATAACTAACGCAAATCCCCGAATTTAAATCCTAAAAAGGTCTTAATTTGCCTAGTATTTGGCCTTTCAAATCAACTTGAGATCACCATTTCAAATAGATAATAGCTCCTAAAAAATAGACATTTGTAACCAACTCCAAAAAGGCAAATGGTTTTAAATGTTATTGATCAAGTGGCCTGTGATAAACTACATAGAGTTTTTATAGCCCTCCAAATTTCGTCATCTGCTTATAAATGGTGTATAAATGACTCGTGTAAATCAGAGATTAATCGGAATTATCTAAGTATTATTATTACAAAAAAAGCATTATACAGACAGGATGTATTTGGCGAAAGAATCCCAAGCCAAAAAGTATAAGATATAACTTTGAATCTTATTAAGAAAACAGAAGTATAAAAGCTTAGTCGTACATAATGAAATTTAGTATTCTGTCTAATTTTGTCTTAAATTCCAATTTGGTATTCTAGAAATTCCACAATGTATATCAAGGTGCTGTAACATAGTTTGCTTTAGATGTTTCAGTGTCCCCTTGTACTTGAGGATCCTGCTGTATTTTTAAACTCCTAATGGAGGAGAACACATTTGCCAGAAGAAGACAATCATATGAGCGAGATAGATACAGGGCCAAAATATGAAGAGGAACTCCTAAGAAAGATTGCAAAACACCCTTGCTATGACAAGAAAGCCCAGCACAAATACGGGAGAATTCACCTGGCTGTAGCTCCGAAATGTAATATCCAGTGTAATTTTTGCATCCGGAAATTTGACTGTGTAAATGAGAGCCGTCCAGGAGTTACAAGTAAAGTCCTAACTCCACAAGAAGCTCTTCAGAAAACAAAACCGATTCTAGCAGACTATCCTTTCATCGAGGTCGTTGGGATTGCAGGGCCAGGTGATCCTCTGGCTAATGATGAGACCTTCGAGACCTTTGAACTGATAAAAAAAGAATTTCCTGAAATCACCCTCTGTATGAGCACAAACGGACTATTGCTTCCCGAAAAGCTACAGGATTTGCTCCGGTTGGGAGTTTCCACATTAACAGTGACATTAAACTCAATTGATCCAGAAATTCATGCAAAAATAGTTGATCATATTATCTATCACGGAGAAGTCTACAGGGGGACCAAAGCCGCAGAAATCCATATTAAGAATCAGCTAGAGGGTATCAAAGAAGCTGTTGATGCAGGTTTAGTTGTCAAAGTTAATACCGTGCTCATTCCAGGTATCAATGATAAGCATGTAGTTGAGATCGCCAGAAAACTCAATGAACTCGGAGTTTACATTATGAATGTAATGCCTCTTATCAATCAGGGAGCTTTTGCAGACATTGAGCCACCTACAGCAGAAGAGAGAAAGGCTGTCCAAGAAGATTGTGAACCTTACGTCATGCAGATGCGACACTGCAGACAGTGTAGAGCTGATGCTTTTGGACTGCTTTCACAAGATATGTCACAGATGAGCGCAGAGCGCAGAAAACTCATAAAAATCCATTCAAAAGAAGACATGGAAAGGACAAGAGTGATCCTTAATAAAAATGAAAACGAAGAAACTTGCAAAGAATAATGACTTCAAGATTGAAAAAAAAAAATGGAAAGACAGATTTGGAGTCTAAAAGAAGTGTTCGGCGATTTTGAGAGAAAAACTAGTGGCCAAAAAATAGAGTGCCCTGTGTATCCACAGTTGAGTTTATCGAAGCATACTAATATAACGTTCGATTTAACTCCATTTAGGCAATATAGACCAATTAAACTCTGTTGTCGTTTTTTTGAGATCCTTAACATAGAGAATTTCGTAAGACCTAGTATTTCAACAATTTGCTTATATAGGTTTTAGAAACAACAGCCTAAAAAAATAGAATTTATAGAAATCCTCTATATTTTATTTAAAGTTTTTATCCTTTGTAGTTTTGTTTTTATTGCAATGCTATTACCATTTGGCACATTTTCATATTCAGATATACGGATAACCTTATGTGGAACAAACCCATGCGCCGTTTACCCATCCACATCCTGAGTGGCCATAAACACTACCGACGCTACTGCCGAATCTAGTACTGTCGGTGCCGTTAATTGAACTACCATGACCACCACCGCCATCATGCCCATGCCCTTCATTCTCAGCTCTTGCACTCGCTAGCGCTGCTGTCAAGGAAACCACAACAAGGACTGCCGCAAAATAGCCAATACCTTCTTTATTTTACTAGATGATTGTTTCAACATTTATTTAACTCCTTTATTGTTAAAATTAATAATTTCAAGGCATTTCATTTTTTAAGGGATTTTGTTTTTTGGCAACTATTAAATTTACTAAAAATAGGTTTATTGAAACTATTTTGATGCAATAGAAACTTGTGATTACTAATTGATAGGAAAATAAATTATATGATCAATAGCCGACAGTTTTAAAAAACTCCACCAAATTTGCATTGAATATTAGTTTAGAGGATTAATATAACTGATTATTCTAGTCATGTGGATATCTATATAGAAACCTAGATATCAACAAATTTCAAGATTGTTTTTCGGTATAACTTACATACTTTGTTTGATAATTTTTTGAACATTTTGAATGTCAGTTATAGCTTTTTTAGCTATGTAGATTTTTCCATAACTACTTGACCTTTTAGGGGATTTCGATGAACCTGAGATTTTCACTAGTTTGGCATGTAACAAATATAAGCATCTGACAAAATATAGGTGGTTATCGAAATCCTCTTTAAGCTACATGTACTTATTCTCTTTATTATTTTAAATTAATCCTAAAAATAATAGTTTTTAAATAAATTTTATTTTCATAGAAAATATTTTAAAATTAAACAACAAATTAATATTAATTATGTTTTTCTTATTCCCGAAGATGGAGATAGCCTGAGAGTATGTATTGGAATAATTTAGCAATGTACTAATTTGTCTGTAAACTTTTCCATAAAAAAAGTTACAACACATTAGTTGTGGTATTTTGAATATATTGAAGGAGGCTATATACCGTTTTCTTTAAAAATTCCACCTAAATGGGAATATGATCATTTTTTAGATTTATTCAATCCCTAAGGATATAACCCTACACTTAAAGATTTTCATTATAATCGTAGGGTGTTGATAATAACTCTTATGGGGCTTTTAAAATCTAAAATTTGATCTAAGATTAATCTGCATCGCTTTTTTAGGAAAAAACTCAATGTAAAATTTGTAAAGATCTTCAGGGAGAATAAAAACATAATTACTATCAAATTATTGTTCTAGACTAAATATTTTAGGAGGAAGTAGATTTTATTCAGAAACTATTTATTGTATAATTAATTTAAAATAAATACAGTGGTAATTATACATTGTAGCTTAAAGTGAAAGATAAAGAAAACT
The DNA here is from genome assembly GCA_003164755.1 of Methanosarcina sp. Taxonomy (GTDB): domain Archaea; phylum Halobacteriota; class Methanosarcinia; order Methanosarcinales; family Methanosarcinaceae; genus Methanosarcina. Next base: position 5,689 of record PLUB01000023.1, on the reverse strand, counting down.
ATCTAGTAAATGATTGGTAGATGTGCAAGTACACGAAGTAATTTAGAGAATTTCGATAAACCCCCTATTTCGACAAATTGCTTTATTTACTTTAAAGACAACCAGCCAAAAATGGGAATTTCTCGAAATGCTCTACAATATCTATAATAAAAAGATATTAAAAAAATATATTTTTCTTACTGTAAATAGTACCCGAATAAAAAAATCAAATAATTTATGAGATAGAATGGATCATGGCTATGAGTTGTTGAAAATCGTAAATATAAGGTTCACTCTACATTTTATGCAGTATTACGAATTGCTGTAAATTCCATACTAAATTTTTTCATACTGTATGCGCGCGGGGTCTTTTAATATATGATATTCTCCTTGATAACTTACTAAGATTTGTGATTTTACAGAAACATTGGTACATTACTACATTTTCCCAAAAATAAAAGATATACTAGTCTTTATCTAATTTTGTTAGATTAAAATAAATTTTATTTAATTAGACAGATATTCAGCCAGTTTAACTGGCTTAATTTATATGCTGGGTGAAATCGTGAAAATGAAATTAATAGCTTCTCTTCTGGTAATATATTTAGCTCTGTCTCTTGGACCTGCACTAGCACAGATTATGGGGAACTACCCATCCCAAATGGGAAATGTATACACGCAGGGGAATACATACACGGATAAAGATAATTCAGAAGTAAATCTAGAAAACAATAATATTGTGAAAATAACTCAGCTTGAGCAAATAAACACATTTCTATATAAAGGCCCGGTTTTTGTGGAGATGGGATATGAGTCATGCAGACCATGCCAGGCAATGAAACCTATTCTGGAAAAATTGGCTGTAGAATACCAAGGAAAAGCTACGATTGCGTTTATCGATATACATCAAAGTCCTGGACTTGCAAAATATTTTTCAATAAGCAACCACACGCCTGACTCCTTTGTTATCGTTGGTACAGAAAACGGAAAATACGTTTACATAAGTGACGAGGGAAAAATTAACATGGACAGATCTCAAGCCAGGATTATTGGACTAGGCGATAAAAATGAACAGATATTTAAAAAAATCATTGATCTTGCTATTGTTCAGCAGGATAAAAGTAAATCCACATGAGAAAACCGAAGAGGAGGTATATCTTTTAAGATAAATATACTCAATGCTGGAGCTTTAAAGAAATTAGCTCATACTTTTGCCCAACACCAGTGAATCCAGTGATTATGTACCAGTTAACCACCCCACGCTAAATCTGTGAGGCTTGTAACCCCTTGGAGTTAACAATTTAATTCAGTAGATTCAAAGACTAATCTAAGTCTATTTGGTCTGTTGACAAGAAATTTATCAGTTATTAGGCAGTGTCCCAAATTTACATTAAAAGATTGGTAGACGAAAATGAAGGAGTAAAAATGTCATAAAGCGAGTAAAGGGATATACTCACATAATTTTGTTAAGGATCCCAAAGCTAACGCTGTTGATATTCGGATTTATATAAAGTCTAAATTTTGCCATCGATAGCTTTCTAGATAGAGCTAACTGAAAAAAGCTTCTATGTATTATGGTAGCACCATATCTTCAAAGATAGATCAACCATTAAATCCGTCAGAACTTCTTCATTCTTGAAAGGCACTGGGTAGATCTTATTAAAGAAAATAATACCTTTTACCGTGAGATCTCCCATTTCATAAGGAGTTAAAAAGAATCATTATTGCTATCTTAACGTCATTGAAAAGGGCGAAAAATTCGGATGCAACTTAGTAGTCTTTAAAGTCTATATTTTTGACTTTGTCTATAATTTCACTGTCAACAAATGCGGCTATTTCACTGCCTTTATCAAAGAGCTATTCTCTTTGTTGAGTTGCTGCAAATTTTTGATGATATCTCTATGTAACCTGGAAAATCATTGAAATCAACAATTTCTGGCGCTTTATCATCAACAGTTTCCCCATGTATTAATGACCTATTCCTTTAACGGTATCGATTTGCCGCCTGAAAAATATTTATAGATCAGTCCTATACTTACACTAGCTAACTCTGCAACAATTAATTTGTGTTGGAGATTGAGATGCTCGCACTTCAGCATTTTAACTTTACCTTGCAACTCTATTAAAAGTCCTTATTCTTTTAGATCCAATTCAGTGTGTATTTTTTCAATTCTTGAAATTGTGCCCTTGTTGTTGCCTGCTGCTTTTAATGCAAGCGAATAAGCACTATCAGGACACCTTTTTCCACCCTCAATTCCCTGCTAAATTGTTAATATAAAAACTTGTAATCAAAAATAAAGAAGGCAAGAGCTTGAAACAAGCTATTCACTATTCTCCTTCAGATTTTTCCTTTTTATCCTTAAGCTCATACTTGATTCATACGTATCTTCATGCCTTCTTCAACGATTGTAGCTGGACCTGATGTTGAAGTTATCTACCAGCACTTTGAGAACTTTGGAGAAGCACAGGCTGGAAATGTAGAGCCAAGGGTAATGTCCTTTATTCTAAGGCTCAAGAGAACGAGCAGGAAGAAAGTATTGAAAACTAGTTAAATGGAATACTATACATAACAAGTAGATAATACTAAAAAAGTTTATTAGTTAACTATATCTAAAAAAACTATAATAAACCGAATGATTTAAAGGATCATTATTCTGAAAAGATCTTTTGTGTACCAAATTTGTCTTGATCTTTTCGATGCTTTTAATTCTCAATACTTTCAGGATTTATCACTCCATTTGACGGCTCAGCAGTTAACATTGCCCTTCCCTCGATGGGGAAAGAGTTTCACATGGACGCAATTGCCCTTTCTTGGATTGCAACTGCGTATCTTCTTACTGCAGCAATTTTCTGGTCCCTTTTGGGAAAATAGCCGATATTTACGGGAAAAAAAGGATTTAGCTCTATGGAATAGCGCTTTTCAGCCTTGCATCCCTTGCAATGACAATGGTCCCCTCAACAGAGATGCTAATTGGAATTCGAATCATACAGGGTATAGGAAGTGCCATGATCTTCGGAACCGGAGTTGCTATCGTGGCCTCTGTCTTTCCCCCAGGTGAGCGTGGGAGAGCTCTTGGTATATTACATCACCGCGGTTTATATTGGGCTTTCAATCGGCCCTTTCCTTGGCGGCGTAATGACAGACCTTCTCGGCTGGCGAAGCATTTTCTTCGTAAATGTGCCAATAGGTATCACAACAATTCTTTTAATTCTCTGGAAACTCAAATATGAATGGGCCGAGTGCAAGGGAGATAATTTTGACCTGACAGGATCGATTATCTACGGTCTCGCTGCCCTTGCTGTCATGTGCGGTTTATCAGTCATTCCGGACTTAAAAGGTGCTGCTCTTATAGCTGCTGGAATTATTGGGATGCTGATTTTTGCGAGATATGAAATATCGATTCCATCCCCTGTACTTGATATTATCCTTCTAATAAAAAACCGAACCTAAGCTTTTTCGAATTTATCTACTCTCATTAATTACAGTGCAACTTACGCAGTGACTTTTATCTTAAGCCTTTACCTTTAGTATACGAAAGGCTTAACACCTGAGTATGCAGGTTTTATTTTGGTTGTTCAGCCGGTTGTCCAAGCTATGATTTCGCCGATTGCCGGCCAGCTTTCCGACAGAATTGAGCAAGAATCGTTGCATCTGCAGGAATGGGTCTAACTACAATAGGACTCTTCCTACTCATCTCCCTCACAGAAAAAATATCCCTATTGCACCTTATTTTCATTCTCATAGTGCTCGGTGCAGGTTACAGGCTTTTCTCGTCCCCTAACACGAATGCTATTATGAGTTCAGTCGACAAGAGATGTTATGGCGTTGCATCCGGGATGAACGAGACTATGCAACTCCTTGGCCAGATGCTTTCGATGGGTATTGCAATGATGATCTTTGCAATTTTTATCGGTCCTGTAGAGATCACGCCTGCTTATTATCAGCAATTCTTTTTAAGTTTGCACTATGCATTTATTCTGTTTACGATCTTCTGCTTCATTGGTATATTCGCTTCTCTGGTAAGAGGAAAAGCAAGTTCAATAAGTAATCCAGGTATACATTCAGAAGGTAAAAAAACTGCAAAATAATCTTTATTTTGAAGTATTTCATCAAGGAGGCTAAAGGAAAAGCATTGGAAGCAATGCAAACCCAAAGGGCAATGCAAGTAACAACTTGAAACGGTTAGATTTTGTCCTCAAAGGTGCTGAAACTGAAGGGTCAGAAACTAAGCTATAGATATCTATAAACTGCATATTTAATATTGTACTGAATGAAGATCCTGTTACGTTACAGATCCATGTTCTTATTCGATGACTATGAGAAGAGATTGAGACATATTTTGAATGCAAATGGAGTTGTTCTTGTGGCTCCGGACTACATTTACTCCGTTCTGGATCCAATGAAAGACCTTTTCGATAGACTTTCAGATGCTATTCACTGCCAGATGCTGACTGAAAAAGTTGGGTTCTCGGTATGCACAGCAGAGGGAAGCGGTGATGATGAAGTCTTGAAATGCGTGAAATGAATTGCATTCTCATAAATCTTGGTGTTACAGTTGTCTGAAACATTGGAGTTGTAATCGGGAGAGACGACTCTGCACTTGAGAATTCTATAGTGCCTGCGCAAGATCTTGAGAAGAAGTTGGTAAAGTCAATCCGCGGAGAAATCAAATAACCGACCAGGATGAAATACCTAGTAAGCGAAAAAATATTTTTGCCACTGACTAAATTCAATAAGTAGCGCTTTGTCCATTATTATGATTGGTATAGCCAGAAAGGATTAATAAAATAAAAATCCAGCCTTATGAACTCTGGTTCAAAATCTAGTGATTTTTGGATATATGGGTTGAAAAACTAAATTTGCAGGAGAGAAGTGTTGTTCAATTAAACAGTCCTAAATATTGAAGACACTTACAAGCTAATTTCGTTTATGAATATCAAAAAGAAATGAAAGAACCCTGATTTTCAGGGCATATAAGGAAACTATATTTATTCGATCGTTTCTATTTTCTCTTTCTTGACAAAGGGCTTACTTATTTTCTCCGGCATCCAGCTAGGTCTATTTTTGGGGGCTTCGACAATTTGCTTCCATGCCTTGAAAATATGTACTTTCTTTGTTCCACGTTCCCTGAGGCGGATAATCTCAGGTTTGGATTTGGTCCCAGTGCCCCTGTTTGCAGCTTTTAAAGCGGCTTGTCGAGGCTGTTTTCCAGTGAAAATTCCCTGTTCATTGCCATCTTTGTCTCGTAAAACAAAATTTCTCATGTTGGATATTAAGATCACCTCATAAATTACTTGCTAGACACTGATTAAGTTTTTAAGTATATAAAATCTTTCTGCGAATGTTGCCGATAATTGTTGGTTTATGAAAATATCCATTATATCATAAAGGGCACATAAACTAGATTTGTCATATTGTTGGCAAAATGAGGATCTATGAGTCTTCAGATGCTGAGTTAGATATTACCCTGCCTGAATATTTTTTAATTACTGCAAAAACTCGTTCTATGGAGCTCTTTTTGTGCTGAATCTCTTGTTTCTTAATATATCTCTTATGCACAGAGATGTTCTTTTACTGCTCATTTCATTACTGCATCATACCTTTTGATTTTGCTCTGAAAGCTGACCCAAAAAATATGGTTCCGTTGCAAAAAATCTTTTATAAGGATATAGTAAAACAAAAAGGAAATCAAAAGTAGTAATATGTTAT